>CAYFMN010000018.1:0-2303 GCA_964344185.1 uncultured Nitrospinota bacterium
CGTGAACAGATACAAATTCCTTGCCTCTGTGACTCATCTCCATGATCGAAGCCCCGGAACCATGCCAATCCGGCAATTCTTCTTGCGCCTTCTTTAACACGGCTTCGGGTAACATGGCTGGGCCAGCGCTGAAATTATATTTTCTGGGCATTACAATATATCTCCTACTATGACTTTACCAAATATGTCGCCGCACTGAGAAGTTCGTCGGTGTTGTATAGGAAGAGCCATTTCCAGAGAGACATGTTCTGGAATAGGGGTAGGGCTAGGCGTGAGTAAATACTTCTTGTTCATTCGGTTAACCTCTTACTATGGATTAAAGATTGAATTTAAATAACACTTAAAATGGGCATCATTTTAACATGTCATAGTAGTTTTCTTAAAGTCGGACAGTCATTAAAATATCGAATTTGAAGTTTATTTCTTCTGAGAATCATCGTGATTTCTAGGCCCAAGCTAACCGGGGGCGCCGAAGATGATCTTTCGGCTAAGGGATAATGCAAGATGAAAGAAATTTTAAATCCGAAAAATTAGAGAAAATAAATTAGTAACACAAGATTCCATGCCGCCAGTCCCTGTAGAGGCCAAAATCAAAACATCTTGTTTTGTTTGAAATAAATATTTTGCCGCTTCAGCTGTTTCTACAAAAATCTGATTGAACTGAGGCGTCTATGATGAATCATAGGAACTGTCATAACCAATGACACTTCTTCAGAAACCGGAGTTGGTCCAGGCGCCAACAGATATTTCTTTTTCATCCTACTTTCCATTTTTAATTTATTTTACGATGTTTGTAAAACCGCCTGGGTTTTGGCCATTTTATCATGCCAAGTTTGACCCTTTTTATCAAAGGCGGCCCAAAAAAAACCTAAACCAAACGCAGTGATTGAAATATTCAATCCAATAAACCGAACAAAGGAAACCTTAAAACTCATGGGTTGACCGTCTTCGCGCACCACGATAATTCCTAGTAATTTTTTACCTGGAGTTTGTCCTAATTGCCATGTAAACAAAACAAAATAAAACCCCCAAAGCAAAAATACCAAATTTAAAATAATAAACAACCAGATTACCATTTGAGATAACTCCTCCAATCGACCGGACGAGGCCGCTTTTAAAATTTGATCTGGAGAAATTTCTCGACCGCTAAACAAAGGGTTTAAAGTAATCCAACGTAGAGCTTCTAAAATCACATAATCGATTAAAAACGCGACTGACCGTCTTGCAAGTCCAGCTTGTTTTCCCATTTTCTTTAAAACTCAATTAAGCGAAAAAGAAATGTACACCATTTTTTAAAAGATATTGTAAAGAAAATAAAAATTAATTAAGCATTTTCCCTTTTTACTAGTAAATCAAAAAACGATAAAAAAGAAACGCCTTCAAAACTTTTATTTTTTTACCATTTTTTAAATTCTGGGAGTGAAATTAGCGGAAAGATTATAAAATTATTAAAAATAACTTTAATCGTCGTCAATGATCTCAATTTCTAATTCAATCTCGTCATCATCTAAAACTTGACTCGAGCCCGTGGAATCAATCTCAATTTCCAACTCTTCCATCTCCGGTTTTGGTTCACCTGGAGCAATCTTTTCTGTTTCCAGTTTGGAATCGCTTGAAACTTCAATATTTGGCTCTGGTTCAAGCTCCTCCAACTCAAAAAGAGCTTCTTCGTTTGGATCTTCCTCTATTTTTTCTGAAGAACTTTCTTTTTCATCAACCAAAACTGGGCTTTTATCATCCAAGCTATCAAGGTCTTCAGCTGGCTGAAGCTCTTCAAGCTCAAATGCCAAATTGTCGCCGCTGTCTTTTATTTCTAAATCGGGTTCAATTTCAAACCCCATTTCTTCCTCAACAATTTGTTGAGATTCGCTTTCCTTTGTAACCGCTACATCTTCTTCTTTATCAAAAATTTCTAAATCTGTTTCTAATTCAAAATCTAAATCACTATCATCGGATATCTGAGGTTCTAGCTCTTCTTCAATAAGTTCTGACTTATTTTTTTCATTTGACTCCAAGGCAAACTCAACGTCGCCATCTACCTGGGCTCCATTAGCTTCAACAGCGTCCGCGCTTGTCTCTGAACTCTCGACTTCAAATTCTTCTAACTCAAACTCAACGTCGCCATCTACCTGGGCTCCATTAGCTTCAACAGCGCTCACGCTTGTCTCTGAACTCTCGACTTCAAATTCTTCTAACTCAAACTCAACATCGCCATCTACCTTGGCATCATTAGCTTCAACAGCGTCCGCGCTTGTCTCTGAACTCTCGACTTCAAATTCTTCTAACTCAAACTCAACATCGCC
>CAYFMN010000018.1:2403-12501 GCA_964344185.1 uncultured Nitrospinota bacterium
TCAACAGCGTCCGCGCTTGTCTCTGAACTCTCGACTTCAAATTCTTCTAACTCAAGTTCAGCGTCTCCGTCTACTTGGGTTTCTTTTCCTTGGCTAATTCCTATGTCTGACTCAGCGCTCCCAACTTCTAGCCCTTCGAGGTCAAACTCAGATTCATCATCTATATCAACTTTAGTACCTTCTGTAACTTCAATGTTCGCATCATCAATTTCAAGAGAAGAGTCATCAAGGTCTACTCCAATTTCATCTTCATTTTCACTTGGAAGATCTAAATCTACTTCCCCTACGGGCTCTAATTTCTCTTCAGAGTCCGAGACCTCTAAACCAGGCTCTAGTTCAAACTCTACGTCCTCATCCTGCTCTAATAAGTCCACTTCTCCAGCAGGCTC
The DNA here is from genome assembly GCA_964344185.1 of uncultured Nitrospinota bacterium. GTDB lineage: Bacteria > Nitrospinota > Nitrospinia > Nitrospinales > JAJDAT01 > JAJDAT01. Next base: position 2,793 of record CAYFMN010000018.1, read on the forward strand.
CAGTATCTCTTCCTTATCTGAAACTTCTAATTCAGTATCTACTACCTCAGAAACCTCTTGCGTCAAATTATCTTCTACAATAACGTCTTCATCAGAGTCAGAATCTAAATCTAAAAGAAAATCTCCATTTGAATCCTCTTTCGAAACCGCTTCGCCTACACCTTGACTAAGATTCTGCATCGCCGCAGTTCCTAATCCTCCAGCTAAACCTACTGTGGTTCCCAAATCGCCTTTATCTGCAATTTCCTCGGGTTGCCCTGTCAACGTCTCAGTAGACTTCGGAACGTCGGATAAATCTAAATCAAAATCCGAACCTGTCGAATCTGCTTCTTGTGTAGGTGGAGAATTAAGGATGGGAGGGGTTTTTAAGCCCGAAGATTCTAGCTCTTTTTCTTCTATTTCCGCAGCTGCGGAAACCGGAGAACTACTTAAGGAACCTATATAAATTACAAAGCTTTTATTCCGAATTAACTTATTTTGATCTTCTTGGGAAAGCTTTTTTAGGTTGGTTCCACAATTCCCACATTTTTTTGCCAGTTTAAAACTGATAAATCCACAATTAGAACAATTCATGGCTATAAATTTAAACTACCATAATTAATTAAGAAAATAAACGCTATTCCCAACTTTAAAGCGATGGAAATTAACCTTTAAATTCGAATATTTCGACTTTATAAAACCAGCAAACCAAAATATCAATATTTATATAAATTATAACTAAATTTAACCAAATAATCTTGGATAAAATTTGACGGAAACCAACAATTTAGATAGAATTTCACTATCCAAACTATTTTTCGAAACACTTGCAACGAATATTTCGTAATGAACTTTAAAAAGCTCAGCTATTGTTTAAATTGGGTTCAGTTTAAACTTGGCGAATTTTTGTTTCCAATTTTGGAATTAATTTTTAGATGGATTGATAACCGCGATGAAGAAGTAAAAAAACACTTCCAACAAGCGAAGCTATCCTTGGAGAAAAAAAGAGTTAGTATTGCCATTTTAAATTTAAACATGGTTTTGAGTATTAAACCTTCTCATTTTCTATCTCTAGTTTTCCGAGGAAAAATTTATCTACGTGAAAAACGCTTTAACCTTGCAGAAGCCGATTTTTTTAAAGCCTACAAAATAAATCCGTACCGATTTATTCACTACGGTTTATATAACGATTATAATAGTTGCTTAAACCTTGGCCGACAAAAATCTCAAAGTCAAGATTTTTCAAAAGCCATAGATTTTTTTAATCAACAGACCTTTGAAAATAATAATGAGTTTAATGAACTTTCGGAAGACGAAGAATTCGTTTCTGAGCCCACTGAAAATTCATTGCTAGACTATGAAGAATGCGACTTCACCAAAAAAGAAAAATCCAAGTTTTCTGAAATGGGCCCCATAACTCAAGAAGAAGTTCAGAAAACAGATTGGGACAAATTAAGTAGAACTTTAATATCTAAAACCGAAGAACCATAGCCCAGTTTTTCTTTTCCTTTCCTCCATTTTGCAAACTCTGAAGCCTTGATTACAAGAACCGACATTGAACAATTGGAGCAATCTGCCTTAGCTCCTTATGCGGTTCACAGTCAAGATAGTCAAGGGCGCCAACATGAAGAATCAGAGCACGCCTATAGAACTCGATTTCAACGAGACCGAGATCGCGTTATCCATTCTTCAGCATTCCGGAGATTAGAATATAAAACGCAGGTCTTTGTATATAGAGAAGGCGATTACTATAGAACACGCCTAACCCATTCGCTTGAAGTGGCTCAAATAGCTCGATCAATTGCAAAATCACTACAACTTAATGAAGATTTAACCGAAGCCGTATCACTTGCACACGATTTAGGACACCCTCCATTTGGACACACGGGTCAACGAGTATTAAATAAATTAATGAAAGAGTTTGGAGGATTCGAACATAATCAACAAAGTTTAAGAATTATAAAATTCCTTGAAAAAAAATATCCGGAATTTGATGGACTCAACCTTTCCTGGGAAGTTTTAGAAGGAATCTGCAAACATAAACAAGATCCAGAAAACCCCATAACTACCGGCGCTGATATTAAACATCCAGCTTTAGAAGGGCAAGTCGCCGACCGGTCTGACGCAATAGCTTATACAGCCCACGACCTGGACGACGGAATCACCTCCGGTTTGTTAAATGTCGATCAACTTGGAACAAACGCTTTATGGAGAGAAAATGAAGCAGAGTTGAAAAAGCAATATTCTAATTTGGACGACACGCTTAAAAAATATCTAATGGTACGTAATATAATAAATAAATTAGTTTCAGATTTTAGAGAAAACACCTCGAAAAACATTTCACGATACGAAATTCAATCAGTCGGAGATATAAGAACTTGTAATGAAAAAATTGGCGATTTTAGTTCGGAAGTTGGATCTAAACTTGGAGAATTAAAAAACTTCTTATTTAAAAACATGTATCGCCACCCTAAAGTATTGAGAATGGACTTTAAAGCGGAAATGTATTTAACCGACCTTTTTGAGGCATACAAGGGAAATAATGAATTGCTTCCTCCATCGGTTTTATCTAAAAGACACCTTGGCGACAAAGAACGTTTGATTTGCGATTATATTTCCGGAATGACAGACCGTTTTGCAATCAGCGAATACCAAAACTTATTCAGCCCTGAAATTTAAAATACTTAAACTCTATCGTCCATGCAAAAAATAAATTCTGTATGTGTTTTCTGTGCATCCAGCCCCGAAGCTTCACAATCTTTAAAAGACTTGGCAACAGATTTAGGTCAAAAATTAGCGGAAAAAGAAATTTCTTTAATATATGGAGGCGCATCTATAGGATTAATGGGACACTTGGCGCGTGGCACCCACAAATCTGGAGGAAAAGTTATCGCCATTTTTCCCGAAATGTTTTTAGGAAAAGATATTGATTTTGTAGAAGCTGATGAATTTATCGTTACCGATGATTTACGGGAACGAAAAACCCTTATGGAACAAAAGTCAGACGCATTTATAGCGCTTCCTGGCGGGATTGGCACTTTAGACGAAATTGCGGAAATTTTAACGCTAATTCAATTAAAACAAATTTCAAAACCTTTAGTCCTGATTAATTACCGCAATTATTACGACCCACTTATTAAGTTTTTTGACTCAGTAGTCGAGCAAAAGCTAGCAAAGGAAAAACTCTTAAAATCTTATTATTTAGCGGAAAACAACGACGACGCGATAGAATTTCTAACAAGCTATCGTTAAAAAATCACATCGTTTTTTAAATTGAAACAACTTTCAAACTCGGATGTAAATTTTCCCGAATCATTTCTTCAATAAATTTTAAAGTGCCTTGGGTCGCGCTAGGGCAAGTTCCACAAGCTCCCTCATACCGAATACGGATTTCTTCTCCTTTAATTTCTATTAAAGTTAAATCCCCCCCATCGTTTGCTAAAGCTGGACGAACTCCCTGGTCAAAAATAGCGTTAATAATTTTCTCTTTTTCAGAATCGGGGAGTTTTAAAAAATCTTCCTTAGAGAACCCTCCATCTCCACAAGGTTTTGTTGAAGAAACCTCATTGAGCTTGGACTTCTTTGGATAAAAAGTTAAAGAAGACGTTATCGCTTTTTCGACCATTCCAGTTAAAGCTCCCCAACCTATAACCGGAGATTTTGTAACCGTAATAAAATTATCCTTTATAAAAACATTTTCTATGCCGTACAAATTAAAAACAGTTTTAGCAAATGAATCGATGGAGGCTTCTTCTTGCGAGGAAAAATTAATTGAACCTGATTCGGTAGCCGGCTTATCTAATTGAAAGCGGTAAGCGTCTGGGTTTGGAGTTGGCTGAGTCTCAACAACTTTAAAATCTCCATCGTTTAATGAAGATTTTTTACTAGAAAAAGAGCTAAAAATTTTTGTAAAAAACTCTTTCATAAAATTTTAAATAAACTTCTTTTTTTGGGCGGTTTCAATAAATGTATTTAATGCATTTTGATCAAACAAAACAAAATCGACACGGCTTAATTCCATCGCTTCGTTTTTTAGAAATTTATGAACAACTTCCAACATGATATTGGCGCACTTATCAATGGGAAATCCAAAAATTCCGGTACTGATTGCGGGAAGCGCAACGGACAACGCCTTTTTTTCTTCCGCTACTTTTAGACTGTTAATTGTGGCGTTTTGAAGTTTGGCGTCTTCTTCTCCTTCGCCCAACCTAGGCCCGACAGCGTGTATCACATAATTGGCTTTTAAATCTCCCGCAGACGTGGAAACCGCTTCTCCTACTGGACAATATCCAATCTTGTTACATGCTTCTTGAATAGACGGGCCGCCCTTTTTACAAATAGCGCCAGCCACCCCGCCGCCAAGAATTAAATCTGAATTTGCTGGGTTGACTAAAGATTGACAATCGGTTTCTGTAATATCCCCTTGTATAATACGAATTTCTTTTTCGCCAATGTTAATTATCATTTTCCTGTGGACCCAAAGCCTCCCGCTCCTCGTTCCGTTTCATCTAACGTTTCCACTTGAACAAATTGAGGAATTTCTACTTTTTGGATCAAAATTTGAGCTATTCTATCTCCTTTGGCTATTTTAAAGTCAACATCCGAATGGTTAAAAAGGAGAACCCGGACTTCTCCTCGATATCCAGAGTCAATGACTCCAGCTCCAGAGTCTAATCCATGCTTAACAGCTAAGCCGCTCCTTGGCCAAATAAGCCCCACATAACCTTTTGGAATCGATATACTAATTCCTGTCGGCGCTAGACAGCGTCCTCTTGCAGGAATAATCGTTTCTTCCGAAGCCCTTAAATCGGCTCCAGCATCGCCTTCTTTAGCGACCTGAGGGACATATTCGCCTTTAACTTCACAAACGATTTGGTCAGAATTGGTTATCATCACTATAAGTCAAATAAATTGAAAACAGTCTATTTAGGGGAACATTTAAAAATTCAGATTTGTCAGGAGCCTGTGCCCCTTAAAGGATTAGGCGATAGAAAACCGGTAAAAATGCCAATTATTAGAGGTCTTCTTAAACTTAGATTAAAAACCCTTTCCTATTCTAGCTAAATAGGTCCGAATTTCCCTTTCAACCATACCGTCCCAATTACTAGCCTCTTTAGATAATGTGGACAAACTAGCGACGCCAGTCGCTATTTCAATACCATCCGCAATTGTAATCAAAATCCTGGAGCCGAAGTGTTCAACTAAATCTAGCTCTTGAGCGCCGCGGAATGCGCCTTCTTTTCCCGCCGCCATAGCCCAGGTTTTCACTACACAAAGTAAAACTCTCTCGCGAATATGAATGTCTTCAATCCCTTGCAAATATGATTCAGGGTCCATATCGCCAGATTCAAAGCGATCAATCAAGTCTTGAAAAGTATCTTCTTTAACTTCCATTTTTTTCAATACATAACCTATCAATTGACCTTCATGTTTTTTTAACTCGTCAAGATTCCACATAAAATGCGTTTGGGTAAAACACGAACCTGGCTCTTTAATTTGAGAAGTCACTGGATTTAAATCCGAGGGAGCTTGCAAATCCACATTATTACTAAACGCAAACCCGGAAGGACAGGATTTTAGCAGCTTCTCTATCTCCATGCTTAATTCATTATCTTCAAACCCATAAACAGCACGCATGGCTAATCTAACAGGGTCTTTATAGCTAATGAAAATTTTATTAGGACAATTGGATGCCGTACATCCAACTTCATATCCCGTGGCCTGCTCCTTTTCATCCTCGTCTTCTAAATCTTCGTCAAATCTATCCATATCTAATTCCAATCAAATAATCGTTGGCTACTAAATTGATATTAATTCAATAAATTGTAAATTGTGACGCTTTTAAGTTACTTCACATTTTATATAATTTTCTAAAAACGACCAATAATACAAAAATAGTAAACAGTTAATTATTTTTTAGAAAGGTTATCTACTTGTTTTAAAATCGATCAAAAAAAAACCATCCACAGCGACTAAACGCCGTGGATGGTTTATAACTTAAAGCTAAGTTAGCCTGCGTATGCTTGCCCCAAACCGGCAGATTCGCCAGCGCCACGATCAGTAATAACCTCTCCTGTCGTTGAGTTAACAGGATGCATTGTGATGGCTTTATGAGTGCTACACACAACCGCACAAAGGTCGCAACCTTTACAACGACTAACAATAACCGTTGCCTTCATTTTTTCTTTATCCAAAAGGATACAGTCGGATTCTGGGCAATACATTATACAAAGCCGACATCCTTTTTCAGCGATACATTTTTCGTCTTCGACGAGAGCTACATTATACACTTCCTAGATCCCTCCCTTTCCTCAACAAATTAAATAGGTTCATTTTCAGAAAAGAAGTTTAAACCGCAACGGCTAAATTCTTATCCTTAGCCCACTCTACGGCTCTCTTGTAGGACTCATTAATACAAGCTATATTTTTCTTCAACAACATTTCTTTCTTAGCGTATTTTTTGGTAATAGCTTGGTCCAAAGATGCTGTACCACCAGAAGCGACATATTTCTTACCAAATCGATCCTGGATAGCGGCATCTAAGCCTTCTAAAGTAACAACTTTAGTAACCCCAGCGCAGGCCCCAATCATCGCCATATTAGTAGACAATTCGGTACCGCCAATTTCTAATGCCATTGAAGTTGCGTCAACATTATAAACCGTAACCTTTTTTGCATTTAACCTTTCATGATCCGCTTCAGTTAAAAGATCGTCAGTGGTATTAATAAGAATAATACCGCCATCTTTTAATCCCGAATAAAAAGGCGCCGTATAGCTTTTTTGCATCGTAATAACCTGCGGATGGAACACCATAATCACGTCTGGAAAAACTAATTCTCCTCGATCATAAATCTTTTCCGGACCAATTCGTGCGTAACTCTCAGCAGGAGCCATTCTTTTTTCCGCTCCAAAAAAAGGATTGGAAATAGAATAAAGGCCGTCTTTATTAGCCGCCATCGCTAATACATGAGCGGCGGTAACAGCCCCCTGACCGCCAAGGCCAGAAATACGAATATTCATTCTAGTTTTCATATAAAAACACTCCTCCTAATTTACGCTTTAGCGGCAGCTTTAGCTTTTTCGCGGGCCGCCTTTTTAGCTGCTTTTTCTTCATCGTCCATTTTCTTAATCAAAGCCGCTGCTTCTTCGGAAACAAATTCTTTATAGGTAAATCGCCCGCCAATACCTTCAGAGTCTTTCATTTCATCCAGACCCTCCATACTCTGTTTTCCGATCTCTAAAATGCATGGAGTATAAATTTGAACGTATGTAGGCCCAATTTCGCGAGCGACATGCACAGCATTTCTAATAGCCTTTTCAACGCGATTTGGTTTACTACTAGTCATTAAAACAACATAATGACATCCGGCTTCTCTTGCTATTTCTGGCAATCTAACTTTCTCAAAAAGTTTTCCTACAGGAGCCATTTTGGAAACGAATCCTTTTTGCATCAAACCGCTTTCTTGGCCGCCAGTATTTGCATAAAGTTCGTTATCAAAACAAATGGTAGTAAACTTTTCTTGCCGAAACCATGACTGCATAGTCATATCCAAGCCAATGTCAACGGTAGCGCCATCGCCAGCCAATACCACAACATCTTTGACTTTATCAGGATGGCGAACCATCAAAGCTCTTTTTAAGCCTGTTGCAATTGCATTTTGGTTCCCAAACAAGGAATGAATATTATGAACCGCTACCATTGGAAACACTAAACTTGTACAACCTGTCGATCCAACAAATACGGTATCTTCGGGAGCGGGTAGGCTTGCCAAAATATATCGAAAAGCAATAGATTCTGGACAACCGGCGCACAAAGAATGCTGTTCGATCAATTCTTTACTTTCGCCTATATCTTTCCACCCCCGACCTTTTTTACCATAAGTTGCGTTCTCAACGATGTCCTGGTATTCAGGAGGCATGATATCGTATAGATCTTCGCAAATTTTAATTTTTTCAGCGCTCATGGCTAATTCCTTTTTATAAGTAAATTTTTTAAAATTTTTTACATCTTAATTTTTTCTACTTCCATTCCGAGAGCTGTTTTAACTTCAACAACAATCACTTCGGAAGGCATCGTCATACCGCCGGCAACATGAGGCCCGGCAATAATTTTGTCATTATCTGGCACTACGGCTTTAATTTCTCTAGCTAACCAGCCAGTAATATTAAATTCAGGAACAAAAACAGTCTTAGCGTTTTTAAGCGCTTCGCGAACTTCTTCATGTGGAAACGGTCGGATAGTTTTAATTTTCACCAATCCAACTTTAATTCCTTCCAACTCTAATAACCTAATTGCTTCCCTGCTTTGAGATACGGCAGTACCAGAACCAATAATAAGCACATCGCGATCGCCATTTTCTATATCAATCAAGCCATTTAATAATGGTTTGGTATGCTTCCTTGATCTTTCAACCGCCGCATGTATTTCTTGTTGCCAAGAAGCGTGGGTCGCGTAATGAATATAATTTGATTTCATAATAAAAGGATCGCGCATCATTCTTACTGGCGGACATTCCATATCCATACATGGAACTGGCGATTTATATGGATCGTATGGAGGCAAACAAACATCGTCGGGAAGAATATCAACAGTATCTTTTGTGTGAGTAACAAAGAAACCATCACAACAAACAGCAATTGGAACGTGAACATCCGGCTGCTCTGCAACAATAAAACCCATCAGAATAAAGTCATAAAGATCTTGAGCTGTTTCAGCGTGCCAAATCAACATACCGGACTCTAGCAAATAATGCATTTCAAGCGTATCTGGTTGAATACTTAGCGGGGAGTTGATTCCCCGACAAGTTACGCAAACTTGAATCGGAAGACGCGAACCTGCCCACATTGGGAAATTTTCCATTGCCCTTAGCGTTCCAGGTCCAGCTGTTGTCGTAAAAACTCGCGCGCCGCCAAAAGAAGCGCCTGCGCATTGTCCCATAACAGCAAATTCACTTTCGCCTCGAAAGTATTCTCCAACATATCCATCGGCAAACAACTCGCCAATCAACGCCGCCGCTTCACTTTGTGGAGTAATCGGATATGCCACCATTACGTCGCAGTGAGCAACTTTTATGGCTGACTGAATAACTTCACTACCAGTAAAAAATTTAGTAATTCTCTCTATTCCATAAAAAAACTCATTAGGCTCTGTATGAACCTGACCTTTTTTGTTTTTTTGCCCAATTTTTACGTTAGTAGAACTTATTATTTTCCGATCTTCTGGAATTACTTTTTTATTCATAACCTAAACTCCCTTATAACTCGGCGCCGTTCTCGCCCGCCATGGTTTTGAAGTTTTATAAAATATAAGACTAATTCCCATTAGCTTCACGCCATTTGGGAATGTGTTTAAATTGAGTGAACTCTTTTGCTTGACTTTTAACTCCTTCGTCTTTCAATTTATTTACCCACCAAGTCAACCGTTGGATTTTCTCAACAGTCGCATCGCGGAGAGTTAAACAAGCGTCTTCGTGTCCCGCTTGAGCGCACATAGCCATCGTGAAGCAATTGGTACCGCCACGAATAATTTTCAAGGATAAGTTTGCTTGATGACAATGTACGCCAATAAACATGCAAACATCTATCTCATTATGCCAAATCGTTAGGTTTGGATGATTTGGGTTGATTTCAACGGCTGGATTAATTTTTGGATATTTAGGGCGATAATCTGCCATTGGAATCAACCGAAAAGGCCCTGCATCAGCCAATTCCCTTATAGCTTTAGCTTTTT
>CAYFMN010000018.1:12524-31371 GCA_964344185.1 uncultured Nitrospinota bacterium
CTGGGAAAATTGTTGGAACTTTAGCGCCTAAAAATTTTCGAGCGGCAAGCTCCAAAGCTTCTTCTTCAGGTACAATTTTGCCTTCAATATGCCCTTCACCTGGATCAGGTAAAACATTTCCCATTTTCGCCGCAGCTGGCGGTAAAAAACATTCAGGTCCCGAGGTTACTTTATATAAATCCATTCTTAGTTCTCTTCCTTCTATATAGATAATAGGTTTGAGCGGACACTATATCACCCTCTAGCTAATTGTCAAACCTTTTCAATATAACTAGTTAACGATTATTCGTTAGGTTTAAAAAAAGTAGAAATGGGCCGCCTATATTTAATAAATCTTCTTTTTATTTGAAGCTATACTCCCCATAATAAAGGAGATACCTTATTATACTCTGTCAAAATCTAAGAAAAAAGCGTTGATTTCAAAAATTTCTTCAACACAAAATATACATTATTACCAAATTTAGCGTTTAATTTTTCTAACAATTGCTTTCTACCAATTTCCATCAACTTTCGCGGCAAATTTATTTAGTAAGCTACTCTTGCTTGAAGTCTTATAATCATTTTAAAAAAAAATGCTTTTTGAACGCAAATCTTTGTTTTTAAATTAGTTAAATTAGTTTAATATATCATTTGTCAATTAAACGGTTGATAAGCAATTCTTGTAACAAAGGCTGCATGTGAAAAAAGTTGAAATTTTTACCGACGGCTGTTGCAAAGGTAACCCTGGTCCTGGAGGTTATGGTTGTATTTTAAAATTCCAAGGTAAAGTTAAAGAAATAACTGGCGCGGCGAAAAATACCACAAACAATATAATGGAAATGACCGCTTGTATAGTCGCCTTAGAACAACTAAAAGAACCCTGCGAAGTTGACCTAACAACCGACTCGCAATATGTCGTCAAAGGTATTACTGAGTGGATCCATGGTTGGGTAAAAAAGAGTTGGGTTAACTCCTCTAAACAACCCGTAAAAAACAAAGAACTTTGGCAAAAATTGCATTCTCTAAATCAGAAACATAAAGTTTCCTGGCATTGGGTAAAAGGACATTCAGGTCATCCAGAAAATGAGCGTTGCGACCAACTAGCTAACGAAGCGTTAGCTTCAATCTAAAACCTCTAAATTTTCCTCAACTTCTCCTCTATTAGCATGTTCCAAAATCTTAATATTCAACTACGTTTTTTATTACTTTTCTTAATATCGCTAATGAGCTTTTCAACTGGTTGCGCAGGATGGCGAGATACTTCCAAAACAACCTATTCCCAAAACCGAAAAGCTTTTAAAAACAATTCTGATTCAAAAAAAACAAGAAACAATTTTAAAAATTGGTCTTCCTTACCCCTGGATAGCATTGATCCAAAATCTTATGGCTCTGCATCGGGCCCCAAGATTTTAGATTTTTCAGGCGTCAAAAAAAAATATCCTAATTTGGACTCTTCAAAATTAATTCTACCTCTACCTTCAGAAATTGAAGATTGGGACGGTAAAAAAAGTTTTGAAGACGATTTGGCAACCGAAGGATTATCTGAAGCTATTGAAAACCATCTAGAAGTTTTAGCTTATCAAGATCCAAACAAAATCCTTCCAATGGGGAATAAACAAATTACAGTTCAAAAGATTATTTTGACTCTAGAGGCTTTTTTAGACTTATTAAATCAAAATCTATCTACGGAAGAATTTGCGCATGAAATTGAGGAAAATTTCCAACTTATCCAAACTGGTAAAGGAAATAATCTAGAAGCCTTATTTACCGGATACTATACTCCAGTCATTCCCGCAAGTAGAACTCCGTCTCCTGAGTTTAGGTATCCTATATACAGAAAACCTCGACAACTTTCTAAAAATAGATTATTCGTTCGTCAACGCATACCAGGAAATCCCTATGCCAAATTGAAATTTGTTGACGGTCCAAACTATACAAGAGAAGATATAGACGGTTTCAATGCGCTTAAAAACAGCGGGCTTGAAATTGCTTGGCTGCAAAACGAAATGGAAAGGTATTTTTTGCATATCCAAGGATCGGGAATTCTTGAGTTTCCAAACGGAGAGCTTAAAGGAGTTCAATTTGCCGGCACAAACGGTTATCGTTATGAAAGCGTAGGAAAGCGCATGCTAAAAGAGGGCGCTCTTTCCCCTTCAGAAGGCTCTATGCAAGGAATAAAAAAACATTTCAACGAACGTCCTCAAGATATACCCAAGTATTTATACAAAAACAAACGATATATATTTTTCGAATTTTCAGACGGTACGCCAAGAGGCTCAAGTGGAACTCCGGTGATAGCAAACCGATCTATTGCCACTGATACTTCCATCTACCCACAAGGGGGCTTAGCTTTTATTTCGTCAAGAAAACCAGTTTTAGACGAATCGGGCAAAATCATAAATTGGGAGCCATTCACCCGATTTGTTATAAACCAAGATACAGGCAGCGCTATTAAGGGGCTTGGTCGAGTGGACTTATATTTTGGGATTGGAAAGCAAGCCGGTCAATTAGCCGGCCGTTATATGCAAAAAGGCGATCTTTATTTTCTTTTGCTCAAAGATAAACCTTTAGAGTTTTCTAAGAATTTTAAAGCGACTATTCCGGTTCGTTAAACAAGGAAATCAACCGCTTATCTATGGCGTCAAATCTACGATCCATAATATGTAATTCTTCTTTCGAACGATCTCCTTTTACCGCTGAATAATCCAAGTTCGCCGGATTTCTTCTAATCATACAAGCAAAAGTAACAGTCTCTTCTTTTTCCTCTATTTCCAAAAAATTAACCGCTCGTATCATTGAATGACCTGTTGTCACAATATCGTCGACAATCAAAAAATGTGGATCAGTTCCCCAAGAAGGTTTGGCCAGATGTTCAAAATCAGTTCTCTTATGCGGAATAACGGTGAACGGCAACTCCAACATTTCTGCAAGTTGGTAGCCTATCCTAATTCCTTCGGTCTCTATACCAACAACAATATCGAACATCCCATGTTGGTTTTGCCATTGATCTAATTTGTACTTTAGCAATTGGCAGTAAGCTCGGTTCATTGTGTCTGAAATGGAAGAGTAGTCGTAGTTATAGGATGACTTAACTCCGGAATCTAACGTAAAACTCCCCTTTTCAACGATTCTTGAGAACACTGGCTTTTCTCCTTTGCGAATAAATAAAAACAGTTAAATAGAACTCATATAACAGATTCTTAACTAATAAAATATCAAATAATTTTTTATAATACGCAACGCAAAAAATATTAAGAATGCCCGTTATCTGTCCAACCAAACTTACCTATTAACTTAACAAACTTACATTCCGCCACACATTTGGATTCTACCTGATCCTCTTGCCTGGTAACTACAGTTAACTTTTGACTTTCTGAGTCGCCAATAGGAATCACCAGTTTTCCTCCATCTTTCAGTTGATCTATCAAAGGAGGCGGAATTTTTTGAACCCCAGCGGTTATTAATATTGCGTCGAAAGGAGCCTGATCTCTCCAACCATTTGTACCGTCGAATATTTTATAGACGATATTTCGGTAATTCAAGCGATCCAACAGCTTCTGGGAAGCCTGTCCAATATTTCTAATTCTTTCTATAGTAAACACTTGCTCGGCTAATTCCGCTAAAACTGCCGTTTGGTATCCCGACCCAGTTCCTATTTCCAAGACCTTGTCTTTTCCAGACAGGCCAAGCAATTGCGACATTAGCCCAACCATATATGGCTGCGAAATCGTTTGGTTTTCTCCAATTGGCAATGCATGATCCCCGTACGCTCGATGCTGCAAAGCCGCTGGAACAAATAAGTGACGAGGAACCCGGCTCATGGCTTCCAATACACGCAAATCTTTCACACCTCGATCAGATAAATGGCGTTCTACCATTTTCTGTCGATGTCCAGCGTATTGCTGAATCTGGGATTCTGAGAAACTCATTCAGGAGAGGATGTTATGTTTTGCCGCTTCGGCGGGAAAAGCAAAGTTAAATAAATACCTTCGCAACAGGGCGGAAATTTGCGTTAATTTAAAGCGGTCGGCCGTTTCGAGCTCCAATCTGTCTCCCTAGTCGGCGCAAAAGGCCCATAAAGAGTTTCTTCCGGCATGAGAACGTCCAACTTTTTGGGATTCTTATAAAATACTAAATCCCATTGATCTTGCAACTTATCGTACTTCAGCAAGTAGATATTTTCGTCGTCCGCCTTAACTTTAAAATATACGGAGTTCTCTCCATACCACCGGTCAATAATCTCATTAACCTGATAAGTAGAGTGATGCAAACTAAAAGCCATAGGCTTCTCATTCACCGTATATCCGGAATAGCATTGGACCTTAATCATGTCGATTATATTAGGCTTTTAAGAAAAAAATGTAAACATTTTTTCTAGATTACGCTTTACAAACTATGATACATTTCCGTGATAATCCTTTGAAAATCAATGCCAAAGATCTCTTCCCATATGGACCTCCCCAAACAAGAAAATATTGAATCCCATCTTAAATTATTGGTTGGAGAACGTAACCCTTACACTTCCATTAGCGAACTTCACAAATGTGGGAAATACATCGCAAATCAATTTATAAACTTAGGACTTTCAGTAAAAGAAATACCTGTAGAGTTTGAAGAAACTGTTTCAGATAACATACTGGGAATTCAATCCGGATCAGATCCATCTGCCCCTTATTTTGTTTTAGGAGCTCATTACGATACAGTCCAAGGATCTCCGGGAGCTGACGATAACGCTAGCGCAGTAGCCGCTCTTTTGGAAATAGCTCGTTGTTTAAACAATATTCCTTTAAAGTCTACGCTAATATATGCGGGATTTACATTAGAAGAATATGGCTTTGTTGGAAGTAACCATTTTGTCGAAGAGGTTTCTTCTTATGAATCTGGCAAATTATCAGGAATGATTTCTTTAGAAATGCTCGGGTTTAGAAACCCGGCGGCTGGATCGCAAAAATACCCTTCATATATCGATACAACAAAATATCCAAATTCTGGAGATTTTATCGCGATTGTGGGCAATGAACCGTCTCAAAAACTCGTCTCTCAACTAATGGAATCAATGAAAACCGCATCTCCGAATTTGCCAACCGAAGCCCTGGTTGTTCCTGGTCTCGGAGACGATTTCCAAGAGGTTCGATTAAGCGATCATTCTCCATTTTGGGATCGAGGACATCAAGCTATTATGGTAACGGATACAGCGTTCTTTAGAAATCCACACTATCACCAACCTACCGACACTTTAGAAACTTTAGACATCGGTTTCATCACTGAAGTTTCGGCAGGGATAGCGGAATATTTGAAGAAAACTCTCAGTTAAAAAAATGACCCATTCTTCCGATGATTTTGATCTTGACCTTCCTCCTCCGGAGTCAGACGATGAGTTCGAACTTGATCTACCGTCTGCAGAGCCTTCACTCGTACTAAATCTGCTTAAAAAAAATATTGGGGACGTCAAACCGGAGGAACCTGAAAAACAAACCGTTAAACAAGAACCAAAACCTCCTCAAGAAACAAAAAAGAAAGAGCCGCTTCCTAAAAAACGAATTGGTTTTCTACGTTTAACTCTCGATTTTATTGGCGTAGTAATTCTTTTACTTGTTGCCGCCGGAATTTTAATAGAACTCTATTTACCGCGCGAAAAATTAAGAGTTTTAGCCGAGCAACAACTATCCAAGGCTTTGAACCTTCCCGTATCAATAGATAGATTGGATTTTAGTTTTCTAAGAGGGGTGGAATTATCACAATTTAATGTGGGAAAAGGAGGTAGCTTTTTTTATGCCAAGTCGGTGGTATTAGATTACGACCTGACTAAACTCCTGCAAGGAAAGTTTATCGTTAATGAAGCAGCAATAGATTATCCAGATATAAAATTAATATCGCAAAATGGGATTTGGAATTTTCAACCACTTTTAGACCGTGGAAAAACCCCGAAAAAGCAAACGCCAACTTCTAAAGGCTCGACCAAATTACCTCCAATACCTATTTCCGCAGTATTAAACGAATTGCGGGTTAAGAATTTACGTTTTCTCCTGAGCCAAGATAACGATTTAGTCGCTAGATTAATCGGGCTTAGCGTAAAAGCGACCGGAAATTTTAACCTGGACAAAATCCGAGCCGATTTAAGCGTTTCTATAGACGCACCCAAAAACCAACCAAATTTAGAATTTCGCCAATTTTCAACTGAAACAGAAATTAAAACAAATTTATCGACGGCTTTCACTCTCTCGGCGAAAAGTCTTTGGCAATTTATTTTAGGAGGAAGTCTAAATATTTCTAACAATTCAGTCAAAGTAAAAAGAACTCTACCTTCTCCTAACATAGAAACGAACTTTAGAGCCTCAGTAAATTTAAAGAACGATTCCGCACAGCTAGAACGATTCCTTTTGCAAATCGGAAATAATAATCAAATCGAAATGAACGCTATTGCGGCAAGAATTAAATCCAACCCAATTTTCCAAACGGTTTTATCGTCGGCCAACCTAGATCTTTTGGAATTAACCAATATTATTAAACCTCTTGGAATTTTGCCGGCAATTGATATTCAAGGAAAATTTGGCATAAAAGATCTCAAAATAATCGGAGAACTATACCAAAACCAACTTAAAACCGCTGAAATCCCAAATGGCGCTATAAGCTTAAAAAATATCGTATTAAGTTATCCTGAAATGCAGGCAAACGTTCAAGGTTTCTCTGCAAACGTTGATCTTAGCGACATACGTATAGAGAACCTTGTTCCACAATCGACAAAGGCCAATATTAATCTTAAATTGGCCTCTGCAAACTTCCAGAACTTTACCGCAAAAGATTTAAAACAAAATTTAGAAATTATCGGAACGCAACCTGGTTTAACAAGCAATCAAGTTAAATTTAAAACTTCCTTAAAGTCAGCGGAAATGGATCATCCTGAGTTTGGAAAAATAAAAACCGATTTTTCCGCTAACGGTTCCGCAAAAGGTAATTTCACAAAAGGAAACTTTGAATCTATAAAACTTCAATTAGCTTCTGGCCCCATAGAAAAGTTGAGCGTGAAAGGCAAATTATTTGATTTTGGGAAAAAATCTTTTCTTCTATCTCAGTTTTCAAAAATCAATTTAGAACGAACTAAACCTTTTATTCCAAAGAAAATTTGGCAACAAATCGGTTTTTCTAAACTCGAAGGAACCGTAACCGAAACGATAAAATTAGAAGGGAAGCTGGACGAAAAGTTTTTTCCAGAAAAAGCCGACACTTCTATAAATTTAAAAGTTAATAAAGTAAATTTAGCCGTCCCTAAAACTTCCGTAGATAACCTGGACTTAAAAACCGCTTTAAAAGTTTCGTTAACAAACGATCAAAAAATATTGATACCTACTATTACCGTGGATTTGGATGTAGATAAAGCTTTGTTTCCTGAATTGCTTGTCTCTGAGACAATTAAGACTAAATCCATTATCAAAGTCGGCAAACCAATTCCAATAAAAGAAAACTTTGGGATGATTCCTCTAACTTATGAAGCTAATGTCGGCGTTGATTCAGCTAATTCGCTAAATCCATCCGCGAACATCTCAAATCTTAATTTAGCGACAATTATACAAGCGGATTTATATCCTAAAGAACAAGACGCTCGTAACATTTCGATAAGAGGAACAATCAACTCAACTCAAATTGCGGCTTTAAATCAAATTGGAGCGGATGGTTTTCAAGCAAAGTTTTCCGCCGATGTTGGAGATAAAACGTTAACGAGCGCGAATACTTCATTAACGGCTAAAATATTAGCTCCATCCTATAAGATGGACAAAGATTTCTTTATGGCTTTGGAAGAAATTCAACTCAATGCCAAAAGTAGACAAAACTTGAAAAAAGGCGACGTTGTTATTGAGACCGCTCAACTTTCCCTACCTTCGCTTCTAGAAATTGGCGCTCAGGGGAATTTGAAAAATTGGGGAAAATCATTTGATCTTAAAGTGCGTATGCCAAAGGCTAACCTGGGAACTATTTGGCAAAAAGTTCCTAAAGCCGTAAAAACTCAAGCTCAAAATTTAACTTTACAAGGAAGCGCTTCTCTTAACATTGCGGCCAAAGGAAACCTTCCAACTCCTTCTGACCTAAAAAAACTTAGCTTACCAATCGATCTATCTGGAAGATTTGGCGTTCAAAATGCAACCGTTTCTTTACCTAAGCTGTCGGCGCAAAACTTAAGCGCTTCTACTTTCATAAACTATAAAAACAAAAAGGGACAAGCCGCTATCAATGTGGCTATCGACGAATTTAAAAATCAAGATATTAAAGCTTCTGGAAAAGCAACTTTAGATTTAAATCTTGAGGGCGATATACCTACAACCGAAGCGGCTAAAAACCTTGAAATCCCTTTAAAGCTGGGAACCAAAGTTTCCGCTAAAAACGTAGCGGTGCAAATGCCGAAAAAAAATCTAATAATTGAAGGACTCAATCATGATTTAAACGCAAATTTTGAAAATGGAAACGCCAAAATCCAAGGACAAATATCTATAGCTAAACTTTTGAAAAAAGATATTCTAAAAGACCAAGCTTTGAATCCTGAATTCCACTTTAACTACATACTTCAAAATTGGAACCAACTTGCGTTTGTGAAGCAAAACTTTAAGATCCCAACTATTGGCGTTAAGGCCTCTGCAACAGGCAAAGTCGAAGGTTTTAAACGTTTTCTAAATAAATCTCTGGAGTTTACTCCTGATAACGCGATCAAAACTATGGATGCGTCTTTAAAGATAAACGCTGATTTAGACGCAAACTCGGTTCCTCCTTTGGCCAAAGAAATTAAAACAACAGGGGGGCTAAACTTTAGTTTCCAATTGAATCAAACCGCAGGAAAACAAGTCGAAGCGGGTGGAAACCTTGGATTTGATCGATTTAATCTACTAATGAAGCCCAACATTGAAATCCAGGAAATAGACGGAAAAATAATTTTCAGCAAAAAACTTTTAGTAAATAAAAGCGACTTTACTTTAACTCAAAGACCCTCTATAACATCGGCTCAAAAAGGTTATTTTTCACAATTAAGAGAATTTTCTCCCTTTAAAGATATCTTTACAATCAAATCTCTTCGATTCGACAAACATCAAGCAAAAAATATAAGCGCCGATCTTTTTTATAACGACAATCAATTACGCGTCGAGAAATTCTTACTAGACGTGTTGTCAGGTAGCGTCGCCGGAAATCTATTTTTAGAACAAACTCCTCAAGGACCGACGCTGAAATTTTCCACAGAATTCGCGGAATTGAATTTTGAAGATCTTATAGGACAAAAACTGAATATTCCTAAAAAACAAACCGAAATTGACGGTAGCGTAGAATTGGGATTGAAAATTAACAACGAAAGCGTAACAGTTGGAATTGAAGAAATTGAAGCCAAAATAGCTATAACGCGTATTGGAGAAGAAGCTTTGGATAGGATGCTGTTATTTTTAGATCCCGAAGAAAGTAAACCCGCAATTGTTTCTACAAGGTCTAAACTAAAGTTAGCTACTCCTCACCAGTTATTCTTGGTATTGGAAAATGGAAATTTAAGCGTAAATATCCAGTTGAAGGACAAAATTTTAGGAAATATTATTCAAGCGCCCGGATTGAAAAGAATTTCGGTTAGCTCGTTAAAACAATTTAAACAAATATCCGAAGCTCTTAGCAAACTTTCCCAGCTAAAAAATGTTTTACAATATCTAGCGGCTCAAGGAGTTTATTTCGATTCCGAAGGAAAGGTTAAACTATTCTAATTAGATTTAAATCTAAGCAAAACTTACAATTCATGCATCCAAAAACGAGGAACCTCGGCCAACTAATCCTAATTTTGGCAAAACAACTTCCTTACCATCGCCATAGGTAACACGCCCAATAACGCTTGATGGAGTGCCATGCTTTTCCAAAATACCAATCGCTTTATCCGCATCGGCGATGTCGACAATAACGCAAAAGCCGATCCCCATATTAAACACTTCGTACATTTCAGCGTTAGAAATTTTTCCTCTTTCTTGAATTAAACGAAACACCGCTGGAACCGGCAAATCTGCCTCTATAGAAAACCGAACATTTTCAACAGCAAGTCGATTCAAATTCGTGAAACCGCCTCCGGTTATATGAGCCATACCTTTTACGTCTATTGAATCTATAAGCTCCATAATTTCCGCAACGTATATTCTGGTTGGGTTTAACAATTCCATCCCTAAGCTATTGCAAAAAGCTTTTTCATAATTATTCAAATTAGACTTCTGCTCTTCCATCGTTTCGCCAAGTAAAACTCGGCGCGCCAAGGTCAATCCATTAGAATGAATTCCCGAGCTTTCAAGACCGATGATTACGTTTCCCGGCTTAATCCTGCTTCCGGTATTAATCTTGTCAATTTTGACATGTCCAATACAAGACGCGTTTAAATCAATACCCTGTACAATCTCTCCTACTTGGGCTATTTCCCCTCCGCTAATGCTGATTAAACTTTGTCTAGCGCCTTCGGCCAATCCTTTGCCGATTTCTTCAAAAATACGATTATCCGTTTTAGAACATGCAATATAATCAACTAAACTGACTGGACGAGCTCCGACGCAAATTGCATCGTTAACATTCATTGCGACGCAATCAATTCCAATCGTGTCATACTTGTCCATCATTTCAGCGACAACTATTTTGGTGCCAACACCGTCGGTACAAAAAGCGATGCCATCGCCATTACCGATATCTATAACGCTAGCGTAAAACCCCTTCCCTCCTAAAACTGGATAATTAGGGTTAAATTTCCACGTCGGCAATATGTGGTTTAAAAGTCCACCTAAAGAATCCTCGGCAGATTGAGTGTCCACTCCACTCTGAGCGTATTGCGAAACGCTTGACTCGTTTTTAATTGACATATGTTCTCGCAAAATTAAATATCTGGATTTATACCCTTGTTGTACCACGGAACAAACTAGTACCGCAAACAATTACGTTTATCAATAACCCAATTATCCCAGCATGGATACCCAAAACTAACTTGTAATTCGTTTCAGCAATTCCTAAATCGCCGGCAAAAGTCAAAATCATTGTTGCCGCTAATCCCGCAAAAATACCTGAAATAGCGGCGTTTGCGCTTAACCCTTTCCAATGAATTCCCAAATAAAAACAAGGTACGCATTGAATAAGTAATTCAAATTTCAATTGAAGCAATTGCACTAAAGTTCCTTGATACGCTAATGCAAAATAAGTTATAGGAACCATCAGCGCCCAGGTCGCTCTTTTTCCAAATTTGGTTAAATTTTCTTCCCGAGCGTCTGGTTTAAAGAGAGGCTTATAAAAATCTTTCGCCGCAATTGATCCCAGACTTAATAGAGCCGAATCGGTCGTGGACATAACCGCTGCGACAAGGGAAGCGAAAATAATCGATACAGCCCAATAACCCAGAGAGGAAGTCCTAGCGAGTTCTAGACATATCAATGAAAAAACGCTTTCCGAAGAAAGAACGTCTTTTCCTTGAATCAAGTTCTGCGCCTCCAAACTAGGTAAATGAGATGCCATTACCACTCCAACAACGACGGCAATTAAGGCGGTAAACAATGGCAAAAAGGCCATTACGGCTAAAGACTTCTTTAAAACGTCGGGTTTCTTTGCGGAAAAAATTCTTTGTATCGCTTGAGGATAAATAGCTCCGCCAAGACCAACCATCACAATGAAGCTCAACCAATGAAGACCCCCCTCAAAATCTGGACGTTCAATTTTCATTTTAGTTAAAGGATTAGAGCCTAGTTTCTCCACCGCATCGCTAAGGCTAAAAATATGATTCAAAGTTAAAACTAATAGCAAAACAAGACCGCTCAACAAAGCAATACCTTGGATAGCGTCGGTCCAAGCCACGCTACGCATACCGCCGAGCGACTCGTATATCAGCATAATAACAACCAACCCAATTGCCCCTACCCAAACAGGCGCTCTCCCTTGAGAAATTCCCGCAAAGGCAACTCCTAACGTTTTTACCTGAGCAACGGCAAAATTGCAGAGCGCATACACCATTAAAGCAGACACTACAATCCTTAGAGTATGGCTTCCAAATCGATCATAAATATAATCGCCAGGAGTTATATAATCTTTTTCTCTACTCAAACGGTATAAGGCTGGGGCAAAAAGCAAATAGGCCGCCACAATTGCAGTCATAAAATGAATGCAAACCAAAAAACCAAATCCCTGGCGGTATGAAGCCGCCGTAAAACCAACGAGAGTATTGCCGCTATATTGAGTGGCAAACAGAGTCATAATTAATACAAAAAAACCAAAGCTTCGCCCTGCCAGAAAAAAGTCGCTCAAACTATTATCTTTCCGCTTTAAACGAGCCAACACGCCTATGCCAAGCATAACCGCTAAGTATCCTCCTAAAATCACGAAGGATCCTGTTCCAAAAGCTAAAGAATTTTCTGTCATCTATTTGTCAGGCTTCAACAAGGCAAGTTGTTGAGAAAAAAAGGAATTGTGCGTAAGCGAGGTTTTAGTTTTACTAATCATCAAGCGTTTCGAAATTTTTTCGAGAAGCGTTTAAACGTTCCATTGGTTTTCTTCGAGTTTTATATTATTATGTCTACATTTAATAAAATCAACGAGAATCAAAGAATTACCTGGAGAAATGCTTCCAGTTTCCGACGTGGAGTAAAAGGTGAAACTAAGCGAAGTTCTAAAAAGACAAGAAGAACTAAAAGCCAAAAAGGAAAAACCAAATCCACCGCCGCTTGCGGGTGGAAAAACTTATAGGCCTAAAGCTAATACTGAGAAAAAATCCATAATAAAAGTTTTAAGAACAAGGGAAACGCCTAATATCCACGCATTGCAGTTTGTTCTAAACGCATTCGTTCTAGAAAACGGCAAAAAGAACTATTTAAAAAAAGAAGATTGCCAAGGCGACCGCCTGGGGGAAGAATTACTTGACCTAGATCCCGTCAAAAGCGTTTTTATTATGGATAATTTTGTTACCGTTACGAAGGAAGACTCGGTTGAATGGGAATTTATCAAAGATCATGTCTGGCAAACTATTGATCGATTCGCTCATTATTACAAAACAATAGAAAAAGAAAAACCCGATAATGAACTCTTTAAAAAAGATTTCACAACATTATCGGAAGAAGACAAACTTAAAGCGATCGAAGCTGTTTTAGATCGCTCTATACGAGCCAATTTGGCCCGCGACGGCGGAGGCGTTGAACTTAAAGGGATAGAGGAAAATGTTATCCTGATTCATTACCAAGGCGCTTGCAGCAGTTGTTCCACGTCGGCCTCGGGAACTCTTCAATTCATCGAAAAACAAGTTAAACAACAATTAGATAGTTCGTTAACTGTAAAATCAGTCTAGACCTCAATTTACGGCTAAAAAGCCGAACCAAAGCCAACTCTATTTAAAAACGAAAACGTCGCATTTTATCCAGTCCCTATAGGAAATTTTAAATGACTCAAAAATTTTATATTCGTCTTACGGTTACTTTATTTTTTTTATTCTTTTTCGTTTCTAACTCTGCCGCCAAAGAAAAAGCTTTTGCTGATTATTCAGCGGGAATGAATATCCCCGCCGTGGTCGCAAAAGTTAACAATCAGCCAATCGACTCCCATTACGTTAAGTTTAAATTTAACCGCATAATGGACCAATTAAAAACCGATTTGGAAAAGGCAATGGGAGCAGCCAGCCAGGACTCAAAAAATATTCTAGACGAACAAAAAAAGAGAATTATTCAGGATGTCATTAAGAATGAAGTTGTGAGAGAGCTACTTCGACAAGAGGCAAAAAAAGCTAATAAAACCTCAGACCCAAAAGTTGTCGAAAACGAATTCAAAAAATTGATGTCTGCTTATCCAAACGAAGCCGCTTTTCAAAAAGCCTTGAAAGCAAGAGACCTTGACATAGAAAGTCTCAAAACAAACATTGGAATCGACTTAATGATCGAACGCTTGGTCGAAAGCCAAATCCGCGGCAAAATCAAAATCAAAAAAGAAGCGGTCAAAGATTTTTACGAAAAGCATAAAGACAGGTTTAAGCGGCCGGAATCTTATAGAGCAAAACATATCTACATCCCTCACTTTACCAAGGAAATGTTTAAAGACGTTCCTAATGATCAAATTGAGGCAAAGCAAGCCGAATTTAGCCAACAAGCATGGGAAAGCGCAAAAAATATTTTGGCTGAAATTCGCGCTGGCGCAGACTTCTCTGAAATGGCAGAAAAATATTCTCGCGACGTTGCAACGGCTAAGAAAGGCGGCGACTTAGGATTCATGTACAAAGGCGTTTTTCCGCCAAGTTTTGACGAAACGGTCTTAAAACTTAAGCCCAATCAGATTGCCGACGACGTAATAAAAACCCCTTATGGCTATCACGTTGTTCAATTAATTGAAACAAAACCGGCGGACATCGCTCCATTCGAAGACGTAGAACAACCTATTTTAAAACACTTGATCACTATTGAAGGACAAAAAAAATTAGCCGAGTACACTGAAGATTTAAAGAAAGATTCCAAGATTGAAATTTTATACGGTTCTTAAAGCAAAACGCGGACTTGACCGAAGCCGGTCTTTAACCGCGCTATTATTTTTTCATTAAAAGGTCTTGAACCTTTTATTTTTTATTAGGAGTCCAACATGGCAACTTACACAAAAGAACAAGATGTTGAAACAACTGCCGAAGACAACCCAGAAGCTCGGGAAACTTTGCGCGAAGTATTTGGAAACACCGCTCGATGGCAATCAGACTTCAATGGTTTCAGCGCCGACATCACGGTAAACGTTGACGGCAAAGAAGAAAAAGGAACCATCACCGTTAAAGGTCCTAAAGAAATCGAAGTATCTCTTCAAGACGAAGAATTGAAAGAGTTCGCTTCGGAAAATTTAGCGTCTATTGCAATGCATCGCGGTCCTCGCTCTTTTGAAGAATCCGATGGGAAATACAAGTTAAACTTTGGCGAAGACCCAGCTCATCCATTAGGACAAAGCATTGTCATGGGCGGCGACGGTATGAGCTCTTTTTACAGGGTTAAAGACGGCAGAATTCAGCAAATCAACCGCAAAACCCCAAGAATGGCTTTCACCATTAATATCGAAGAGAGCGTTAAAAATTCAGACGGTAAATTTCTTACAAGTAAATACTCCGTATACTACTTTAATCAAGATGGATCTATAAAAGACGTTGAAAGCTACACCGATAAATACACACGGGTTAGCGAATCCGATTTACCAGAGTATCGCCGAATCATTGGCGTAAAAGACGGTAAAGTTTCAGTCAGCGCCATGTCGGTTTCCGGACATAAGATGCTATAAACAGAAACACGTTTAATAAAGAAAAAGCCTCTTCCAATAATGGAAGAGGCTTTTTTATTTGATCATGTCTCTATTTAAAAATTCCAAATCGGTCGATTTGCATCGCTCCAGGCGGGGAACTTTCGCAAGGCAGGCGTATTTTTTCCCACCAAAGGTCCTGGGGGCGCCACCTGGGATTTTCTTCACTATCCGACGACTTTGCGCACACTTGAAACGTTTGACCGATTATAGAATTTGGCGATATTTCCAACAAAACAAAATGATGCGTTAATGCTCGAAACGCTAAAGCGTTCATAGCCCAATCAGGAGCGGACCTTTTTTTTATCTCCCTCCAATCTGCAAATGGCTTCAGCGTCGCCCCGCCCCCTCCAGAAACGATATGAATAGACCCGTCGCCTTTTTTATATTCAAACCCATTCGTTTCGCTAAACGGAACGTCGCCGTTAGACTCCGGAATTCCTATGGCGTGAAATCGCTCGTAGGAATGTTGATTTCCAGATAACACTAAATCGGGTTTTAAAGCGTTTATCCATTTCAGCGATCCTTTTCGTTTGTCGATAAACCAGGCGGTAGTCAATGGAGGCTCATGAATAGCGATGACAACCCACAACCCATCGCGTTTGGCGCGTTCAATCCGTTGGGCAAGCCATGGGGATGGATCGTGTCCTTCCTGCGAATTTAAAACTGCAAATAAAACCGGGCCTATTCTCTTAGTCCCTTCAAACCTACCGGGCTGGGCGTTACCTCCATATAACGGTTTATCAAACAGAGAATCTAATTTTGCTAATTCCGGCCAACATCCCGAAGCCATTGGATCTCGAATAGTGGGAGGGAAATCGTTATCGCCAGGAACAAATAACCGGTAGGTAAAAGGAGAAACAAATACGCGTCGTATTAAATCTATATATTGGGTATCGCAAGCGCTCGGCAATAATTTAGACTGATATATAAAATCGCCTAAGTGCAAAAGCACATCCGGTCGAACGTCTGTAATGGCTTTCTGGACCGCTTCAAATCCCGGACGATAACCGCGCTCGCCAATGCCGGTATCGCCTACTATGGCGACTTTTAATTTTATTTCTTCGACTTGCGCGCCTGGCGCTACGCTATAAAAAAGAACCGCAACAAGGACTATTAATTTTAATCGCAACTTTTTAGCGAGGAGTTTAGCGATTCGTTTTTTCAATTTCGAACTCGTCAAAAATTGAAAATTCTTCCGTCTCTCCTTCACAGGCAAGCTTGGTATTTCCCCACACATCAGAATCGTCAGGATGCCATCGTGGATCTGCTTGGGTATTTTGCGGACACACTCGATAAGTTTTTCCAATAATTTTTTCCGGCGTAATTTCCAGAAAAACAAAATGATTCATTACCGCTTTTTCTGCGATCGCTTTTTCAAAGGTCTCTGGCGGGTCGTGCCGCCTGGCGCGTTTGCCCTTTTGGTCTTTGGCAAATGGCCGCAAATATGCCCCGCCGCCGCCCGTCACAATATGAATCGAACCTTCTCCGCGCTTAAATTTAATTTTATCGTCGTCTTTTCTCTTTGAGTAATCAAGCCCGCCATCTTCTTCCGGCAACCTTACTGGAAGAAAACGCTGATACGCATGGTGGTGACCGGCAAAAACCAAATCTGGTTTTAAGCGATTAATCGCCGTTATATTCTCCGCATTTTCAAACCCGGGATTGTACCAAGCCACGCTTAAAATAGGCTCGTGAAGGACGAAGATAGTCCAATCGTCGCGGCCATTCTCAAGCAATCGCGGAACCAACCAATTGCGGGGATCTTTCCAATGATTAGAATCCAGTATCGCAAAAAAAACGTTATCTATTTTTTTAAATCCCTCCAACGCTCCCGGCGTTGGTTCGCCGTCAGGAACCGGATCGAATGGATCGTCGAGATCGAGCAGATAATCCCAGCATCCCACTGAGTAATTTTTCTTTCCTTTTTTAATCCAGACGGAATTTTCAACGTCGTTGTCGCCCATTGCAAACAGCTTATGTGGAAACCCTTTGGCCAGACCCGCCTCAACTTCCTGGCGATATTGAACGCAATCTTTTTGATCTCCTTTCGGACGGTAAATAAAATCACCGGCGTGTAACAACACATCGGGCTTTAATTCCCGAATTTTTGCCATCGCCTTTTTAAATCCCGGATTGTAACTTCGTTCGCCAATGCCCGTATCGCCAATGACGGCCACTTTTAACGCTCCAGTTCCATTGGCGTAAACAAAACTAGCCGTCAGGCAAAAGGCTGCCGTTAAAACTGATATCAAAAACCGTTTCATGGGGTCTCCTTAGTTAAATATTCAGGCAAGGTTTCCACAAAGGCGCGGATTTCGGCGTATTCTGCGATAGGGAGCCAATCGCTCAGATTCCGATTTTGCGTCAACCGCCAACGCAGGGGGGTCGTCGAATCCTTTATGGATAACGCGGGTTTTTCCCGGAAATGTTGGACACGTTTCGTCGGCATGGCCGCACACCGTAACGATCCAATTTAATTTCTCCGCCGCGAATTCGTCAATATGCTGGGATTTGTGGGAAGAAATATCAACCCCCGCTTCTTTCATTACTCGAATCGCATCCGGGTTTAATCCTTTAGGTTGGGTCCCGGCGGAATAAGCTTCTATTAAATCTCCTTTAAGATAACGCGCCCATCCCTCGGCCATTTGGCTGCGACAGGAATTCCCTGTGCATAAAAATAAAACTTTTAATTTATCCATTAAACTCGTTAGTCATTAAAACTTTATAACTATTTCTAAATATCGACAATGGGAAACGGCGTCTCGGTCCTGGGTCCCGGCCAAAATCTTCCTACCACAAAGACGGTTTGTCCATCGTGTTCTCGATGCCTAACTCTTAAAACAATTCTTCCAAGTTTGCGGTGTTTGGTTTCCTGCATTTTCAAACGACCGCATTCCTGATAATAAAACGCCCAGCCAGGAGCCTCCCAATTTCCAGCGATAAGAGAAGTACTCGGTTTCCATTGGCCTCCGCCATTCAATATATTAATTATATCTTGATGAACTGTCCAATAAGTCCTGGAATGCCCAATTCTTTTATGCTTCCGATATGTTTGTATATTGGCATGAGCGCCTTGTAATAACCTTCGGGCTTGATCGCTTTGAGCTTCGTTTTGTCCTCCTGCCGCAACGCCGCCTAATGCAGCATCCGGATAAAGAGCAAATTGGGCGCGATTTTGACCGACTACTAATGGATCAGCTCCTCCGGCCACTAAAGCGGCTTGAAATGCCGCAATCTTTCCCGGCAAAGCCGCCGCCGCTCCCGCTCCGGCTGTATAAGCGTTAGAATGAGAAACAAACGGTTGATTGGGCGGTCCGCTAATTTCAACGGTACAACCATCCTGCGTTGTTGTAAAAACATAATTTGGATTACCGGGCGCATGTACCGGTAATTGAGCCCCTATCGCCTGGTCTGCCGCCGATGGGATTAAATAAACTGGAAGCCCTGCAACTCCTCCCACTGGGCTAGCCGTATCAAAATAAACGCTCACCGTATCTCTTAATAAAACGCTTGTCCTTCTTGCTCCTGAAGGCGGGGGAGGGGCGACTGCTGTTTTTTCAAAATATGCATGCGTTGCCGGAGCCGCTAA
>CAYFMN010000018.1:31381-95476 GCA_964344185.1 uncultured Nitrospinota bacterium
GTCCTCCAAATCCTCCCAACTGTTGATAAAGATATTGATGGGGGCCGCCTTGGACTGCCGTGGCCGTCCGGTTTCCTCCCCCCGCTTGAGAACGAACTTTGTATTTCGAGAGAAAATACTGAACTCCTCTTGCAACAAATTCATCTCGTAATTCTGCGCTGTAAGGCATGAGCCTCTCCTAATTATTTCATGCAAAAATTTATTTCGACCGCTCCAATAGTAAAATCTCTATTCGTTTGAATTATTGTAAGATATTTAAAACCCTTTACCTATAATTTTCCACATTCCAAAATAAATAATTACCGCCAGGAGGAAGATTTAATAAGATTTAATCTTCTCTTAAAGACCAACCCCAAATAAAACGAAAATTATTTCGCTTTATTTTCGTTTTATTTTCGTGTATTATTTTAGCAATACTAAATATTTTAAAAGTGAGCTAGAAAAGTCATGGGCCGAAAATGCATAAGTAATAAACGAGAAAGCTCTTCTGAAGGACTGGAATCAAAAGGAGAAATCCTGCAACTCCGGACAATTTCACAATCTGTTCGCTCAAAATTAACGGACACAAAACGAAGTAGAACGCTAAAACTAATTGTTGCGGAATTGGCAAGAGGCGGTCGCGGTTCGACTAATGGAACCGCTGGAAGTAACATGCTGGCATACTAATTTTTAAGAGGATCTCTAATAATTCATATTTTTACTAGCTTGCTATCGACTAGCCCTTAATAATTAGGGCTAGTCTCTTTGCAATTCTCAATTTTTAGAGGTTCCCTTAAATCAGTTTCTCTAAGGAAAAGGAGTTTATTTTATTGGATCGGGGGGATCTTTCGAGAGCCTCCTAAGGAACCAAGCTTTCGTTCATTAGGTCGAGGCTTCGAGAACCTCAGCCTGACAGTTGAGTTTCGCTTAGTTCCTTCAACAATTAATGGATAACGGGTCTGGCGCTCAATGTGACATTTTTTATCTTTTAATTTAAGAACCTGACATTCTGAAGGGCAGATTGTGAGTAAAAATCCAAAGACTCTACGAGACTCATGTAAACCGTTTTTTTATCAAACAACACGCAAACGAAAACCAAGTATTTTACAGAGGTAGTTATGAAAACTTTAACCAAACGACAGATGGAAATTTATAAGTTCATCGAACGTCATATTTCCGGAAGAGGTTACGCTCCAAGCATCACGGAAATTGGCCAAGAGTTTGGTCTGTCCTCTCCCGCAACTATCCACAAACATCTAATTCACTTGGAAGAAAAGGGATTGATCCGTCGCGATGCGCACCGAAGTCGCGCTATCGAACTAACCAGGGAAGATAAAACGCAAGAAGCTCTCTCTCAAGAATACCCACTGCTTGGCTCCATCGCCGCTGGACACCCTATTCAAGCGCTGGAGAATCAAGAAACTGTTTCCATATTGCCAAACGCAAAAGATAAAGACGTTTTTGTTTTGCGCGTTAAAGGAAACTCCATGATTGAAGACCATATTCAAGACGGAGACTTTGTAATCGTCGAACGAAGGAACCGGGCAGAAAACGGAGAAACTGTTGTGGCTCTAATCGATAATGAAAACGCAACCTTGAAACGGTTTTATCGAGAAAACAACGGAATCCGCCTTCAACCCGCTAATCCGGAAATGGAACCTATTTTTGTCGATAAAGGCGCTTTCGACATTCAAGGCGTGGTGATTGGAGTCATGAGGAAATTTAAATGAGAATACTTCGTATAGTACTAAGAAAACAAAAAGCAAGATTCGTTTCAAAATTAAAAAAAGCAAAACAGGGTTGTTCAAGGGTTTTCTAAAAGTCTAGAAAAATGAAAGGAGCCATTTTATTAAATTGAAGCGACGCTTCGACAAGCTTCTAAAGAACTAAAATAAGGAGGTCGCAGTTCGAGAGCCTCACTGTGACATTTTTTATTTTTGCTATCAGTTCCTTTTTCAATAGAGTTTACTTTTGCGAATCAAAACTTAAAACAAAACACGGTCGCGCTTCGAGAAACTTTGAGCTCCCAAGGGCAGGACTCAATACGGTAAAGATCTAAAAAATCAAGATTTCAAAATCGACTCTACTTGGGACTATAAGGTTGCCATCCCAATAGAAAAATAGAGAAATCTTATTTTTGATCCTTTGATAAACATCGAAGGATCGTCCCGGTTCTCAAGGTGCGACCGTACCAAAATATTGTATCGCTTGTCAGGACAAAGGAATTATTTTATTGAATCGAGGCGACCTTTCGATAGCCTCCTAAGGAACTAAAATAAAGAGGTCGCAGTTCGAGAGCCTCACTGTGACAATATTTTATTTTTTGCTTTAGTTCCTTTAGCAATTAACGGGCGAAGCCTGTCGGGCACTCAATGTGACATTTTTTATATTTTACTTTTAGTTCCTTGATTAATTAACTAGCGAAGCTGGTCGGACGCTTCTGAGAACAAGGAGTTTATTTTATTGAATCGGAGCAAGATTCTTCCTCATCCTTTCAGGGTTCGTCTGAATGACAAGTCATGGGAACCGATTTATAGAAAATAAACTTTTGTTAAACATTTTTTCTTCTAAACTTTTCAACGATACGCTGAGGAGAATCATGAAACTCTGATCTTTGATTAATAAACTTCCAAAGCGAGTCAGGCGCTTTGAATGGCGGGTCATGGGACGCGTATAAACAAAGTCCATTTTGATTTAACGATAATATTTTAAGGGAACCTCTAATAATTGGCATTTTTATTGTTTTACCATCGCCTAGCCCTTAAGTTTTAGGGCCAGACTTCTGGTAGATCTGAGTTTTAGAGTATTTATGGCATTACGGCGAACAATTTTACATATCGACATGGACGCGTTTTTCGTTTCTGTGGAAGAAGCGTTGGACCCATCGTTAAAGGAAAAACCTGTCATCGTTGGAGGCGATCCTAACAAACGGGGGGTGGTGGCCGCCGCTTCATACGCCGCAAGGAAATATGGAGTGCATTCCGCGATGCCAACGGCGCAAGCGAAGCGATTGTGTCCGCACGCTATCTTCCTACGAGGTAACCATCGGCGATACGCAGAGTTCTCCAGAAAGATATTTAATATATTTGAAAAATGGTCGCCACGCGTGGAACCTATGTCGCTGGACGAAGCTTATCTCGACCTGTCCGGTTGCGAACGCCTTCACGGTCCTACATTAGAAGTCGCCGAGAAAATTCGTAAAGCTATCAAAGAAACCGTCGGCATCAACGCTTCAATAGGGATTGGCTCAAACAAACTGATTGCCAAAATCGCTTCCGAATACGCAAAACCAAACGGAATGCTCTGGATAGCCGACGGCATGGAACAAAAATTTCTTGCGCCGTTAGCGGTTGGAAAAATCCCCGGTATCGGTCCTAAAATGGCGGAACGGCTCAAACAAAAAGGAGTGAAAACAGCCAAACAACTTGCCGAATTGCCTTTGGAACTTTTAGAAGCCGTTTACGGAAATCATGGCGTGTCTCTTTATTATAAAGCCCGCGGCGTGTGCGGTTCGCCCGTCGCTCCGCGAGAAGAAACTTTATCTATTGGCCGAGAAACAACACTAGAAACCGATTCCGCCGATCCTAATTTTCTACATTCCATTCTAAGTTTTTTAGCGGAAAAAACAGCGTCGGAATTACGTCAAACCAAATTATACGCTCGTTGCGTTACGTTAAAACTGCGTTACTCAGATTTTCAAACGGTAACGCGCTCGCAAACCCTACCGGCTCCCACTCTCGACGACGCAACCATACTCAAAACCGTATCTCGACTTTTTGAAGGCTGTTTCACACGCCGAACGCGGATACGGCTTGTCGGCGTTCGACTCTCTTCGTTAACTTCCAGTTGTCCACAACAAGCCGATCTGTTTTCCTCTCACAATCCTATAAATCGCAACAACCTCTACCAAGGAATCGACCGTATTCGGGACAAATACGGATTTCGTTCAATCCTGCGCGGGGCCAGTGCCGCCGGAGAGTTGTAAGCATTCTTAGAAAAAATAATTTATCCCGACTGCAAAGGTAGAATTTAATTAGATCAAGGCGGAGATCCTTCACTAAACCTAAAGGTTTGCTTCAGGATGAAATGCGGTGGTTTGGACGTAAATAATGTCTATTTTTATTTCGCGGTAACGATCAAAACTTAAAGAGATTGAAATTCTCTTCATAATTTTTTGGGGTATACTATTAGCTAAATTTCTAAAAATTGAAAGGTGGTCGCACTTCGAGAACCTCAGTGTGACAATTTATTTAATTAAAGGAATCGGCCATGAGGATAACGTTATTTGTCTTAATTTTACTTTTCAGCGCGACAATTAACGCGCACGCGTTTAAATATGACGAAACCGAAGCAATGAAGGCAACCGACGCGTTTCAAAAAAAGATTGAGAAATCCCTGCCCATCGTCAAAGGAAAAATCAGCGGAATGAAAGCCGACAGCGACGACGGCCACCTAGTCGTAAAAGTAAACAACGGATTCAGAGAACTCAAAAAAACGGAACAACAATTGGTTTTCAAAACCCTGGCCGCTTTATGGAAAATAACGCCGGAAGTGAAGAAAAAAGATTACGCGGGCTGGGTATCGGTAGGCTTATGGGATTACGCAAAATTAGAAATGATCGACCTAGGCTCTTTTAAATAGCCAACAATCTAAAAAGTTTTTCAGCCAAGAAATTCCTTAGCCCTGTTGAGGAACGGGATTTTCGGCAATGTAAAACGGAACGGGATGTGGCGTTTCGGCGCGTCTCGGCAATTCTTCCGGCGAAAGCAATTCGTAAGCTATTTCCCGGACCTTTTCTTTTGTCGCCGCTTTATGGATGGAAGCAAACCCATCTTCTTTGAGGTTCAATAAATTGACTTCGGGGGTTTCCTTCGTCAGAACCAAAATGAAATGAATCTTCTTAAACTTTCGTTTAAGGGTCTGGAGCTTTTTAATATCCGCCTTCTTTTTGCGAAGAGCGTAAACGATGAGATCCGGAGACAGCAGATTAAACATTTTAAAGCAATCGTTCAAAGCCGTAAACGACATCAGCGTGAAACTTTCATGCTTAATAAACTTTGCCAGTTGAATCCGGTCGCTCTTTAAGGCATCAACGATGAATACAGTTTTATGATCTACTTTTCTCACAATCCAGGTTCTCCCATTATAGAACCTGTAGTTTACCACCTTTTGATAACGATTGTAATAATAAGGATTTGCCTGTCCATGGCGTAACATTATCGCGCAACGAAAACCCACCAAGGAACTCCTTGCCTTTTCCACTATGAGCGTTTATTTTGAAGAAGTATCGAATAATTTCTTCGAACAATAAAAAAATCCTAAAAACCCCAAATGGTTAAAATAATTAAATTCGTATATCCATATATTGTTTTCATAGGCCTATCGCTTTTAAATCCAGCCTTAAGTTTTGGGCAAAATTCAAATACAGATACAACGCCGGGAAATTCCTCCAAACAGGAAGAAAAAGTAATCAATCAATTGGTTTTAATCTCAGAAAGGATCGACTTCGTTAGAAAACAACTGAACCAATTAGAGAAAAAAAGCCAGACAAAAGAAGTCTCAAAACAAAAAGAAGAACTCGAACTCGAATTAAACTCCCTTAAAAAAAATTTTGAAGCCAGAGCCGCCCAAACCGTTCCTCAGGATAACTCAATAAACGGCTCTGAAAAAATGAGTTGGACCGACGAGCTGCAAGAAATAACAAAACCGCTTTTACAGTCCATCCACGACCTTTCTGAAAAACCAAGAAAGATAGGCGCGTTGGAGAATAAAATATCCGAATTAGAAACTCAAATCGAAGAGTATCTGGCAGCCGAAAAAAACCTGGAATTGATTCTACAAAAACCTGAAATTCAATCGATCAAAAATTCCAGGAAACGTCAAAATCTAATTGAAAAAATCGAACAACTTAAAACGCGTTACAACTCCAAACTACTTGAACTGGAATTAGAGGAAGCTCTTAGAAACCTGGACGCGATTAAACAAGACAAACAAACGCTTTGGGAGTTGTTTTCCGATTCGGCGGGAGAATTCGCGCGGGTTCGCGGCCTCAATATATCCATAGCCCTGGCGGCGTTTGTCGTTTCCTTTATTCTATTAAGCGCGATTTATAAAGCCATCCGCGGCAAAGGCGGGTTAACGCAAAAACTGGATCCAAAACTTCGCAAAGTTTTTAAAACAACCTTCAGCGTCCTCGCAATAACTATCAGCCTTGGAGCGGGTCTTTTTTCACTTTATCTGCGCAACGACTGGCTTTTATTGAGCATTGCCATACTAATACTCTTCGCCATCATTTGGACTTCCCGCCAATTAATCCCCCAGTTCATCCAGGAATTGAAAGTCATTATGAACCTGGGTTCCATTCGCGAGGGCGAACGAATCATATGGGGCGGCGTTCCCTGGTTCATCGAAGAAATTGGATTTTTTGTATCTTTATCGAACCCAAAACTGGAGAGCGGCCTTCTTCAAATCCCGGTAGGTAAATTTTTAGATCTGGATTCGCGTCCGATTATTGAAAACGAAGAATGGTTTCCAACCGAAAAAAATGATTACGTCATGCTGGAAGACGGAGCTTACGGGTATGTGGAAAGTCAAACTTTAGAGCGAGTGGTATTACAGAGATTGGGTTCGCCTAAATATTACCCGACAACGGACTTCCTTCAATTGAAACCAGTCAATTTGTCAAAGGGATTTCTATTGTATCTGGAATTTGGACTGGATTATGGCATACAAGACAAGATATGCGATGAAATTCCAGAACTATTCGAAAACGAATTGAAAAAAAGCCTACAGACGTATTTTTTGGAAGAACCGCCTGGTATTTCAAGTCTCAGCGTTTATTTTAACCAAGCGGCGGCAAGCTCGCTGAACTTGATCGTATTTGTAAAAGTGGACGGGAGATACGCTAGTTCTTACTATTCTATAAAACGCGAGATCAATAAAAACATGGTTCGAGTTTGTAATGAAAATAACCTCTCCATCCCATTCAACCAGCTAACCGTGCATAAAGCGGGGGAATCAGATACCAATTAATCTCAAACACTAAATCCACTTTTCGCGACAATTCATAAATCGCCATATTTGATTTTTTCTTTGACGTTTTTATGGAACTGAAAGTAAAAAATTGATAAATGTCACATTGAGTGTCCGACAGGTTTCACCCGTTAATTGTTAAAGGAACTGGAGTTTCAAAGTTCCCTCTCGCGTGTCATTCAGAACCGATATTTTAATATCGGTGAAGAATCTCGCCTCGATTCAATAAATCAAACTCCTTTTCCTTAGGAGGCTCAAGCTTGTCCTGAGGTACTCGAAGGAAAATGCGACCTCCTATTTTCAGTTCCCTTTGACGATATTTTTCACCTTTCGCGGACTGGTTCCGCTGTGCAATCCTTCAAGAACGGCAGTTTTTAAACCTTCGCGCCTCCTTTGATCCATACGAATTAAATCTCGAATATAATCGCTCGCATTGGCAAATTCTCCGCCTTTTACTTGCTGGTCCACCCACTGCCGAATAGCGTCGGGTAGGGAAACATTCAAACTAGCCATAACTAAACCTCCATATAATGACAATATTTGTCATTATGTGCTATTTTTTTATCAAGATACAATCTTGGATCGAGTTTTGCGGTAAACTCTCTTCAAAACTATTTTCAAAATACTTAAACTTCTATAACCTACCGAAAAATATTTTTTTTCGGCCCAAACTGGCTACCGCCTATCAATAGAATTTACCTTTAGAATAAATGAACAAAGAACAGATCAAACAACTCGAAACAGACCTTTGGTCGGCGGCGGACAACCTTCGCGCCAATTCAGACCTCAAATCCAGCGAATACTCAACCCCCGTCATGGGACTAATATTCCTGAAGTTTGCAGATAATAACTACCGGAAATATGAAAAAGAAATTTTAAAGGAATACTCCAAACACAAAGGCAAGCGAACTGAAAAACCGCTTTCCGACATTGCTATCGAAAAATGCGGGTTCTACTTACCAGACCATGCGCGTTACGATTATCTTTTAAATTTACCGGACGAAGAAAACGTCGCCAAAGCCATCAAAAAAGCGATGGAAGCGATTGAAGAGTATAAACCAGAACTAGACGGCATCCTGCCAAAGGATGAATACGACCGACTGATCCGCACCGATAAAACAATTCCGGCGCAACTGCTAAAAAACTTTTCGGATATTCCAAGCGACGCCAGCGGCGATCTATTTGGTCAAATCTATGAATACTTTCTCGGAAATTTCGCAAAGAGCGAAGGTCAAAAAGGCGGCGAGTTTTTTACGCCGCGCTCCGTGGTCCGGTTGATGGTCGAAATCATCAAACCGCACCGAGGCACGGTATTTGATCCCGCCTGCGGTTCCGGCGGAATGTTTGTGCAATCCGCTCAATTTATCGAACGTCGCCGAAAAGATTTAGCAAGACGATCCAAAAACAAACAAGAAAGCGACCTTTATGTATCCGGTCAGGAAAAAACCTTGGAAACCGTCAAACTCGCAAAGATGAATCTGGCCGTAAACGGTTTACGCGGCGATATTCAACAAACTAACACATACACAGAAGATCCTTTTGAAGCTTTTGGAAAATTCGACTACGTCCTGGCAAATCCTCCATTCAATGTAGACGACGTGAGCATATCCTCAGTAGAAAAAGACAAACGATTCAATACTTACGGCGTTCCCCGTAACAAATCAAAGAACAAGAAAAAGGATAAAGGTAAAGAAACGGTGCCGAACGCCAATTACCTATGGATCAACCTATTCGCCACGTCGCTCAAGAAAAAAGGCAGAGCTGGACTGGTCATGGCCAACTCCGCTTCCGACGCGCGTCACTCAGAAGCGGATATCCGTGAAACATTGGTAAAAGATAACCTGATCTACGGCATGCTCACCCTGCCCTCCAATATGTTTTACACGGTGACATTACCCGCCACGCTTTGGTTTTTCGATAAAGGAAAACAAGACGACCGAATTCTGTTTATCGATGCGCGTAATATTTTCACTCAAATCGACCGCGCTCACCGCGAGTTCTCGGAAGAACAAGTTCAAAACATCGCCATCATCAGCAAACTGCATAAAGGCAAAAGCGATCAATTTGTCGATTTAATCGACTACTATTTCGAGCAAGGAATGGAAAAGCTTGCGGAAAATAAAGAGAAGGTAGAACCCGTTTCAGAAAGTTTGTTAGAAGTCTTGAATGAAAAAGACGGCAAGGAGGCGGTTGGAGAGTTGGTCAATCAATGGACTGCATTAGGTAAATTGCAAAAACAACACAAAAAGTATTTGGAATCCGGTCAAAAAGAACCCAAGATTGCCATAAAGAATAAAGCCCAGCATAAATTGCGTGAATCATTCGATCCCTTCTTTACTGGTTTGCACGACGGCCTTAAACGATTGGATAAAATCGTCCGCACACATGAGAAAAAGAAAAACGAAAGCGCCAAGAGGAACGGTCGTCGTCAAATGGTGGATCGAAACACCAAACAACTTAAAACGACGTTAGAAGAATTGCACAAAGAAGTTAAAAATGCCGAAAGCTTTTTCAAGCATATTCATTGGTTGCAGGAACGCTTTCCAAAAGCGGAATACGAAGATGTTACCGGGCTTTGTAAATTGGCCACACAAGAAGAGATTAAAGAACAAGACTACTCCCTGAACCCTGGGCGATACGTAGGCGTGGTGATTGAAGAAGACGGAAAAACCGAAGAAGAGTTTATAGAAGAGATTTTGAGCTTAAATGATGAACTAATAGAACTAAATAAAGAAGCTCGAATATTAGAAGATATAATTTACACAAACACAAAGGAACTCTGTGATTAGCGAAAACTGGAAAGAAATACGTTTTAAAGAATTCATAGAGCTTAAAAGAGGCTTTGACCTTCCAAATCAGTATATTATAACAGGTAAATATCCCGTAGTTGCTAGCACTTCAATTAAAGCGTATCACAATCATTTCCAGATAGATGCCCCTGGGGTTGTAACAGGAAGATCAGGTAGTTTGGGTTCCGTTCAATATATTAAAAATAATTTCTGGCCATTAAATACAACCCTTTTTGTAAACGATTTTAAAAATAATGATCCAAGATTTGTTTATTATTTTTTGAAATTAATGAAATTGGAAAACTTTAATTGCGGCGCAGGAGTTCCGATGCTTAATCGAAATCATCTACGCGAAGTAAAAATTAAAATTCCAAATATAAAAACACAAAAAAAAATAGCGGCGATTTTGTCGGCCTATGACGACTTGATCGAAAACAATAAACGGAGAATCGCGATATTGAAAAAAATGGCCGAAGAAATTTACCGCGAATGGTTTGTCCGGTCGCGTAACTCAAACTTTAAAAATAAGAAGCAAGCACTGATACCATTAAGAAACCTTATTGATTACTACACTGGAGGAGATTGGGGGAATGAGAATCAAAGTTTAAAACATAGAAATCCTGTAAAAATAATTAGAGGAACCGATTTCAAAAATATACGTTTTGGAAACGTCCAATCAGTACCATTACGATTTATTACTGATTCCAGCTTAAAAAACAGGAAGTTATTTCCAGGAGATATTATTATTGAAAATTCGGTAAACCATAACTCACGAACATCTGGAAATTCTTTATTAATAACAAAACAATTGTTGCAACTGTTTGATGGAGCAGTCATATGCTCTAGTTTCTGCAAATTAATTAGACCTCAAAATAAAATCTTTTCTTCTTTTTTATTTAGAAATTTTAAACTCCTGTTTGATACTGGATCGTTTGATTATTTCCAAAATATTGCAACTAATGGAATTGCTAATTTACAAGCTGAAAGATTTCTTGATAAAAATTTGATCGTTTTTTCGAATGATATAAATTTCGATCTCTTAAATAAAATCGATCCTTCAATATACGCTTTGAAAATAAAAATTTTGGTTTCTAAAAGGAACATGCTTTTAAATAGATTAATATCAGGCAAACTTTCAGTCGAAGATTTAGATATCCAATTTCCTCCGAGTATGCGAGAAGAAAACGATATAGTCGAAAAGGAAGCGACTTGTGCCTAATTTTATTTCCGAAGACGATATCGAGAGGGCCATTTTAAAAAAGCTAAACCAAGAATTGGGTTTTGAACTTTTAAATTGCTATACCGCGAATTCGGAAGATCTTAACGACGGCTCTAATCGAATAAACAAAAGCGACGTTATTTTAAAAGACCGTTTAAAAGAAGTTGTTACGTCGCTAAATCCCAACCTTCCCGAATCCGCCATTGACGAAGCGATTTCCAAATTAATGGATAAACGTCGCGCCATGTCTCCAATTGCCGCTAATCGGGAAATCGATTCAATGATTCGCGACGGCGTTCCGGTGGAGATAGAAAATGCCAAAGGCAAAATCGAAAAAGAACGGGTTCGCCTAATCGACTTCAACGACTCCAGTCAAAACCGTTTCCTCGCCGTTTCTCAACTTTGGATAAAAGGCGACCGTTGTTATCGCAGACCGGACATTATCCTCTATATCAACGGAATTCCTTTAGTCTTTATCGAACTCAAGAATTCCAACGTCAAACTGCAAACCGCTTTTGACGATAACCTGACCAATTACAAAACCGACATTCCCCAACTTTTCCTGACCAACGCGGTTTGTATTCTCTCCAACGCGATTGAAACAAAGGTTGGCAGTTTCACCGCCGATTGGGAGCATTTCTTTAACTGGCTGAGGACGGAAAACGAAAAAGAAAAAATAGACGCGAAAAAAATTGAGCGCGAGGCGACCAGCCTGGAACGCGCCGTCTCTGGCTTGTGCGCTCCGGAAAGACTGCTCGACTTTATCGAAAACTTCATCGTGTATCACAGAGAAACGGAAAAAATCGTCGCGCAGAATCATCAGTTTATTGGCGTCAATAAAGCTTTTCGGAAGTTCCTTAAACGAAAAGAATTTTGCGGCAAACTGGGCGTTTTTTGGCATACCCAGGGAGCGGGCAAAAGCTTCTCCATGATTTTTTACGTTCGTAAAATCTTCCGCAAAGTAACAGGTAATTTCACTTTTGCCGTTATTACCGACCGCAAAGACCTGGACGGCCAAATTTATCGTAACTTCCTCAACACCGGCACGGTCAAAGAAAACGAAGCGGCCCAACCTAAAGACAGCGAGGAGATGCGAAAGTTTTTGGAACAAAATAAGCGCGTGGTTTTCACTTTAATCCATAAGTTCCGCTACGACAAAGGCAAGGACTACCCTATCTTATCTAACCGCGACGATATTGTCGTGATGGTGGACGAGGCGCATCGGACTCAATACGAATCGCTTGCCGAAAATATGCGAAACGGTCTTCCAAACGCCAACTACTTGGCTTTTACCGGAACCCCTTTATTAGGCCGCGAGCGTAAAACCAGTAAATGGTTTGGCGATTACGTTTCCGAATACAATTTCCAACAGTCGATGGACGATGGGGCCACCGTGCCGCTTTTTTACCAAAAGCGCGTTCCGGAAGTGTTGATACAAAACCAGGATTTAAGCGACGAGTTTTACGAAATCCTCGAAGATGAAAATTTAAACGAAGCGCAACAACTGAAACTCGAAAAGAAGTTTGCGCAAGAAATTGAAGTGATCAAGCGCGATGACCGTTTGGAAACCATCGCTAAGGACATCGTCTACCATTTTCCGCGTCGCGGTTATTTGGGTAAAGGGATGGTTGTTTCTTTAGATAAATTCACCGCAGTCAGAATGTACGACAAAGTACAACGGCTGTGGAAAGAGGAAATCAAAAACTTACGCGGACGCATTTCAAAATCCGCCAACGATATCGAGAAAGCCAGATTAAAAACTGTTTTAGACGCTATGCGCGGCGTGGAAATGGCAGTCGTAATAAGTATTGAAGGCAACAAGGAGGAAGAGAAAAAGTTTTCGATGCAGGAGTTGGACCTCAAACCACATGTTGACCGTCTTTCCACTTTGGACGAACACGGTCACGATATTGAATACAACTTTAAGGACCCTGAGCACCCCCTGCAATTGGTTTTTGTGTGCGCTATGTGGTTGACGGGGTTTGACGCGCCTACCGTTTCTACGCTTTACCTTGACAAACCAATGAAGGACCACACTCTGATGCAAGCAATTGCCAGGGCGAACCGGGTAACTTCTTATCGAATCAACGACGTTTTGAAACGGCACGGAGATATAGTCGATTACTACAACGTCTTCCGCAACATGAAGAAAGCTTTAAAAGATTACGCGCAAGGCGAAGAAGGTTTGGACGACCCTCCGATTCGGGAAAAATCGGAATTATTCCGTTTATTGGAGGAGTCCATCCAAGAAGGGTTGGCTTTTTGCCGAAACCTAGGTATAGACCTCAATACGATTTTGGACGAGGACAATACCTTTAAAAATATTAACCAGTTCAAAGAATTTGCCGACATACTGTTGAGCAAAGACAAATGGCGCAAGCAGTTTTTCGTTTACGACAACACGATATCTTCTCTTTATTCTGCGTGTAAACCGGAAATATTAAAACGAAAACCTCGCAAAATTGTATTTGTCTTTCAATATCTCCGCGACGTGATCGACACCATTATCCAACAAGTCAATATAGACAAAGTCGGACTACGCATATCAGAGCTTTTAGACGAAAGCGTGGTTGTCGATAACGCAGAAAAATTGTTATTGAGAGAACATTCAGAAGAATATCAAATAGTACAAAAAGGAAAAGTGTGGGATCTTAGCAAGATTAATTTCGATAAGCTTAAAGAAGATTTTGCCCGCTCCATGTATAAAAACATAGAGATCGCCGATCTGCGCGCTTTCATCCAAAACAAAATTCAAATTATGATCGATCAAAACGTTACGCGTAAAGACTTTGCCGAAAAACTGCAAGAAATTATCGATACCTACAATTCCGGCGGTTCGGCGACAGAAAACTATTTTGACGATCTGATGAAATTCACGCAGGATTTAAAAGAAGAAGACGAGCGACATATTCGTGAAGAATTGAGCGCAGACGAGTTAGAACTATTTGATGTTCTCAAAAAAGAAAAAATGACTAAAGAAGAAG
This sequence comes from uncultured Nitrospinota bacterium, assembly GCA_964344185.1. Taxonomy (GTDB): domain Bacteria; phylum Nitrospinota; class Nitrospinia; order Nitrospinales; family JAJDAT01; genus JAJDAT01. The sequence goes on from CAYFMN010000018.1 coordinate 45,385, forward strand.
AGAAAAACGTTAAATTAGCTTCAAAATCTCTTTTGAACCGATTACTTAAAAAACACCCAAAACTATTGGTTCAAGATTGGTACAAAGATTCGCAATCTCTGAGAACAGTTCGAAAAGAAGTCGAAGATATTTTAGATAAAAAACTACCTAAAAGTTACGACCGGAAATTGTTCAAAGAAAAATGCGACGACATTTTTGACTTGATGGTTGACTACGCCGCCAAAGGCCGTAAGTGGGCGGCATAGTATCTCTATCCGCTACACGATCTTTAAGAAACAAAAAAACAAAAGAGTTGGGCCACAGAATTCCCTTCGAGAACCTCATGGTAAACTCGAAAAACACAGAAGTAGGGAAGAAATTTTAACCTAGATTCTTCGGCGGCTTTGGAACGCCGCCTCAAGAATGACGGCGCTTTGTCCTTTCATACTTTGATCAAAGTTTAGTTGCCGAAAAAGCTGATAATATTTCTTGTCAATGTGGATTTTATATTTTTTTAGGATCTCACCGATTGACAGATGAGGGCATAGTTGGCAAAATCAATTGTATAACCACTGGAAATTCCATTATGCCTTCCGAAAAATATAAAGATAAAGTCGTCTTATTAGTCGAAGACGATGAACAATCAAGAGCCTTGTTAATCCGCGCATTAAAAGCTTTAGGATTTGCCCACATCATAGAAGCGGAAAACGGAAATACGGCGTTAAAAAAGCTGTATTTGAATAAAGTGAACCTGATTATCTGCGACTGGCGAATGCCTGAGATGAATGGGTTAGAGTTCTATAAAACCGCTCAAAAAGAGGATCTCATTAAAGACATTTCCTTCCTCATGGTTTCCGCAGAAAACGAAAAAGAAAAAGTGATTGTCGCTTTAAAAGCTGGCATTAGAGACTATTTAGTCAAACCCATTGACGTGGATTTGTTAGAACAAAAAATTGAAAAGTTGTTGGGTTAAGTCGCTTCTCACAATTTGTTACCTTCCGCTTGAATTTAAATTACAGCCTCAATCTATAAAATAAAAAATGCGGTCTTAGTCTGAGAGCCGGTTTAGGGATTTAACCTAGATTCTTCGTCGCCCACTGGGGCTCCTCTAGAATGACGGCGATATAGAACTCTCGTTCAAGTTATGCTTTCTGGGAAAACACTCATTCAACTTAGTTTCCTTTTCAATAAACACGCCAACAAAATTTTCTCTATAATCGATATTTTTTAATTTCGCACAAAACATCAAGTGAGTTTTATTTTTTTCGGATAGACTCATTCCTGAAATACCAAATGAACTATATAAGCCAAATCAACAGAGCTATTGACGTTATAGAGAAAAATTTACGCTCTTCCCTTTCGTTAAAAAATATAGCGAAGGAGGCGGGGCTCTCTAAATGGCATTTCCAAAAAGTATTCCGAGGGATAACTGGCGATACGGTCAAAGAATATATTTTAAAAAGGCGACTCTCCCTGGCCGCCAAAGCTTTGCTTGATTCCGACAAAAAAGTTTTAGACGTTGCTATCGATCTTGGGTTTGAATCTCATGAAGTTTTTACAAGAGCTTTCAAAAGGGTTTTTGAAATAACTCCCACTGAATTCAGGAACTCCAGAACGGCCCAATCGCCGATTCCTCATAAACCAAAAATAACTATTGAATATATAAATCACCTTTACGAAAAAATTACCATGCAACCTACGATCAAATATTTGAACGAGACAACCGCTATTGGAATGGCAATTCAATTTAAATCTATTTTGAATTCCGATTCAGATAATCTAACCGTTGTCCCCGCTCTTTGGCAGGAATTCAAAATCAGATTGAAGGAAATTCCAAACGGTTTGCAAGCTCAAAGAGTCGCCGTGCTGAATTGCGGCGACAAAGAAGGATTTGATAACAAAGTAGATTACCTCGCCGGAATTCTTATAAAAAATATTGGCGAACTGCCAACCGGGTTTGAACAACGCATAATTCCGCCAGGAGAATATGCCGAGTTTACTCATCGCGGCCCCATGAAAAATATTGAGCATACTATGAATTATATTTACGGCTCGTGGCTTCCTAAATCTGGCCGCGAACGCGCCGACGGTCCAGATATTGGGATCTATCCAAAAAATTTTGATCCAAATTGCACAACATCTGAAATGAAATTATTGATTCCGCTTATCTAAAAAAACTCCTTAAGGCGGAACTAATCAAAAGCTAATTGTCCACAAAGAAAAATCTCGATCTTATGTATTAACTTGCAGGGAATGAATCTCTAAAATTTGACATTTGCCATATATTTTGATATTTCTAGAATTATGGAAACAATAAACGCTGTTACCGCCTTATCGGCTCTTGCGCAAGAAAGCAGGCTTGAAATTTTTCGTATGCTTGTCGAAGCGGGATCTGAAGGAATAGCGGCGGGTCAAATTGGAGAAAAGCTGAATTTGCCGGCTTCTACGCTTTCTTTCCATTTAAACCAATTAAAAAATTCAGGTTTGATTGGTTGCCGCCGAGAAAGCAGAACATTATTTTATTCGGCTAATTATGCTTGCATGAACGAGCTTATGGCCTATTTAACCGAAAACTGTTGTCAGGGAAATCCCGAAGATTGCGACATTCAAACCGCTTGCGAAAACCAAGATAATTAAAAGGAAAAAGTTATGGAAGATAAATTATTGAACGTTTTATTCCTTTGCACAGGAAATTCGGCAAGAAGTATTATGGCTGAATGCATTCTTAATCGTTTGGGAAAAGGAACATTCAAAGCGTTCAGCGCGGGCAGTCAACCTAAAGGCGAAATCAATCCTATGACCGTCAAAGTTTTAAAAGAGAATCACTACATGACGGATGATTTACGCAGTAAAGACTGGGAGGAATTCTCGAAATCTGAAGCACCAGAACTCCATTTCGTTTTCACAGTTTGCGATAAGGCCGCTAACGAACCTTGCCCTATATGGCCTAGTCAACCTTTAACCGCCCACTGGGGATTTGAAGACCCGGCAGCTTTCGAAGGAACTGAAACCGAGCAGTTAAGGAAATTCCAGGAAATTTTTATCGAGCTTAGAACGCGTATTAACATTTTTGTTAATTTACCATTCGACTCGCTTGACAGGCTTAGCCTGAAGAAACGCCTGGAAGAAATGGGCAACCCCAAAGCGACGTCCGCCAAAACAGATGCCTGACAAGTTCTATCTCTTGAACAGGGTTTAAAAAATAATGAGCGCAAATTGCCAATCCATCGCCAACGCTACCGATAACGCTCCATTAGGCTTTTTTGAAAGATACCTGAGCTTGTGGGTTTTCCTTTGCATTCTTGCCGGAATCGCTTTAGGGCACTTTATCCCCGGAGTGTTTCAAGCGTTCAGAAATTTAGAAATCGCAAAGGTTAATATTCCTGTCGCCCTGCTTATCTGGCTAATGATTATTCCAATGCTTCTGAAAGTCGATTTCGGAGCTTTACATCAAATCCGGACGCATTGGAAAGGCATCGCGATAACCGTTTTTATCAACTGGGCCGTCAAACCGTTTTCTATGGCGCTGTTGGGATGGATATTTATCAATAATTTGTTTGCGCCTTTTCTGCCAGCGAATCAAATTGATTCTTACATTGCCGGGCTGATTATTCTTGCCGCCGCGCCGTGTACGGCAATGGTTTTTGTGTGGAGCCATCTTTCTAACGGAGAACCCAACTTCACTTTGAGTCAAGTCGCCTTGAACGACGTTATCATGATTTTTGCTTTTGCTCCTATAGTCGGCCTGCTTCTTGGTTTGTCTTCAATTACCGTTCCCTGGGCAACCCTGGTTTTATCCGTCGGTCTATATATTGTAGTCCCTGTCATCATCGCCCATTTTTGGAGAAACTGGCTTTTAAATAAAAAAGGAAAAGAAACATTTGATAAAACTTTGGAGACTCTTCATCCTTTCTCTCTATCCTCGCTTTTGGCGACTCTCGTTTTATTATTTGGTTTTCAGGGTACGAAAATTATAGAACAACCTCTAATAATTGCTTTAATCGCCGTACCCATATTAATTCAGGTTTATTTTAACTCTGGTCTGGCCTACCTGATGAACCGCCAATTTGGAGTCGCCCATTGCGTCGCGGCGCCATCCGCTTTGATTGGCGCCAGCAACTTTTTTGAGCTTGCGGTAGCCACAGCCATCAGCTTGTTTGGTTTTGAATCCGGCGCGGCCCTGGCGACGGTTGTCGGCGTTTTAGTCGAAGTACCGGTTATGCTGTCTGTCGTTCATCTGGCTAAAATCACACAAAACTGGTACGAAAGTTCCTCTTCTCTCCATCGCACGCAATAAACTTAAAGAGGGCCTCTAATAATTGGCTTTTTTACTGGTTTGCTATCTCCTAGCTCTTGAGTTTAAGCGTCAGACTCATGGCAAATCTGAATTTTTAGAGGTTCCCTTAATAGAGCAACCGGCTCCTTTCCATCGTTTTTTATCAATCATTTGAGTTTGACATTGGCAGAAGCGATGTGAAAAACTATTGACATGAACCTTTCAAAAGAATCAATTTTTTCCCGGTTAATAGTTAAGTCGATATTTTTTATCTTTCTTTTATTTCCTTTCACCGTTGCTCATGCAAACGACCGGGTTGTCGTTATCAAGATATCTGGCGCGATTAATCCTGTCGTTGCAGAATTTGTTTCCGGAGAAATAGAGGCAACCAATCGCAATGGCGACCATCTAGCGGTTCTAGAAATGGACACGCCCGGCGGTCTTGACGCTTCCATGCGAACAATCATTAAATCGATCCAAAACTCGCGGATACCCGTCGTCACTTTTGTTTCTCCTAAAGGATCGCGCGCGGCGTCTGCCGGAACTTTTATCGCTATCGCTTCCCATATTGCCGCTATGGCTCCTGGGACCAATATCGGAGCGGCTCATCCAGTAAACATGATGGGAGGCGGCGGGCAAGGCGACGATGAGTCTACGCCTATGGAAGACAAAGTATTGAACGACGCTTCGGCTTATATCCGATCGCTGGCGGAGTCGCGGGGTCGCAACGCTCATTGGGCAGAACTGGCGGTGCGAAAAAGCGTTTCTATTTCCGCTCAGGAAGCAAAAAAGCTGGCGGTCATTGATTTGGTAGCAAACGATTTGGACGCGTTACTTTTGGCTATCGAAGACCGAGAGGTAAACGTTGGAGAAAATACTTACAAAATCAAAACAGAAGGCAAACAACGGGTAATTAGAGAAATGACGCCGCGCCAGCGGATTTTAGACGCTATCTCTAATCCCAATATCGCCTACATCTTGATGATGATGGGTATGGTTGGCATCTATTTTGAGCTTTCTAATCCAGGTTTGATTTTACCCGGAATTATCGGCGGGATCAGCATGATACTGGCTTTATATGGTATGCAATCATTACCTGTTAATTACGCAGGTCTTTTGCTTATGGTTTTAGGCGTGGCCCTTTTTATCGCCGAACTTAATTTCGCAACGTTTGGATTGCTTTCGCTGGGAGGGGCGATCTCATTATTTTTAGGATCGATCATGCTTATCGACTCCGACGACCCCGCTATGCAAATTTCTCAAGCGGTTTTGCTCCCAACTTTAATTTTGTCAATTTTGGCGGCTATTGGAACTATATTCCTGGCGCTACGCGCGCGCAATTCCGCTCCGGTTTCTGGCATTGAAGGCATGGTAGGAGCAACCGCCAAAGTTAAAACAGCATTGGAACCCGAAGGTATTGTCTGGCTACACGGAGAAAACTGGAAAGCCAAGTGCGAAGAATGGGCTCAACCGGGCGAAGACGTGGTGGTAGAAGCGGTAGACGGCCTCACGGTTAAAGTTAAACGCCCGGAATCAAAATCTAAAGAGGAATAACCACTATGGAAAACACAATCGCTTTTATAATTTTATTTTTAGCTTTGCTATTCAGCGCTTTTAAAGTTCTTCCGGAATACGAACGAGCCGTTGTTTTTCTACTTGGAAAATTTTATAAAATCAAAGGTCCGGGACTTATCATCATCATTCCGGGTATCCAAAAAATGGTGCGGGTGAGTTTGCGCACGGTTGTTATGGACGTGCCGCCACAGGACATTATTACAAAAGATAACGTTACCGTTCGAGTCAACGCCGTTGTCTATTTCCGTGTAATAGATTCACGCAAAGCAATTATTGAAGTTGAAGATTATTTATTCGCGACTTCCCAACTTTCTCAAACAACATTGCGCAGTATTTTAGGGCAAAGCACTTTAGACGATTTATTGTCTAACCGCGATACAATCAACGCTCAATTACAAGCGGTTATTGACGAGCAAACGGAACCCTGGGGAGTGAAAGTATCCAACGTAGAAGTTAAGAACGTCGACTTGCCGCAAGAAATGCAACGCGCCTTAGCAAAACAAGCCGAAGCTGAACGAGAAAGACGCGCTAAAGTTATTAAAGCTCAGGGCGAGTTTGAAGCGGCTCAGAAAGTCGGCGAAGCGGCGGACATTATCGGCGCGCACCCTCCCGCATTGCAATTGCGTTTTCTACAAACTTTGCAAGACGTATCGGTCGACAAAAGCACGACAACATTCTTTCCTATTCCAATTGAATTGTTCGAACCTTTTCGTAAATTTAAAGAAGGAGAAGAGAAAAAAAGCTCTTAGGCTGATTTAAGAAGAATTTCTATTTGCGACGCGAATTGGAAACAAATGTCTTTAATATTTTTCGCAACCGTCTCGTTAGAACTTTCAAAATAGGCATCATCGCTTGAGGATTTTTTTTCGAGAGATCTTTAAACTGGTCCTGGGTGATTTCTTTAATCGTCGCTTCTGTCTTGGCTGTTGCGGTTGCAGATCTGGGTTGACCGTCTATCAATCCCATTTCGCCTACGATTTCGCTTTGTTCCAAAACGTCTATAACTATTTTATCGCCTTTTTCGTTTTTTTTAGAAATCTCAATTTCACCCGATTCAATAATAAAAGCGGAATCGCTAAAGCTGCCTTCTTTGAATAAAGTTTGACCCTTTTTTAACACATAATTTTTACTCATCGTGGCTAACTCCAAAAATAAGAATCAATCCCTCCACTCATTCTATTGATAGCAAGCTTTATGCCATAAAAAAAAAATTTTGAAATAGGTTCAGTTTTGGGAAGTTAGAGAGGATCGGCTTTTTTTAGGCGTTAAATAATGAGCGCTTTTTCATACATATCTTTACTCGTGTCTCAATTTGATAAAATTAATTAAAGTAACCTTTGGATAAGTTCCCAAGAACGAATTAGAAAGTTTAACTAAATTCTTTGCTTCAGCAACTTCCAAGGACCTAACTCCAAGTTAATTAGGAAATAACGATCCTCCGTTACCCCTTCGAGAATTACTTGGACAAAGCTTCTAAGGAACTAAGCTTTTGTTCATTAGGTCGAGGCTTCGAGAACCTCAGCCTGACAGTTGGATTTCGCTAAGTTCCTTCAACAATTAACGCGTGAAATGAGTCGGGCGTTCAGCATAGCAACTAATTCAATTTGCAGTTGCAGTCCTGACAATATCCATACAAAACAATTCGATACGATTGGAGATGAAAACCGGATACCTTCTCCACCTCTCCTTGATCAGTTTCAGTTAAAGGACGATTTATTTCAACCGCCTTACCGCAGTTTACGCATACCAATCGATCTCCAATATGTTTTTTTGAAGCAATAGTTCCGCTCTTATGTTTTTTATTTCTTAAATCATATTTTGTTTCTATCGCCTTTTCTAAAGCCATTTTCTTTTCCTTATCACAAGGTTAAAAATAATTTTTTTCAATGAAAATTTATTTTCCCTGAAAAAAATTTAAAAAAAGTTGTTGACAAATTTTTCATTTAGCATAATAATGAAAATCATTATCAAGTTCAAGGAAATAATTAACAACTTGCAATTAAATATTTGATGAAAACCAAGCAAGATAGAAAAAGAATTCAAAGGCAGTTTAAGAAGGTAACAGTTCTATCTTGTACCTTGGCGTATTTGCCTATCAAAAACTAAAAAAATTTGCCAATATAATGATAATGAAACTCAAAATTATTACCAAAAACAAACTTTTTGCTCATAAGTTTCTAATTAAAGACTTTTCCTTTTTTAGCCAATTCACCGTTTCCATTTTGCAAAAGGAGTCAGGGTATGGAATCCGCAAAAGCTAACAATCCCAGTCAAACGAATTCAAATATAGCCGCCCAATGGATTGAAAAAAATTGTTGTCTTCATCCTGATCATGATCTAAAAAACGCGGCCCTCTATTTGAGCTCATTGAGTCTGGTTCCTGCATTGAGCCTTTTGCAAGCTATCAGGGAGTCTTCAGAAATTAAACACACTTGTAGAGAAAATACTGTGGACGGATTTAGATATCCTCCTCTACCAAATTAAATTAATCAGCGCGAACAACTAAATTTTTAATAAAAAGAAAAGAAAGGCGGATCGCTAATGAGCGTGGCAATTATAGGCGGATTAGACAGATTAAAACGAAATTATGAAAAGATAGGTCTCAATATGGGGTTTGACGTTAAATGCTTTTTTCAAAGGATACCACAAATCCGAAAACGGCTGAATGGAGTTAAGGGGATTGTGATATTTACGGGAACCACATCGCATCCTTTAGTGAACGAGGTTTTGCGAACAGCAAAGCAATTTAATATTCCTGTGGAAAGAAGTCACTCAAGCGGGGTCTCCAGCCTAAAGCGTTGCCTGGGCGAGCTAAATTTTGGAGAGAACGCAATATGAAAATCAAATTTAAAACTGTTCTTTTAGTCTATCGTAACGAACAAAAGCTTCAAAACTTTTCGACAGAACTGATCCGCGAAGGTTATTTCATTATTACGGAAAGGACAGGAACGGCGGCTTTAAAAATATTGCGTCGAGCAGATATTGATTTAGTAATTTTCTCAGGAGCCTTTCAAGATATACAACCCAAGAATTTTTTAGCTGAAATTCAATCTTTGGGTTACATAGATAAAACTATTTATATCTCCAGAGAAGAAAGCATCGAAGAGTTTTTTCAATTTGGTTCTTTAGGGCTTCATCGTTATGCCGCGTCAAATATATCGCAAAACAATTTATTAGCCTGGACACAAGAGTTTTTTGAAAATTTTGACTCTGTTTTTTGTTGTCCCCCTAGCGGAGAAATCACAATTTCATCCAAGATTATTTTTTCAGAAAAAAACGGAGAAAAATTAAGTCCTATCAGCTTAGCCGGTTGAAGACAGGAGCTAATCATGTTTATAAAATTTTTTATTGTCGCAAACTCATTACTTTCTGCGGGAGCTCTATTTTTGATTATTTTAGCGGCTTCGCAGGAAATTGGCCTCTTGACCAGTTAAACGCATAAAACCTTTTGGCTTTTCCTTAGGCTGCCAAGGACTCCTGGAAAAGCCCCGGCTGAGGAAAGGGAGTTGCGCCCCTTTCCTTCGCCATAGGTTTTTAATGTTAAATAATTACGAAAAACACACATCAATTTATCAAAATGAAATTGCATAAAAAAAACTCAAAACTAACTTTCGTTTATTTTTATTTCAGTTTTTGCTTCTTTTGGATTTCTCTCTCCGCTTTGGGAGGTTGTGCAGGTCCACAAACCACAGCATCCAAAAACCAAATAAAATCGGAAAATATCTCTATTCCTGTAGCCACCCCTCAAACTCAACCGGATGCAAATTCAGATATTCAAAAGGACCCTCCAAACTTATCAACGGCCCTTGGACTTCCACTTGAAGCTAGTCAAAATTCAAATTTATCTTTAAGCGAATCTTTTAGTTCAAACACGACTGAAACTAACGATCTAAAACCCAAGAAGGATGAAACCGAAACAAAAGAAGGCAATTCTTTAAAAGTAAAAGTAGCGGATAACGCCGCAAAACAAACTGATTCTTTAGCCGCTATTATCGAAGAAACTTTTGAATCAAACAAAAGCGAACTTCCATCCAATATAAAAAGTTCCCGGCAAACAACCCAGTCTACCAATATAGAAAATTCATCAGAAGCTCCATGGGGGATTCCAGATAAAACAGAAAGTTCTAATGAAATAGAAGTAGCTCAAAAACCTTCTTTTTATCCAACTGAACGATTGAACGATATTTATTTTGAATTTGACGCGTTTAAATTAGATCAGACTTCTAAGAACGTTCTTAAATCAAATGCGGACTGGTTATCGCAAAACCCAGCGGTCGATTTAGAAATACATGGACATTGCGACGAGCGCGGAACAAACAATTACAACTTAGGATTGGGAGAAAAACGCGCTTTAACTGTGAAAAAATTTCTTATTGCAAACGGCATTTCAAGTTCGAGGATATATACAATTAGCTTTGGAGAAGAAAAACCTTTCTGTTTTGATAAAGCCGAAAAATGTTGGAGACAAAATAGAAGGGCTCATTTTCAAATCTCAAAAAAGTCCCTTTAATGAGTTTTTACTTCCTGGCTTAGGTCGGCAAATTGGCGAATACCCCTAACCTCCCCCCAACCCCTGTTCGTTAGTTTGTCGACCATGCCGGGAAGAATCCAATTGGTCGGATTTTCGGCTTGAAAAGCGTCTCACGAGGCTACCTTCCTCCGCTTATAAGTCGTTAATCCGGCTTTTCCAGCAAAGAATGTATTTTAATAATTCGAGATTTGAACTTTTGGCAACTCGCCCGCCCTTTATTAACAAGGACAGCTCGCGGCCAATATCAATTTTTAGAGGTTCCTTTATAATCTTTCAATGAAATATATTTCGACATTTTCTGCAAAAACAGCAAAAAAGAATTTTTTTACCATCCTGAAAAAAGCCGAAACCAACATTTATTTCCGCATTTTCCATATACTTCATTTGAAAACGCGCTTTTTCCACAAAACCGCACCCCAAACAAACAAACTGATTGCATTTATCCTTTAAGGATTCGCATTTTTCAAAAATTTTTTTTGAAGCATGTAAGCCTTTTAGAGTATCCACTTCAACAACTCCATCAACGATTTCCTTTTTGCGCAAAACCATATTAAATTCCTTTCAAACCTTTACGAAAGTTTTCCTTAACAGACCGATCTAAAAAATTTGAATTTCTAATAAGTCGATTTTTGATTGATTCAGAATTGGTCGACAAACCAACGGTGAAATGAGGCAAGGAGATGGGGGTTCACCTATTGGCTTGTCAACCCTGACTGGAAATTCAAACGATTTATCGGTAAAACAGGTTATAACGGTTCGCTCAATAATTTGAAAGAACCTCTAATAATTGGCATTTTTACTGATTTGCTATCGCCTAGCCCATGAATTTAAGGACTTGGCTCCTGGCAAATCTGAATTTAAGAGGTTCCCTTGAGCGTCCATTATTTGGCTATTAAAAGCTTAAAACCCATTTTTGGTTTCAAAACTAATGCGCGCGACTCTTTTACGCAATGAAGCTTGCCTTTGATACTGGCTCACTTTATTTTGCATTTTATCGCTTTTGTGTTTTTGCATTTTTCCGATTTGTCGGCTAATGGATTTGCCTAACGGGCTGGGACCGGAAAAACAAGCGGCGGCGATTAATAATATGGCGAGTACAGCTATTACCATTCCTTGAATTGTGTCTTGACTCATTTTGCCCTCCTTGGCAAAGGTTAAACTTAATATCTTTATCGGGTTTGATCGATAGAGCATTAGCTCACAAAGCCTTAAAAATGGCCTTGAAAAGCGCTTTCGTGGTTAAGGAGGGAAAATTCAACCGCTTTCAATAACACAAAAATTTAATTTTTTTTGATTAGGAACTAAATTTTGAGAAGGGGTTTCAAAAAGAAACTTTTTATCGGAACTTCATCCAACTAAAGGCAAGGAACAAGCGAAAAGAAAATACAATATTAAGAAAGATCAAATTTGAGCTTCAACTCTTTCAGTTGTTTTGAATCCACTTCTGAAGGAGCTTGAGTCATCAAACATGTCGCTTTTTGGGTCTTTGGAAACGCTATGACGTCGCGAATAGAATTCGTTTGCGCAAGCAACATGACCATACGATCCAGTCCCAAGGCTATTCCTCCATGCGGGGGAGCTCCGTATTGAAGAGCGTCCAGCAAAAAGCCAAATTTTGATTGCGCTTCTTCCTCTCCAATACCCAGTAATTCAAACATTTTTGTTTGAATCTCATTTTGATGAATCCGAATACTGCCGCCTCCAATTTCGTTTCCATTCAACACAAGATCGTAAGCGCGAGCGCGCATGGTTTCTGGAGACGATTTAAATTTATCCAAGTCTTCTTCAAGCGGGGCAGTAAACGGATGATGCATGGCGGCAAACCGTTTTTCCTTTTCGTCATAATCCACTAACGGAAATTCCGTAACCCAAAGGAATTTATTTTGCTTTTCATCGATCAATCCTAGTTGTTTTCCAAGAGATAATCGAATATTTGCCAATGCATCGGCGACAATTTTTGGTTTGTCGGCGACGAATACCAACGTATCGCCAGGTTTGCCGTCCATTTTTGAAATTATGTCGGCAATCATTTCTTTTGAAAAGAATTTTGTAATTGGAGACTGTAAGTCGTTTGGATCGTCTGGATTGATTTTTATCCACGCCATTCCCTTGGCGCCATAAACGTTTGCCAACTTGATAAGATCGTCCAACGCTTTTCTCGATAAAGCTTGAGAGCTATTTTTTACATTGATAGATTTTACCTGACCTCCATCCTTAAGAACTTGGGCGAATACTTTAAAATCCGTTCCACGAACCGTCTCGGTTAAGTCGATAAGTTCCAATCCAAAACGCATATCGGGTTTGTCGGAACCAAAGCGGTCCATCGCTTCCCTATATGTAAGTTTAGGAAAAGGCGTTTCTATTGTTTCTCCTAAAACTTGCTTATAAATTTCCGAGAAAGCTTCCTCCATCAACTTATAAATATCATCTTCTTCTATAAACGACATTTCCATATCGACTTGAGTAAACTCCGGTTGGCGATCATTACGCAGGTCTTCGTCTCGAAAACACTTCACAATTTGAAAATAGCGATCAAACCCGCTCACCATAAGAATTTGTTTAAAAATTTGAGGCGATTGCGGCAACGCATAAAAGTTTTGTGGGTTTAATCTACTCGGCACCAAGTAATCTCTAGCGCCTTCGGGCGTGCTGCGAGTGAGCATGGGGGTCTCAAGTTCGGTAAATTCGTTTTTGTGAAGCACATCTCGCATAATCCGAGTAATGTCATAACGCAGCTTCATATTCTTTTGCAAACTCGGACTTCTCAAATCAAGATATCGGTATTTCAGTTTTTTAGATTCTTCAACCGCTTCCCCTTCCCATATATCGTAGGGGGGAGTCTTGGAAACGTTTAGAATTTTCAACTCACTGACGTAAACTTCAATTTTCCCAGTTTTTAGCTTTGGGTTTTCCATTCCATCCGGTCTTGCTCTTACTTTACCTCTAACTCCAATGACGTAATTTCCGCGAATATTATGAGCCTGCTCATGCGCGATTGCGTCGATTTCTGGATTCAATACAACTTGAGTGATTCCATGTTTATCCCACAAATCAACAAAAATTAATCCGCCATGATCTCGCCGAGTATGTACCCACCCACACAAAGTCACTTCTTGCCCGATATGCTCTGCCGAAAGATCGTTGCATCGGTGCGTTCTATTTAAAATCGTCGTCATTCTAAAAATCCATCAATATATTTTCGAGTTAGAAAACAAAGAAAAGCCTAATTTTCAAAGAGTTCTGCCTAGGCAAGAGAATCCAGTACTATACTAGAATAGGATAAATCTTTCAAGGTTGGGGACATCTTCCTGGAAGTTATTTTTGTTCTTCCGCTTCTTGGGCGGCCGCCTCGGCGGCGGCTTCCGCAGCTTTCTTAGCCTTTTTCTCGGCTTCTTTTTGCTTCTTTTCTTCTTCCATCTTTTTCTTTAAGATTTCGTTTTCCGTTACCATAAACGGTTTTATCTTAATTGCCGTTGGCGTATTCACGGTATGGCATGATCGCGCGCAAACGCCACACCCTGTGCAAACATCCTTATGGATAATCGGCTTCATATCTCTTTGAGTAATTGCCCCTGGAACAGGACAATCGATAACGCATTGCTGGCAAAAAATATTGGAATATGCTTTGCAGTTTTTCTTATTCAGTATGGCGTATCCCATATTGACGTCTTCCCGTTCAACGGGCAACAAAGCGTTATCTTCGCAAGCGGGGATGCATGGGAGATCGTCGCACATAACGCATGGAGTTTTAATAGGATCTATATAGGGAGTTCCCATAACTAAAAATCCCATGGACTTTGGAGCTTTGCGGATTGCGTCTTTGGGGCAAGCATGTATGCAAGCGTCGCATCTGGTGCAAGCTTGCAGGAAGTGTCTTTCAGAAATAGCGCCTGGCGGTCGAATAAGCGGAACACGCTTCGTTATCTTGTCGACAGCTTCGTTAACGGTATCTATTTTCTTGGAAACAGAATCGACCGCAGGTTTAGCGAAGTAATGAATTCCCTGTCGTAAAAGATTCCTTCGATCCAGTTCTTTATCTTCAGGGTCTTCTTCGTCTTCGTCAAAAATTTTTGAAAAAAAAGAATTATCTTTTTGCGGAACTGGCTCAGGATCGTCCTCCTTTTGAACCATACGAACTTCAACTTTAAATTCTTCTTCCTCTTCTTGCGTAACGCTCTCTTCCTCTGCATTAGCGCCATCGCTGGCCGATGCGTTGGCGGTGGCAACTTCGGTCGAAATTACCTCTGTTGGCTTAACTCCAAACAACGATTTTATCCAATTCCAGACTCTTCTAAAAAATCCTGGTTTAGGGACCTCAGCCAATACCGTTTCTTCTTCGACTGTTTCAGGCGTCTCTACGGCTTCTTCAACCTCAGCGGCCCCAACTTCTTCACCCAAATCCTTTTTCTTTGAGGATTTCTTCTTTTTTTTCTTTTTCTTTTTTACTTTGGCAGGTTTATTTTCTTCCGCATATTGTTTAACATTCATAAAACCAAATAAATCTCTTCGCGAAAGATCCTCTTTTGGCTCTTCTACCTGGGGCTGTTCTGTAATAGTTTCTTTATCTAAACTGAGAGGGCTGGAAACTTTTCCAGACTTTATTGAAGAGTCGTTACCGCGTTGATCTGCAGCAATGTGTTCCTCTCCCATTTTTATTTTGGGAGGAACCTTCTTATTTTTAAATGTTTCTTTCGCTAACTTATATCTTAACGACATGTTCTCTATTTATTCCTTAACGAAGACCTAAATCGCCTTCTAAATACGCTTTCCTAAATAACGGCTTTTAAAGAAAACTCAATAATCACGCCCAACCAAATTCGTCCGCAATATTTTTAAAATCGTACCAATTCTGGGCGTCCGAATTTTGCAGCATATAGTCGTCTGAAGCCATTACCAAAGGGTGACCTTTATTAATGAAGGAATTTGCCGAGGGGAACCTAAGCAAAAATACGGTTACGCTGATGCGCCCTAATTCCAACATTTCTTTGTTTTCCGTAATTTTTTTTAAGACCTCTTCCGCATTGTCTGGAGTTATCGATTGGAACATTTGAGCGGTCAGGTCTTCCAACTCGGGATGATCATCGCAAATTCTAGCCGCTTTTGCTTGCAGTTCCAGGATTTTTTGAAAATCCTCTTCGTCATATTCCCCTTCCATTTTGCCTTGATCCCAAGCGGAGCCATCGGAAGTTCTTTTCCCAGGTTCGTCTTGACGTTCGGTAGTTTCGCAAAATGCTAGATTTGCTTCATCTAATAAAATTTTTGCCTTTATTTCGGCGCTAGTTTCTTCTGCAGGCATGAGTATTTATATTTCCTTTTGAAAAGTGGATGCTTTATAGGATCATAGGCAAAGCTCCCACAACCCGTAACTTCGGTCGCCAGATATATAGTTTCCAGAAGCCGTAAAATTATTTAAATGATTGATACATATTATAGTTCGACAAACTAATGGAATCCACTGTGAACCCATTATTTTTACAATATTTGAGATTTCCGCTAAAACTTTTGTAAGATGGTTTTCGAAATATTAATGGTATGGTACCATAAAAAACTCCCATAATTGCCAAATCAACCGCGCTGGTTAGATTTCGGTCATTGGGATAGCCCAATTTTAACTGTCTAAAAATCAAATGGTTTCGAACGACAAAAATAAAGTGATGCTGCTGTTTCCTCCCGAATGGGTTCCAACAGCTCCCTATTTAGCGTTGCCAACTTTAACGGCTGTTTTAAGGCAAAACGGCGTCGAAGTAATTCAAAAAGACGTCAACGTAGAAATGTTCGACCATTTCTTTACCCGAGAATTCTTAGAATTCGTTATGGGGCGCATTAATGAAAACCTAAAGGACCTGCGATTTAAGGAACGGCTGGGCACCATAACAGAAGAAGAGCAGGAACTGAGCAAAATGCTCTACCAATATACCTTTTTGGACCTTCGGCACCACGCTAAAAAGGTAGGTCGCGCTAAAGAAATCATTCGCTCACAAGAGTTTTACGAAATAGATAAAGCGGAATGGGCGCTGAACGCGTTTAGGGAAGTAATGGAATTTATTTCCATTTCTTATTATCCCGCAAGCATTAATTTTTATCCGGTAGAAAGTAATTTGAATATCTACCGTCCCTGGGTCTCTGACGATCTGCTAAAAGCTCCCGACGACGAAAAAGTTAATATCTATATTGACCTGTGTAAGCAACTGGTGTTTCCAGCGGTGGAAAAAGAAAAACCAGACTTGATTGGAATCACATTGGGAACTCCCGTTCAACTGATGTCGGGCATGACTTTTGCCAAATTATTGAAACGACAATTTCCGGATATTCATATCACAGTCGGCGGTAACATTGTCACCCGATTAAAAGAAGAGTTTGGGAACAAAAAAGAATTTTTCGACCAATCGTTCGATTCGTTTATTTGTTATGAAGGAGAACACGCGCTAGTTGAACTTGTAGAAGCGCTTAAAGGAAAACGGGAAATGTCGAACGTCTCGAACCTAACTTGGCGCGAACCTGGCGGACGAATTCGGAGAAACGATAAGCTACACCAAGAAAACGTATCCGAAGCTCCCATACCCGATTTTGACGGGTTACCGTTCGATAAATATTTTGCCCCAGAAATGATACTGCCTTATTTGGGAACGCGAGGATGTTACTGGGGCAAATGTACTTTTTGCGATCACGGCGCGGGTTATATAGATCAATATAGAGCAAAACACGCAGATCAAATTGTGGACGAATTGGCGCAAATTCAAGCAAAATACAAAAACAAACATTTCCTTTTCACTGACGAGTCATTTCCACCCGCGTTATTTATAAAACTGCCGGACTTAATTATAGAACGCGGATTGGACTTTTACTGGACAACGCTCATTCGATTTGAAAGCCAATTGATCGAACCTGAAATTTGGGACAAGGCCGCTAAATCCGGATGTCGATCTTTATATTTTGGACTGGAGTCGGCCAACGAGCGAATAATTAAATTAGTCAAAAAAGACACTAAGATCGACGTGGCCATTAAAAACCTTAACGAAGCTAAACGAGTTGGAATCTGGAGTCACGTGATGGGTTTTTTTGGTTTTCCAAGCGAAACTCAGGAGGAAGCCGAAGACACGAGACGATTTCTTCTGGATTATAAAGACATCATTCACTCAGTGGAAATGTATTTTTTCGTTTTATACAAAAACGCACCTGTATATAACGACATTCCGACATACAACATCACTGTCGAAAGCAATCCCGATCACGATTTAGCGTTGGATTATTATTACACCCCGGATAGCGGACTGACTATCAACGACGCAATGAAACGTTATGAAGAATTTTACCAAAACGATTTCGAACCCTGGGCGCTTCGCCTAAACGCCCGCGAACATGTTTATCTATACATTACCCATTTTGGAACCAACAATTTACCGCAAATTTACGTAAAGAACCATCCTGACCATGAGTCTATCCTCTCCCCCGAAGTGATGTTGTAGTTTCTATTTATCCGTCACCAAAACTAGATTCACACCTCTTGAAAATATTAGTTCATCACACTTTAACTTCTGTTAAAATATCCAAACTATTTCAATAGGTGTGTCATGACATTAGGGGAAAAAATAACCAAGTATCGCGAAAAGGTTTGCATGTCCAGAGAGGAGTTTGCAAATCGACTTGGATTAAGCGACGCGACAAGAGTCCAGCAGTGGGAAGAAAACATATCCTGCCCCGACCTTCTTCTTTTAGACGAGATGACAAAAGTTTTTGACGTGTCCAAAGATTGGTACATCATTAAAGACGAGGTATCGTTCCATGATTATTTGGACGAGGTTTTAGAGGCGAGAGAACTCATCACTTATATCGCTTTCCACGGAGATAGACATTTTTTTGAGGAAGCGCTTAAAATCTTGAGAAAACTCAAAACCGAAGTCGTTAAAACTAATCAGGAAAAAACAAATAAAACTTGATTTGTTTTTAGAGCTTAGCTGATTTCAATTTCAAGACTTCTTGAGAACGAATTATGGGTTTAATAATTTGCTCTAAAACAAGATCCAAGATTTTCCTACTTCTTGCAACAACCAAGCCTTCATGAACGTCGGAAAATTGAAATGGTTGCCCGCTCCATCTGCTAAAAACACATCCGATTGTGGATACAAGCGCAATCCCTGGAAGATGATCCCAAGGGTAAGTTCTTTTGAAAATCAGAAAATCTAATTCGCCAGTTAGTACGCGGTGGTAAACAATTATGGAAGGCTCGTCCGCGAAATCAATTTTTATATCAGACAATGCCGCGTTTATTTTTTGAACTTCTGAAAACCGGCGTAGCTTTCTTCCCACTTTTCCTGTAAACGGCCTTTTAATTTGGCTTGATAACCCCAGAGGTTTGCCGTTTTCAGTTATGCCGCCCCCATTATGAAAAACTGTCAGCCTTCGTGAACATACTTCATATAACCAACTGGAAATGATTTCTCCGGCAAAAATCAAACAAACCATAATGCCGAAACCTTCGATCCCAGCAACAAAATTATTCGTGCCGTCTATCGGGTCAACAACCCAAACGGGAGACTCGTTTTGATTAAGATAATCAAGGATCTCTGGTTTTTCCGTAAAAAGTTCTTCGCCGATAAAAAAACTGTTGGGGAGTATGGACAAAAATCTTTTTTGTAAAAGTCGCTCTGCTTCTTTATCCGCAATGGAAACAGGATCCGATTTCGAATCCTTAAATGAAACGTCCCCTTCGCGCAAATTATTAAAGTACGGATAAATGCATTTGGCTCCAACGTTTTTTATCAGATTTTCTATATCGTCTTTTTGACGCTGATTGAGCATTCTTATTTGCCGATTAATAAAATTTATTAAAATCTAAAGATTTAAATTAAGCGGAGTTTGTCTTCGAAGAGTTTGTTGGTAGATTCTTTTAACCAACTCAACGCTCTGTAATAAGCGCCGTACATACCGATGTCTCCTCCAATCAGGGTTGGTTCAACATCGGGAATGGTTTGTACAAGCGTGTATTTGGCGATATCCTCTTTACTTGGAATAATGCGATCAAACTGCTTCATCCCTACCGATCCCATGATCACTATCTTTTCCGGGTCGTAGGCGTTCACTAAAATTCCAAACCCATGCGCATTATAGTTTTTTACTTTCTCAATTAATTTATCATGAGCCGGATCTTCAAATAATTGCGCTACTTCTATATCTATTCTTAGCTTTTCCAAAGTAAACTTGATTCCATCTCCTGAAGCTTGCGCTCCCCAACATCCTGAGTGTCCTTGGCAAGGATTAGCAAGTTCAGAATCTTTTTCTATAACCGAGTGGCCTATTTCCGTTTTCCTATTATATATTTCGCCGTTGACTACTAGCCCCACGCCTATCCCTGTGCTAATCGTAACCAGGCAAAAGTTTTTAGTTTTTTTACCAACTCCCATGGCTAATTCCGCATTCACCGCCATGTTCATATCGTTTTCAAGCAAAACTGGGATATTAAAATAATCTTTTAAACGATGTGGAAAGTTTACGCGCTCTTCAATTTCTAAGGGTTTGGCACCAAACATGATATCGCCTTCGACCGGTCCTGGAACTCCTATCGATATCGCTTTTATATTTTTAACATCTATATCCGATTCTCGCTTGCGGATGTATTCTGAAATCCATTTGATTTGATCAACCAATCCGTCCACGTCGTTTTTTTTTGAAGATTCTATACAAACCGATCCTTTTATTTTTCCATCTTCAATTAACGCTCCTCTAATGTTTGTGCCTCCGATGTCGAAGCATTCAATAATGGTTGGAGATTTTTGATCGTCTTGCATAGCGTTGGTCTGTGGAAAAACAGTGAAACGGTTGTTTGAAACGTTTATCTAATATACAGGAGATTGTGGAAAATTTGAGTTAGATTCTTTAAAGGTACATGCTCCCGTGGAGCATAGATTCCTCCATACTTCGACTACGCTCAGCACAGGCTTTGGTCGGAATGACTATTTAATCAAGGCGAGATCCTTCATAAAAATCACTTTTATTTTAGCCACAGAAAGCACAGAACGACAATTTATTGATTTCTGATTAATACATTTGCGCGACGTAACGACCGTAGCCGTTGTGAATTCTGGTGAGGCGTTCTTGACCGTCGGTTCCTATCATCTTTTCTCTGGCCTGGGACCAACGAGGATGAGGAATCGCTGGGTTGACATTGGCCTCAAAGGTATATTCCATCGGCTGAACAGTTGTCCAAAACGTAGGCGGTTGGTAATCGAGAAATTCTATCGTCTCAATTGATTTAGCGCTTTTATATCCGTATTTCCAAGGAACGACCAATCGAATAGGAGCGCCATGTTGTTTGGGCAATGGATGGCCATATATTCCAACTGCCATGAACGTGAGCTTGTTCATGGCTTCATCAATTCGCAAACCTTCCGTATACGCCCATGGGTACCAAAAAGCTAACTGCCCTAACGCCGAAAAAGGACGATAAAAAGTCGTAAACGCTACATGAGTGGCGGACGATTTTGGTTTTACTTTGTCGATAAGCGCCTTTAATGGAAATCCTGTCCAGGGAACCAGCATAGACCACGCTTCAACGCATCTTAAACGATAAATTCTTTCTTCCATCGGCATGGTCTTATACAAATCATCCATATCGAAAACGCCGGGGTTTTCTACATGGCCCTTTATCTCTAATTTCCAGGGCCTAGTCTGCATAACCTGAGCATCGTAACGCGGATCTTCTTTATTAGACGCAAACTCGTAGAAATTATTGTAGCGACCAGAAATTTTTTCCGGAGTGATGGGTCCGTCTACGGTATAAGAATCATCCAGCTTGGCTGGATATATGGCTTGCTCCGCCTCAGAAACTGGAACTGGAGTAGCGGGTTCCCCTCCTTTTGCCGACGGCGCGCAACCGACCCAATTCACAGCAGAAAACAACGCAATGGCTCCCATCCCTTTCATAAATTTTCTGCGATCCATGAAAACAGACTCTGGGGTGGTTTTGTTTTCCGATATTTCCCAACCGTTTGGAATTTTTATGTTAGCCATTGAATTAAACCTAGAATCCTTTGATAGAAACTTTATGAAATAGAGGCGAGATCCTTCGCCGATACTAGCGTATCGCCTCTGGATGACACGCAAAACACAATTTAATTTCTATATATTCGTCGGTCGCCTAGAAGTTTCCTTACACCTCAAAAGAGAGCATAGACATATGTATCTATAAAAACCTAAATCTCTTTGCATACAACTTTGGTCGGCGGGGTTTGGCCACAATCGATGGTTTCGGTTCGACCGTTTGCCGCTCCGCCGCATGCGGTGCTAATACCCATTTGTATAGTATCCATTTTTTCCATACCGGTCACTTTTTGACAAACTTTAATATCGTTGTAAAGAATACAAACTTCGCATTCGTATTTAGCGCCCGTAAGCAACGAGTAGGTAGTAAACGCCATAAACGCCACAAAACCAAGTCCCAGCCAGACTCCTTTTTTCATGATTACGACTCTTCCTGAGGGTTATCGCCCATTCCATTTGAAGAAACGGGCACAAAATAGTGTTTCCTATAAAACCTTAATTCGTCGATCGATTCTCTGATGTCTATTAACGCTTGATGGGCTTCATTTTTCTTGGGTAGTTTGGGTCCGTTTGGATACCAACGCAATACAAGTTCTTTGATCGAAGTGACATCTACGCTTCGATAATGAAAAAAATTGTGCAGTTTCTTCATATATTTAAGTAAAAATTTTCTATCATGGCCTATGGTATTTCCGCAAAGTAGCGTTTGGTTTTCTACTCCATATTTTTTCACAAACTCAATAGTTTGCGCTTCCGCTTCTTCTTCGGTAATCTTGGAATTTTTTACCTTATCTATTAATCCTGACGCTCCATGATGTTTCTTGTTCCAATCGTCCATTTTGTCCAAAAGCTCATCGCTTTGATTGACCACTAAACACGGCCCTTCTTCCAGAATGTTTAATTCCGGATCTGTCGCTATGGTCGCTATTTCGATGATGGCTTCTTTCTGGACATTTAGACCGGTCATTTCTAAATCCAACCAAATTAAATTTTTTGGGTTTCTCAAACTCATGAGGAATTTACTTTGTTCTCTAACTTAAGCTATTAATTATTTACTAGCGAGACTTCTCTAATATAGCCCTAAAGGCTTCGCTATTAGCGAAGGACTTTATCCTAGGGTCGCTAGCCACAACTCCTAAATCTTGACCATTAATAGCCTTCATCAACTCTTTGTCATTCAAAATTTGTTGTACGGAAGGATCGTTTTGAAGATTTTGAATCATCTGCATAGTTTCGGGATCTTGCGTCAACTGATTTCGAAATTGCGAGACTTGCAAATCTAAATTAGAAGACGGCGCTGTTGAAGAACCTGGATTATCGTCCGAGGAACTGGATTGTGGATTTCTATCCAGGCCGTTTTTGCCGGGCATTTGAATTGAAACTATTTTATCTTCAGATAGTTCAAAAGTACCCAGCGATGGGGAATTAAGCACATAAATGCCATTGGTAAACGATATCACTTCCGCTTGAATCGAGCTTCCGTCTTCAAGGCGAATTTGACTCAATTTACCCGCAAAAGTTGAACCAGCTAATAAAAAAATTAATAAAACGCTAGTCCAAGCGATACGAACACATTTTCCGAAACAGGGTTTCATCTTTTAGGTCAATTTTTAAAGAAATTTACCGGGTTATGCCGGGGAAGTAAAAATTATAGCATATTTTTAGCTATAAAAAGGTTAGACAGGCTTTGCCATCGCGAAGATTGGCTGATTTAAACTTAGTTTGGATTAAAAAGTAAGGACTTTTAATGGAGGGAGGGCATTTTTTCTCCAACATGGGTAGAAGATCGACCCGGTACCGGTCTCCTACCCAAGGAGGAGGAGAAAATGACAATAGTCACTATATTACTCTGGGATTAAAATCCCATTAAGACTAAATTAAAATTTTTTAATAAACGGAGTGAAAAAAAGGATAAGCAAAGGTCAGCGAGTTTCAATAAACTCTTCTTCTAGAATGGATTGCGGTCGTTCGAGCTTCATCAACGCATCGCTTATGGAACTTTTAAATAAATCTTCTTTCATCAAGATTTTTTCGACATCTTGCTCACGCACATAAATAATATTCGACGCCGTTCCATTATGAGCGTGTAATACTGCGCGTTGAATTTCCAAATTCCACTCAGAGAAAACCTTGGTTTCCATCATAAACGCTCCAACAACATCTTTAGACTCAACTTTAACGGCTCGGCCTATGATCTTAATTTTTGGGGTTTTTTGACGGTTCGTTCTGGGTTCGGCTATTGGAGCGACAACTCTGCCTTTATATAAAGAGTTTAAAGATTTTCTCTCCACCAACACTTTTCGCAGTTCTTCTTTTATCTGCTTTTGGAGAAAAAAGTAATTCGAAAACTCAATAGGCTCGCCAGAAGCGTTTCTAATTTTAAAAACGTCAAAAGCTTTATCTCCATGTGTGTGGATGCTTGCTTCGTCAATGCTGATTTGGTTGAAGTACAAAACAGCCGCAATATCCAGTAAAACTCCTTTTCGATCTTGGCCACAAACAATCAAATCAGAAGACTCTCCAGGCAAAAATACCATTTCTACCGCAAAAGAGTCTTTTGAACTAAGGAACTCATTATATATTTCTAATTGAGTTTGTAAATCGCGCGGCAAACGAATTAACTTAATAAAATCTAATTTAACCGCATTAGAAACCGCACGCTTCTTCTTATGATGCAAAGTAAACTGATAGAAGTTTTTTAGTTGATCTATTTGAGAGGGAGACATCTTCATCTTTGTGCCTCCGCGGTCAGAATAAGTCAACAGAATCAACATTTTCAAACGCTCTTTATCGTGACCGACTAAATCCCAAACCATCTCGTAAGTATCGTCATCGTCGGGATCTAAAAACATTAAGTCCCGCATCGTTAGATGTCTTTCAACTAAAAACGAAACATTTTCAATCGCTTTGACGTTCCAGTATCCTAGATTATTTAAAATTCTTGGAATAAGCCGAGCCCCTACTATTTCTTCATTCTGCCCGGGCTCTTTTACTCCTTTGCCGATGTCATGCAACAAAACAGACAATCTGAGAGCCTGTTTATCTTTCACCGAGTGGTAGAGGTCTGATAAGAATGGGTCGGCGTCGGCGCTAAACTCAAGTCCGTTTAATTGATCCAACGCCGCTAAGATATGAATATCTGTTGGGAATTTATGAACATAGATATCCTGAAGAAGTCCACAAAGAGCTTTAAATTCTGGAATAAAAAAGTTTTGCAGTAAACCAAATTCATGGAGAAGCCTTAAGGCCTTAGCAAAATATTTTCCTCGAATAACGTTCTTAAATCCTTCTTGAGCCTGCTTCTTTATATGGCCTCTAAAGAATAGGGGAGAAAATTGATCCGTATTTTGCTCAATCGCTCGAATTACCGGATAAGAAATATCGTAATTATCTCGCGCCACATAGTTTAAAATTTGGAAAACCAGATTAGGGTTGTCTTCTAAACTCGTTTCGCCGTTTCTTCTAAAAATGATTTGACCTTCAGCGTTGACAGCTAAATTTTCATTCAGGGACTTAACTTTTTTCTGGTCAAGCTTTATGGCTTCGGAAAATAAATTACGGCTATGTTTTTTTAAAGGATAGGCTGCTTCATAAAAATATTTTTTGTAAAAAGCAAATAACTCCAACCCCATTGATTTAGAGACTTGCTCCCTCACTTCAAAACTTAGGACATCCCGTAACGCGCTTTGCTGAAGAGAATGAAGGAACAAACGAGTTTTTGCCAAAAAATTAAGGCCGTTTTGCATATTTTTATAAGCAGTTTCTCCTAGTTTTCCGCTATCATATAATTCTTGCAGTAATTCAAACTGATTAACGTTTTCTAAATTATTTAAGGTCTTTTCCAAAAAAAGAGCCCAATACAATCGCGTCAACTCTACTTTAACGTCTGGCTCTTGAGAAAAAACCGTATTCTGAACCTCAAAATAACCTCCATGAGACTTACAATAATCTAAAACAAGATTTTTATTAAGTAACACAGCGGTTTTTACGGCGCTTTTAAATTCAGTGAAAGCCAAAAAATTTCCGCAAACAAGTCGACAATCTATAACTGAACAAAGCCAAGCAAGTTTTGAAAAATCAAACTCGAAATCTTCGCCTTCTTTATTATGAATAATGTAAGTTTTGGTTTTGAAAATTTCTTGATGAATAAAAATATATTCAAAGTTTTTTAGCGCTTTGGAAGCAAATTGATTAACCTTTTTATCAGCAACGCTCCGTGAAATTATTAGAATATCCACATCGGAACGAAAATACATTTCTTCGCGTCCATAGCCGCCGCAAGCCGCTATCGATATTGGAATATCATTTAAAGCGACGTCGGTTCCATTCAATCTATTAGCTAACCAAACCGCAGACTTAAAGGCTGCATTCAATGAAGCGTCAACTAAGGCCGTAAATTTTAGTAAAACCAGATGGCTATTATCAGATTGAGCCAACTCATTTTTTAAGTTCTCGATTTCGTCATTGATGATATTTAATATTCTATTTTTGAACTCAAGATAAAATTTCTGAGGGTCAATTTCTTGGGAAGGGGTAAAATCTGCAGGCTGTATTATTTCTTCAATTCTACGAGTAATATTTTCAACATAGCCTTGAGAAAATGTTCTATTGGTTTTATAAATATTGTGCATAGGAAAGAAACTCCATTACCGACCACAAGCCGAAAACGAACACAAAACCTATTGTTTTTTAAAGATATATATTATTTTTGAGAATTGCAAGCAAAACCCTATTTTTTTTCGCTTTATTTCAAAAATATACCAGAAATTTCATTACTACATAAATACAACTTTTATGCCACTTTCGGGATAAAAATTTTGACAGATTTTGATTATTTATGCTAATAAAAACCTTGATAAAAAAGCCTTCTTAGGAGCGTATTCCGCATGGAAATTAGAATCGGTAAAGCCAATTTGTTGTCTGGAGTTCAAAAAGTACAGGGTGTTATAGAAGCCAAGGGGGCCATGCCCATTTTGTCTTATTTATTAATTTCGACAGACCAAGACGGCGTTTTTATTCAAGCGACCGATTTGGAAGTCGCTTTTCGCGGGTATTATTCAGCTAATGTTGTTGCGGATGGCCGAGCCGTTTTAAACGCTAAAAAACTGCATGATATTGTAAGAGAACTTCCTGAAAGCGAAGTTCATATTACGCAGGAAGAGAACAACTGGGTGACTATCAAATGCCAAAAATCCGTTTTTAGGCTTCCTGGATTATCCGCCGAGGAATTTCCAACTTTTCCTGAATACAGTCAAGACAGCCTCATTGACTTTAATGCAGGCGCTTTAAAAGAAATGATTCGTAAAACGTCCTTTGCGGTTTCCACCGATGAAACAAGAAAAGGAATTAGCGGTTTATTGTTAGAGTTAGAAAAAGGAAATTGTTCAATGGTAGGAACAGACGGACACCGTCTTGTGTCTGTCCAAAGACCATTGCCGGAAGGGGCAAACGCCGGAGAAGAAAGAACCGAATATTTATTGCCAAGAAAACTAGTTAATGAATTAGCAAAATTTATTGAAGACGAAGAACAAACGATTTCTTTTTCAATAAAAGATAACTTTCTGGCTTTTACTCAAGGTAAACAAGCTATTGTTTCCCGGGCAGTCGACGGAAAATTTCCTAATTACCGGCAGGTCATTCCCAAAGAAAACGAGCTTTTAATTTCCATTAACAAAGAAGATCTAAGTCATGCAATGAAGCGGGTAGTGCTGCTTGCAGACGAGCATTCTAAAATGGTTCGCTTAGAAGCCAAATCAAGCCAGCTCTCTCTGGATTCCGACACAGCCGATCAAGGCGCGGCAAAAGAAGAAGTCGCCATAAATTATAAAGGCGAAGATGTCACAATAGGCTTAAACGGCCGCTATGTTTTAGATATCTTAAATGTTATCGATCATGAAGAGGTGGTGCTTAAACTAAAGGATAAAGATCATTCTTGTTTAATTACTACAGAAAAAGACCCAGGCTTCCTAAGCCTTGTAATGCCAATGCGCTTATAATTCCCCACCCAATTTTTTAGGCGCAATTATCAACTTTTATTTTCATTTATTCCCTTTTCAATTCGTCAATATTTTTTGGCGCAATTCACTCTTTCAATTAAACCATTGAAACTTTAGATTTTTTACTCCTCGCTAAAAGATCGATTCTACCGTTAATTTAAGCAAAGCTTGTAAATTCTATGATAAAATAACGCAATCCCAAGTATGATCGCACACCGCGACATTAATTTACCCTGGCTCTGGCCTTGGCTTCTTGGACTTAATCAATACCGTTTTAATTTTTAAATTATATTTTATCGTTAAAAAATTTAGGAAAGGGACTTTTATCATGGCTATTAGGTTAGGAGATACCGCGCCAAATTTTACCGCGGAATCCACTGAAGGCACCATTGATTTTCATAACTGGATTGATGGGAGTTGGATTGTATTATTTTCTCATCCCAAAGATTATACTCCGGTTTGTACGACTGAATTAGGCCGACTAGCTAATATGAAGCCAGAATTCGATAAACGAGGCGTAAAAGTAATTGGATTGAGCGTTGACGACGTTGAATCTCACAATGGCTGGATTAAAGATATCAATGAAACTCAAAATTGTAGCGTAGGCTACCCTATTATTGCCGACCCTGATAAAAAGGTCGCGGAACTATATGACATGATCCACCCAAACGCTCTTAACAACTTAACCGTTCGGTCTGTTTTTGTTATCGGTCCGGATAAAACGGTAAAACTTATGTTAACTTATCCCGCGTCTACGGGAAGAAATTTTGACGAATTATTACGTGTAATTGATTCGCTACAACTAACCGCTAACCACCAAGTCGCCACTCCAGCCGATTGGAAATGGGGAGAAGACTGCGTTGTTGTTCCTGCAATTAAAACCGAAGAGATACCGGAAAAATTTCCAAAAGGTCATAAAGTAATCAAACCTTATTTGAGAACCACTCCTCAACCAAATATTTAAAAGAATTCGCTATCGTCTATCCCTTAAAGGGATAGACGCATAGCAATTTTTTTTGTATTTATTTCAAAAATTTTTCCGATGAACCCAGCGCCTAATCAAACAAAAATATCTTCCTTAATTCGCCTTATGGACGATAGAGACGAATCTATTCGGGAGTCTGTGAAAACGCAACTGGTGCAATTCGGAGAAGACGCCATTCCATTTCTTGAAATTGCGGCAAGAGACGAAGATTTACGAAAAAGATCTCAAGCTCAAATTATCTTGAAGGAAATATTCCCTATTCAATTAGGCGCAAAATTTAGAAAGCTTTCGCAAAATCTCGGGGCCGACTTGGATCTTGAAGAAGGAATTTATCTTTTAACACAATTTGGATATCCAGATTTTGAACGCGAAACTGCAAAGTCTACGTTAGATAATTTAGCGGAAGAGTTAGCTCCAAGATTACTTCCTCATTTCAAACCCATAGAAACTGTTCGCGAATTAAATAAATTCCTTTTTCAGGAAAAGGGATTCTGTGGAAACGAAAAAAACTATTTCTCTGGCGACAATTCTTTTATAAATAAGGTCTTATCAAATAAAACCGGCATTCCTATTTCACTTTCCGTCCTTTGTATATTAATTGGAAAACGTCTTGATTTACCCATTGTCGGCGTTGGTATGCCTTGTCACTTTATTGCTAAATACGACGTATTATCCGGCCCCGTTTATTTTGACCCATTCAACAAAGGAAGAATTTTATCTTATAGACAATGCGTTGAGCTTGTAGAAGGATTTGGATTAAAATTTGAGGATCATTTCTTAACTCAAAGCGGAAATCGCGAAATCTTAATTCGAATGATCAACAACTTAATTATGGTCTACAAGCAAAACAAAGAAGAGAAACAAATGGATCAATTGACTGAATACGTCCAAATCCTTTCAAAACCAAGTGACAACGCTTCGTCTTATCGTTAACTGTATTTTTTATGAAAAATAAAACAATTCTCGTAACCGGAGCTGGAACCGGTATTGGAAAATCCATAGCTCAAAATCTTTCCGGTCTGGGTTATTCCTTAATCTTATTGGGCAGAGACCTCACAAAACTTGAAGCGACTAAGAAAAGCTTAAAAACATCCGACCAGTGTTATATCTATTCCGCAGATATTAGAAACTCAAAATCCATTAAAGAAGCTTTGGATAAAAGCCAGACGGAATATTTATACGGCATAGTCGTTAACGCTGGAGTCGGCGGCGAAAATAACTATGGGACAAATGATCGTTGGCAAGAAGTGATTGAAATCAACTTAACGGGAAGCTACAACACAGTCCATGAATGTCTGCCTTTTTTAAGAAAAGATCCCAGTCCTTTTAAGAAAATTTTGTTTATGTCTTCTATCTTAGCCAGATTAGGGGTTCCCGGTTATTCGGCATATTGCGCCTCGAAAGCTGGAATTTTAGGGTTGATGCGGTCTCTTGCAGCTGAATTAAGCGGAGAAAATATTTTAGTGAACGCTTTGTGTCCAGGATGGGTTAATACTGATATGGCTCACGAAGGACTTGATGGAATGGCGTCGGGTATGTCTATTTCTATAGAAGAAGCTTATGAGATGGCTATGTCGCAAGTTCCTCTAGGAAAAATGTCTGAGCCGGGTGAAATTGCAAAGATGACCGCTTTCATGCTTTCCGACGAACAGAATTCCATCACTGGACAAACGTTGGACATTAATAACGGCGCGTTGATGCCATAAAAAAAGCGGAAAGGGAATTAATCCCCTTTCCGCTCGTAAAATCAAATTCGATTAAGCCACAACCGGCTCCAATCTTCCGGTGGTTTCCGGTTGCGCTTCTGCTGCTTCTCCCGTTTCAGCCGCTTCTTTCGACTGAGTTCCAAGAGCTTGAACTAATTGACTGGCTAACAAGTTTTTGAAGTCTTCCAGGTTTTTCAAAACACTATCTTCTGGGAATTCTTTTTCGCCGTCTTTAAATACCGCGTCTAAAACAGATTGCACTAAACCGGCCAAATCTCTTATTTTTGGGATTTGTTCAGTTGGGAATTCTTCGGCTATATCGCTGGTTACTTGTTCAATCCCTTCCACATTGCCATTTTCAAAATATTCTCTAACTGCCGAAGCGGTTTCTGTTCTTTCTAAACTCAATTCTATGTCCGTTAAGGCGCCTAGAGACCCGGCTAATACCGATGCGGCTTGTTCCGGATCAAAACCCGATTGACTAAAAAAGCTTTCAGCTATTGGGGTAACACTCTGCGCTAACTTTTCAATAGCGGCCAATTCTTCTTCATTAAGGTCGCCTTGCACCGTCAAAGAATATTGTGACGCCGCCGAAGCCGAAACAGAAAACTCTCTTACGGATTCTCCATTGGCAAATCGAGTGGAACTTGAGGATTCAGAATAATTAAATTCGTTAGAAAACGATATTGACACCAAATCCCCTTCTTCGGTTTTAACATTCAAACCCGCAGAGGTCGCCAATCCATAGCTAGTTTGGGATGCGGCTTGCTGAGTTATTGAGTTAATCGAATTTGTGCCGATGGCTTCCATGATATTTTCCTCAAATGTTTTTTTATCTCTATTTCTACTTTATTCATCGACCTACTACGAAAAAACATGAGAGAAAAATAATTATTTAAAGTATTTTTGTGACTTACACCTCATTAAAAGTTCCAGGGAAAGGGACTAACCGAAAATATCTTTAAAGTTTGGATATTTTTTATCTTTTTCTGATAATAAAGGTTCGGAGATTGGCCAATCAATTTTCAAATCAAGATCGTTCCAGATTATTCCTCCTTCATCCTCCGGATAATAATAATCAGAACATTTATATAAAAATTCCGCCGTTTCACTTATTACGCAAAAACCATGCGCAAGCCCTTTAGGGACAAATAACTGCAACATATTCTCGTCGCTTAATGAAAATCCCTCCCAGCGTCCAAAAGTGGGAGAGTCTTTTCTAATATCAACTGCGACGTCGTATACCTCACCTTGCGTTACCCTAACCAGCTTATCTTGAGGTTTAGTCTTCTGAAAATGAAGCCCACGCAGAACCCCTTTGCTTGATTTAGAATGGTTATCCTGGACAAACTCTACCGAGATCCCTTCTTGCTCATATTTCCATTTAGTATAACTTTCGAAAAAGAATCCTCTAGAATCGCCAAAAACCTTAGGTTTAATTAATAAAACTCCCTCGATAGACGTTTTCAAAACTTCCAAACCTGACATTTTCTATTTCCCTCAAAAGCATTAGGGATAGCGTCTAATATTTCCCTGGCTTTTTATCAATCGTATTTTTGCTGCGTTTACAAAAATTCAAAAACCAACAATTATCTTTAGAGATTTTTTCAAAGGCCGATAATAAAACAAAGTTAGTTAAATATTTCTTAGAGAGAATCCCACATGGACCCCAAAAAACCTCAAAAGCCTTCAAAAAAAACCATCAACTATCAAAAATTACTAAAAGATCTCAATATTAACAATCAATTTGTACCTTTGCTCTCGCCTTTAAAACTTATAAAACTACCGACTAGCGTATATGATTGGCCTTTCGAAATTAATGTGCAAGGTCGAACTTAAGACAGATACCCTTCTGAATCCAGTTTTTTACTAACAAAAGGCATCGCCATAATAAAGTACATTAGCATGACCACTTCTGAATCATAAAAATTTACCTCAAAAAAACCCCCAGATAAAAAACCAATTGCCACAGCAGCCGAACCAAAGTGAATCCATCGTGTTTCATCGCCAGGAGGAGGTTTCCGGCGATAAACTTCTAAAAAAAACAAAACCCAAATACTCATCCAAGCGGTTAATCCCAAAAAACCTACATCAACAGCCAATTGTATAAAATTATTATGCAGTCCTTTAAATCTTTTTAAAATTTCAGCGTGTTCCGGATAATTTGAAAATACTTTATCCACGCATTTAAACCCACAGCCGACTATAGGATTATCTTTAAAAATTTGCCAGCCTCCAGCCCACAACTGCATTCGAATTCCCAGGGTTCGATCCTTTAAGTTAGCCATGCTATAAATCCGTTCTTTAACAGGCTGTGGCGATAAAGCGATCACAATGGCTATAAGAAAAGGAACCGCCAGCAAAAGTTTCTTTTCTCTCGCGAATATTAAAAATATTCCTCCCATTAACACCCCTAACCAAGCTTGACGCGTCAATGTGAAAAATAAACACGCCGTCAAAAACACCGAAACGGCAATAGCTAATGGATCTTTTGGAGAATAAAAAAATAACCTGGAAAGAGCCATAATAAGAACCAGCATCAGAACTCCGGCAAAAGTCATATAGATGCTCATCGTTCCATCCACACGAGAACTTTCTGAAATCCCCGCTGAAATCGCTTGATAAAAACCATAACTAGCGGCAACCAAAGAACTTGTGAATAAAACTTTCAATATTAAATTCTGTTTTTTAGTATTTACACAGTTTAAAACCCAGAAAAAAACGATTGCCCACAACATTTTTTTTAATCCTGACAAACCATGCAAAATATCGCCGGAAAAAATTACCGCTATAAGGCAAGCTGCAAAGAAAAGCAGAAAAGAATATCCTAACGGAGTCTGAACATTCCTCCAACTATGCGTTACCGAAACTTTAATAATCCAACATAATGCTCCTAAAACAGCGCAGATTTGAGTTAAGCTAATGGAAAACAAGGAGAACGCCGCAAACCCCAATAAACTAAATTGTATGATTTTATCAAGAATGGGCAGGTATCGATTTATGGGCAAAACGTCAGAATTCAATGAAAATAACCTTGTAAAGTTAAAAAATTCTACGCTGAAAATAATGCGCCTCAAATTCGGAGACAATATAAATGATTGGAGAAATTTATTCCATCTATATAAGACGCCGGGTTAATTTCGACTACTCCCACGTAACAGAAATTTGACTGATTATCGCGGAAAAACTATAATCCAAGTCCTTGATAAAATGAGGTTACGAAAAGGATAAAATACCATGCAGTTAATTCCCGCTGTGGATATAAAAGATGGAAAGTGCGTTCGACTTTCGCAAGGAAAGGCGGATCAAGAAACCGTTTATTCAAACGACCCTGTCTCTATGGCAATACATTGGGACGAACAAGGAGCCCAAACGATTCATGTCGTGGATCTAGACGGCGCGTTTACGGGCAAACCTGCAAATCTAAACTTAGTTAAGGATATTATCAACTCCAGTTCAGTTAATATCCAAGTTGGCGGAGGTATCCGCACTATGGAAAGCATCGATACCTATGTTGATCTTGGTGCAGCCCGGATAGTATTGGGAACCATTGCATTTAAAGACCCAAAGTTAGTAGAAACAGCGGCAAAAAAATACCCAGGTAAGATTATAGTGGGCATCGACGCTCGTGATGGAAACGTCGCTATTAAAGGTTGGGTAGAGGTTTCATCTAAAAAAGCCACAGATTTCGCCAAATCTTTTGAGGATATGGGAGTGGCCGGTTTCGTATTCACAGATATTAGCCGAGACGGAATGCTTGAAGGCCCTAACATAAAAAGCGTTAGCGAATTTGCACAAGCGACCTCAATTCCTGTTATCGCTTCTGGAGGCGTTTCTCGCTTAGACGATATCTCTAGTTTACTAACGCTTAAACCATTAGGCGTAACTGGAGCAATATTGGGCAAATCGTTGTACGACAAAACAGTCGATTTTGGCAAAGCCTTAAAACTTGTTGCAAAAAATGCTGGCTAAAAGAATCATTCCTTGTTTAGACGTAAAAGAGGGCCGAGTTGTAAAAGGCGTTAATTTTGTAGATTTGAGAGACGCTGGAGATCCCGCAGAAATAGCGGAGGCTTACGAAGCGGAAGGAGCCGATGAGCTTACGTTTTTAGATATTGCAGCGTCTCACGAAGGGAGAAAAACGATATTAGACGTCGTTTCTCGAACATCCGAAAAAGTTTTCATGCCCCTTACCGTGGGCGGCGGGGTCCGAACTCTAGACGATATAAGGGCTTTGCTCAACGCTGGAGCCGACAAGGTTTCAATTAATACGGCTGCAGTACACAATCCGGACTTTGTAAAAAATGCAGCTGAAAAGTTTGGAAGTCAGTGTATCGTTGTCGCCATCGACGCAAAAAGATTCATTCAAAACGATCCATCTCCCTTAAATATACAAAAATGGGCGGAAGATCGCCCCAATCTCATTTTGTCGGAATCTGAAAAGAAATTGCAATGGGGCGTTTTTACCCATGGCGGGAGAAAACAAACAAAAATTGACGTTATGGCATGGGCTATGTTAATGGAATCTTATGGGGCTGGAGAAATACTTCTAACAAGTATGGATCGCGACGGCACCAAAAAAGGTTACGATAATGAATTAAATCGAGCGATCTCCGAATCTTTAAGCATCCCTGTAATCGCCTCAGGTGGAGCCGGCAATCCAGAACATCTTTACGATGGTTTAACCGAAGGAAAAGCTTCCGCAGTTCTTGCCGCTTCCATTTTCCATTTCAAGGAATATACTATCCCAGAAACAAAACACTATTTGGCGGAAAGAGGAGTTCTCGTCAGAGTTTAGACGGTTCCACTCTCTTTAATTGTTAAACGTTTCGCTTCGGAGTCTAAAATTGCCGCAGCGCCTAACGGTAAAGTCCATATTTCTTTTCCATGCCCTATCGGACAATTCATTAAAATCGGAAAACGGTCATTTTGAAAAAAATCAGATATTGTCTTTTTTAACGTGTAGGGTTCGTTCTTATTCGGTTGGCAATTAATCATTTCTCCAAAAACTATTCCGCGAATTCCCTTAAACTTGCCAGCCTCTTTTAGCTGCCACAACATCGCGTCAATTTTGTAAGGTCTTTCGTTAACGTCTTCAATAATTAAAATACGGTTCCGAGTTTGAATCTCGAATGGCGTGCCAAGAGAACGAACTAAAAGAGTTAAACAACCTCCAGCCAATCTTCCTTCGCTCCTCCCAGAGCTTATTATCCAAGCGCTTCGTTTCGAGTAATTGTACATATCCATATCTCCCATGAGCGCCTGGCAAAAGGGTTTCCGCGATTTCGTCATGTCAGTTCGACCAAAACTGCCGGCAGCCATCGGTCCATGAAAGGAAATTAACGAACATCTGCTATTTATATAATTTAATAAAATTGTTATATCGCTTGACCCAATAATAGGTTTTTTCGCTTTTTTTATAAGGCTAAAATCTAATTGCGGCATAATCCGATTAACGCCGTAGCCGCCACGAGCGCATAAAATAGCCGCTATTTCGGGATTTTTTATCATATCCATGAAATCTTCGGCCCTTTCTTCATCCGAACCCGCAAGAAAACCGTTTCGTAATAATGCGTTCTTCCCCACAACGCAACGAAACCCCATTTTTTTTAAAACGCTTATTCCTCGTTGAAGTTCTTCGTAAGACGTCGGTCCCGCAGGAGAAACAATCCCAATTAAATCTCCTTTATTTATTTTCTTTGCTTTATTCAATTTTTTGCCTTTTATCAGAAACTCGCTAAAGTTCTAATCATTTTTCCCGATAACAAAGTTGAGGTTAATTACGGCCAACGCTTTTAATTCGGAGAGCCGTATAAAGCTTATCCTTTTTTACGGGATTTTACCTTATTTATATAAGTAAAAATTAAAAAATTATTTTTGGAGTTCATCGAAGATGAATTTTGTTCTAAAGCGCTCAAGAGTTTGCCCGAAAAATAGGATAAGGCGTAATGGAATTTTAAATTTAGAAAAAAGATTCTGGAACGCCTCGTCGAGTTTATCGGAAAAAAACCTAAGCGTCTTTATTGAAAGTTCTTTTTTAATTTTTAAAAAAAAATTTTACCCAAAACTAAAGTTATCAACTTTTTTTCCGATAACCAAGACAGGTCATATTTCGGTTTGAAAAAGTTAAATAAAAAACGATCTTTGACTCATCGGTCTTAACGGAAAATAAATAAAGAGTCTTGAAGCTTTTAAACAAAACACCGAGAAATAAATAAAAAATGAAAATTAAACTAATACATTTTAATTTTTTATCCGAAAATCCCGATACGGCTAATTTTAAATTTGCAAATTTTAAAGCAAAAATAAAGTTTTGGGCATCGGTCTTAACGGAATTTTTGTTTAATCTCTTGACATCTATTAAAGCAAACGTCAAAAACTTGCTTCA
This sequence comes from uncultured Nitrospinota bacterium, assembly GCA_964344185.1. Classification (GTDB taxonomy): domain Bacteria; phylum Nitrospinota; class Nitrospinia; order Nitrospinales; family JAJDAT01; genus JAJDAT01. The sequence continues at coordinate 81,858 of CAYFMN010000018.1, forward strand.
AAAATATAGCCGTAAAGTACTTGATATTTTTTCCGATACTCCCGTTAAGGAAAGGTTTTTTAAGCCTTATTCAACGTTAAAAACGCAAGGTTCCTTATCGTGCTTAACGGCATTTTTAATAATGGTCTCAAGCGTTTTTTCACGCTGTGGAAAAATATCGGCTTTATTTTATAAAAAATTGTTTTTTTTCAAAAAAACTCATTTAGGGTTTACGTTTTTTTGCCGAAACCCCGAAGTGGATGGGTTTATTTTTTCTCTCCAAAGTTTTGGAGTCTATAAACCCTATCTGATTTATCGGAAAATTTAATAATAGCCATTAGGCTTTTTTTAATAAAAAACCTGGTCACTTAATAACTAAACTATTTTATTAGGCGGAGGATACCATGCCGGTCCGAATTAATAACAACATTCCCTCATTAAACGCTCAAAGAATTTTGGGTAATAACAATGATCGTTTGGCTCAATCCATCGAGCGGATCGCATCTGGTATTAGAATTAACCGGGCTTCCGACGACGCCGCTGGATTGGCGATTTCCGAATCGTTAAGATCGGATATTCGAGCCCTGCGACAAGCTAATCGAAACGCGAATGATGGGATTTCCCTTTTAAACACGACGGAAGGCTCATTAAACGAACAATCTTCTATTCTAATTCGCTTAAGAGAATTAGCGTCTCAGGCTTCTACCGGTACCGTTGGTTCAACGGAAAGACAAACAATTCAAATTGAGTTCAATTCCTTAAGAAATGAAATTGACCGAATCTCTAATACTTCTGAATTTAATGGAATTACTCTTTTGGATGGATCGTTAGCTTCCACGGTTTCCACAGATTCCCAACTTATTGTTCAAGTAGGACTAGACGCAACCGACAATAGCCGAATTAACTTCAATACGACAATCGGTTTACAGGCAATCTCTTCAACCAGCTTGGGTATTGAGTCCATCAGCGTAACAGGCGCGGCTAATGCATTAACGGCATTAGATGCAGTAAACTCCGCTATATCCATCGTAACTCAGGCTCGAGGTAAGGTGGGTGCGGTACAAAACCGGTTGGTGAGAGCGATTAATAACTTAGCCACCACAACCGAAAACCTGCAAGCTGCGGAATCCGCTATCCGGGACGCAGATATTGCAGAGGAAGTGGCCAACTTGACGCGGAACCAAATTTTGGTTGCGTCTTCCACCGCAGTTGCGGGTCAAGCCAACTTACTTCCTCAGTCAGTTTTACAATTATTGGGTTAATTTCAGCTATCTTTTGGAGCGGGCTAAACCCCCGCTCCAAATAAATTAAAACTATTTTTTATTTTTTTTGGCTTTTTTTTTAAAAATTCAGAATAATTTCAACCGCCTCCAAAGCTATTATGAACAAAGCTTTTAAAGCCCTTCTCAAGTTAACTTGAACAAAAGAATTATCTCCTCTTTTATTTCAAAAAAATTTCCCAAACTAAAGTTATTAATTATTCCTCCGATAACCTTGTTGAGCGCAACACCGTCCAAAGTAAAGAGGCGGTCATAATTAACGCTTATCAGGCTTTTCGGAATTTAATTTAAATTCCATTAGTGTTTTTTTCAAGCGCGTAAAACATTCGATGATAAGGACAATCATCGCGAACAAAAACATTCCTTAGGAGGAGGAAAAAGTCATGCCTGTTCGAATCTTCAACAACATCCCATCTTTGAACGCTCAAAGAATTTTGGGAAACAACAACGACCGGTTAGCGCAATCGGTTGAAAGAATCGCTTCTGGTATCAGGATTAATAGAGGAGCCGACGACGCCGCTGGACTGGCAATTTCAGAGTCATTACGTTCCGACATTCGAGCTCTACGTCAAGCTGTGCGAAACGGTAACGATGGAATTTCTTTAATCAACGTAGCGGAAGGCGCTCTAAACGAACAATCTTCTATTCTCATTCGTTTAAGAGAGTTAGCCTCTCAAGCTTCTACCGGTACCGTTGGTTCCACAGAAAGACAGACAATTCAATTAGAGTTTGATTCTCTCCGAACCGAAATCGACCGTATCGCAAACACAACAGAATTTAACGGAACTAAATTAATCGATGGGACTTTAGCGTCTACAGTTACCGCATCGGATCACATCTTAGTTCAAATCGGACTGGATTCCAGCTCAGACAGTCGAATTAACTTAAATCAGCAAATAGATTTATCGGCGGTAACAACATCGGGACTAAGTGTTGATAGTTTGAGCGTCACTTCTGCAGCAGAAGCTTTAACCGCATTAGACGCGGTCAACTCCGCTATTACTGTCGTCACTCAGGCGCGGGGTAAAGTGGGCGCCGTGCAAAACCGGCTGGTAAGAGCGATATCGAATCTTTCAGTTTCAACCGAAAATCTGCAATCCGCTGAATCTGCAATTAGAGATGCCGATATTGCCGAGGAAGTCGCTTTACTTACCAGAAATCAGATTTTAGTTGCGGCCTCCACTTCAATGGTTGGACAGGCAAATTTAATACCGCAATCCGTTTTACAATTACTGGGATAATTTATTCCGTTTCGTTGAAAAAGTTTATCTTCAGTAAAAAAAGAATAGCTTTCGTTAGAAATTATTTCTTTAGGGCGGATTATGGGTAAAACAATACATAAAAAGATCGAAGATTATTCTATAAGGTTATTTCCTTCAGAAAAGAAACGAAAAATGGGCGTGAATACACGCCCAAAGATTGTGAAAAACTCTTTCTGCGAAGCTTTAACCGAAAAAACTAATATAGAAGATTTTTCTATAGATCAAAAGTTATGTTCAGCCCAGATCTACTTAAAAGAGATAAAAGAATGCGAATCGATTTTATCGAAGCAATCTAAGCGTCTCCAATTGTTAGGTCAACTTTTACTCATTCACAAAACGCCTAACATGAATGAGACCGACAAGCTGCATTTACAAAACGCTCTTCAAAGACTTTTAAGGCAAACTGACATTAATGCAAGCCTTTTAGCTGAAAAAGAGAAGTTTATTTTTGACAAAACGTCTCTTGAAATGATTTTGCCGCCAAATATGATAGACGATCTCAACAAATCATATCAAAAGGCAGGACTATCGCTTGATCCATTACTAAGAGAACGTTATTGTGTAAGAAATTTTTCACGGTTTATTTTTAGCAGTTTCAGCCCCATTTCTAAAATAATCGAGGAAATCTCAGAAGAAACTAATACCTTAAACCAGTTTCGGGCAAATTTAAGTCCAATTAATGAAAAATTCCTATGGACAAAGTTCTATTGGAAAAATTTGATGCAAAACAGACTAGATTCTAAGCTCGATATCCCATCGCAAACGCGAAAAGAGATTACAAAAATATTCAAATTTGGGTCCGATCCTCCAATTCTATAAATTTTTTCAAAAAAATTTTACCCAGTTGAAAATTCTTTATTTTTAACGCTTTCCGCGTTTTTATTATACTCCCCATCTATGGGAAAACTCCCCCTTCCCTTTTTACTGGCTAAAGTAAATTCTCCAAAATCCGATAGAAATTCCAAGACACAAAAAGTCTTCAAAAAAATATTTAGCGCTTTTCCTGGTTTGCGCAAAATTTATTGGAGAATTATCAGAAAATCATAGTTTGATTTTACATTTGAATTACCCTGGTAACTTGTTTTAGCAAGGAGGTTAAAACAAGCTTTAGTTATTCACGAATCAAGGAGGAATCACCATGCCAGTTCGAATCTTTAACAACATTCCCTCGCTTAACGCCCAAAGAATCTTGGGCAACAACAACGACAGATTAGCCCAATCAGTAGAACGAATTGCATCCGGTATCCGTATTAACCGGGGCGCCGACGACGCGGCGGGTCTAGCGATTTCGGAGTCGTTACGTTCTGATATTCGAGCCTTAAGACAGGCTGTCAGAAACGGAAACGACGGAATCGCGTTGATCAACGTTACGGAGGGAGCGCTAAATGAGCAAGCCGGAATTTTAATTCGGCTAAGAGAACTTTCATCTCAAGCTTCTACCGGTACAGTTGGTTCAACGGAACGCCAAACGATTCAAATCGAATTCACAGCGCTTCGAAACGAAATTGATCGTATCGCTAATACGACAGAGTTTAACGGACAGCGATTGATTGACGGGTCGTTGGCTTCTACCGTAACAAGCACCAACCAAATTTTGATCCAAATCGGATTAGACTCTTCTGCAGACAGTCGAATTAACCTCAATCAACAAATTGATTTAACCGCGATTACCGCATCTTCGCTAAGTATTGACGCTTTGAGCGTTACTTCCGCCGAAGGCGCTTTGACCGCGCTTGACTCAATCAATTCGGCATTAACGGTTGTTACCCAGGGCCGTGGTAAAGTGGGCGCGGTGCAAAACCGGCTCGTAAGAGCGATCGCGAACATATCGGTTAGTACTGAAAACCTGCAAGCTGCGGAATCCGCCATCCGAGACGCCGACATCGCAGAAGAAGTTGCGTTGCTTACCAGAAACCAGATTCTGGTACAGGCTTCCACGGCAATGGTTGGGCAGGCGAATCTAATTCCTCAGTCCGTATTACTGCTCTTAGGATAATTTCAAAAATAAATTCAGGGAGAATAATACAGTTATTTATTATTCTCTCTTGAATTTGAGATTATTTTAAAGCGTACGAGTTTCCTGCATAAACGGAAACTACCGGCAATGGTCGATTCCTGAATATAGCAAGCCGGGTTGGGTAACTCCTTATAAAACAAACCCAAACCCGGCTGCTGGTTTCGATTCAAAACTCCCCAAAATAACAATGTCGGTTTGACTCTATCTTTTTTTCTCCCTCTCTTTTTGGGGCGGCTCGCCCCTGCAAAAAAAATCTATAAAGTATTTTAAAGCAAATTCCGTTAGGAAATTCATAACGGGCTTATACTCGTTTTTACTCTAAATTTTATTACTTAAATTTTTATATAAAGGAAGCAAATATGGTTAACACGTGACATTCCACTAAATAGTTTTTTTACTGTTTTGGCAAGGATGCCGAAATAAAAACAATTAAAAATCACGGAGGATTTTTAAAATGCCAGTAAGAATTTTTAACAACATCCCCTCCTTAAATGCACAGCGTATTTTGGGGATCAACAACGACCGGTTAGCGTCTTCAGTAGAAAGAATCGCTTCCGGTATCCGGGTCAACCGGGGAGCGGACGACGCCGCAGGCTTGGCAATTTCGGAGTCGTTAAGATCCGATATCCGAGCCCTGAGGCAAGCCGTTCGAAATGGAAACGACGGAATCGCGCTCATCAATATAACCGAGGGAGCGCTAAACGAACAAGCCGGAATCCTTATCCGGTTAAGAGAGCTCGCTTCTCAAGCGGCTACCGGAACCGTCGGTTCCACAGAACGTCAAACCATTCAATTAGAATTCAACGCGTTAAGAAACGAAATCGACCGTATCGCAGCGACGACCGAATTTAACGGTCAACGCTTGATTGACGGGTCGTTGGCTTCTACTGTATCAAGTTCAAACCATATTTTAATCCAAATCGGAATCGACTCCTCAGCAGACAGTCGAATCAACCTGAATCAACAAATCGACCTTGGCGCAATTACTTCATCTGGTTTAGGCGTAAACACCTTGAGCGTTACCGCCGCAGACGCAGCGTTGACCGCTTTGGATATTATGAACTCTGCTATTACAGTCGTAACGCAGGGTCGAGGTAAAGTGGGCGCCGTGCAAAACCGGCTGGTAAGAGCGATTTCCAACATATCGATTTCTATCGAAAACCTAACTTCTGCAGAATCGGCCATTCGAGACGCCGACATCGCTGAAGAGGTTGCTTTGTTAACGCGAAACCAAATCTTGGTTCAGTCCTCTACCGCTATGGTGGGACAGGCCAACTTGATTCCGCAGTCGGTGTTGCAGTTGCTACAGTAATTCGACAACAAAACTAAACAAAATTTTACTTAAAATTGCCATTGTTTTAGCAAGGAAGCTAAACAGTATGACAAAATCACTTTTCATGGAGGAAAATTGAAATGGCATTACAAATTTTTACCAATCTCGTTTCTCAAAACGCGCAACGAAATTTAACTACCAATAATGATCGACTGGAAGCTTCAATCAAAGAAGTCGCTTCTGGTAAAAAATTCCAAAAAGCCGGCGACAACGCTGCGGCATTTTCTATTTCTGAATCAATACGGGCCGATACTCTTGTCTTACGGCAGGCTTCAAGAAACGCCAACGACGCTTTGGCCCTGGTAAATAGCACTGAAGGTTCAATCGGAGAAATTTCTTCAATTTTAATTCGACTACGAGAGTTAGCTCAACAATCATCGTCAGGCGCTATTAGCAATACAGACCGAGAAAGCGTTCAAATTGAGTTCGATCAACTTAGAAAAGAGTTGGATCGAATTGCCGGTTCCGCAGAATTTAATGGTCGAAAACTATTAAACGGTAATTTATCAAGCGGTTCCGCAGATCCTATAATTATTCAAATAGGATTAGATGGAACAACCTCTAATCGGTTTAATCTTAATGAAACTCTGGACGTGGACGATTTACGAGCCGCCGCTCTTGGTCTTGATCAACTTTCTGTAAATACCCAAGACGGAGCTCTTGCCGCAAACGAAGCAATTGAAGTCGTTCTTGACAATGTTATTGAGACGAGAACTCGAGTCGCTGTTGGAGCTGAAAGATTGGCTCATACGGTAGCTAACTTAGATCGATACGCAGAAGAATATACTAGAACGGATTCGATCATATCCGACGCCGACCTCGGCGAGGGATTTGCCAATTTAACCAGAAATCAAATTCAAGTACAGGCTTCCACCGCTATGGTGGGACAAGCGAATTTGAATCCTCAAAACGTGCTTCAATTATTGCAATTGGCATAATTACTTCTTAATCCATTAATATCGAGGTCATTAATGTATAAAATAAACGATAAGAACGTTAATTCCGGAGCGTTTGCGGGAACGGCCCAAACCACCCCGCCCGGAGAATGTTTCACAAACGCAAACATCCCGACAAAACCTTTGTCCGAGGTAAGCGGGGTGTAGTCTGTCCGAATCTTTATTTGAAGGCCCCCCACCCTGGGGGGGCCGACAAATTATTTTTCGAACAGAAAACCTTATAATCAAGATACTTGACGATTACGTAATGAAACCTTTAACCGTTGCTATCATCGGATGCGGAAGAATCGGCAGCCTTTTAGAAGAAGATCCCTTACGCGGCAAACCTTGCACGCATGCGGGAGCTTTTGACGCGTTATCTCAAACTAAAATCGTAGCGGGCTGCGATACAAATCCAGAGCGATTGAAAAGGTTTGGAAAACGTTGGCAAGTTAGCGACTTATTTTCAGATTATAAGGAAATGATTCGCAAAGTCGCTCCAGACATCGTTTCCATTGCAACGTGGACTCATTTGCATTCAGAAATGGTAAAGACGGCGGCTCGATTAGGAGTTAAAGGAATTTTTTGTGAAAAACCCATCGCCATAAATACGTTACACGGCAAAACTATGGTGCGCGTATGCAAAAACAAAAAAATTCCCTTAGTAATAAATCACGAGCGACGCTGGGACGCTTATTATCAGCAAACTAAAAAATTAATTAAAAACGGCAAAATTGGGGAACTTCGAACCATTGTTGGAAACTCATTATCATGGGTTCCTCCTAAACTATTGGCTTCGGAACATGGCGGAGGCCCTTTGTTTCACGACGGCACTCACCTAACCGATTTGATGCTATTTTTTGCAGGTTCGCCGGATTGGGTTTCAGGTTTTGAAGTAAGATCCAACGGGAAAAAATATATTGAGGAAACCGCAGCGGCAATGGTCCGATTTAAAAACGGAACTATAGGTTTTATCGAAGGCGGAGGAGCCCGAAAGTATTTTAATTTTGAGTTGGATATTCAAGGTTCTGAAGGAAGAATCCTAATAGGAAATTCTGGTCGAGAATTATACATAACAAAAAAGAGCGGACGTTTTACCGGTTTTCAAGAACTAGAAAAAATTCCCTTCCCTGAAGTAAAAAATTATGAGAGTCCTTTTGTCGGAGGAGCTCGCGATTTAGTTCGATGTCTAAGAAAAAAAACGCCAAGCGTTTCTTCCGGTATGGACGGCCTCCAAGCTCTACAGGTCATCGCTTCTATATATAAATCCGCGCAAAGCGGAGGCAAACGAATCAAAATCCGTTAGTCCAAACTACCACAGGCCGCCTCTCCATCCAAAAAAGTTAGAAAGTTAAACTCTTTCCCCTCCATCAAAATCATTAAAAATTTTTAATTGAAAATTGATTTTTGGATATGATAATTTTTTAAATTATTAAATTAACAAGAGAGCTGTTATACTTCCAAACTTAGCTATTCTTAGCAGGAGATGAAATGATTGCGGTCGAAGGTTTGACCAAGTTTTACGGCCCCCGCCAAGCTATTAAACAACTGACATTCAATATAGAAAAAGGGGAAGTGGTGGGTTTTCTTGGCCCCAATGGCGCCGGAAAATCTACTACAATGAATATTCTATCGTGCATTATCCCAGCTTCTGGCGGCTCGGCAAAAATTAACGGATTCGATATTTTTGAAGAATCCCTTGAAATAAAAAAGATCATAGGATACTTGCCCGAAATCCCACCGCTATATCCAGAAATGATCGTATCGGATTATCTACGTTTTGCCGCCGGTATTCGTTGCGTTCCTAAAAACAAAATCGACGACGCTGTTGAAAAGGCCTTGGAAAAGTGCTGGCTTAAAGACGTGAGACATCGAATTACCGGTCGATTGTCAAAGGGTTATCAGCAAAGAGTTGGGTTAGCGCAGGCTCTAATTCATGAACCGGAGATTTTGATCTTAGACGAGCCGACAATTGGGCTGGACCCTTTACAAATTATTGAGATTCGGAAATTAATTAATGAGCTATCAAAAGATCGAACCATTATTTTAAGTTCTCATATTCTCCCCGAGATCACTCAAATCTGCCAAAGAGTCATCATTATTAACGAAGGGGAAATTGCGGCTGTTGATTCGCTTGAAGGCCTCACAGCCTCGTTACGCAAAACTGAAAGAATTCAATTATCGATTCGCGAAGGCCAAAACCAAGCTAAAGAAATTCTCGAAAAAATACAAGGCGTTACTTCAGTAAGTCAAAACGACAAAGGCGAATTTCAAATCGAATGCGAACTCGGCTCAAATCTACAAGACGAAATTGCGCAGACAACGCTCAACAACAAATGGGGTCTTGTAGAATTAAAACAAACAGCCGTTTCGCTTGAAGACGTATTCCTTAAACTCACTACCGAAGAAGCGGAAGTTTAGTCATGAGATCCACCTTTATTATAGCTTTCCGAGATTTGAACGCTTTTTTCAAATCGCCCATATTTTATGTATTGACCGCCGTATTTCTGATTTTATTCAATTATATCTTTTTTAATATTTTAAATTTTTTCAGTTTCCAAAGTATGCAAGCGGCTCAATTCCAAGGACAAATGGGAAACATAGGCCTTAATCTAAACGACATGGTCGTGCAACCCGCATTGCACAACATGGGCGTCATTCTTTTATTGATAATACCGCTTATTACAATGCGAAGCTTTTCAGAAGAGAAAAAAAATAAATCAGTCACTTTGTTATTGTCCTCTCCTGTCCAACTCCATGAAATCGTAATCGGAAAATTTTTAGCTTGTTTTCTAGTCGTTGCAACTATGATTGCTTTGACGTTGATTTCGGTTGGATTGCTTTTTTATGTTGGAGAGCCAGAGCTTGGGCCCGTTGCAACAAGTTATCTGGGCATGTTGCTGATGGCCAGTTGTTATATTTCCGTTGGCGTGTTTGCTTCATCTTTAACGGATAACCAAATAGTGGCGGCGGTCATGAGCTTTGGATTTACCTTATTCATGTGGATCATTGGATGGGGCGCGCAAGCCGCCGGATCTGGCTTTGGAGAATTGCTAAAGTATCTTTCTCTAATAGATCATCTTGATCCGTTTTTTAGAGGCATGCTCGACATAAGCGACTTTGGCTATTATGTTTCAGTTATCCTTTTCGGGCTATTCCTAACTCATAGAACCCTTGACTCTAATCGATGGAGATAATGTAGATGGCAAAATTTATTTCCATATCTGGTTGGCTTGGCTTGTTTTTTTTATTAGCGGGTCTATTTGTTTACATCGTCGTTCCTTCAGAAACTGAAATCTCCGCTTCCCTGGCCGCAGTGGGGTTAATAAATATAGGTTTCTTCGCCTTTTCCGAAAAAACAAAAATCAAAAAGTTCCTGACCGGTCGAACTGCGGTGCATGGAGCTAATTCGGCCATATTGACGATCGCTTTTCTGGGAATTCTTGTATTCGTTAATTTACTTTTATCGAGGCACAATCACCGCTTTGACTTTACCGAAGGCGGCATCTACACGCTTTCTCCGCAAACAAAAAAGGTTGTTTCTTCTCTTGATAAAGACGTAAAAATGACCGCCTTTTTTCAAACAGAGGCTCCAGAAAAAACCGAATTTCAAACTTTGGCGGATGGATACTCAGGACTTTCGGATAAGATCGAATTGAGTTTTGTCGATCCAGATAAAAGTCCCGCTATCACAAAACAATATGGGATCAAAACCTACGGCACAGTCGTTTTAGAAAGCGGTTCAAACGAAACAAAAATAAATAATCCAACGGAAGATAATCTGACCAACGGCATTTTAAAAATTCTGCAAGACCGAAAAAAGACGATCTATTTCCTGGAAGGTCATGGGGAAAGAAAAATAAACGCCGGCGGTAAAGAGGATTACTCGCAAGCGAAAGCGGCTCTGGAAAAAGACGGGCATAAAGTTAAAACATTACTCCTTTTGCAAACGGCGCAAATCCCTGACGATGCAGACATGGTTCTAATAAGCGGACCACAAAAGCCGTTGCTTGACAAAGAAGAAGAACTGCTTGAAGCCTATTTAAATAAAGGCGGAGCCGTGTTACTGCTAGCGGACCCGCAAACCGAACCTGGCCTTAAAACATTATTATCCAAGTGGGGTATTGAATTAAGGGACGATTTAATCATCGATCCACTATCGAAACTATTTGGCGGCGATTTTGCGGCTCCGATTATCAACAGTTTTGCTCAGCATGAAATTTCTAAAGATTTCGCGCTCAGTTCTATATTCCCATTATTAAGATCGATCGACACAAAAAAAGTAGACGGTATTCAGACTGTTGAACTTTTTAAATCAGGGCAAAATAGCTGGGGCGAAACGAATCTAGAAGGCGGCAAAGTCAAATTTGACGCTGAAAAAGACACCAAAGGCCCAGTAACGGCAGCAGTCATAGCGACAAAGAAAATATCGCCGGAATCTACAAAAGAAGGCGATGACTCAAAAACAAAACCTCAAAAAGAAAAAGAGGGTCGATTAATCGTTATTGGCGATTCAGACTTTGCTAATAACTCGTATTTTGGTTTTTCAGGAAACGGAGATTTATTTTTGAACATCGCTTCCTGGATGGTTGAAGAAAAAAATCGAATATCCATTCGACCAAAAGAAAAGAAAAATAATCCTATCCAATTAACCCGCGCTCAGGGAACCTTTATCTTTTTGGTTACGGTGATCGTTGTTCCCGGAGCCACTCTGTTAGCCGGGTTTAATACCTGGTGGAGAAGACGCGGACTATGGGGATGACCTTAGCCCTGGCCGCTATTGGCTCATACTATTTTTTAGTCGACGTCCCCGCAGAAAAGAGAAAAAAAGAAGAGAAAGAGCGATCTGAAAAAATCGTTCTCTTTGACGAGAAGAACGTTACAAGTCTCGCCTTATCTTCTAACAATTCTAAGATCAGTCTAAAAAAAGACGGCGACAGCTGGGACGTTATAGAACCCGTTAAAACAAAGTCGGATAAGGACGAAGTCAACAACTTACTCGATACCCTTAAAAGCGCAAAGCATAGCCGAGTCGTTGACGAAGCGCCAAAAGATCTGGCTACATATGGTTTAAAAGACCCCAAACTCACGCTTACCTTAGGACTCAAAGAAAAAGGCGACACTTCTATTCTAGTGGGCGACGATTCGCCCATCGGTTCTTCGCTTTATATAAAACTGAGTAATAAACCTGCGGTTCAACTCTCTTCCGTATCGCGTAAAGATTTGAATAAATCGCTATACGATTTAAGAGATAAAACCATTCTCGATTTTTCTACAGGCGCTATTTCTAAAATAAATGTCGAGCGCGAAAAAATAAAAATATTGTTCGAAAAAAAAGAAAACGATTGGGTGATTAAAAGCGGAGCATTGAATTCGAAAGCCGACCAATCCGAAGTGAGTAACTTACTCAGCTCAATCAACGTTGGGAAAATCAAATCGTTTGAGGACGAAAACCCAAAAAACTTAGCGAAGTTTGGTTTGGACATGCCTTCTATCAAAATAACGCTTAGCGAAAAAGATAAAGCGCATGTTCTATTAGTAGGTTCAAAAAAAGGAGACTCCTATTACGCTAAGACCGAAGCTTCTAAAAATGTCTTCGCTTTAGAAACCGCTTTAGTAACCAAATTCCCAAAAGATCCATTAGAATTTTTAAGTAAAAAACTTTTCGATTTTTCTAAAGAAGATGCAACCGGATTCGAAATTAAAACTAAAAATGAAACCATCAAAGCGGTCAATGCAGGCGAAAAAGATACGGACTGGAAACTCGAAATTCCTATTCAAACAGAAACGGACACCGCTACTATCAACAGTCTATTGTTTGATTTATCAGACGCCCAAGTCGCAGAATACGTAATAGGTAAAGCGGAAAATTTAGAAACCTATGGTTTAGATTCGCCGCAAAAATCCTTTACTCTTCATTTAAAAGACAAAGGCAAACAAACGTTACTGGTTGGCAAAGAAACGTTAGCGCCAGGGACTTTCTTCGCCATGCGGTCTGGCGAGTCGTCCATATTTACCGTTAAAAAAGAGTCGCTTGATAAAATTTTTAGAACGCTTCATGAACTAAGAAATAAAAACTTAGTTTCTCTGAAAATGGAAGACGCTACGAAAATCGAACTGAAGTATTCGGATAAAACATTTGAAATGGTAGCCTCTGGGGACGATTGGACTTTAACCAAACCAGAAAAAATAAACGACATGAAGTCTTTCAAAGCGCGAGATATCTTATGGACACTCAACAATCTAGAGTTCACGGAAATTATAGAAGCGACGCTAACGGATGAAACAACCGGATTGAACAAACCCAAATTAGAAGTCTCTGTCTGGGATAAAGAGAAGAAACAACTCGCTCATGTAAAAGTAGGAAAGAAAACCGACGACGGTCTTTATTATGCACAATCGGAAGAGAAAGCGTCCATTTATAAAATTAAAGAACGCTTCCTCGACGAGATTCCAAGCAAGTTAGAAGACTTCAAACCCACCCCACCTAGTAAAGAATAATTTAAATAATTGTCCCCCTGAGGCTCTCGAAGGGTGGCCATAATTTAATAAAACTTTTTACCGCAAAGACGCAAAGGGCGCAGAGAAGTTAAAGACCGAGCCAACTTATTTTAAGAATCATGCGTCATAGACAGAGTTAATCTCTCTGTCATTATTGAGTCGCTTCGAAGAAGCGGCGAAGAATCTAGGTAAATAACTTCCATTTAATGTAAAACAAAAGTCCGCTTAGTTTAAAACGGTTCCCATTGCATGTCATCCAGAGCGCCAGACCCGGTTTCCGTGTTGATTGCTTAAGAAACTGGAAATGCCTTA
>CAYFMN010000019.1:0-31095 GCA_964344185.1 uncultured Nitrospinota bacterium
AGCTTGCCTCTTAATTCGAAACCAAAGTTGCACTTACAACTTGAATCCGCCAAATGGATAAAAAAGAGATCTCTAATTTAGATAGTTATAAAGAGGATTTGGAAAGATTAATTTCCTCTGGTTTTTTATTGCATCAAGCGATGAAATATCAATTTAATACGGAAGAGTATGTTGATTTTTTAAAGGGTCAATTTAAAAGCGAAACAAAAATGAATGAAATTTTGGAAAATTTACCAAATTTTCTTAAGGAATATCAAACTTGGTATTCGGAATGTCTTGTTTTAATAAAACAGCTTTTACCTGACAGGATTAACGATTTTGTGAAATTGTATGAAAAACCAAAAACTAATAGGAAAGAGATAACTTGCGAAAATTATGTCATTGAGGATGCCTTATATGGTCTTACCACTACAAGGTCTTATGACGAAAAGGTATTAGTTGGGCCAAAAGATGCCATTCCAAGATTTTATCAACAGCTCAACATTGTTAAGTCTGTCCAAAAGCGTTTTGAAAGCTCACTTTTTGACATTAAACAACTTGTTCAAGCTGATATTTTTGATTCAGAGCTTACCTCCGCTAGAGAGTTAAGTAAAAAAGGCTTTACCCGTGCGGCAGGAGCATTGGCTGGTGTTGTTCTTGAGGGACATCTTCAGCAGGTTTGTGAAAATCATAATATTATTATTCCAAAAAAACGCAAAGGTATAAATGAGCTAGCCCTATTATTAAAGGAGGTTGATGTGATTGAAACCTCAAGGTGGCGAAATATTCAACATTTGGCCGATATAAGAAATGTATGCAATCACAAAGATGAAAAAGATCCGACTAGGGAAGGTGTCAAAAAGTTAATTGATGGAGTTTCTGAAATTACTAAGACACTTTTTTAATTCCTTAAAAGGAATTGCAATTTCGCACAAAACTTTTTGCTTTATATTTTCCTCCCATATTATAGCTTAAAGAAAATATTAGTTCTGACAATAGTTCTCTAGAAATATGCTTTCGCGTTACACTAAAACGCTTAAATTAAAAATTCAGGTCTTAAAATGTTGGAACATGTTTCGCTCTTATTGTTAAACCACAGTAAAGGTTTGGCGGTTTATGCTGTGGCTTTAATTCTATTGGAAAGACTTATTCCCGCTCAAAATGCGCAAGATAAGTGGCGGACTGATTCAAAACTGGATCTTTTCTATTCTTTTATTTCTCCAATAATGATCAACCCCATATATGGGATGGCCATCGTAGCGCTATCGAGTTTTTTTTGGGAAATTGATGGACGCATGATGAAAGTGGATATGCATTTGGAGCAAGATGCTCTTCATGGAAATGTGAGCGTTAGCTCAAAAGGCAATATCGATTACAAACCTGAAGCTAATTTTCAAGGAGAAGACTACTTTACAATCAAAAATAACGACGGAAAATATTTTACAAACAGTTTAATTAGAGTTTCGGTAAGTCCCGCTCAATCTGATGAAGAGGCAAAGCGAGTTGTTAACTTTAATGTAGAGAAAAAGTATCGAAGCGGCGGTCCTATTTCTAATGATGCTGGAGTTTTTCTTAAAGTTAGAAACTTTATCAATAGTCAAAATCTAATAGTTCAAGTATTGATAGCGCTTTTTATTTTAGATTTTTTTGGATATTGGAGGCATCGTTTGATGCACTCAAAACATTTATGGCCCTTTCATTCTATTCATCATTGTTCCAGGCAAGTGGATTGGCTTTCGACCGAGCGTAACCATCCAGTGAATTTTTTGATCATTGTGATGGTCAATTTGATTTCCATGATAGCGGTGTTTGACTTTCTTTATGTTGCCACGTTAAGTGTTCTTATTAGGCGTAGTTATGGTTTTTTTGTGCACAGTAACGTCAAGGTATGTTATGGGCCGTTAGACTATATATTTGTGAGCCCTTTATTTCATAGGTGGCATCATTCCGACGCCAAGGAAGGCGAAGGGAAAAATTTTGCTATCGTATTTTCATTTATTGACATTTTATTTGGTTCCTACCGTCTTCCAAAAACAAAAGAAGACCCTGGTTCGTTTGGAATATTTCAAGAAAAAATGCCAAACGATTTTGCGATTCAATTCATGTATCCGTTTAAAAAGATTTTAGGGATGGAATCTAAATAAGGAGCGAAAATAGAGAGTCTTTTTTTAGGTGGCGGTATCGAAGCGAACCGTAAGCCGGGTCCTGTTCTCCAAGTAGATTATGGAGCGGCGACCATTAATCTAGGCCGGTTGTTGCCAACAGGCTCAAGCGATCAACCCGAAAGTATTGGGCGAGCAACCCTAAAACACTTTCCTATTCGATCTTGCTCCGGATAGGGCTTGCCTAGCTACCGCCGTTGCCGACGGTACTGGTGAGCTCTTACCTCGCCATTTCACCTTTGCCGC
This sequence comes from uncultured Nitrospinota bacterium, assembly GCA_964344185.1. Classification (GTDB taxonomy): domain Bacteria; phylum Nitrospinota; class Nitrospinia; order Nitrospinales; family JAJDAT01; genus JAJDAT01. The sequence goes on from CAYFMN010000019.1 coordinate 2,388, forward strand.
CGAAACAAAGTTTCGGGTAGGCTGTGTATTTTCTGTGGCGCTTTCCTTGGGGTTACCCCCACTCCGCGTTACGGAGTATCCTGCTCTGTGGAGCCCGGACTTTCCTCCCTTTTGGCCATAAAGCCAAAACGGCGGCCGCCTGGTTTACTCCGATACCGCCGGTTCTGTTTCTTCTTCGGGAATGAAGTATAAAATGCGGTTGCAATGCTGGCATTCATAGATTTTTTTACCCAACTTAATCTCTATCGACGTCTGCAATAAAATTTGTTGATGGCATCCCATACAAACAACGCCATCTATGGTTACCACAGCTAAACCGCCTCTTGCCTTAAGAATTCTTTCGTAATGGTGTGACCATTTTTTGTCTATCTCTTTAAAAATATTGTCGCGCTTACTTTTTAATTCGGCGATGTTTTGTTTAACCGTTGCCGCGTTATCCTCTTTTTGTTTTTTAAATTCTTGAAACTTTTTTTCTTCCTCGCGAAATTTATTTTCAAATTTTGGAAGTTCGCTTTCTTTTGATTCCAAAGTTTCCATTATTTCCAATTCTAAATCCTCTATTTCGGAAACCTTTTTTTTGGCTACTTCAATTTCCGCTAGTAACGCGCTGTATTCTTTATTGGTTTTTACGGAAGGCAATTTAACTTTTGTTTTAGCCATCTTATCGTTTTCGCTGGCGGCGTCTTGTTCCAATCGCGATCTTTTTTTTTGTAGATCTTTGATTTCTTGTTGGGCTGTTTCTAATTCTTGTTTTTCTTTATTTAAATGAGATAAAGAAGTTTCAATTTGTTTTGGAATTTCTTCTAGTTGCTTTTCTAACGCTTGAATTTCTAAATCAATTTCCTGAAGAGACACCAATTGCTGAAGTTGAGGGTTCATGGATATCTGAAAACTAAAGGTTTTAGGATTATTAAATTGTCTTAGAAGTTATCATGCAATTAGAGCAGTTTGCAAATATTAAAAAAGGGTTTCAATTGTAGGATTTTAATGAAAGTATGCCGCTATTTTGAGCGGGTCGGCTCAACTAATTTAGATTAGGAAAAGATGCGAAAAAGGAGGAGAGATTTATTTAGCTTTTGAGGTCGAGCGTTTTTCTTCCCAAATGACTAAGAACACGCTGGCGATAAAAATAGACGAATAAGTACCGACTATTATTCCAACTAAAAGAGCAAATGAGAAATCGTGAATTATTTCTCCGCCAAGAAAAAATAGGCCTAATACAACAATTAAGGTGGTGCCAGAAGTCAATAAAGTTCGGCTTAGCGTTTGGTTAACGCTCATATTAATCAAACTTTCTAAGGTTTCTTTGCTCTTTCGGCGCGTATTTTCACGAATTCGGTCAAACACTACGATCGTGTCGTTTAGCGAATAACCAATGATAGTTAAAATAGAAGCTACAACAACCAAGGTAAATTCTTTGTCCAAAATCGAAAAAGCGCCAATAGTAAGGGTAACGTCATGAAGTAGAGCTAAAATTGCGGCTAATGCAAACTTAAATTCAAACCTCCACGAAATATAAATAATAATTCCGATCGTTGCATAAATTATGGAGAGAACCGCCTTTTCTCGAAGGTCTTGACCGACTTTAGGGCCGACAATCTCTACCCGCTCAACAGTGACATCTTCAGGGTTACTCATGCTTTTACGAATTTTTTCGCCTATGGCTTCAAGTTTCCCTTCCGATTTTTCAAAGTTGACTAAAATATCATTGTGAGATCCAAACTCCTGAATCGTGCTGTCGGCAAGGCCGATCTCTTTCAGACTAGATCGGATAGTTTCAATGTTTGGAGACGTTTTAAATTTAAGCTGTACTAAAGTTCCTCCAGCGAAGTCAATTCCGTAACGAAGTCCGCCATGAAAAATAACGGAAGCCAGACTAATTCCAATTAAAATTGCTGAAAGCGCCATTGCCAGCCGTTTTTTGCCTAAAAAATCAATTGCTAGATTACTTTTAATAATTTCCATATTTAAAAAAGCCTTCGACTTAAAACGTCGAGATAATTCGGTTAAATGCTAAGTTTCTCCAGTTTTTTGCGGTTCATGGAGCTATCAAAAATAGTCCGGCTTACAAAAACGGCGGTAAACATACTAGCCGCTATGCCAATACATAATGTAATGGCAAATCCCTTAATAGGGCCTGTGCCGAATTGGAATAAAACAATAGCGGCGATAAAGGTTGTTACGTTAGCGTCGACGATAGTGCGGAACGCTTTCTCGTAGCCTGAATCAATCGCAGCTCGCACTGTTTTGCCAAGTCTAAGCTCTTCGCGGATTCTTTCAAAAATCAAGACATTTGCGTCGATAGCCATTCCCACTGTTAAAATAATTCCCGCAATACCCGGCAATGTTAACGCAGCGTCAAAATAAGCAAGAGACCCCAGCATCAAGACGATGTTTAAAACCAAAGCGATATTGGCTACCAAACCCGATAGCTTGTAGTAAATTAAAATAAAAATAATTACAAAGACGCCGCCGATAATAATAGATTGAACTCCTTTATCGATCGAATCTTGGCCTAAAGAAGGCCCCACAGTTCGGTTTTCTAAAATAGTGACGGGAGCGGGTAGCGCGCCCGCTCTCAAAACCAGAGCCAAATCTTTGGCTTCTTCAGTTGTAAAGCTACCCGTTATTTGCGCTTGGCCTCCTGGAATAGCGTCCTGGATAACAGGAGCCGAATGGACCACTCCATCCAAAACAATTGCCAATCGTTTTTTAATGTTTTCTCTGGTTACTTGATAGAAAACAGAGGCGCCATAACTATTGAAGTTCAGGGATACATATGGTTCGTTATATTGACTGCTATCGTATCGTACTTCTGCGCTCGTTAAAGTTTCGCCGGTTAAAACCGCTCGTTTTTTCAAAAGAAAAGGAGTTAATGTGACTTTCCCTTCTTTATTTTCTTCGCGCTGGTTAAGAATTTCATCATCGTCCGGCATTTCATCACGCGCTTGTTCAACGCTGATGCTTTCGTCGACAAGTTTGAACTCCAGGCGGGCTGTTTTACCGATTAATTTGATAGCTCTTTCTGTATCCTTAATTCCAGGTAATTGAATTAAAATTCGCCGCTCACCTTGTCGTTGGATTGTTGGTTCGGCCACTCCAAACTGATCGACGCGGTTACGAATGGTTTCTAAGCCTTGGTTAACAGCGTTTTCCTTAATTCGGTCAACCTCTGCCTGGGTAAAAGAGTAAATCAAATTAGCCTTGTCTTTATCAGTCTTTTGCTTTTCTAAGTGCCCGTAGTTGGCTAAAGTTTTCTCTATATCGGGGATATCTAAAGCGTCAACGAGTTGAATGCCAATTTGATAGCCGTCGTAACTCGCTCTTATTCGGTCAACCTCTAGATCTTCTTTTTCAATGTTTCGTTTAATATCGTCGGCAACGCGGTCCAGGCTGGCTTCCACTGCTTTTTCAGTTTGTACTTCCAAAACCAAGTGCATGCCGCCTTGAAGATCAAGGCCAAGCGTGATTTTCTCTTTAAGAGGATAAGCTAACCAAATAGCTCCGACCAACACGGCGATAATTAAAGGAATTTTCCATCGAAGATTTTTATACATGTCCGGCTATTTCCCCTCTCGGGTTTTTCCTATATAAGAACGCTCAATTTTTATCCGAACATTATCGGCAATTTGAAGCGTAACAACATCGTCTTTAACTTTTTTGATTGTTCCGTGGATACCGCTCATGGTGATTACGTTATCCCCTTCTTTTAATTCGTTTATCATTTTGCGTTGTTCTTGTTGCTTTTTCTGTTGAGGCCGAATAACGATGAAATAAAAAATCAAGAACATCATAATCATTGGCGGTAACAGAGCCAGCATACTTCCCCCTCCTTCGGCTCCTTCTGGGGGCGGCGGCGCCATAGCAAACGCTAAATCCAGCATAATTTCCTCAAGTCGATAATAAACAAACGTTTCAGATTAATTTTGGCGGGGCTTTCGTTAACCTGGAATCGGTGAAATGAACGACGCAAAAGCGGAGGTTCGTTTGCTTGGTCATCCATTAAATTATTGATAAAGAGTAGCTTCTATCAAATCCAGGTCGGTTTGTCAAACTTTAATATGGAGTCCCGCTTTCATTATCAAACCAATGCGATATTAATAGAATGCGGGCTTTACATCGGCCTCTCCAGTAAGCTTTCGGTAAAGTTTGTGAAACTCCTCGGATTTTAGACTGGGATCCCGTAGTTTTTCTAAGCTTTCTTGCGAAATTTTGGTTTCAGATTTAGCGTCCCAGGCAGACGTAGCGATGGCGACATAATTAGGAGGATTCAATCTTTGATGTATTAAGCCGTCAATTTTGTCGTTTAGCTTTATGGCCAAATCTATAACATAGCGAGCGTCTTCAGCGCTAATGCCTCTTCCTATTGCGATGTTGGTCGGAGGATGTCCTCCTTTAGGTTTCCAATATTGGATAGTTTTACGTAATGTTTTAATAGATTTATCTTTTAACTCTTTACGGATCGCTTTGTTATTTTTCTTTTGTTTATGGGCTAACCAGATTTCGATAGTGCATATACTGGTTTTATCACGCTGACATTTCCCTACTTTTTTTATGGAGTAAGGGTATGGGGAGTCGGGTAATTGAAGCGCAAAAGAAGTTCCTGTGAAGAAGAAATATCCTGCAAAGATCGCTATAAAAAGTTTAAGCTGTTTTTTTTTACTCATAACTAATTGATTTTAAATATGTTTTGTTTTTAGGGGCAGTTTTGATTGGTCAACTGGTTTGGAGAAATTATAGACTATTCTAACTTAATCCCTCTATAGGTTGTCAAGCCCGTGGTTTTATTCGATTTATGCTTGATATTTTTTCTTAAATTCTTAACAAAAGTGTGACCAAAATTAATGATTCTCTTCCTAAAGTTTCATTAATTCGAAACGATAAGGGGCGTAAGGACCCTAAAACCATAGGAGGAATCTTCATGCAAGTGTCTAGTTCAACCGCAAATGCGGGAGTTGCGCAACAAGCTTCCATTGCCGCTGCAAAAACGGCTAATAATGTCCAGAAACAGCAAGGAGAAAACGTTGAAAAACTGTTAGATAGCGTTCCTCAGCCTTCATCTGGTTCAACCGGACAAAATATTGATGTACAAGCCTGAAGTTGTTGTGTCCTTGACCATTCGTTAGATTTTTCAAAGGTCCAACGAAGGGTAACTTTTTCTATTTATTTGTCTTTATAAAGCTTTTTTCGGGAAAAGTTTTAAAGGCGCTTTAAAAACGAATCTTCAAGGAGTAATCAAATGCCAGTTGGAAACGTTAGCGCTTCAGCGGGAGCGGCGCAACAAGCTTCACTTACTTCGGCTAAAGCAACTACAAATACCGCCCAAAGTCAAGGAGGGCAGGGCGCCGCACAAGCTTCTGGTGAGGGATCGACGGAGACGGTCGATCACAGCATTCCATTAAGTACGGGGAATAACGTGGATGTAACTGCCTAGCCTGTATATAGCCGACCATTGCTTGCCTCTTTAGGTTTAACGGTCGGCTTTTTTATTCCAATTCCTATTCCTATTCCTTTAAAAACGTCTTATAGCTTTTATGGTGGATTTATTAATGATCGCTTAATCGAAAGTTTTTATTTTTTCTTTTCTTAAAAAATTCTTCAGGTTTCTAGATTCGACTACGCTTTCTAAAATCATCTCCCAAATTTCCTCAAATAAAAGCAATCCCTGGCATTAGATAATTTTTTTATAACAAAATTTTTATACGCTAATATTTTAGGCGTTTGATACCTGATAAAAAGGTTATAGCTATTTGCTCTACTACAGTTATTTCGTTTGAAAACAATTAGAAATGAGGTTGAGAACATTTCACGCTTTTCTTAAGTTACAACCATGTTACAATATTAATTACCCTGGGTTGTTCGATATTTTAGTGTTATCCGAACTTTTGACTTTTATTGAGTGCATTCATTGTTTCGATAAAAGTACTCCCCTCAAAAACCAAGGAGAACTCTATGGTTATTTCAGATACTAGTAAGAATAACAAAGGAATTCTGGGTATGTTTGGAAATGGCGCTTTAAAGTTATTAAAATCGTCTAATCATCTACAAGCTGTATTGAATTGCGTACAAGATAATTTATTGCTGGCAAATAAAGATTTTAAACTGATTTATGCAAACCCGAAGGCTCTGGAAACGTTAAGGCTTATTGAAGACGATATCAAAAAAGAATTTGGAGTCAGGGTCGATCAGATTGTAGGAAATTCAATCCACCAATTTCATAAAGATCCAGAGCGAATTGAAAGAATTTTGAAAAATCCCAGCGCCCTGCCGCATTCTGCTGAGTTCTCTTTTGGATTGGTTACTTTAAAGGCTAATATAAACGGCGTGTTTCTTCCAAATGGGGATATTGAAGGATATGTGGTTAATTGGGAGAATGTTTCGGAAAGTAAAAAGACAGAATCGGAGATTGCTCGTATTCTTTCCATGGTAGAAAATGCTCCTACTAACATCATGTTTGCCGATAGAAACCTCAACATTGTCTACATGAATCCTTCCTCAGAAAAAACCCTGCGATCAATTCAACAACTCCTTCCCATTTCTGTGGATCAAGTGATTGGAAGCTCGATTGACGTTTTTCACAAAAATCCATCGCATCAAAGACGAATTGTCAGCGACCCCAAAAACCTTCCTTATCGAGCGGAGATTGCTTTGGGGGCTGAAATTTTGGACCTTTTGGTTAATCCAATTTTGGATAACAATAACGAATATGTAGGACCCATGGTGACCTGGGAAGTGATTACCGATAAAGTAAAAATGGAAAGGGCTACCCAGGAAATTATTAAAGAATTGGGAGTGAACTCGGCGACATTATCGTCTTCGGCGGAAGAATTATCGACGGTGAGCGGTAATATGATTGCAAGTATGGAGGAAACTGCGGCGCAAGCGAATGTCGTTAATACTGCCAGTCAGCAGGTGAGCGGAAATATAAATTCAGTGGCGGCAGGGATGGAAGAAATGGCGGCAAGTATTAAAGAAATTGCGCGCAACTCAACTCAGGCCGCAGAAATTGCGGGTACGGCTGTCACCGAAGCGCAAAATACTAACGAAATAGTTTCTCAATTGGGAGTTAGCAGCGCAGAAATTGGCGAAGTAATTAAAGTTATTAATTCCATCGCCGAGCAAACTAATCTGTTAGCGTTAAACGCCACGATTGAAGCCGCAAGAGCGGGAGAAGCGGGCAAGGGATTCGCCGTAGTTGCGAATGAGGTTAAAGAACTCGCAAAAGAAACCGCAAAGGCGACTGAAGACATCAGTAAAAAGATTGAAACGATCCAGGGCGATACAACTAAAGCCGTCAAAGCTATTAATGAAATTACTTCAATTATTAATCAGGTAAACGACATTTCATCGACAATCGCCAGCGCTGTGGAAGAACAAACTGCGACAACGTCTGAAATTGGGCGAAGCGTTTCCGAAGCGGCTAAAGGCGGGACTGAGATTAGCGAGAATATTAATAAAGTAGCCTTAACCGCTCAAAGTTCCACCGAGCAAACTGGGGACCTGCAAACCGCACTGGCTGATTTGTCAAATATGGCGGCAAACCTTGAGAAATTTGTACAAACTTTGAGAAAATAATTTTGTCTAAGGTATATAGCCGACCGTTAGCCGCTTTTAGGGCGGACAGCGGTCGTTTTTTATCCTAATTCCTTAAGTTTTCTTAAAGCTTCTATAGTAGATTCAATGATTGCCGAATCGACGACTTCTGTTTTATCTCTTTCTCTAAAAAATTTTTTCAAATTTTTACGCTCAATAACGTTTTCCCCAAAGTCGTCTACCAAATTGCCATTTGCGAAAACTACGAGCGGAGTCAAATGGACTTCTTTTAAAATAGGCTCCAAACCATTTAAAAGGAGCCGATTCCTCCATATGGGGTTGTAAATGGTTTCTTTTCCAGTTTGCCATTCTCTTGAATTAATATCGCCTCGTATTTTCCCATTTGCGTCAATAACGCTGACTACGAATACTTCGCAAGACGATACCGCCGTAAAATCGATTCGCCCCATCCCGCCCTGAACTGGAACCGCGACGTCTTGAATGACCGTAAGATCTTTTCCCAGTTGGTCAAATATTTCTCTTACGACTATTTTGCCGTCGAGCGTTTCGTCTTTTGGGCGGCGGAGAAACCAAATTGCAAGAAGAGCCGCGCAACCAATACCTACAATCCATTCCATTATTGGAAAGCCTTTAAAATTAGAAATCCCATTGATTATATTTTATTCTCGCTAAATGGTGGAGTTTTTATTCTTGAAACCCAAAGCCCTGTTACGGAGTAAAGGTATCCCGATCTTTCCACTTTACCTTTGATTATATAGGGGCCGCGGTCGTGTAATATCTCGCCATATCTACGATAGATTTTAGGAAAGAATGTTACCTCGAAAGAAGCTGTGGGGTCCTCTAAGGTCATGAACTTCATAGTTTCGTTCTTAGCCGTACGAGCGTGTTTGTGGTGAATTGCCCAACCGACAAGAGTCACGACGCGATTTTCAAAACATCTTAAATTTTTTGCTGGTATAGGGAGGCTCCCTTTGCAGATTTTTCTGAGTCTGTCCCTGTTTTCCCGTTTAAAATTTATGTCGTAAAGCAAGGTCGGATGGGAAGAAACAGCCACGTCAAGAGATTCCAGTTCCGCCCATATTTTTTCTTTTAAGTCGTATTGTGAAAATTGTGGAATGGCGATAGAGGAAGGCTCGTCAGATTTGGAAGAAAATATCAAATGTTGTTGATTGACTGAAGAGGATGAAACATTTTGGTTCCTCTTAAAAAGTTCAAGTTTCCATAGTAATTCTGGACGCGAGGAAGTTAAAGAGTCGAAGGCTCCGCATCGGATAAGTGATTCGGTTTCTCCCGCTTCCGTTCGCGTTCTTTTTAGGAAGTCTTCAAATGAAGTATAAGCGGATAAAGAACGGCTTTTTAATATACGATTAATCGTTCTTTGCGTTAAGTTTTTAACTTGCATAAAACCAATTCGAATAGCTTCGTTGCGCGCTGGTTTTTTATTTAGATTTGAGGCGCACGCTGTAAATTCATAGGAGCTTCGATTGATGTCGGGAGGTAGGATTTTGATTCCCAATCGACGAGCTTCCTCAATGTATTCGGAAGTTCCATAAAAACCGCCTCTATTAGATAGAACAGCGGCTATAAATTCCGCTGGATAATGCGTTTTTAAGTAAGCGGCGCGGTAGGAAACTAAGGCAAAAGATGCGCTGTGGGCTTTGCAAAAGGCGTAACCGGCAAAGCTTTCCATTTGGCGCCATATTTCTTTTGCGGTATCTATATCAACTCCTCGATTGAGCGCTCCTGATATAAAGCGTTCCCGATAAGTTTCGATTCTTTCCCAGTCCCGTTTTTTGCTCATACATTTACGCAAGTTGTCCGCTTCGCTCAGCGTCATTCCGGCTATTGTGTGCGCGACTTGGATTGCGTCTTCTTGATAAATCATAACGCCATAGGTGTTTTTGAGAATTGATTCGAGTTTTGGATGTAAATAGCGCGCCGGTTCTTTCCCTAGATAACGTTTGACGAACGTTCTCATCATTCCGCTGTTGGAGACTCCCGGGCGAATGATAGAGCTGGCCGCCACTAAAGTTTCAAAGTCGTCGGAGACAAGCGTTTGAAGGAGATTCCTCATGCCTGGAGATTCAACGTAAAAACATCCCATTGTTTTTCCGTTACGGATAAGAGTTTTTGTTTGCTTGTCGCGTGTAGGATCGATTTGTGAAAAATTAATTTCGATATTGTAATTGGTTTTTACTGATTGAATGGTGTCTTCCTGTACGGCTAGCCCCTTCTGACCAAGAATATCTATTTTTAGCAGTCCCATATCTTCTATCGGATACATGTCGTATTGAGTGACGACAAAACCTTTAGGAGTTTTTTGTAATGGCGCAAAATTTGTTATTGGGCGAGGACTTACAACAATGCCCCCACAATGGATTGAGATGTGTCGAGGAAAACCGTCGATACGTTTTCCTAAAGAAACCATAGAACGGTAAGGTTCGTCTTCTAGCGGAAGGTTTCGGCATTCGGGGATGCTTCTGCGAATTTTTTCAAGGTCTGATAATTCAGAATGGTAAGGAAGTTTGGACGTAACAATTTCAATTTCTGGCGTTGGAATGCCCAAAGCTTTGCCTACTTCGCGCAATGCGGAACGGCCTCGAAATCTTATGTGAGACGAAATGAGGGCGACGTTTTCCGCACCGTAGCGTTCGAAGATATAATTTAAAATCTCGTCGCGTCGGTTCCATGGGAAGTCTATATCAATATCAGGGTAGTCGCTTCTTTCGGGGTTTAAGAACCTTTCAAAATATAAGTTATGAGCGATGGGGTCAACCTCGGTGATGCCCAAGGCCCTACAAACAATGCTGTTAGCGGCTGAACCCCTTCCCACAGCGAGAATACCTCGTTTATGAGCTTCTTGAACGATATCCCAGACAATTAGAAAATAAGGGGCAAAATGGAGATGTTTGATAATTCTAAGTTCGCGTTCCATGCGCTCTTGGATTTCCGCTGTTACGGGACGGTACAAGTTCATAATTTGTTTTCGCGTGAGTCGTTCTAAATATGATTGATGACTTTCTCCATTAGGCGTTTTAAATGGAGGAAACTGGATTTCCCCAATGGGCAAGTCCACTTTGCATTGTTCCGCTACCGCTAACGTGTTACGAATCGCTTGCGGATATTTTTTGCATAATTGAACCATTTCCTTGGCGGGTTTTAACCAGGCTTCTGAAGAAACTAAAGAATCTTTAGACAACGAATGAATTGTGGCGTTAGCCTTTATTGCCGATAATAATCGGTGGATTTTCCAATCCTGCTTGTCGATAAAAAAAACTCTGTTAGAGGCGACGCAGGGAATGCCAAGCTTTTGAGAAAGATTCAACATGTAGGCGCTTTGATACTTGTTGAAAGAGACTAATTCAACGTAAATATTTTTATAATTTCGAACAGCTATTAGTTTTTTTAGAGTTTTTGCGCTTGAAACCAGGGTAATAATATTTTCGCTATACTTGCATAACTTATTTGAAAGGGAAAAATTTGAGGTCAGATGGCGGTCGGAAATAATGCGGCAAATTTTCTCAAAACCATTCATATTTTTAGCTAATAAAACTGCTCTCTCTTTAGATTGGGTTTGAATCTCTACTCCCAGGATAGGATGGATTCCCGCTTCTTTTGCCGCTCGGTAAAATGGAAGCGCCCCATAAAGCCCATTTGTGTCGGTCAAGGCAATAGAAGTCATCCTCAGTCGTTTGGCGGCGTAGACAAGTTCTTCGACGTTATTGGCCCCAGCTAATAATGAATAATGGCTATGGCAATTCAGATGAACAAACATGATTTAGTAGCGAAAAAAAAGCGAAAATATGAAGTAAAAAAACCTAAAACAAGAAATATATTTTTTTCAGGATAGTTCTATTGTCTTCAAAATGTCAATAGAAATATATCTAAAAGAATAATTCGCCTTAGTATATTTTTTTTGCGACTTTTGGTGAGTGAAAAATGTTGATTAGAGCCTCATATAAGATTTGATTTTGTATAGAATTGAATTTTTCGGAAGATTTACAATTGTTACAAAAAGTTTGCTGGATTTTGTAAAAGAAGGAATTTAAAATTTATTTAACACTTGTAAAAATAATGATTTATGATTGTTGAATTTCTTTTAGATTTATATTATTAGTAACTGTTTATATTATTGTATTCAAACGAAAAGCTCATATATAGACACTTTTTTGAGGTTTGGGGGAAAATTGTGAACACGGTACAAAAAGAATCGATCCAACGTCGTTCGGGCTTATTTGGCCTGTTTAAAAATGGTTCTGCTAATGGGGATAGTTTTATAGCTGAGTTACAAGCAAAGTTTGATGCTATCGGGCGGTCTATGGCCGTCATAGAATTTAATTTAGATGGGACAATAATTACGGCGAACGACAACTTTTTAAATGGGTTAGGGTATCGGTTAGAAGAAGTGAAAGGCCAGCATCACCGCATGTTTTGCGAAAACTCTTATGCAAATAGCGGTGAATATCGGAATTTTTGGGTTAAGTTAGGACGTGGAGAATTTGATGCCGGAGAATACAAACGTATTAAGAAGGATGGTTCGGAAATTTGGATTCAAGCGACTTACAACCCCATTTTTGATTCTAATGGAACCCCCTATAAGGTTGTTAAGTTTGCGTCTGATATAACTAAGCAGAAATTAAAAAACGCCGAATTAGAAGAAAAAATTAACGCGATAAGTAAGTCGCAAGCGGTAATTGAATTTAATTTAGACGGAACGATAATCACGGCGAACGATAATTTTTTAAACGGGTTGGGATATAGCTTGGAAGAAATTCAAGGCCAACACCACCGTATGTTTTGCGAAAACTCTTATGCAAATAGCGATGAATATCGGAAATTTTGGGACAAATTGGGACGTGGAGAATTTGATGCCGGAGAATACAAACGTATTAAGAAGGATGGTTCGGAGATTTGGATTCGAGCGACTTACAATCCGATTTTTGACGTGAACGGCAAGCCTTGTAAAGTGGTTAAATTTGCTACCGATATTACTGCCGTTAAGTTGGCAAGGGCTGACTTCCAGGGAAAAATGGACGCTGTTAGCAAATCTAATGCAGTGATTGAATTTAATCTGGATGGCACCGTTATCACGGCAAATGACAACTTTTTGGCGACGGTGGGATATAGTTTAGATGAAATTCAAGGGCAACACCATCGGATGTTCTGCGATAAAGCTTATGTTCAAAGCGCTGAGTATGAGCAATTTTGGCGGCAACTTCGACAAGGTCATTTTGATGCGGGTGAGTATAAACGAATTGGCAAAGCGGGAAACGAAATTTGGATTCAAGCTAGTTACAACCCAATATTGGACCTGAATGGTAAGCCTTGTAAAGTGGTCAAATTCGCTACCGATATTACGGATAAAGTTCAAAAAGTGGCGCAAATTTTAAAGGTAGTTAAAGCCGCTAGCGAAAAGGATTTAACAGCAGAATTAAATATTACAGGGGAAGATGACGCAGGCCAGATTGGATTGGGACTAGAGAAATTACTAGTAAATTTACGAGATATCATGAAGAGCTTAACTGAGCAAACTAATAGCTTGGGAGCTTCTTCAGAAGAGATGAACGCAAGTATTAGAGAGATATCCGTTAGCTCGACAGAAGCGACCAAGGTGTCGTCTTCGGCTGTAGCGGAAGCTCAAAGTACAAACGAAATTATATCAAAGTTAGGAACCAGTAGCGCCGAGATCGGAGAAGTAATAAAGGTAATTAATTCGATCGCCGAACAAACGAATCTTTTGGCTTTAAATGCAACTATCGAGGCGGCTAGAGCCGGAGAAGCCGGTAAAGGATTTGCCGTTGTGGCAAACGAGGTAAAGGAGTTGGCAAAGGAAACCGCCAAAGCGACCGAGGAAATTGGCAACAAAATAGTCGTTATTCAGCAAGATACAAAAAACTCTGTAGAAGCTATTAACAGGATTACCGATGTCATTAACAGAACAAATGATTATTCCAATACTATAGCAAGCGCTGTGGAGGAGCAATCTGCGACAACGGCGGAAATGACTCGAATCATTTCTGATGGAATTCAGTCAATCGTTAATGAGTTTAAAGTTTAAAAAATTATGTTATGAAAAAACTATTGGTTTAAAGATTTTTACTGTTATACTTATTAAAGTTCCCTAAGGATTAAATATGAAAAACAGGTCCCTCTAAGGATCTTTTCATTTGTTTTACATGGAAGGTTTTTTTAAGTATAGCTTTGTCGAGTGACTATTAATAAAATTACTTGAAGTATTCTTAGTGGAGAAAAAATCATGGCAGTTTCAACTACACCAAATGGCAAAAAGTCAGGGTTTTGGGGAATTTTTGGAAGTGGGTCCCCAAAGATAATGGGCTCATCGACATATCTCCATGCAATGTTAGATTCGTTACAAGCGAATGTTTTGGTTGCCGATACAAATTTTACATTGATATACGCTAATCCTAAAGCGATTGAAACTTTAGGAACAATAGCGAATGAAATAAAGAAAGAATTCAGGGTAAATTTGGATCAAATTGTAGGCAACTCGATTCATCAATTTCATAAAGACCCCGAACGGATCGAAAGAATTTTGAAAAACCCGCGCGCATTGCCGCATGTGGCTGAATTTACTTTTGCAGAAGTGACTTTAAAGGCTGAGGTGAACGGTATATTTCTTCCTAATGGCGATGTTGGGGGGTACATAGTTAATTGGGAGGATGTGACAGGAAAGAAAAAAACAGAGTCCGAAGTGTCCCGTATTCTTTCAATGGTAGAAAACGCTCCAAGTAATATTATGTTTGCCGATAGAGATGGCAATATCTCCTACATGAATCCTTCTTCCAAAAAAACGCTACAGTCTATTCAACAGCATCTTCCGATATCCGTGGATCAAATGATAGGTCATACGATCGATGTATTTCATAAAAACCCAGCCCATCAACGCAAGATAATTAGCGACCCGAAAAACCTTCCCCATAGGGCGGAAATTACTGTTGGACCGGAAGTTTTAGATCTTTTGGTAAGTCCTATATTGGATAACAATAATGAGTACATAGGACCGATGGTTACTTGGGAAGTAATAACCGAAAGAATAAGTACTGAGAAGAGAATTAAAACGACTATAGACGAGTTGACAGTTAATTCCGCTTCATTATCAGCTTCGGCTGAGGAATTATCCGCCGTAAGCGGCACTATGAGCGCCAATGCGGAGGAAACAGCCGCACAGGCAAATGTGGTTAACTCCACCAGCGCCGAGGTAAGCGGAAGCATCAACTCGGTGGCTTCGGGAATGGAAGAAATGGCGGCAAGTATTAAAGAAATAGCCCAAAACTCGACTAAAGCGGCGGAGATAGCGGGTAGGGCGGTTACCGAAGCAAAAAATACCAACGAAATTGTTTCTCAATTAGGCGTTAGTAGCGCAGAAATTGGCGAAGTAATTAAAGTGATTAATTCGATTGCCGAACAAACCAATCTGTTAGCGTTGAATGCTACAATTGAAGCGGCCAGAGCCGGAGAAGCCGGTAAAGGATTTGCCGTTGTCGCGAACGAGGTTAAGGAACTTGCCAAAGAAACCGCAAAGGCGACGGAAGATATTAGTAAAAAAATTGAAACGATTCAAGGTGACACGGGTAAAGCCGTCAAAGCTATCGGAGAAATTACCACTATTATCGACCAGGTAAACGATATCTCTTCGACAATAGCCAGCGCCGTGGAAGAGCAAACCGCAACAACTTCTGAGATTGGTCGAAGCGTTTCCGAAGCGGCTAGAGGCGGAACTGAAATTAGCGAGAATATCAGCGGCGTGGCCACCGCAGCTCAAAGCACCACGGAACAAATCGGAGATTTGCAAACGGCTTCGTCTGATCTTTCAAGGATGGCGTCTGGTCTTGAAAAGCTGATAGCTTCTTTGAACGATTAAGCGAAGGCTAAGCTGGCTGAAAGAAAAGTTGGAAGGTTTCTTCAAATTTTTCTTTAACTTCATCGACTAAAAGCGAGCGAAAGGATTCGTTTTTGATATTGGTCCTTTTGCTTGCGGCTTCGTCAAACTCCTGAATTATGGTTTCTCCGCTGGTTCCTAATTCCAAAGAATTAACCAGTATGTCCGCGACATGGACAATAGAGCATTCAATAGGAAACGACGACGCTTGGTTAGGATTATGGTGACAATTTACGATGTCTTCATGAAAGTGAGGAAGCCCCCAATCTTTGATTAATCTTGCGCCTACATCCGTATGGTCAAAACCCAAGGCTTCGGTTTCCGCAAGATGTAACGGTAAATTCTGATTATTCATCAAGAAAAAAATTTTTAGAGTTTCCATAGACGCTTTACTGCAAATAATTAACCGACCAATATCATGAAGTAATCCTGCGACAAACACTCTTTCTGGATTGCGAATTTCGATTTTTTCCGCTAACAGTTTTGACGTTAAAGCGCATGCGACGCTATGCTTCCAAAATGATTCCATATCAATGGTTTCCGAAGGAATGTCTTTGAAGCAACTCATCACAACAGTTGAAAGGACTAAATCGTTTAGGTGTTGTATCCCAATAATACTAATAGCGTGCGAGACAGTTTCGATTTCTGAAGGAAAACCAAAAAAAGCGCTGTTAACGATTTTTAATAATCGAGAGGTTAAACCAGTGTCGTGACCGACAATTTCTGCAACATCGTCAAAAGATCTGTTAGGATCTTCAACGGCCTCTTTAAACTCATAAAAGATATCAGGAAGAGTCGGTATTTGATTCTCTTCTCGGAATAATTCGTCAATATTCATAAAATTTTATTTTGCTAAAATTTAAATTGACCGTTAAATGACTGACGGGTTAGCTTGGCTAATTATGTCGCAAGACTGTTACAATTGTAATGCTATTTATTTTTGAAATCTAGATTTAATATTGGGAGTTGTAAGCCTTATGTAATAATAAGTTCCGAGAAGAAAAATTGTTTCAGATGCTGCAAAAAAACTTATTTTAGGTAGTTAGTGTAAACTTAATGGGTTGAATTGAAGAGGAGTTTTTGTTAAAAATAGATCAAAGCATGTTTAGGAGGTTTTTAGTAAAAAAATAAAAAAATATTTGACAAATAAAGCTTTCGAGATTATCCTTTCGTTAGATTCCTAAGCTAGCATCAGAAAGATCCCCTGTTTCTACCATAAGTTAAGGCAGGACTAAGCTAAATATAGATTGCCTTTTCAGAATCTCTTAAGGGACTCCTTAATAATATTACCTGTCAAGTTGGCCTCTTAGTCTGAGTTTTAACTAAACACCAACCCAGCTCTCCACGCAACAAACGTTATTCCATATGAATATTGAAACTTTAAAAGCCAAAACGATATCCGAATTAACCAAGTTAGCCAAGGAATTAAAAATTCCTGGGCATAGCGGTCTCAGAAAACAAGATCTGATCTTTAAAATACTGGAAGCTCGAATTGAAAAAGACGGGCTCATGTTTGGTCAGGGAGTATTGGAAATACTTCCCGATGGTTTTGGCTTTTTGAGAGCTCCCAGCTATAACTATTTACCCGGCCCTGACGATATTTATGTGTCGCCTTCGCAAATCCGTAAGTTTGATATGCACACTGGGGATACGATTTCTGGGCAAATCCGCCCTCCAAAAGATGGCGAACGTTACTTTGCGTTGCTGAAGGTTGAGGCGATCAATTTTGAAGATCCGGATAAAACTAAAGATAAAATACTTTTTGATAACCTGACCCCTCTTTATCCTGAGGAAAGGTTGCGGTTAGAAACGGAACAAGGTTCTGACTATAGCGCGCGAATAATGGACTTGATGACCCCAATTGGAAAAGGACAACGGGGGTTAATCGTTGCTCCGCCAAGAACCGGTAAGACTATGCTGTTACAATCCATTGCTAACAGCATTAGCTCAAACTATCCAGAGGTTATTTTAATTGTTCTCCTAATCGACGAAAGACCTGAAGAAGTAACCGATATGCAACGGTCGGTAAAAGGAGAAGTGATTAGTTCTACTTTTGACGAGCCGGCTCAACGGCATGTACAAGTCGCCGAAATGGTTATAGAGAAAGCAAAACGGTTGGTAGAGCATAAAAAAGACGTAGTTATTTTACTTGATAGTATTACTCGATTAGCTAGAGCGTATAATTCAATCGTTCCGCCTAGCGGTAAAGTGCTTTCCGGCGGCGTAGATTCCAATGCATTACAACGACCAAAACGCTTTTTTGGCGCGGCAAGAAACTTGGAAGAGGGCGGTAGTTTGACTATTATTGCTACCGCTTTGATTGATACAGGAAGTCGGATGGATGATGTTATCTTTGAAGAATTCAAGGGAACCGGTAACTTGGAAATTGTTTTGGATCGGAGATTAGCGGAAAAACGGGTATTTCCATCAATTGATATTAATCGTTCCGGAACTCGAAAAGAAGAGTTACTGCTAGGAAAAGACGAACTTCAAAGGGTTTGGCTGTTAAGAAAAGTGTTGCTCCCAATGGGAATCATTGATACGATGGAGCTTCTCCTTGAAAAACTGAAGGAAACCAAAGATAATGAGGATTTCCTGCAATCAATGAACTCGTAAGTGGAGGAAGCATGAAGGCCGATATTCATCCCGGTTATTATGAAACCGTTATTAAGTGCGCTTGTGGCTCGGAAACGACTACACGTTCAACGGTTAAGGATATTCACGTAGAAATTTGTTCAAAGTGTCATCCCTTTTTTACTGGAAAGCAAAAGTTGATTGATACTGCCGGTCGAATCGATAAATTTAACCGGAAATTTAAAAAAGCTTTGGATAAGAAAAAAAGCCCAGAGGAAGAACCTGCCACCGCAACTTCCTAAAGTATTTCTGGGGATCGTTTGATGCCCCAGAGTTTCCCTTCCATGCGATCTCAACCCAGTTTGATCCTTATTCCAGCTATTTATGTTTGATAAATTGCAGAGCGTTGAGGAGCGATATGAGCAACTCAATAAATTATTGAGTGATCCTCAAATAATCTCCAAACAATCAGAGTTTCAGAAATATTCCCGTGAACACTCGGAAATTTCTCCTTTAGTGGAAGGTTTCCGCGAATATAAAAAAGCGTCTAGCCAATTAAAGGATAGTGAGACGCTTTTGAACGATGAAACCGACCCCGAATTAATTGAACTTGCAAAAGAAGAAGTTAAAGAACTCAAACATTCGATAGTAGAAATTTCGGATAGATTGAAAATTTTGTTGCTCCCTAAAGACCCAAGGGATGAGCGCAACGTTATTATGGAAATTCGGGCCGGTACAGGAGGGGAAGAGGCTGGATTATTTTGCGCTGATTTATTCCGGATGTACACACGCTATGCAGACTCAAGGAAGTGGAAGACGGAGATTCTAGCTAGTAATGAAACGGGAAAGGGAGGTTTTAAAGAAGTAATCGTAAGCATTCAGGGAAAAAGCGTTTTTAGTAAATTGAAGTATGAAAGCGGCGCTCATCGAGTTCAGAGAGTTCCTGAAACCGAGACGCAAGGAAGAATTCATACCTCGGCTGTTACTGTTGCAATCATGCCGGAAGTTGAAGAAGTAGACATTAAAATCAATGCTATTGATTTAAAAATTGACGTTTTTCGGTCTTCCGGACCAGGTGGGCAAAGCGTTAATACGACAGACTCTGCCGTAAGAATAACGCACATTCCAACAGGCCTGGTCATTTCTTGTCAGGATGAGAAGTCGCAACATAAAAATAGAGAGCGAGGTATGAAAGTTTTACGAGCCCGGTTATATGATTTAGAGCAACAAAAACAGCAAGACGAACTGGCGCGTGAACGAAAACAACAAGTAGGTAGCGGAGATAGAAGCGAGAGAATTCGGACTTATAATTTTCCACAAGAACGCGTTACTGACCATCGAATTGGGTTAACTTTACATAAATTATCTCAAATTTTAGAAGGTTCTCTTGACGAGTTAATAGAAGCCCTAACTCTTCATTTTCAAACTGAAGCTTTGAAAAGCGAAGAGTCCTAGTCATTTGATTTCTAAAATTATATAAGGTTTACGAGGTTAAAGAATTTTTTTTGCAAAAAAACGATCTTTATCAATTAAGTTTACAAATTGAAAACGATTTCGAAAAAAGATTGACCGGGCGAAAAAATTCGGAGAAAATCATTAAGTATATTTTAAATTTTTGCCCAAGAATAAATTAAACTGGACCTTAAAAAATGTCCCATTCCGACTTGCCTTATAAGGTAGTAAATACCCAACCAACGCCTAATCCTGACGCCTTAAAGTTTATGATGAATAAACACGTAGTTAAGTCGGGAACTAAATCATTTGGTTCTAAAGAAGAAGCGGCAGGCGATTCTTTTGCTGAGGCTTTGTTTAATCTGCCTGGAGTTCGGAATATCTATTTGAGCGAGGATTTTGTTTCAGTTACAAAATCTATGATGGAAGAATGGCATGATTTGGTAGAACCGATTCAAGGCGCGATAGAAAAAAACTTAAAATTTTATGAGGAGGGAGACGATCCCTCTGAAAAAGGTCAAATTTCTATTTCTCCCGAAGAGTATTTTCAACGCACAGATGAAGAGAAAGCTATTGTCATAGATTCTTTGTTAGATCAGAAAGTGCGTCCAGCTTTAGCTGCCGATGGTGGAGGATTGATAGTCCACTCTGTAGAAAATCATATAGTCAACATACACTATCAAGGCGCCTGTGGTAGTTGCCCTAGTTCTACCTCTGGGACGTTAAAAGCGATCGAAGGGATTTTGCAAAAATCCTTGGGACCTGAAATTCAGGTTCATACGGCAGTTATCTAATTTTTTGAATTTCCATTAAAAAACTCGCTCTCGAAGTTTCCCTTTTTTTCTTTCCCCTTAGCGTTTATTGATGTTTTTAAGACGTTTTCTCTTAAGTTAATTTTTCTCTTAATAAATTATTTATTCTTCTTCCGGGGTGGGTTATGATTTTTTATCAGGAAGGATGACTGGTTTTTTAAGCAATTTCTTTGTATTTTAGCTACCGCCAAGACTATAGATGTTAAGTTTAGTGGAGGAGTTTTTATGCCTAAATTATTGTATTTAGAAGCTTCGCCTAGAAAAGAGCGATCACATTCAATTGATATTGCCAAGGAGTTCATGGAAAGCTACCGAGAGCATCATCCAACCGATGAGATAGAGGTTATTAATATATGGGATTTAGATTTACCTGCAGTTAATGGAGAAATGTTAAACGCTCGATACGCAATTTCTCATGGTCGGAAAGTGACGGCGGAACAAGAAGCTGCCTGGAAGCAAGTTGTGGAAATTTTTGAACGCTTTAACTCTGCGACTAAATATTTATTTAGCTTACCCATGTGGAATTTTGGAATCCCCTATCGGCTAAAACATTTTATTGATGTTATTACTCAACCTGGTTTGGCGTTCAATTTTTTTCCGGAGTCAGGCTACCAGGGTTTGATCACCGGAAGACCCGCATCGGTTGTGTATGCGAGGGGAGGAGAGTACGGAATAGAGTCGGGCGTTGAGGATATGGATTTTCAAAAACCTTATTTCGAAGTTTGGTTGAGGTTTATTGGATTTACGGATATTAGGCCGGTGGTTGTTGAACCGACTATGAAAGGTGAAGAGATGGTAAACTTAGTAAAAGCTTTCAACCGAGACCATATTCGGAAAATAGCTCAGGAAGTTTAGGCGATCAAGGACGATGTATTCTTGAGTTTATTTGAATGGCTTTGCGATAATTTTTTTAAGAATCAAGACCTGGCGATTGATTTTAATTTCAGAATTTCAAGGATCGTAAAGATAATAAAATGGATAAGAGTATTAAGTCGTGTGTTTTAACTGTCAATTTTATTGATCGCTGCTGAGCTTTATTATTTATCAAAAGACAATTATTTTGAACGCTAACCAAATTTTTTTGTTTTAATTTGATAGGGTTAAATGAATCAAAAGTTTGGAAAAAAAAATTCCGAAAATTCGAGTTTTTTTGTTTCGCTTTTTTATGCGTTTCTTTTCTGGTATGTGATTTTTATTTTTCCGGTTTGGTGCGTTAAAAATATGGATTTGAATGGTTTTTTCAAAAAAAGCCAGAAAATTGACATTGATGCGGGAAGTTTGTTCTATACGGAAACCAAAGAATTTGACGAGGCTTTTGAATATTTTAAAAGCCGTCCCCTCCATTGATATTATTAATTAAAAATCCGAAACGGAATACCTGTTTTTATTTTTTTCGATAAAACCCGTTGCTTTGTTGAAGATGTTTACCCCTGCTATACTGGCTCTAACGGGTTTTTGGGCGCAAAATGCTTCATAAATTAAAGAGCGGGAATAGGTAATCGATATAAAACTGGTCGATGTAATTTCCTTGAAATAGAGATTGGATGGCGTAATGGATTTAGACGAAAAAATTAAAATTCTACAATCCATAGATTTTCTCAAAGTTTTGCCTAATTGTAGCGGGCTTGCAAAGCAATGCGGAGAAATCAAGTTGGGAGTCGACGAAATTTTGTTCGAAGACGGAGAAGTTGGAAAATCTATGTATGTTGTTTTGTCGGGAAAGGTTGTTGTCTATAAAAAGGACAGAGAGATTGCTAGAGGAAGCGTAGGCGAGTTTATAGGAGAAATGGCCTTACTCGAATCGAATAAAAGGTCCGCCTCTATTAAAGCTATAGAGGAAACTGTTCTAATGGAAATAACAGAAGATCAATTTAATGATTTTTTGACGACGAATTCCCAAACTTTAATAGCTTTGCTCAGAAAGTTGTCGCAGCGCTCTCGAAATGATTTAGATATTATTGAAGCTGATTTTCAAAAATTGCTTCAGCAAGAAAAATTTTCCAAAAGACTCCAAAAAATACTTAACGACGCTTCAAATGAAATCTATGTTTTTGATTCTGAAAGATTTGAAATAGAAGAAGTAAATATGACCGCTTGTAGAAACCTTGGATATTCCTCTCCAAATAAAATTAAGCGACTAAGATATTCCGATGTAGCTCAACTTGCATGGATGGATGGATTGAGAGAATTGTCCAAACCGTTAGCTTCCGGTGAAAAGTCTTTGGTGGTTTTTGAAGCTTGCCATAAGCGGGAAGACGGTTCCCTTTATCCCGTAGAAGTTAAAATGCAATTGTTAGAACCTAAAGTCCCAAATTTAGTTTTGGCCATTGTAGATGATAAGACAGATCAAAAGACAATGGAAACCAAGATTAATCAGATGGCGTTTTACGATGATTTAACTGGATTGCCTAATCGAAATCTCTTGATAGACCGATTTAATTTGTTGATCGCTCAGGCCCAACGTCGAAAGAAGAAAGTGGCGGCTTTGTTTTTAGATTTAGATAATTTTAAATCGGTAAACGATTCATTGGGGCATCAAATTGGAGATCAATATTTAAAAAATATAGCGCAAAGATTAAGGAATTGTTTGCGTAAAGAAGACACTGTTGGCCGCCTGGGAGGCGATGAGTTTGTTTTATTACTTGCAAGTTTAGATCATGAAGAAGAAGCCGCTAAGTTATCGGAGAAAGTATTGGAGCAGTTTTCGCAGTCGTTTAATTTAGCGGGAAATGAAATCTTTGCTTGTTTTAGTATCGGAATATCCTTTTTCCCTAATGACGGAAAAGATGCGGAAACTTTGTTGAAACATTCGGATATGGCTATGTATCGCGCCAAAGAAAAAGGCGGAAATAATTATCAAATATTCACGCCTGCGATGAACGCACAAGTAACTCACCGCATGCAAATGGAGCAAAAACTTCGTAAAGCTATCGAAAAGCAAGAGTTAGAAGTTTATTACCAACCCAAAGTAGACGTAAGGACTAAAGAGTTAACCGGCCTAGAGGCTTTATTACGATGGCGTGATTCCGAAGGCAATATCATTTCGCCTGGGGAGTTCATTCCACTAGCTGAAGAGAGCCGGCTGATCGTTTCAATCGGCGAATGGATTATTGAAACGGTTTGCCAACAAGTCAACGAATGGAAAAAGGAAGAATTGTCTCCTGTTCCTGTAGCAATTAATGTTTCAGGACGACAGTTTGATCAAAATATTTTCAACATAGTGATGGAAAGTTTAAACAAGTATCAATTGGAGCCTGGAGCTATAGAATTAGAAATTACCGAAACAACAATTATGAAAGACACCGAAACGGTGATTAAAGTTTTAAGCCAATTAAAAGAGGCTGGGGTGCATTCCGCTATTGACGATTTTGGAACAGGTTATTCGTCTTTAAATTATTTAAAGTTTTTGCCGGTGGATACTCTAAAGATAGATCAAACGTTTATTCGAGATATAAACGACCAAAATAATAAGGCAATAACGCGGACCATTATAGCGATGAGTCAATTTTTTGGTTTGAAAACTGTTGCCGAAGGCGTTGAAAATGAAGTGCAACGCGATTTTCTACTAGAGTCAGAATGCGACCAGTTTCAAGGTTTTCTTTTTAGTAAACCCCTTCCAAGCGATGAAGTGTCCAAGTTTATTAAAAGAAGTTAGCGGGTTTTTTAAAATTATAATGTCATTAAAGAGTTACGTTATTGTTTCCTTTTTTATTGTGTTTGTTTTTTTGAATTACTTTGCTTTTCAATCAAACAGTTTTGCGCAAATAACTATTCCTAAAACAGCTGAGCCAAGCCGCATTCATAATAGGTTTAAACCTTTTCCTGAGCCACAGTCAAAGCTTTCTCCATTGATACCTTCTAAGTTAGAGCAAGTTCCTATTAAAGAGTTAAAGAAAGTTAAATTTTTACTTTCAGGAATTTTAATAGAAGGTTCGACTGTTTATAATGATTCTGAGCTTTTGCCTCTATACAAAGAATACCTTGGAACAGAAACCGATTTGGCGATAATTCATGAAATTGCAGTTCGAATTACTAATAAATATCACGACGATGGTTATACTCTATCGAAAGCTATAGTAGAGAACCAGGAAGTCAAAAATGGCATAGTCAAAATTAAGGCGTTAGAAGTTTATAACGATAAAATTGAGATTGAAACCGAAACTAACTCCCGATAGGTCATAACTATTTTGAAGTGTTAAATAATAGGTTTGGCAATTAAAGCCCGGTTAGCTTTAGTTTCAATAGTTTAGCTTGAAAGGTCGAAACCTTTTTTATTTGCGGCTAGCATCTACGGTAAAATTTACCTATATTTTAAAAAGGGAACGTATATTTTATTGCTATTTAAAAGCTTTCAAAGGATATTTTGAAATGAGAAAATTAATTAATATTTTTATTATCAGTTTCTTGATTCTTTTTGCCGCTCAAGCATCGGCATATGAGCTTGTAGTTTTGAGCGGAGAAACTTCTAATAATTCCAAACGTTGGAAGGAAGAGGTCTTTCCGGATTACGCCAATAGTGAAATTGGGAAAAAACTTCCAGCAAAAATAGTGACATTCCAAGGCGCTAACTTTCCAGACTGGATCGCTGGAGCTATTCAAGAAAGTCGAGTAGGCGAAATCATTGGAACGCCAACTTTTATTATTTGGGACGCGAAAAAAAAACAAGAAGTTGGTCGAGTAGAAGGATATACGGAAAAGCCAAGATTTTATTCCCAAATGGATGAGGCTCTTGCGATGATAGAACAGGGGATGCACCCTGGCCAACGAGAAGGCTCTGGCGGCGATCATAGAGAAGAGGGTTCTGGTGGACAACGTGAAGAAGGTTCATCGACAAGTAGAGATATTATGGACCATATGTACAAAACTCCGGAAGAAGCGAAACGGGCTTCTGAAATGTTAGGTTTGGGAGGAGAAATTCACTCTCACGAAACTCCTAATGGAACTATTTACATGCCCGGTTCTACGATGTGATTTTGATCTTGGTTGACTTCTATGAATGAGATAGAGGGCGATCTTAACCGCTCCAACATGCGAACTCCTCACCTTCCTTTTGAGGAGCCGCCTTTTCGCATGGTTTTAGACGTTGAAAAAACGTCTGAGAAAGATTGGTTTGAAGTAGGCGAAGACAAAGAACGATCCCTGCAAATGACGGAAAAAGCAAGACTCCTTGCTTCCCGTCACGCTGATGTTTTTTTGGCCGATGATCGCGCTTTACAAGCTTCTCATGAAGCGCTGAGTTTAATGTTAGATCATTTGCCGGCTTTTTGGCCCAATCATTATTTTAGATTAGATAATGCGATTGGCTTTAAAACCCGCCCCGGAATCGAGAGAACTGAATTTCCAATTGAATCTACTCTAAAGAAATTACACCCTCTTGATTTTGCGGCAAGATTAGTTCAGGAGGATTTAGTAATTATGCTTCCTCCAAACTCTGAAGAAAGAAAAAAGGGGTGGTGGTTGGGCGCGGCAAGCGTTGCTTTTCCTTCGCGATGGAGTTTAAAAGAAAAATTTGGACGCTCGATGTCGGAAATTCATTCGCCAGTGCCGTTTTATGATGTCTATTTAGAAAATTCAGTGGATAAATTTTTTGATTTCATGCCGACTGGCCGTATTTTTTCTCGACGTAATTGGTCTGTTCACGATACCCCGGTTCTCTATCAAGACGGAAGCGAAAGCGCTAACAACATAGTTGTTAATCCGGAAAACGTTGGAGAGAAGTTTTGGTTAAGAGTTGAACGTCAAACTTTACGCAAAATGACAGAAACTGGAGCTATACTTTTTACTATACGTATCCATTTGCGGAAGCTAAAGGAAATCGTAGCCATTGAAGGGGCGGCGGAACGACTTGCGTTAGCCTTAAAGGCATTGCCTCATGAAATGCAAGTTTATAAACGCACTTGCGAATTCGCTAACGCTGTTCAAACTTATTTGGGGGAAATGGCCGATAAATTCGGCTCATGATTAATTGTGATTAGACTTAATCAATTAGTTGGTAGTTAGGTTTTGGAGAGTTCTAATTAGCATATTGTGGTTTTACAGAGTTAAAAGAATTTTTTAGAAAAGTTGCCGTTTTTATATCTCCAGCAGAATTAAAGTGGCCATATGCATATTGGAAAATGGAATTTCCCAATAGTGGGCATGTGTAATAAAGAGAGCGTATTAAGCGACCAAAATTAGAGATAGACTCTTTAGTTAAAGTGTTTTTTGTGTTTAAAGCGTTTAATTCAATGGAGTATTGATAAGGAGCGATATAGTTCGGTAGTTGTTTTAAAATTTTAATAAGATCGCCTAATCCAGAAACAAGTGGATTGCCCTTATCCCTCGTTTCATAAAAGCTTTGTAAGTTTTGAAATGAAACATTCTTTAATAATGGGTTTAATTTATATGCTTCAGATTTAAATTTTTCATTTAGAGTTTTTTGGCCGCTCATAGAATAAAGTTCCGCTAAAAGCCAATAGGGTATTGAGTGTTGAGGCGTGATTTTAATCGATTCTTTTAAGAAGAATTCAATTAAGTTTTTTATATATGGAGTTTTTATTTCTTTTTTAAATTTAATCATACTCCCTAAGGAAAATGATACTAAGCTTGTTGAATATTCAAGCTTTGAAAGAGGTCTTTCTAAAAAGGTACATTTTTTAAAAAAAGATACGCATCCAGTATACGAAAAGTCCTCAATTTTAAAGCTGGCGACGAGGCTTTGAATAAGTTCAATCTCTAACTGTTTGCCGCTTATATCTTGATTATCATAAGGTGGAGCGACGTTCGGGTGGAGGTTTAGTTTTTTATTGATTTGTTTATAGACTCCATACGCCAATAACCTATTTCCTGCGCCAATGGGGTGAATAGTGTCAAAAAATAGTAGCTCCTTACCGCTTGTAAGAAAAGAGATTCCCGAATTTATATAAAAAGCATTTGGATATTCCCCTGCCACTGATTTTTTTGATGCGTTGATTTTTTCTCCTGATTCCCTTTTATAACTTATATCTTTTTCGGATAAATTAGCTAATTGCGCGTATTTTTTGAATTTGTTTGTTGAGGCTTGTGTTGTCAGAACTGAAGGTAGGCTCACCAACCCTACTAGGATGTTTTTTTCTTGAGCGTCTAAAATTATTTTTCTTAAATTATTTTCATATAGCTTTAAATTGCGTTGATAAATATTGAAATTAGTTTGTTTTTTCTCATTGTTCGTAAAAGAAAGCAGTCGTGAAAATAATCTATAAAAATTTAGATTCTTTAAGATGTTTTCATTGGGGCAATAGTCTAATTCATCGGAAATATTTTTTTTGTTTAATTTATTAATATCATTCCATCCTGTCATTAAAAGGACCATGTCTGGTTTAACATGATCAATCTCTCTTTCATAAAGATATCTAACATGGCATGAGTTGTTGCCCCACACGCCGCCGTTTATTACTTGGAAATGGATATTTTTATTTAACTTGTTATTTAACATTCGTTCCAGGATTCTTGGCCAAGTAAGCTCATTTGAGTGCTCTCCCGCTGTTGTTGAGCCTCCCAAAGTTAAAATTCTATAAATATGACTTGGTTTTTCCTTTTTAAAAAAAGGACCGCGAAATCCATGCTTATTTATTATTAAATCTCCTCCTGCGCTTCTTATCAGGCTCTCTTTACCGGCGTCAAAACTTATTTTGGAAGGAAATTTCACGGATTGTTTCATGCGATTGAAAACGACGTCTTCGCTTCCAAAATCCAAAGTGGGCGTATTAAAGGCGTCTCGTCTGATTCTAACCAAATTATCGTCATATTCGAGAATTGGGTTGAGGTTTAACCTCAGGCTATCCCATTGTGAGTAGTACTTTTTAAGAATTAAATGGGAAGCTATTTCAAGGCCGAGAAAAAATAAAATGACCGATAAAGTGGCAAATAACGCGATCTTATTTTTTTTCATAAATCCTTGAGGGTTAAAATGATTTTTTGAGTAAAACGGCTGAAGTGTAGTTATTCTAAGCCCGGGTTATTCCGTTGCGTTTTGTTAATTTACTGACTTGAAGAGAAAATGGGATTGTAGATTTTGACCGGTTTCTTGGATCTTTTTTGTTTTTTAATTGGATTATCGATTTGGTCTAAAAAGATATTCTATCGCTAGTTTCGTTCAGAAAAGCTTTTGGCAGGATGGCTAATTGGCATCGTCACGGATTGCGCTCTTTCAATGCATTCTAATATTAGCTTTAAAAATTGCAAACTAAAAGTGAAGATGGAAGCAGGGACTCGTTTTGGGCTTGATTAGTTTTTTCGTTTAAAAGAATTGATGTAATTACGTAGGCGAGGAGCAATCATTGGTTTTGATCGGCGGCTTCCTGGCCAGCGGTCTTTATATACAGGGCTTCCAGATCGGATAGGACGGCGTGTTTCTTGGATTATGATTGTTTTGATGGGCTCGTTAAGTGGAGTCGAT
>CAYFMN010000019.1:31105-51441 GCA_964344185.1 uncultured Nitrospinota bacterium
TGTTTGCTGTCTTAATATTTGTTGCTGTTTCCATGTTTAGTTCTGCTTGCGGTTCCGGTTCGATTTCAACGCTAGCTATAGGTAGAGCTTCTTTTGGCGTTGGGACGATTCCTCTCGTGGAGGCTATTTGAAACACAAAGTCGCCTTCGTCGAGATCTGGATCGCGTATCTTTCCGTATTGAGGAGTTTGTCCAGTTTCATAAACCATCACTTCTTTGTTCAGATACATCCCTAGTTCTTCGCCAGTAACATAACCGTCGCTATTGAGGTCGCCTTGGCCTTCTATGGCTCTAATAAATAAAGGAGCAAATACGCTCCTGGCTGGAACCGTTTCTCCTGCGCTTCCAGAGCTAATGAATTGACGCACCGGGCGCGCGGTCTTTTGAGATATATGTCCGGGAATTTTATTGAGAGCGCGGCTTTTAAAAATTGTTCCAGAAAAGCAACTGTCAAACAAAAATAAGGCGTGCTTGGCTTCTATTTCTTTCGACCAGGTAATAATGCGGGTCATTGGAAGCGCGCGTTTTAAAAATCCTATCTCGTCTTCGTTAGGATCTGGGGAGTCGGCGGGAACTAAATAACCTTTTTTACCGTTTTTACGAGAAAACCCATGCCCCGAAAAGAAGAATAGAAGTTGGGATCGCTCCTGGTAGCCATATTTTTTTATGAAATCTTCAAACGCTTTTTGTAGCTCGTTCGCATTAGGATTCATCACTTTGGTAATGGTGAATCCTTGGTTTCGCAGCGATGATTCCAATTGTTCCAGTTCCTCAGGAATGCTCTTTAAATCTGGCCACGTAGAGTAATCGCTTACGCCGACAAGTAATGCATGACTTGATTTATATAAATCGATTAGTTCAGGCTTCGATTTTGTCGATACTATTTTTATTCCGCGATCTTCTCCCCTTGAGTTTGAATGGAATAGGCAAATAAAGATTAAAAAGCTAAAACTAAAGATTATTTGTTTTTTGGTTTTCATGGGATTCGATTTTTTTATAATTTCAAAACGAAAAATGAGACGCATTTTTATGCTTCTCAGATTTCCACAAAATATTCCTTATTGAACCAGGATATAACCTTTTTTAACTTCGGTTCCTGTCTCCATAACGGCTTTGGAAAATTTTTCTTTCACGCTTGTTACTCGCAGCGTTCCTACTTTGGTTTTTTCGTCGCCTAGGTTTTCTCCAGTATCTGGATCGATTAACTCCTCTCCAGGAGAATAAACGTTAAAGACGTCTCCTTCAGAAACTCCGTTGCGCGAACCGAGATTTGAATAAACTGATTCATTTCCAACTTTGATGATTTTTCCGGTCAATGCAATATTTTCTAAATGAGCGACTATTTTTTGTACCGCTTTGTCAATGGCTTTTTGCGCTGTTTGGCCTAATGGAGTTTTTTCAAATCCTTCTGTGTCGAAGTTAAATCCGGCAAAATTAACGCCTAATGATAGGCCGCCGTCTTCAGATTTTTCTTCGACTCGGATAGAATCTAAAACTTGCCCGCTAGTTGTGTCTATAATTCTAAGAATAATGCCTACATGAGATTTAGTTGATTCGCCGCCAATTGAAAAACCTGCGAAGCCGATACCTGTGCCGGAAGAGCTAGTTTCCGTTTGAAATTCAGTGACGGTTCCTTTAATTAAGATTTGAGCGGGAACCAATTTACCGGTTTGGGCCGATTTTGAAACCGCGAAACGAGCGCTAGCGGCCAAATCTTGTTCTCCAATAATATCTTCTAATGTTTGTCGTTCAATAACGACAAACTTCCCGGACTCGACTAGTGCGTTATTTAATTGATCGGCAAGTCCTGTTCCCAAGTTTGCTTCCCCGGACCAGCCAGATCGGTTATCAAATCGAGAAACGGCGACAGTTTTTTTAAGTTGATCCGCAAAGGCTTTTGATGCCCAACTAATAAAGACGCTCACGAATATTAAAACAAAACAAAGATTCTTTAATTTACTAAATTGGTTGTTATTAGACGACTCAGACTTAAACATTTTTAATTCTCCTTGATAATAAAGATTCGATAACCCCTTAAAAAGCAAAGCTCATGCCAGTTTTCAGAAGGAAATTTTTTTATGGGTATCGCGCCAAAAAACAATTATTTTCGAAAGCCGTTTGTCTGATAAAAAACCGAAGTATGGCTTTTGGAGAGGAGCAAAATTAGGTTAAAAAGGTATTTTTTTCCGTTTAATTAGATGTTCGGTTAACCAGATATGGATATATAATCAATTGAATTTATAAAACGCATGATTTTTGGCTAAATTTAACCGTCCTCAATATATTCGCATGCAGCATTTACTTCAGGACCTTACTCTTCTTCTCTTGGTATCCCTTCCGATCAATATTTTTTTTCATCGTATAAAACTCCCTTCCATTATGGGGTTTTTGATAGCGGGTATTTTGATCGGTCCTAATTCTTTAGGATTAATTGGAGACCCGCGTACCGTGGAGGAATTAGCGGAAATTGGAGTCGTTTTGCTTTTATTTGTTGTGGGTTTAGAGTTTTCTATTGGAAGATTGCTCAAAAACCTTAAAACGGTAATTGGTTTTGCCAGTTTACAAATGCTATTGACCATTGCGGTCTTTTTCTTTGCTTTATGGAAAGGAGGGTTGCCGGCTAACCAAAGTTTGGTTTTTGGAATTTTAATAGCTCTCAGCAGCACTGCTATTGTGTTAAAGATCATGACAGATCGCGGAGAACTCAATTCATTACATGGCCGTATTTGCGTTGGCGCTTTGCTATTTCAAGATCTTTGTGTCGTTCCTTTGACAATACTCATTCCAATTCTCTCCGCTCCATCTGGAGATTACTCAGGAAGTCAATTGGGTTTAGCTTTTGCCAAATCTATTGCGGCGGTGGGCGCTATATTTATTTTCTCTAGATTACTCATTCCCAAAACTCTTGAGTTTATCGCGAAGACTGGAAGTAAAGAACTGCTTACTTTAGCGGTGATTTTAATCGTTTTAGGGACGTGTTGGGCATCCGAAGTTTTAGGTTTGACCTTGGCTATGGGAGCTTTTATTGCAGGAATGATTCTGGCTGATTCGGAATACAACCATCAAATCATACTGGATATTTTGCCGGTTAAAGATTATTTCGCCGGTATTTTTTTCATCTCGGTGGGAATGCTTTTACAGGTCCAATTATTTTTTGATTCGTTTTTATTTCAATTAGGGTTAGCTATTGGTTTGATTTTTCTTAAAGCCGTACTTGGGTTTTTTGCGGCATGGATAGCGCGTTCGCCTCTAAGGATTTCGTTTATTGCTGGAATTCGATTAGCTCAAATTGGAGAATTTTCTCTTATCTTAGCCGATATGGCTTTAGATAACGGGTTCTTTTCGGATAAACAGCATCAACTGTTTCTAACCGTGTCAATACTTTCTATGCTTATAGCTCCAATGTTGGTGCGCGTTTCGACAATTCTTTCTATTAAGTTATTTTCTCAAAACGCTAATGAAAACATGGACGAGCCTGGAGACGAAACGAAAAAGCTAACCGGACACGTTGTTATCGCCGGTTATGGAACCATTGGACAAAATTTATCGCGTGTTCTAAGAGAGATTAATATACCGTTTTTAATTTTGGATCTGGACGGCGAACGGGTAAAGCAAGCTTTATCAAATGATATGAAAGTTTTGTTTGGAGATTCAACGCGAGAGGATACTTTAATAAGGGCCGGAATTAAAAGCGCTCGGATGATAGTTTTTTCCACTCCCGATTTAGTTGCAATGCAGGAAGCGATTCGTTCTGCTAGAAAACTCAATCCTGGTTTGTATATTTTGGCGCGAACCCCGAACGCAACTCAGGTGGAAGAAATGACGGAAGCGGGAGCTAATTTTGTGATTCCGGAAGAATTTGAAACTTACGTCGAAATATTTTCAAGAGTCCTAAAAGAGTTACACATTCCTAACAACGTTATTGAACAACAAATAGAATTGATTCGTTTGGAAGGATATAGCATGTTGCGAGGGCTATCGTTAAATATGGAAGGATTGCAAAAGTTCTCAACTTATTTAGCCGCGAGCCTTACGGAGTCTTTTCAGGTAATGGACAATTCTTGGGCAAATCAGAAAACTTTAGGAGACATGAAGATTAAAGATAAGACGGGCGCCAGGCTTATTGCTGTTGTAAGAAAAAATGATATTCATGCAAACCCTCCACAGGATTTTTCAATTCAATCAGGAGATATTCTCGTTCTATTCGGGAGACATATTCAATTAGATAAATCTTTGGACCTGCTAGAGTTTGGACCTAAAGACGAGTCTTAGCCTGATTGCCCATCGAAAGAATTTAAAATTAGATTAAGGGAACCTCTAAAGATTCAAATTTGCCAAGAGTCTGACCTCTTAATAAGGGCCAGGCGATAGCAAACGGGCAAAAATGCCGACTGTTAGATGTCCTCTTAAAAGAATTCCGATAGGATACTAGAGTATCGGTCCGTCCAAGGTTTTGTTTTCTTCGGTTTTACGTCCCGCCATTGGAATTCTTTTAAAAGGGTAGAATACATTTCCACATCAGGAGTTATGGCAAACCAGGTTGAAGACTCTTTTTCAGGAGGGTTAACTTCCATGGCTATTTTGAGGCATGAGAAAAGATTGAGTTTTTGAGCCCCTGCGTAAAGTATTGGAACCATATCTATAAAACGATTAGACACATGAAAAATGATAACGCTTTTTGGTTTTAAAATTGTTAAATACTCGGAAATTGCCTCTTGAGTCACTAAATGAACGGGAATTGAGCCGCTATTAAACACGTCGATAATTAAAGCGTCGTATTGTTCTTTTTCCGCTTTTCGCAAAGATAAGCGCGCGTCGCCGTATATCAAGTTTATTTTTTCTTCTTTACCTTTTCCAAATCCAAAATATTGTTTTGCGATATGTCCCACTAGTGGATCTAATTCGTAAAAATCATATCGATCCTGAGGCCGTATATAATTTGCTAGAGAGCCTATACCCAAACCTACAACTGCAAATTCAGAAAAGTTCAATTGATTTTTACTTAAAAACTCGCCTATAGGAGAACTAGGATAATAGTAAGTAATTGGTTGGTATTTCTTTTTTGGATCTAAATATTGGGCGCCGTGCAAAGTCGCTCCATGCTGAAAAAAACGAAATTCATTTCGTTCGAAGACTTTATAGATGCCGTAATAGTTTCTGTCTTGAAAAATTACTCGCTCTCGTAAGCTGATTTTTGAAAGAACAGGAGTGAGCAGTATAACGCTTGCTAAGAAATACGAAACATGTTTATGCCGGTTATTCATCATATATAAAAGGATTACCGTGAAAATGATAAAGCCAACGGCGATTATTTGGCTTCGAACATTTTGGAATTTATCCGCTTCTTCTGGGAGCAAGCTTAATAAAAGGATAAAGCCAGCCAACAGGTAGAAAATTTTTTTAATGCCGATTTCTTTTGATTTATAAATAAAGGTCATTGCTAGACTTCCTAGTAAAAAGGAAATCAAAGTTTCTACCATGTGGTCAAACAGTATCGGAACTAGCCAATTGATTAAAACTCCACCGAGGAAACCTCCAGTTGCTATTGCAATATAAAACGTGGTCAATTGATTTGGAGAGTCGGGTTTCGATTCGTTTAATCGATAATGGCAAACTAAGCAAAAGAAAAAACAAATCGCTAAATAGACAAGAGGTTCAATAAAAATAGCCGCTGAGTAGATAGGCAGTTTGAACTTCAATATGACCATTACCAAATATTCAAACAATGAATTTCCGGTTAATTTGAGAAAGAATAACAATATGCCCAGGAATACGACCAAATAAAATCGTTCCCTAATCCATTTAGGGCAATACGGAACCGCCTTAAACCCTAGAACGAAAGTAAAGAGATATAAGGCGAGTGGCGGTATCCATAATAATGGAGCTGGAGCTATTTCCATTGTGATTACATTTGTTATTGATAAAAATAAAGCTGAAGGAGCGGCGCTGAGCAATAACCATTGCGCTAATTTGTTTTTTGAAGGAATGCTCCAAATTTGATTATGATTTTGTGTGTGAAGCGGAACGTACCGTAATAAAAATATTAAAATGATAGCGGCAAACCCGTACAGAATTGCCCAATGATTTAATTGTTGTGGTATATCAAAGTTTGGCTCAATAAGTACGGGGTAAGTAAAAAGCGCAATAAAAGCTCCAAGATTTGAGCTTGCAAATAGTAAATATGGATTAGTTTTCTCAGAGAGGTTAGAAGAAGCTAAATGTAATTGGGCATATACTGAAAGACCCGCTAAAACAAAAAATGGAATGCCTATAGTCAGGGTCAATAGCATAACGATTTCTATAACGGCTGGTAGCTGATAGGAAGGGTTTGCTAATCGATCCGCTTGAATGGGCAATAACAAAACGGATGCTCCCATTAAAAAACCTATCCATTTTGAAAAAGAGCTAATATTTAAAAAACGATTTAATAAGTGAACGTGTAAATAACCTAGTAATAAAGCCCCTTGAAAAAAAACAACGCTAACTCCCCAAACTAAATAGCCTCCGCCAAACCCAGGGAGTATGGATTTGCCTAGAATCAATTCAACTTGAAATAAAAGAAATGAAGCGAGGAAAACGAGAGTTTTAAAGAGGAGTATGAGCATATATGGGACGAATAACGCTGCCAGTATTTTGAGTTCTATTTTTTTAAATACTTTGGTCGATTTTTTTCTTATAATCGGCTAAAGCATTCATCTACTAAAGAGGTCCTATGACTGAGGTAGTTCCTTTTAAAGGATTATTATACGATCAAAGCAAGGTTGGTTTTTTGAAATTTGTAACGGCTCCGCCTTACGATGTAATACAGCCAGATTTGCAGGAAGAACTTTATCACAGGAATCCTTACAATGTCATTCGTTTGATATTAGGGAAGGAATATTCTGAAGACACAATTGAAGATAATAGATATACGAGATCCGCAAAATCTTTTAAAGATTGGGTGGATGACGAAATTTTTATAGAAGAAGAAAAACCTTGTTTTTACGGGTATAGTCAAGAATATGAAAGAGAAGGACAAACCATAAAACGTATAGGTTTTTTTGCAAGAGTAAAGCTGGAGGAGTTTGATAAAGGAAATATTTGTCCTCATGAGTTTACCCTTGAGAAAGCAAAGAAAGATCGCTCTCAATTAATAAAGGCCTGTAGAGCTAACTTTAGCCCGATTTTTGGCCTTTTTTCAGATCCTTCTGGGAGTGTAGACGCTAAACTCGTAGAGTCCGAGAATGAAAATGAGATTGGAGTTGTAGAGCAACCTGGAGTTGTTCATAGGGTTTGGAAAATTGAAAGCCAAGAGAGTATAGAATTTTTGACTCAAGCGTTTCGCGAAAAGAAAATTTATATTGCGGACGGACATCATCGTTATGAAACCGCTTTAGCCTATAATAAGGAGCAAGGCGAAAACGATGATTCGGCTCACGTGATGATGTTTCTGGCTAACCTGGATTCGGATTCTTTATCGGTTTTCCCAATCCATCGTATTGTAAAAAGCGCTAAGGATTTTAATTCTGAATCTTTCATTGCAGAGCTTGAACCTTATTTTGAGGTAGAACCGCTTTCTCCGAAAATTACGGCGGAAGAAATTACCAACCATTTAAAAGAGCTTCAAGGAGAGTCTAAAATTGCTTTTGTAGCTTATTTAAAAAGAAACAAATATTACTCTCTAATCGTAAAAAAGCCGGATGCGGTTATCCCTCTTCTTGAAAAAGACGAGCCGCCCGAACTCCAAATATTAGGCGTAGCGCAATTGCATGCCATTGCAATCAAAAAAATTCTTGGCGTGAATACGCGTCTCCCAGAAAGTCAACACAATATTACATATACTATAGATATTCCAAATGCGATTGAGAGTATAGATGCGGGAGTCGGCGATGTTGCTTTTTTTCTCAACCCAACCCTACCGTCTCAAGTAAAAGAGTTGGCAGGCAAAGGGATTCGATTGCCCCAAAAAGCGACTTACTTTTATCCTAAGTTATTATCTGGTCTAGTCTTCAATAAGTTCTGTTAATGAAAGTTGTCTCGGCAGAATTCATTACCAGCGCAGTGTCGGCAAGCAAATGCCCTAAGCAGAGATTGCCTGAATTTGCGTTTGCAGGTAAGTCTAACGTAGGTAAATCCTCCTTAATTAATTGCCTGGTTAATAAGAAAAAACTCGTTAAAACCAGCGCGACTCCTGGAAAAACACAAATGATTAATTTTTTCAGGATTAACGACAAACTCCACTTTGCCGATCTGCCTGGTTATGGTTTTGCCAAAGTTCCAGAGTCTGTTCGTAAGAATTGGAATTTAATGGTAGAGGACTATGTGCAGAACAGGGAGAATTTATTAGGAGTTGTTTTTATTGTAGATATTCGAAGAGGATTGACGGAGTTGGATTGGGGGCTGAAAAACTGGTTAACCGCTTATAATAAAGATTACATTTTGGTTGCGTCAAAGTGTGACAAATTAACGCGAAATGAAAAGAACAAGCAAATAAGCAAAATCCGAAAAGAATTGAAAGCGGAAGGAAATGACGACGTTCTTGCATTCTCTAGTAAAACCAAAGACGGGAAAAAAGAACTTTGGGATTGGATTTTACGGAAAGCCGATTTAAAAAAAACTTAATTTTCAGTCGGGAAAAAGAGTTGCTATAGACCCTTTTCCCCGACGATATATTATCCCCAAAGAGCGTCGTCCATCACTAGCCGGTCGACTTTTTGTCCGTTGCCAATATGGGAGTCTAAGATTTCGTCAACGTCTTCAGGCTTGACCTTGTTATACCAAACGCCGTCAGGATATACTATGATCATAGGTCCCATAGAACACGGGCCCAAACAAGAGGTGGTGGACATTATAGCTTTTTCAAATAATCCTTTGGATTCTATTCCCGCTTGCATTCTTTGCAAGACATCCATCGCTCCATTTTCGCCGCAGGAACCCCTTGGGTGCCCCGGAGGTCTTTGATTAGCGCATACTAGGATATGATATGCTGGTTTTGGCATGTAGCCTCCTTGTATCTAAAAAAAACTAATTTAATTGATTTGGATGTTTTAAAAAGCTAACTGATTTATAAAATCTTTTCTTTTTAAAACCTAACCTTCCCACAAAAATATGGGTAATGATAGCATAGCTCTCTATTTAGAGGAAAAAATATCCGATATTTGGAATGAGTCTGTTGAAAATTTAAAAATAGATACTTTGCCTGGAGACGCATCCAATAGAAAATATCATCGAGTTTTCGAAGACGGTAAATCGCAAAATAATCGACGATTGATTGTAATGGAGTTAGAAAAACCACAGCCAGACTCGGAACTGGACTTTGTAGTAATGACAAAGTATCTGGATGAATGCGGTTTGCCAGTGCCAAAGCTTTTTCACTACGACAAGGAAAAAGGTTTTCTTTTGTTAGAGGATTTTGGAGATCAACTTTTACAGGATCTGGTCGGTCCGCAAGCAGGACGCAACGATAAATTAGTATGGTATCGGAAAGCCATTGATATGTTGATCCTATTGCAAGCGCAAGGTTCTCGAAGATCAAATCCAAACTGCCCGGCTTTTAATCGACGTTTTGATCTTGAAAAATTAATGTTCGAGATGAATTTTATGATTGAATACTTTTTAAAAGGTTTAAAAAAATGCGAACCTGCGGAAAGTGAAGTTGGAAAAATTAAAAGTGTTTTAACCTCGCTTTGCCAAATACTGGCGGATCAAGAGACTTATCTAGCGCATAGAGACTTTCATAGCCGTAATATTATGGTCCAAAATGGCGAACTAAAAATGATCGACTTTCAAGACGCCCGATTGGGGCCGCGTCAGTATGATTTGGTTTCTTTATTAAGGGATTCATACGTAGAGTTAGATGATTCTTTTGTCGACGAAATGATAGTTTATTTTATAGATAAGTTAGAAGAATCCGGCGCCGAGAAAATTAACAGGATTGAATTTAGAAAAATTTTTGATTTTATGTCAGTACAAAGAAATTTAAAGGCTATAGGAACATTTGCTTTTCAAAAAACTAAAATGGGCGTTGATCGTTATTTAGAAGATATTCCAAGAACTCTTGGCTATGTTAAGAAAACTCTGGCTCGCCAGCCTGAACTTTTTAATATTAAAACTGTTTTAGGCAAATATATTCCTGAAATCGTTTAGCCGGAGACTCTAGCATTTTTAAATATATGACTATTAGTCGGAAACGTTGTCAATGAGACTATTAAAACGATATGTGTTAAAGAAATTTTTATCCGTTTATGCATTAACGTTGATATCGCTAATCGGCGTATTTTTGTTGGTCGATTTTTTTGAGCGAGTGGATGAGTTCTTGGTTAAAGGCTCCAGTTGGTTTGATTTGTTTGCTTACTATTTTTATAAGATTCCGTTTATTTTTTTCTTCATAGCTCCACAATCTGTTTTGTTGGCTACAGTGGTTACCTTAGCCGCTTTTGCTAGAAATAACGAGTTTACCGCCATGAAAGCCTGCGGAATTGGAGTTACAGGAATAACCATTCCGATTGTCGTAGCGGCGTTTTTTATTGGAGTGGCTGTTATAGCCTGTAATGAGTATGTTGCTCCTGAAGCGAATCGGAAAATGAATTATATTCTGAATGTTAAAGTACGTGGTAGGCAACCTATGGGAGCGGTTCAACGAGATAAACTTTGGTTTCGGTCATCCAATGGTTGGCTTTGTAATGTGAATTATTATGATCCGAATAAATCGCTGATGAAACGAGTTAGTTTGTTTATTTATGGGGCTGATAATCGGTTGGAAAGAAGAATCGATTCAGCCGCGGCTATTTGGAATGGAAGAGAATGGGAATTTACAAATGGGTATATACGGGACTTTGGCCCAGATGAAGTCGTGAATACGCAATATTTTGATAGAAAGGTATTTCCATTACCTGAAACTCCAAAAGATTTAAATAAAGCTCAAAAAAAACCTGAAGAAATGAGCGTAAGCGAGATGTACAGAGACATT
Source organism: uncultured Nitrospinota bacterium (assembly GCA_964344185.1). GTDB lineage: Bacteria > Nitrospinota > Nitrospinia > Nitrospinales > JAJDAT01 > JAJDAT01. The sequence goes on from CAYFMN010000019.1 coordinate 42,053, forward strand.
AAGGCCACCGCCGTGGAAGGAAAAGATTCTTCCAGGATGTGGGTGGATTTACATCATAAGTTTTCATATCCGTTTATAGGAGTCGTTCTGGCATTAATTGGAATTCCATTGTCCTTACGTTCGAATAGATCTGGAGGAGTTTTATTTTCGGTAGGATTGAGTTTAGGTTTGGGTTTTGTTTTTTCGTTTATCTATGCGATGGGAATTTCACTGGGACATGGCGGTACTTTCAGCCCGTTTCTTGCCGCTTGGGGGCCAAACATCATCTTTTCTTGCGTTGGTTTTTATCTGTTGCTGACTTTGGACAGTACGAAAGTTTTGCCCATATGACAGTCGTTAAAAAAGTGGCCTCCATAGATATTGGAACCAATACCATTCGAATGGCCGTTTGGGAAAAAGATTCGCTTGGAAATTTTCGCGAGATCCATTCCAATCGAGCTATTGTTCGATTGGGAGAAGGAATGAACTCTGGAAAAAAATTATTAGATCATCGTATCGAAAAAGCTATAGATGTTTTGTCTGGTTTTAAAGATGAATGCAAAGAAATAGGCGATGTAAAAATATGCGCCGTTGCCACGAGCGCGGTTCGGGAAGCGGAAAATAAAGCTGAATTTGTGGAAAAAGTTAAAAATGAAACGAATATCGAAATAAAGGTTATACCTTGGGAAGAAGAAGCCCGTTTAACCTTGAAGGGTATATTTTGGCGTCTTCCAGCAGAAGATTCAGTAACGTTGAGTTTCGATATTGGCGGAGGGAGCACAGAGTTCATACTTTCAAAAGGAAATCAATTGATCCAAACTTTTGGATCAAAGTTGGGAGTGGTTAGGCTAACTGAAAGATTTCTAACAAAACACCCGGTCGATGCTAAAGAATATGATTTGTTGGTTGATTTTCTTCGGGAGGAAATAAAAAAAATCCATGAAAACTTTTCAAAACCGGTAATTTCAAGAATCATTGGAACGGCGGGAACGGTGACTACACTGGCCGCGATTAAAGACAATGTGGTTCCATACGATCCGGAAAAAATCCACGGGATGACTTTAAGATTGAGTCAAATTAAGGAAATACAAGAAACTCTAAAAAAGATGGATCTTGAAGAACGTATAAAATTGCCTGCTTTAGAACGTGGACGGGAAGATTTAATTATTTCTGGAACCGCTATAGCAATACAAGTTATGGAAGTTTTTGAAATTGAAGATTTGACCGTTTGCGAGTATGGATTGCGAGAGGGAACGATTTTAAGTAACTTCTAAAAAATCAGATTTCAGGCAATGGTAAACCAGTAAAAATGCCAATTATTAGAGGTCTCCTTTAGATAGTTTTCAAACGTTGGAAAACCCCTGAAATGTGAAAGTTGTTTCCCCAATAAAAGTTTAAAATTGAAAAAACTTCGGAAAAATTGCTTAGTGAGTTGACTTCTTTCTTATTTTATTCCGGTTTTACTTGGAGAATCGATTCTAGTCTGCTATAAACGTAAGATCACTCAACATTCAGAAATCCAATTATTTACGAAGAATCATGACGAAGCCAAAAACCAGTAAATCAAAAAAACAAGCCGGTAAAAAAGCCAAAACCCAATCGAATTTGCCAATGAAAGGTAGAGATATCCTTGTCAAAAGTTTGGAAAACGAAGGATGCGATGTATTGTTTGGTTACCCTGGCGGCGCTTCGATGGAAATTCATCAAGCTTTAACATGCACCAAAAAAATTCGAATGGTATTACCCAGGCATGAGCAAGGCGGTTCTTTTGCCGCTTGTGGTTATGCGCGCGTTACTGGAAGACCTGGCGTTTGTCTTGCCACTTCTGGTCCTGGAGCCACTAATTTGATTACCGGTATCATAGACGCAAAAATGGATTCCATTCCAATGGTTGCCATCACGGGCCAGGTTCCTTCGCCGGTGATTGGAAGCGACGCGTTTCAAGAAACCGATATTGTGGGAGCTACCTACCCACTGGTAAAACATAGCTATCTTGTTCAGGATATTAAAGATATACCTCAAGTCGTTCACGAAGCGTTTAAAATTGCTGTTAGCGGTCGGCCTGGGCCAGTGTTGATTGATATTCCAAAAAATATTCAACAGCAAGAGACCATTCCCGATTTTTCCGTAAAATTTGATTTGAAAAGCTATAAGCCGAACCTCGAACCTTCTATGCTTCAAGTCAAAAAAGCTGCGCACGCCATTATGGAGGCGAAAAGACCGTTAATATATGCTGGAGGCGGTATTATTGCGGCGGAAGCTTCTGATGAATTAAGGAAATTTGTTAAAACAACGGGTATTCCAATAACGAATACGGTTATGGGGTTGGGTTCTTATCCAATGAATGATCCGCTTTCGTTGCATATGTTGGGTATGCATGGCGCGGTTTACGCAAATATCGCTATTAATCATGCCGATTTGGTTATTGCCCTGGGCGTTCGATTTGACGACCGCGTGACCGGTAAATTATCAGAATTTTGTAAAAACGCTAAGTTTATCCATGTAGATATTGACGCGTCCGAAATAAATAAAAATATTTCTATAGACATCCCAATTCAGGGAGACGTTAAACGAACTTTGAAGTTACTAAATGGTTTAGTAAAACCAAAGAAAGACATAGCTCCTTGGATAAAAGAAGTTAAAGGGTGGAAGAAAGAATTCCCTCTTCATTATGAGGAACATGAAAAAGACATAGTTCCACAACATGTTATTTGTGAAACCCAAAAGCTTGCGGCAAAAGACGCGATTGTTTCAGTGGGCGTTGGTCAGCATCAAATGTGGGTGGCTCAGTTTTGGAGATTTGAAGAACCAAGGCGCTGGCTAAGTTCCTCAGGATTAGGAGCAATGGGATTTGGATTGCCTGCGGCAATGGGAGCGCAAGTCGCTTTTCCAAAAAGGCAAGTTATTAATTTTGAAGGAGACGGCAGTTTCTTAATGAATATCCAGGAACTGCAAACTCTAAAGATAGAAAACATACCCGTAAAAAACATCGTATTAAACAACGCCCATTTGGGAATGGTTGCGCAATGGGAAGACCGGTTTTATAAATCTCTTCGCGGTCACACGTTTATCGGCGACGCAAATTTTGCTGAAATAGCCCATGCTTTTGGAATTAAATCCGCCAGCATATCTAAGCCGGAAGAACTAATTCCAGCATTAAAGAAGATGTTGAAGCACGACGGTCCCTACGTTTTAGACGTTAAATATCCTTACGACGACAAAAGTAGAGGCCATGTTATGCCGATGATTCCAAGCGGGCATACCTATCTAGATACTCTTCTGGACGAAAAGCATTCTCTTCGGGAGTATTGGCAGAACAAGGGAATTTTGTAAAACTTAAAGGAAGCGTCGGACCAAAACTCACAAAGTTTTTTGGTCCGACGGCTTTGTTTTATCTTCTGGCTTATATTCGTTGTAGGCCCTTGTTATATTTTGATCCAGCAGTTCTTTATGCCTCCAATGGCCATACTTTCCGTTTAATACTTTATGGACTGCCGGAACTATCTCCGCAAGCGACTTACCGTCCTCAATCATTTTGGTGACGTGATATTTTAGGTCGATAAAATAATGTCGCATTTGTATTATCACAGGCTTAAAACCGATTTCTCCAGTTCCAGGTATTACGATTTCAACGTCCAAATCCTCTAGCCAGTAAAGATTTTTAATCCAATTTTCAATTAAGCTGGATGATAAATCGGGGAATTCATTATTAAGAGCCAAGCCTCCGGTGACAACCGCTCTATGCTCAGGTAGGAATACAAAAGTATCGCCGTCTGTTAAGCTGGGGTCGGCATGTTTTGCTTCAAGCAGGAAACCGCCGTAGAATAAGTCGATTTCGTTTTTAAAAGTAAAGTTTGGTGGAAATAATTTTACTGTGTCCCAATCGGAAGTCCCGGCCTTTTTAGTTTCTTCCAGGTGTCTTTGACCCTTTTTGCCCCCCAGCGCTTTTTGAGCGTTTTTATGGCCGATAATTAAATCAGCGTCTTGGAAAACTTGATTTGCAAACGTAGCTTTCCCCAAATAACTGGTGTTTATAACGGCTTTGATAGGCAGGTCGGTTCGTTTGCGTATTTCTTCAAAGACTTTTTTACCATGCTTTGGAGTCCCTCCAGGATCTATAACGATAACCCCTTTGGGAGTTATGATAAAAGTAGTATTATAGCTTTTATCGTTGTCCGGAATTGAAACGAAAACGTTTTTAAAAACACGTTGAGTTTTTACCTCCGCTGAAGAATCGCTGACAAAAGTAAAAATAAAGCTGATGATAAAAATCAAATATGAAGCAAATTTCATAGCCACCTGGAAAAACTAAAATTATTAATTGAAAATTTAACCTTAAATTGAGATTTAGCGGTTAAGGGTCTGTTAAGAAGACTGCTAAAGGAGTAAAATATTCTTTTTTTATTAATTGGTGGACATAGTACCATAACAGATAGAGGCAAAAGAAACCTTTTGATAGACAGCGAGTAAAGAGAATACTAAAATAAAAATAAGTGAACCTCTAAAAATTCAGATTTGTCAGGAGCCTGGCCATTAAATTTAAGAGCCTGACGATAGCAAACCGGTAAAAATGCCAATTATTTAGAGGCCCTCATAAATTAGTTTTGAACTGCCATCGATGTTTTTTCTTCAAACTATGGAATCGGAATCAAAAAATAAAAAAGACTTATTGTTGTATCTTCTGGAAAAAGGAGACGCAATGGTGTGTTTGGACGCTCGTCGAGGAGATGTGGACGTTCCAACAAACCATAAGGGGAACTCCTCTTTAAGTTTGATTTTGAATCTGAATTTTCGTAGACCGTTAGATATTTTGGACGATGGAATTTATGCAACGTTGTCTTTTCAAGGTAGACCTTATCAATGCGTTATACCATTTGAAGCGGTTTGGGCTATTTTTGTGCCGTCTTTCCAGGAGGGACAAGTTTGGGAAGGGAGTATTCCAGACGACGTTCAGTTTGATCCAAAATTGGCCGCAGCGGGCAAGCCTAAAAAGTAACAGCAAGCCTTAAAAGCTGTTCCCAATCCAAAAGCAAAAAAAGAAGAAAAAATAGAAAAAATAGAAAAAAACGAAGAAGAAGTTGCAGAAGAGCCTGCGGCTATCAAACCCACCCCGGCCAAACGGGACAGAAGCCATTTAAGAGTTATAAAATAACTGTTTCGATCAATTTTTTTTTTACAAAGTAGCGGAGATAGTTTAAAATTTATCATCATAAATAACGATCCCCTTGTTGACCGCCAGATAAATGGTTATGTGTCTCTTGGCGGTTTTAGAGAAGAAATTTTTAAAGCCTGGAAATTTCCTTAAAAAAGATAAATATGAATAATGGTGGGCGTAGCTCAGTTGGTAGAGTACTGGATTGTGGCTCCAGTTGTCGCGGGTTCAAATCCCGTCGCTCACCCCATAAAATTTGCGCCAGTAGCTCAGCTGGATAGAGTACCGGACTTCGAATCCGATGGTCGCAGGTTCGAATCCTGCCTGGCGTGCCAAGAATTCCCGTTCCATAGTTGAGGCGGAGAAAATGACATTTCCCATTGAAAATGGGAAAACGGGAGATTTTTGAAAGATATAGTCGGAGGTAAATCATGCAAATCAAAACCATAAAACGCTTGTCGGCGTTATTTATAGCGGGATGTTTTATTTTCGTCTTATCTATAGGTACTACTTGGGCGGATGACGGCGTCGCTCATATATCGGGAATGGGGACAGGCGGCGGACATCATGTTAGCGGAGCCGATACCCACGGTAAATCGGAAGGCAGCAAAAGCAAACACGGCGTTTACAGCCATAACAAGAAACATGCAGAGGGCAGCAAAGGAAGAACTTGGGGGCGAGGAACTTACAAAAAACATGGATATGCTTCAAAACACTCTGAGGGGAGTCGCGGCAAGAGGCATAGTGGTCACTCCTCAGGCCATGGATACGGTCACAAAAGCCATAGCGGTAGCAAGCGCGGCGGCCATGGGCATTACAGTAAAGACCCGTTCAAGCATGTATTGCAATTCAAGCATCAGTTAGGATTGACTGAAGAGCAAGTCGCAGAGATTAAAAAACAGCAATTTGAATATGAGAAGATTTCGATAAGATCCCATGCGGCCCATAAAATAGCGCATATGGAGTTAGACCGCGTAATTCATTCAGAAAATGTAGACGAAGCAAAAGCGAGGCAGTTAGCTGAGGAAATAGCGGAATCTAAAACCAGGAAAATAAAAGCGATGGTAGAAGGCAAATTAGCCGTTATGCGGGTTTTAACCGCCGATCAAAAAAGAATCATAAGTCGGATGTACAATCGACACAATTAAGTGTACAATAGGTAAAAATAAATTAGAAATCGGGGCATAGCGCAGCCTGGCTAGCGCACCTGCTTTGGGAGCAGGGGGTCCCAGGTTCAAATCCTGGTGCCCCGACCATTAAATCAAGGACTTAGTCAATTTTTGGCTAGGTCCTTTTTTTTGATGTAGTCAAAATGTAGTCAAATTATGCCAAATAGTCGGAGGTGTCGGAATTTAGAACCAGATAAAAAGTGATCCTCAGTTTAAAACATGTTAAAACTTGATAAGATAAGTAAAAGTAGCTTTATTAGAAAAGTGGGAAAATTTTTATAAAGTTTAAATGAAAATAATCTGATGAGTGAACAAATTCCTATAACGCCAACTGTACTGAAATGGGCAAGAGAAAGAGCTGGTTATACGGTTGATGACATTTCCAAGCAATATAAAAAAATTGAAGCTTGGGAAAAAGGAGACTCATTTCCAACATATAAGCAACTTGAGGCACTTTCTAATAAATATAAATGCCCATTAGCTGTATTTTTTTTCCCAGATCCCCCCAAGCTTGAACCCATCAATAAATCGTTTAGAACTCTTCCAGATTTTGAATTTCGACAGATTCCCGCTCATTTAAAGAAAATTTTGCATAAAGCCAAGGCTATGCAAATTAATCTTGAAGAATTAAATGAAGGTGTTAATCAATCTAAAAAACTAATTTTAAGTGATTTAGAAATTAAAGTTGGTACATCTTTTTCTAAAGTTGTATCTGAGGTTAGGTCTTATTTAGGCGTAACACTTGAACAACAGTTTTCATGGAATAACTTTGATGTTGCATTTGAAGCTTGGCGAGAAGTTTTAATTGATCACGGTATTTTTGTTTTTAAGGATTCCTTTAAGACCTCAGAGTTCTCGGGTTTTTGTCTTTTTGATAAAGAATTTCCTATTATTTATATTAACAATAGTAACTCCAAAACAAGACAGATTTTTACGTTGTTTCATGAACTAGGCCATTTGTTATTTGGAATAAGTGGAGTTGATAAGGAAAATAACGATTATATAAGGCACCTAAAAGGAGACCAAAAGAAAATTGAGGTTTTTTGTAACAAATTCGCGGGTGACTTTTTAGTACCTAAAAGTGAATTTACAAAATTAATTAATGAGGTTTCTTTGTTCGATGAGAAAAATATAAGAAAACTGTCTGACAAATTCAAAGTTAGTCGAGAAGTAATTTTAAGAAAACTTTTAGATAGAAATAGAATTGATCAAGATTACTATAATAAAAAAATTGAAGAATGGAAGGGGGAAGCTCAACCACCTCAAAAAGGGGCGGGAGGCGATTATTACTTTACTCAAATAATTTACCTTGGAAAAACTTACACTCAATTAGCCCTAAGTAAATTTCACCAAAATAAAATAAATGCTGAAAAGCTCGCAGAATATTTGAACATTAAGCCCAAGAATATTAGCAAGTTTGAAGATAAATTTCTTGGGGGACGAGCATGATTTATGTATTTGATACTTCTCCTCTAATAATTTTATCCAGAAATTTTTATAGAAAGAGATTCCCAACGTTATGGGAAAAATTTGATTCCTTGATTGCAAATAATAAAATAATATCTACACGGGAAAGCTTTCGTGAAATCGAAGAGCAGGATGATGATTTATATAAATGGGCTAAGTTACATGAAGATATTTTTGAGATTCCAAATATTAAAGAAGCCGAGTTTATAAAACAAATTTATGCCATTCCTCATTTCCGCGATAATATCGAAAAGCAAAAAATTCTAAAAGGGGGACTTAATGCTGATCCATTTGTAATAGCGAAAGCTTTTAACTATGGTGCTTGCGTTGTAACTTTAGAAAAAAAGAAACCCAATGCTGCTAAAATTCCTAATATCTGTGAGCATTTTAATATTATTTGTATGAACTTAGAAAAATTCATGGAAAAAGAAAATTGGAGTTTTTGATTTTATCCATGAATTTGGATTGCTCAAATACTTATTACTTTTGTTTATTAAATAAGTATTTAAATCTTGATAAAGAAGGCAAACTTCTAAATCAAGCCGAACTCTTTACCGCCGTAAAGAATTCTTTTTTTTAAATGACTAAGAAGTCAAAATCATTAGATTCGTCAAATACTATTAATCTCAAACTCACCTTAAAAGAGCGAAAGCTATTACTCGATCTCGATATCGCCCTGCCTCATTTGTTAGAACGAATCGCTATCACTCCAGCCACCAAATGGGATTTGCACTTTAATTTTACCCCTGAAGAGCTGGATCAATTTGCGGGTTTTATTTTAGACAAGGCTGAGGAAACGATGTATGTTGAACGTAAAAATGAATTGAATCGTATTTATGACCGCATCGATAATCTTTTGAAGGCCTGTGGTTTTGAGAAACCCAAATACGATAATACGCTGGCTTCCATAATCGGAGATATCAAAGAAAACGAATACTCCAATATAGAAGAATTTGAACAAGTCGTTATTCAAAGACTTCAGACTTATAACTTAACCCCTCAACCTGAATTAGGCGGCTTATCTCCCGTTCAAGTTCAGTTTTTATGTCAAAGTGATTGGAGCGATCATAACGCCGTTATTAAATTTAACAAAGGTTTGGCTTTAGATAAATTACAAGGAGCTACCATTTTCAATAATTGCAGAGCCATGCTGTCAGCTATAGCTAAAGCCGATGGCGTGAAGTTGACTAAAACGGGAAACTTGAATCGAAATTTCATCAAAGAAATGCTTGGTGTAATGGTTATATCTAAAGACTCGCTTGACCGATTGCTTACTTATAATAAAGTTATTAACGAAGATGATTGCTTTGAAGTTCATATTCCTAGAATTCTTTTAGAGATGGCAGGGCTTGTCCGTAAATATAAGGGGAATCTAAAAGTTTCAAAGCGAGGAAAAGAATTACTGGCTGAAAATAAAGCCGGTCAATTATTCAATCTCCTGTTTTTGACGTTATATAGAAAGCTAAACCTTTTCTATTTAACCCGGTTTCAAGAAATACCCGGTTATCAAGATACGATAGGTTTTCCAATTTACATGACCGGCCAATTATGCTCAGATTGGACTAAGCCTGAATCTATAGCCCGCAAAGTTTTATTGCCGATTGTTTTGGAAAAGGTTCCTA
>CAYFMN010000019.1:51451-54243 GCA_964344185.1 uncultured Nitrospinota bacterium
AAACTCCGCTTAAAGATAATGTCGAATGGTTAGTTAAGAAAACGGTAGTCGAGCCTCTTGTTGGATTTGGTTTGCTTGAAAGCCGAGAACTTACTAAAGAAGACGATTTTACTCAGCCCATTGAAGTTCGAAAATCAATTCTCTTTGATGAATTTCTAAACTTTGATTTGACGCCGACCCAGACTTTTCCTAAAACAGAATTCCTGCATTAAAGAAGTTTTTACAACTGGAACTTTTCATCGCGGCAAAATTAAATTTAACGTAAACGAAACTGATAACAACTCTTATAACTTGACCACAGTCAAGTTTTAAATTCCACTTTACTCACTAGAACCCCTCCGAAAAAATCTTTAAATTCTCTTCGTTCTTTGGGAGCAGGGGGTCCCAGGTTCAAATCTGGCTCTTCGGCCACTATATAAAGGATTTAGTCAATTTTGACTAGGTCCTTTTTTTGTTTTTCTTTCTCTGAAGGTAATCAAAAAATTCAAAAACAAAGATGTATTAGATAATTTGGGCGAAATAACTCGATTGAAATACTGTTTGTGGTTGATAAGTTTAATTACTTAAACTAAACTTAAACGATAAAATTTCGAAGTACCGAGATGAATGAGTTTGTTTACTTAGTCCGGATAATCCATGAAAATTCTTGTTGCCGACGATTCAGAAAACATCCGAGCCATGTTTGGCGATTTACTGACTGAATGGGACTATCAACCTGTTTTCGCTAAAGATGGCGAAGAGGCTTGGTCGGCGTTAAACGATGTTTCCCCACCTCGAATTGCATTGATTGATTGGATGATGCCTCGTATAGATGGCCTGGAGCTATGCAAAAAGGTTAAAACCGACATTAATATTCCTTTTTATATTATTTTAGTGACTGCTAAGAGTTCGGTAGAAGATGTCATAAAAGGATTAGTGGCTCTGGCCGACGATTTTCTGTCTAACCCACTGGAGCCTGATGAGTTACGTAGTCGTATTGAGATAGGCTCCAGGATTTTAGATTATGAAAATAAAATAAAATCCCTTGCGCAAGAGTTACAGCAAACCAACAAAGAAAAAGAAAACTTGGTTGAAGAAATAAAAGTTTTAAAGAAAAAGTTAGAAGACGCCATCAAATAGGGCCATTAAACCAGCTTTTATATTGGCGGATTTTTATTCTGATTTAAAATTGATTATCGAACCTTGTTTTGAGTGGAGGAAAAAACCACAAGCAGACTATTAAAAAAATGATATTTGCAAGTTTTAAAAGTATTTAATTATGCTTTGGCAGTAGGGGAGACAGGTTCAATCCTGACGGGTCGACTACTACTTCGACCCTTCGAGTATCTCAGGATATGCTTCGGGCAACCAGGACTTAACGGATTTCCATTAAGTCCTTTTTTTATGCCTGGGTAGCAACTTTCACTACGGAAGATCTATTTTAAAAATATTTTCTTTTTTTAACCGTCCTGTTTATAGGGAAAGGTCGCATTCATTTTAATGAAGAACCGGAATTTGGTCTTGGCGGGAAATCAGCTCGGCAAAATCTCCCAGCTTGTTTTGTAAAACTTTTTGGTAAAACTCGGGTAAACGGTTCGAACGCCCCTCATGAAACTTTCGAAATTCCGAGTTTGTTTTCAACATGTCTCGGATTCGCCGCATCTCTTTCAAATCCTGGCGCAAATAAAACGTGCGAACCATATAAACAACCTTTAACGCGACTGGAGACTCAGATAAAAATCGTTTCGCGAGCGTTACTTTATCGCCAATCAAAGAGTACATATCAATTAGATGTTCGTAAAACTCAACAGGCGAATAATTCTTCATGACGGTCACCACATAGGGCTGATAATAAAAGGAAAACGGCATAGCCGTTAATACTCTGCCTTCGGCCATAAGATTTTCGAACAGTGGCGTTTCTCCGAATGGCATGGGAATATGGACGGTAGACCAAACATTGGGAAGGCTGCGAATAAAGTCTTTTGTAAGTTCTGCAGGTTCCCGGCCTTTATCGACATCAACTCCAAAAATAAAATTTGCCTGGGAGTCTACAACAAATTCTCGAAGCAATTTAAAATGACTGACTACTTGTTCCAATTTCTCCCGGCCTGTTTTAGCGCCCGTCCCGGCCTTACTGGAATAATCCAACCAGGATTCTATTCCCGGAGCGATGTAGGCGCAATTTGTTTCCCGCAAACGGTGCAACCGTGAGGGTTTGAGAATGGAAAGGGAACTTTCCATCAAATATCGGTTCCTGCCTTTTTTGGGTAAGGATTCCAACACCTGCATGATTTCATCAAATCGGACGGCGAAGTTAGGATCATGGTACATCACCATAACTTCGGGAAAGTTTTCCGCAAGAAATTTTAAATCTGCTTCCAACCGTTCAAGAGACAAAGGTATATAATCTTTGTTCCAATCAGTGCAGAAGTCGCAGAGGTAGGGGCATCCCACACTCGATAATAAAGAGGCGCAACTTGTTAAACCAGGTCGTCCGCGGACAAAAGCCGCCTTGGAAATTTCCGGTAATCGCTCTTCTACGGTCGGAACATCTAATAAAGGACGATCACTGGAAACGATCATAGGCGGATCAAATCGGTTTTTAAGAATATCTTCAATAAGGACCTTGTCGCAATCTTTAACCACTAAATCGAAAAAACGCAGGCAGTCTTTCGGAAATGATTTGGCATGGGGGCCTCCGATAATCGTCCGAGTTTTTTCTTTACGGAAAAGTTTTGCTAAGGCATAAGCCAGGGCGCTTGCTTGCGTGAATGCAGAAATGAAAACGACATCGAGATCGTTTGGAAGCAAAT
>CAYFMN010000019.1:54253-94826 GCA_964344185.1 uncultured Nitrospinota bacterium
TCCTCCAAGCGGCCTTGCCGTTCCCAGTTAAGTTTGCTGTTTGGCACGCTGGGTTTAGGTTGCCATTTTTAAAGCAAATTTTTTGGATTTTTTTGGCCATAAAAAGTGGAATAAAATACTTCGTGCCCGAGTTGTTTGCACCAGACAGCGACGGCTTGTGGAATGGTGCCATAATATTGTTTTCTGAAATAAAATCCATGCAGAGATTCAACCCAATTTTTTGAGACAGTATCGGAAATCAATTCTAAAACACCGACTTTCATTTCGAACACCTCAATTTTTTCTAGTTCGATTTGTTGAGTATCTTAGCATATTCATGCCGAAAGCTCATTTTTGGCCCGGCCCCGGTTCATCCGCTTTTACTTTTGTTCCTGAACCTTGCCGTTTCCGGATTTACCTTTATTAGATTATTTCAAACCCAGCGTATTTTCCTTGATTGTAATAATTTATTTTGGTAAGAAACAAATGAGGATTTTTTATTCGAAAAAATAACGAATCTGTTTCCCGTAGCGCTCATTTTCCAATTAACTCCTCTCCATTTAGCCCAAATTAACTTGGTTTTCGAATAAAAAATACTGATTACTCAAACGCCGAGCATTGAGTGATTTCAGGATTTCTTTTAAAGCAAAGACCTCTAAAAAGGAGCTTTTTTATGGCTGAGGAAATGGTTCCAGAAGCAAGCGAAATGGAAGAAAGCGCTTCAACCGATACTGGCCATGGGCCGACTTACAGAATCGGACTACGTCACCTGCCTAGCGGAAAACGGCGAAATGAAGCGGTTACCGTCGACTTAAACCAGGAAAGCGCTACCGCAGTCTTTTTAATTTCGATCTATGAATTCTCACACCATCCCACTATCGATAAGGCGAAAGCGATTTTAGACACTTTCGACGATAAGTTCACCGCGCGATATCTTAAGCACACCAAAAGGAAAATGAAACAGTGTTCCGAAGCATTGACAAGAATGGAGGAAATAATTCAGCGGCGAGAAAAAGATCATGTGCATCATTTGGATCGTAAATTTTTTGATCCGCTTCTCAGGAAGCTATTTGGCCATGCCAATCACGGTTTTACAGTTACCGCGCTGGGCGATACGGACCATCTAAAACTAAATTCCGATAAAGCGATAAAAATCAGGAACTATTTACGTAAGAAATTGCACTCCGCGTTTCATAATCTATCAAAATTGGGTTTAACCTAAGAGTATCCGTTGATTTTATGTTGTTTATTTAACTTTTAAGGCTAAACAAGTTAAATCATCAAAAGATTCTAAAGAATTGACGAATTGTTTAATACTTTTTTCTAGATGATCAATTAATTTGTTCGGGTCATCGTCGTTTTGTGAAATAACATACTGAAGTCTTTCTAAGCCGAATTGGTCTTTTTGGAGGTTTTGAGGCTCGGTTACGCCATCAGTATAAGCAAAAATTAACTGGCCGGGTTTTAGTTGAATATCTTCTTTGGAAAAATGACTGTTAGGGAGGATACCTAGTGGAGGGCCATGCGCTTTCCCTTTTTCGAAAATGGTTCTATCCTGATTCTTAACAAGTAATCCAGGGTGTCCGGCATTACTGATGGTTAGAGTTTTTTCTTTCATATTTAGCCTACAGAAGATTGCTGTTGCAAACATACCTCCTTCCGATCTTTTGAAAAGACGTTCGTTTATTTGTTTCATAATTAATTCAGGTTCATGATAACTTTGGGAAATATACCGAAAGTCGCTAACCAGCTTTGCCATATAAAGCGCTGCTTTAACCCCTTTACCAGAAACGTCTCCTAATAGAATCCCTAATTGATTATTCCCCAATGGTATAAAATCATAAAAATCTCCGCCTACCGTGCGTGCGGGTATTGTCTTTGCCGATATTTGATAGTCTGGAAAATGCGGAGCCTTTTCCGGTAAAAAACCTTTTTGTACCAGCGCGGCATATTCGATTGCCTGGGAGAGCGCGCGGTCCAACTCTTTGTTTTTTTCATTTAATTCTTTGGTACGGTCGGCAACTTTTTGTTCCAGAACCATGGTTATTTTTTCAAGAGTTCTAATTTTTGTTTGCGCCAATGCCGTTAAAATTCCTATTGCCAGAATAACAAGGGTAACAACGGATACGCCTCCAGCTAAAATTCTTTGATTGGTTTGAATCGCCAAGGGTAAAAGGAGATTGTGATTAGGAATAAATTGAACGGCTTCCATACCAGAGTAATGCATCCCCGCCACGGCCAATCCTAGAATAAGAGAACTAAATAGTTTTATAGAGAAACTTTTAAGTCCGGGTTGATTTCCAAATTGAGTCACAACTGCAAGGGCGGCCCAAGAAGCCGCTATGGCATGATGATAGATAATCCAACCCAGCGAAAATCATAATTCATTTTGGCGGCAACAATCATGGCCTGCATACCCGTGTAATGCATGAAAGCGATTCCTGTTCCTAGTACTAACGCCCCCAAATAAATTCTCTCTTTGTTAAAACTTTTTCCATGAATGGTAAAAATGGCGAAACCCGCTCCTGCCATAGAAATTAGAAGCGATAATAATGTTATAAATAAATCATAGCTGATGGGTAAAGGGAGCTGGAAAGCGATCATACCTATAAAATGCATAGACCAAATGCCGCCGCCTAATGTGAACCCCAGGCTCAGAAGCCAGTATTTTTTGTTTTTCGGTTCAGATTCTTTTATGCACTCAACTAGATATAGCGCAGTTAAAGAGGCAAACACGGCAACTGCGTATGAAAGAATTATTAATCCCCAGTGATAGTTCCCTGTTAATGTTGTGGGGTTAATATTTTGGAGTTGATCCATTATCTAATTCTTGAGTAATGGTGGGGTTAAAATTATATTTTATAAAGAAGGTTAATTCTGGGTATATTATAATGGATTGTATTTAAAGTAATATTTTATGTTTGTACAAATGCTGCTTACTCATTTTAAATTAATCAACCCTATTCAAATAAAATAAATGTTTATTGTTCGGATGGAGAAGCTTCCGGTTTGCAAATATGTTTATTTTCAATGCTAATAGATCGAATGGTAAGATTTTTCATTTGCCTGCTAACGACGGGTTTTCTTTTTGTCCATGAAGTTATCGCAGGCGAGGCGGCCGATTCCCAGTACTGGCATGAAACGGTTTTTAAAAAAAGTTTCGAAAATAACTTAGGCGTTTTTTTGAAGGCCGAGCAATGGTTGTTTGATGATATGAGCCGTTTGGCCTTGTATAACTTCGCTCCGGGAGTTTTTATTCGGGCTTTACCGTATCTTGATCTAGAACTCAACTACCGTTATCAAACCCTTAGAGAAACAACGACAAGAAACCGGGAACATCGAATTGAAATTGTTCCGATTCTCAAATATGAATGGGGAGTCTATCAAATTTCCCTGCGCAACCGGTTGGAACTCAGGAGTGTTGACGGCGACAGCAGTCTTAGACTGCGGGAAAGGTTGAAGCTCAAAAAGAATTTTGACTGGTTAGGAATGAACTTTGCCCTTTTCGTTTCCGACGAAATTTTTTACGACTCCAATCCCGACGATTTTAACCAAAACAGAGCCAAGTTGGGTTTTTCAAAGTCGATATGGCCGAATATCAACTTGGATGTCTATTATATGTACTTTCGTCAAGAGAGAAAAAACGATTGGTTCACGGCAAACGTCCTGGGAACCTATTTGTCGGTGTCATTTTAACTGATAGAATGCGTTAGTTTTTTCTAAATTTCCTGATTTTGCGGACAAATAAAAGTATTTCATTTTGTGCAAAAAATTAAGGGACACCTTTGAAAGTTTTACAATTTAAGCCAAGGGTTTACGGAGCTACCCGTAAACCCTTTTTTTGTTTTTGGCTAGCGGTGTGGCTAGCATTTGCTTCAACAACAAAGGCCCGTAGTTCATTTTGGATATTTCTTCCAAGAAATGGAAGGTAGGTTCGTTATAGATGTTAAGTAGATCGCCAAGAGTTTTTGGCTTATAGAATTTGGATGGATTTTCCTTGGAAACTTATTTTTGAAATTAATAAAAAACAGTAAATTAGCCATTGGGAGGAAGAAATGAGTTTTCTATTTTCTTTTTGTTTTTGTACTTCCTTTCCAATACTTTTTTTCCGCCCATTGATTCACTTAATTTTAATATTCCAAGGTTTTGCGACTGTTCTGTTCCAAGTTGATAGGCTTTTTGTAATAAATCATCCTTACTGCAATTGGGGTTTTTAGTAAGCCAGATTAACAAATTTCTAAAAAGAGGAAACGCTACCGACATACGTGAAATTTCATTAATGGTTAAAGACAAAAATGATTCTTTTAATGAAAAAATAATTTCCGCTTGCTTTAAGAAATCACGCACCATTAAATCGTATCCCCAATGTAATATTTCTCCATTTTCATTCAAAATTCCTAAGGAAATGTCGGTTAAAAAATTACAATGCGGGAGATAC
The DNA here is from genome assembly GCA_964344185.1 of uncultured Nitrospinota bacterium. Classification (GTDB taxonomy): domain Bacteria; phylum Nitrospinota; class Nitrospinia; order Nitrospinales; family JAJDAT01; genus JAJDAT01. Next base: position 58,671 of record CAYFMN010000019.1, read on the forward strand.
TCAAGAAAAAGGGCGTCCCAAGTGTCAAAAAAAATGGTGTCAAACTTTTTTTTCGTTTGTGAAATATAATCCTCGATTGTTGAATGAACAATCGAAATTTTATCTAAATTTTCAAAAGGAGTCGCTTTCCAGGTATTTTTTATTAATTGAATATTCCCCAAATTTTTTTCTACTATAAGGACTGATTTGATTTGAGGTAATGAAACGGTATATTGAGGAAATATTCCCAAACCCAAACCGGCGCACAAAACGTTTCCGTGACTTCGTTTTGCCGCTTCCCACATCATTAACCTCTCCTGCATAGAATCGGTCATCCAGAGTGTATGACCGATGTTGGTTGTGTTTTCTGGTTTGCAAATAAATTTACGTTTTACCCAGTTAAAAAAACTTCCGGAATGGATTTTGTGAAGGCTCACCATTTCAGGTTGCTTGTCAATTGAAACAAAGTCTCCATAGATATCGTTTATTTGCGGTTTTGTTTTCAAAATAAGGAGATTTGGAGGATATTCCCCCTCTTCGGGTATTACTAAAGGAAGATCCAATATTTTTAAATCGAATCGATCATCCTGCCAGGATTGATCTTTAAAAGTATTTTGAGAAGATAATCGCATTTTGATCGCTTTTTGAGGAATCCGATTTGTGGTATAAGAAGCTCCTTGCTTCCACAAATGGCTTAGAGCCTCAGATATCATTAGGGAGGAGAAGTTTGCTTTTAATTTTTCCGAAAAACATGAAACTATTTCTTTTGCTTGAATGAGTTTCCTAAATGTAAGAGCCTTATTTTTTATACGGCTTGGAGTGATGTTGTTAGGTTGTTGTCGACAAAGGTTCGTATTAAAGCCTTTTAAAGCGATTTGAGATCTACAGCTAATAGGTCTAACTGGGTAGATCGAGCAGGAACTATCTTTAAGAAAAGGACACTCCATTCCTCCGGCTTCGGAAAACTTGCGATCCGATTCGCATAACCCTAGATTCCTCCATTTTTTCAGCGTTGAAGTGTTGGATTCAACTCTCAACCTCAAACGTTCTTGTTCCTTTAGAGAAAAATGAGTCGTCATATAATCAATGATGAGCATAGCCTCAGATAATGTACAGACCTTCATAGTGAAACAACAATGAGAGCATTTGTCGCGGCAAAGTATAGAATCTTTCTTAGCTTTCGGCAAAAGCAGAAAATTGAGTTGTTTTTCCCAGGATTCAATTGCGAATCTGCCAATAGAAAGTAATTGACTGAACCAATCTGATTGGTAAGAACTTTTAATATTTGATTTATCCATATTTAGCGCTCAAGCAAAAAAGAAGGAGTGCTGAGTTCCATGCGGAAGCAAAACTCCGCAGATTTCACACGCGATTGCGGACATCAAGCAAAAAACTAAAAAAACTTAAAATTAATAAACTGAAGATTCATTTTTACGAACTCAGATTTATTGTTACCAACCACCAGTAGCCAATAATTGCTAAATATCCTAATCACGAATATGTAAAATCGGACAATAAGCTATTCTTATCGATAAAATATAGATTGAATAAATTAAGCGTCTATTTATGGGGAATTGTTGCGAAGAGATTTTCTCTATTTATTAATTCCACTCCCCTAAGAAGTAACCTTCAACGTTTTCATCAAATCCTTATAATCTTGAATATTATCAACCTTATACTCGCCAGAAGAGGGTTTTGGAAAATAATAATCCAAAAGTTTAGAACGGTCCGATCCTGTAATAACGACGATTGATGTTTCATTTGTTGGGATCATTCCAGATAAAATTAATTTTTTTGCTCCCGCCCATTCAAGACCGCCGGCGTGCTCTGTTCCATGAAGAGCTAATGAGGATTTATTAAACTCACACGTGCCCCGTTCGATTTCCATATCGTCAAGCAGGCATCCTCCTCCATTATTTTCAATAGCATATCTAAGCGGAACATCGGCGTCCCCTGGATATCCAATGAGTAACGAGTCTGCAATACTCTTGGGGTTCTTTACAAACTTTGGGTTAGAGTCTTTTTTCATTGCCGAAGAAACTACCGTATCGCAACCTTCAGGTTGAACAATCCAAAGTTTCATTTTTATCTTTTTATCAATAAGTTTCAGGATTTTTAATTCATTAAATGCTTCAACCACACTGGACGAAGACGTTCCTCCAGCTAAAGCCATAATGACATTAAAAGTTTCGGGTAATTGCCAGTTCATTTGTTCGGCAATTTCATACATTAAAGTTTTAGCTCCATTTTTATATCGAGGTCTTAAATTAACGTTAACCGTTAAGAGCCCAGGATAATAGTCGTAGAGTTGGGTCAACATGGCATTAATTTGGTCAAAATTACCAGCGCGGATAATTTCTCCGTTGGGGGAGCCGTCTTTTAGTAAAAGAGCTTTCCTCATAGCGGAATATTTTTCTTCGGCTAAATCGTCCGGAACAAAAACCTGAGCTTTAAAGCCGCAACGTTTAGCGTGTTCCAAAGTTGCAATGGCAAGGTTTCCGGTTGAAGCGCAACCAATTCGAATTGAATTTCGGATATTTTTTGAAGCGGGATTGCTCGATAGGGCATTCCAATGAATCAAGTCTTCGATAGCGGATATGGCTGTAGACGTAACTCTGTCTTTATAGCTTCCGCTTATTAGACTTTCGCCTTCTAATTTAAAACGAAGGTTTTCGGAAGAAATTCCGGCTTTTTGCGCCAAAAGTGGGCTTTTAACTAATGGGGTTCCACCTGATTGAGAAAGAGTATATGCCGGGTGGGCTATTCCAATAGGCATTAATAGATAACGAAGCAAGTGGTTAACCTCATTTCCAAAGCCCTTTATAACCGTTTTTAATACTTCTCCTTTTAACGGCCAATTTTCGCAATCAAAATTTATGTCAAGTTTGCCTAGATCTATTGAATTATCTTCGCAAAGAAAAACATTTTTTAGGATGGAATGTTGATGTCGAGGATTTTCTCTGCAATTCAAAGACGAAAATTCGATGAGTAATAATTCTTTGATTTTTGAAATTTGATCTAGCTGAAGTAAGCAATTAATTCTTTTACCGTCTAATATTTGGTTCCATATAGAGGAAAGCTCATTAGAGCGACTTCTTTTTTTTGAGGTTATTTCGACAATGCGCTTAAAGGAACGACTCATATGAAAATTTAGTTTAATTACGAAACTATTAATCGACGCCTAAACTTATTTTTGAATAAGATCAATGGACGCTTTTGATGGAAATGGGCGATTTTTTTGTTCATCAAAAAATAGAAGGTTGCGACATGTTTTAAATTTTTTAAAACTTCCGGATCGTATATCACCGCTCCTCCCCGAAGGGATTACCTCCATTTTTAAATAACCGTGTAAATAGAACTTCCTAACAAACTCATTTCTTTTTCCATTGTTAAATTTGAAAGCTGGTGGATAAAAAACGAAGAGCAGGCGCTGAATGTATTCATTGATCTGATTTTGCTTAAATTTACCAATATTGATTTTAGAAGCGGTTAAACAAAAACGGGCTCTTTAAAAATGTATGTGTTTTTTGTTTTCCAAATGATTTTTATTTCTTCAGGAAGTCTAGTTTTTTTATCTAAACGTGAATGTTTTAATTGTTCCAGAGTTAAATGTCTGGCAAACCTAAGATCCGCTCCCCTTAAATCTGTATCCCTGAAACGAGCCCAACGAAAAGTTGCCTCCGTGAGATTGGCAAATTTGAAATTAGTTTCCTGTAAATCAGCCCAGGTCAGATCGACATTATTTAAATTGGCCGACTCTAAATCCGCTAGGTTTAGCTTCGCGCCTCTCAAATTAGCTAAACCAAAATTCACTTTGGTTAATTTGGAGCCGGTCAAATTAGTTTGAAAAAGTTGGGCTTTAAAAAAATTAACTCCTATCATATTCCTTTCGCTAAGATTGACTCCACTCAGATTAACTCCCTCTAAATCGATCAAGTGGTTTGAGTTTCGGATTGACATATTAAAATAAGATAACTAGATAGAAAATTATTATATTTATTAAAATATATTTAATTTAAAAAACTAAAAAAACATTTACTATTTAGGCCGTTAAAATTAAATTTTATCTAAATTGAATAATATTATATCCAGTTCTATTTGTTGACACAATAAATAACTGGATATAATATTATTAAATAGATGATTAGTTTTATTTATTTGATTTTGAGATAAGGAGATATGATTTGAATCTTTTTGGAATAAAATTTTCAGTCATCCCAAATAAAAAGAGTTTTAGGGAGAAAATTTTGAAAATCAGATGGTTGAAAAAGAGCTTAAGTAAATAAGGTTTTTAGGGAAGGTATTATGTAGGCAAGACCCGTTGTCGCCTCCTAATAAAGTGTGTTCGAAATATTGGAACGTTCACCGAAAACATTTTGACTCAAAAAATATTACGGGAAATATTGCTGGTTTAATAAAGTATAAGTCTTTTTTTGAAATGGATACAAAAATGGTTGGGAATGCTGGAGATATTAAGTTGATCTCATTTATAGAGGCGTTTGTCGAACTGTTAGTTCAAAAAAAGTTGATGGATAAAAGTAAAAAGGATGATTTATTGAGTTCTTTGTATGAACTATATTCAGGGTCGCAAGACAAGTCCATTCTTATAAAAAACTTAAAGGATATAGTTTCGGAATTTAATATTTTTAGATTAGATTTGAGCGGTAAATCGATTGAATCTGCTAATTTTAGCAATTTAGATTTAAGCGGATGTAATTTAAGTGATATTCATTTAGTTGGGGCTGATTTGCAGAACATAAATTTGGACTACTCGGACTTAACCAACGCCAACCTAACTCAATCAAACTTGAAAAACGCCAAATTTCACAACGCCAAGCTAAGTAAAGTTAATTTGCGAGGTTCCTTTCTTTTGAATGCAGAGTTTCAATATGCCAACTTACGAGATTCTCGACTGGGGGGAGTTAGGGCGCATCGCGCTAATTTCTTTCAATCGGATTTAACCAACGCTCGGATTCGCGGCGCAGACCTTTCATTGGCGAATTTTAGTTACGCAAATTTAACTGGAGTTCATTTCGAAAACTCAGACCTTACGGGAACAAATTTTAAACACGCTAATTTAAAAGAAACTAATTTTGAAGGCGCAATTAATTTAACATTACCTCAAATAACAGATGCAATCACCGATGGTACTACTTTTCCAAGTTATTTAAAGTTCGAATGATTGTCTTTGATTTAATTTTTTAGGAAGCTCCTTAAAGACTATATAGATAAAGTTTGTCGAAATAAGAAAATTATGCCTTAAGAGAGTTAGTTGTGATACCTGCCAATGCAATTTCTGGTAGGGGAATGCCACGGGAGAGGGCAATAATATTCCTACCTAGCCTTTGCTCTTTTTCGTTGGTATTCCAACTTTGTTAAAATGTATAACTTTTTAAGAAAACTATTTAGATTTAATGCCATAGATATTCAATTAACAAATTTGTTTTTTTGAAATAGAGCTAGACTTGAGGATGATCGTGATATGCACTTTCTTATAAGTTTTAGTCGGTTATCGCCAAATTATGTTGCTCCTAAAATATTTGGAATATGTTTAGTTTAAGGTTAATATGGCTTGTTTCTAAAATTTGTTTTTTAAAATTAATCAAGTTAAACCTCGTTATTTTAAAAATCACTTTTTCAATTTTTTGATTTTAAACGGCATTTAAAATCACCTCAAACACTCATTACGCAATTTTTGGAATGAACCTATGCCTTTTCGACAAGCTAAAATTCTCTCTGACGCGCAAATTAAAGGAATTCTTCATTATTTAGAAACAACCCGTTATCCAAAAAGAAATAAAGTGATTTTTCTTTTAAATGTCAAGGCAGGTTTAAGGGTAAGTGAAATTGCCGATTTAAAATGGGATATGGTTTTAGATGAAGAAGGAAATATTGGAAATGAAATCGCCTTTAAAGATCCTTCGGGCAAATGTTCAAGAAATATTCCTTTAAATAAAAAATTAAAAGAATCTCTTGAAGAATTAAAAACTTTGATGTCAGAAAAGACTTTTTCGGGCAATCCTCTTCCGAAACAAAATGATTATATTATTAATTCGGAGCGGGAAGTTAAAATGGTTCCTCATTCGCTTGTGCTTTGGTTTAGCAAACTATATCGTAAGTTAGGGTTTGACGGGTTTTCTTCGCATTCAGGCCGGAGAACGTTTATTACTAATTGCGCTAGGAATATTCTAATGGTAGGCGGAAGCTTAAAAGATGTTCAAGAATTGGCCGGACATCAAAGTTTACAAATGACTCAAAGTTACTTGGAAGAAGAAATTGGCGCAAAGAAAAGAGTGATAGAGATGATTTCCCTTATGAGCATTTGCTACGTAGGAATAAAAAATAAAATGATCATAAATCTGGATTTATTTTTAGAAATCATTTAACGCTATTTTTAGCGAAAAGATATTTCGTGTCCAAAAAATTAAGAAAGCTGATAAAATCAATATCCCAGGTTGGAGGCATTTTTACCGCACGTGTCCGGGACAGCATGAATGTTAGGCGATCATGCGTTAGGCGTTAGGGAATCCATTTCCCCATTTAATTTTTTATGTATAATAATTATAACGTCTCCTTTGTTGATGTTCTGGTTATGTTTTATAATAGAAAACAGAAAAAGGCGGATTCAAAACAGTATACCCGTTCTGAATCCGCCTTTTTATTTCATCAAACCGCTAAACGTTTTATTCCGCACAGTGGATACGGATGGCATTCTGATTATTCCTGCCGTTAATAACGAAAGCCCAGTCGTCCATATTAACCGGCTTCCCGTTGAGTTTTGCGACAGCAAGGTTTTTTCTCAAATCAAACATTTTAACGGAATTTTTTAGAATCTGCTCCTTGGAAAAAGGTTGTCCGCCAAGAATCATTAGAACTTCAAGATCTTGTCCATTCATGTTCTCCAAGGCAAAGTCATTAGAGCAGGTGACGCCATCGCCCGGTTTTACAACTTTTGCTTCAATGCTTCTGGCGTCCAGTTTGAATAGTTTTTTATCATAAGAATGCCCGGCTATGGCAGGCGTTGCCTGATATATTGATAGAAGAGCAAATGCGGTCGCGATTAATAATAAGTTTGGTTTTTGTTTTAACATGGTTTGCCTCCTTGATGAAGTTATCTTGCGAATAACTCTTGAGGTTGGTTGCGCTGGTGATGTAAGCGTTTCTCAAGCCTGAATTAATCAAACCTTGAAACCGCCGACTTCACAGCCTCTTCGAGGTTAGCGCGAGCTTCTTCAACCCCTACTTTGATATCCTCCCAGGCGTCTTCGTTGGCATTTTGCAGATGTTTCCACTTATCTTTAGTCACTTCCAATCGTGCCTGCATAATGTCGATTTGTCGTTCAAAATCTATTTGGATATCCTTCTTCGCTTTTTGCGCCTTAGTTTTCAATTGGGCGATCTCATGAGTTTTTTCTTTCAACGAAGCCAGAACTTTTTCCTGATAAGCTTCTCTTTCCGTCATGGCATACTCCTTATCAAGGTAAATGAGCCTGCAAAATAGGAGACTCTAGAATCAGACTGTTTTCTTTTGCATGATTCTTTGCTTGTTGAAAGCGTAAAGTCGCTTTTTTGTGCTGGTCCAGCCTGTCCAGAGTAATCCCCTCGTTGTACAATAAAATTGCAGATGTTGGTTTCAACTTCCCGCCAGCTTGAAAGTTTTGCACGGCAGCCTTGTAATCTTTTTTAAGAAAGGATTCAATACCTTGCTTGTTGTAACGAACTAATTGCTCGTCCGAATCGACAGGCAAGGGTAAAGGACCTTCCCCGGCTTTAAACCCATAAGGAAAACTACCAGCCTTGAATCCATGAGGATTTTCGTTCGTTATTCCAATAGAAGTCAGAGAAAAAAGAAAAATTAAGGACATCAGAATAATTAAGCTTGTTTTTTTCATGATATTTCTCCTTATACAAATTAAATCAACAAATGATTTGAGTTAAGATTAATGCGGTTCCTACATACACGAAGCCAATTAGAAACTTGCACAAAAAACCTCGCCATTGGCAACTTTGAAAAACTTTTCAAAGTTCAATTCTTAATACTTCAAAAGACATGCCAAAAACATTTAAGCCCCATAAACCCTTTTAAACCAATAGATAAAAGCTCCATAGAAGAGAAAAATGTTTTGATAGGCAGCGGTCCAAAAAAACCGGTACAATGGCAAGTAGTAAAATTTGAGAGTGAAGCAAAAGCGCTTTACGAAAATCGGTATAAATAAACCGGTCCGGTTTAAATGAACCGGACCTGTACGGGAAGGTCAAAAGTGGAACAGGATTTGAAGCAAATTTTGGATCATGCGGTAGAGGGCCTTTTTTTAGTTGGCAAGAATCGCGATCCTGTTTTCCTTAGTAAAATTTGTGAGGAGTTGTATGGCTTTTCCCGCGAGGATATCCTGCGAAATGCTTTCTTGAAATTTGAGGAACTGGAAGGACGTTGGAAAAAAGTCTTGGAATGTCGAAATAGCGACTCCTTTGTAGAAATAGAAGGCGCTATTGAAACATTATTAGTTTCAAGAAATAATGGGCAGCAGATGTGGCTGGAAGCTCGATATATTCCCATACTTGGGCCGGATTGTGACAGTATCGAGTTTATTTTGGGAGTGTTGAGAGATATCAGCGCGCTCAAAATATCGGAAAAAGAAAATAAGACGTCTCGGGAAGACGCCCATGCTTTAAGAGAAGACCTGGAAGCTGATTATAATTTCTCAAAAATTATCGGCGCTTCTTCTCAAATTACGGAATGTCTGGAATACACCGCAAAAGTTTCCAAGGAGGAAACGACCGTTATGCTCATAGGCGAAAGCGGTGTTGGTAAAGAGCTATTTGCAAGAGCGATTCACTTCAATAGTAAAAGGAACGGAAAACCATTTGTCCCCGTCAATTGTTCCGCTTTTCCAGATACATTGATCGAAAGCGAGTTGTTTGGTTACGAAAAAGGAGCATTCACAGGCGCCGAGACGGATAAAATTGGAAAAGTGCAAATGGCGGAAGGAGGAACGTTCTTTTTAGACGAAGTCACCGAATTGAGTCCCCAGGCCCAAACTAAACTTTTACGTCTGGTTCAGGAACAGGAATTTCAGCCTTTGGGTAGCGAGAAAATTCTAAAGGCCGATATCAGGTTTATCGCTGCAACCAATCAGGATCCTAAAACTTTGGTGAACCAAGGATGCTTTCGCGAAGATCTTTATTTCCGGTTATTCGTCTATCCGATCTTCATACCTTCACTCAGACAGAGAAAAGAGGATATTATTCTTTTAGCGGAGCATTTCCTTGAATCTCTTACTAAAAAAATGGGTAAGAGAAACGTTCAAATGACGGCAAATGCTAAAAAATCTCTAATCGAATATTCTTGGCCGGGAAATATCAGGGAACTTCAAAATGTACTGGAGCGGGCTCTTATCCTCGCTAAAGGAGGCGATATTGGTGAGAAGCATTTGCCTTTTCAGATAAGAAATGAGCAGGATTCCTCTGTTGAAGCGCTTTTAATAGATGCGCTCCCAAAAGGGTTTTCAATTGAGGATTACAAGAATCAATGGGAAAAAAGAGTCATTCAAAAAGCTATGAAAGAATGTTCCCGCAACAAAGCCAAAGCGGGCCGTATGCTCGGCCTGAGTCGTTCTGCATTAAGATATAAGTTGAAAAAACACAAACTGTTAGAAGACAATGAAACCATAGAAGAAAATACAAAACAAATCGAGTGACATTTTTTTAATAAAGGAGTTTATTAATAGTTAGTAGCTCTTTTTCTCGTCACCTATTCCCCTTTCCAGTAAGTAGATTTTTTAATTTTATCGCCGCTAGGTTCTTGCGATATTTAATCGTTTTCCATCTGACTTTTAAGGGCTTAGCCGATTTTGGTCAAACCCTTGCTTTTCGTGTTTGTAGTCAAAGTGTAATCAAACAATTTTATTTAGTCGAATTTTACTATCTTTCACTCTCGTTTTTAGGAGGCAGTAAATCTTCTAAAAAAAACGCAGCTAGTTCAGATCGGTTGCCTAACCCTGTTTTTTGGTAAATCGATTGAGATTGCTGTTGAACGGTTTTTAACTTTGTGTCGCGAAAATCCGCAATTTCCTTTAAAGAAAACCCTTTCAATAATAAAAAACCCACCTCCGTTTCCGCAGGAGTCAATTTCCATTTTCCAAACTGTTCTTCTATTTTTACGGAGAGCCCTTCTAAAAGCTGATGGGTTTCAGATTTCCATCGCTCCTTTTCTTGCAAAAGATTATCAATATTAATTTGAAGCGATTTGATTTCGGTTTTGGCTAAAATTAGCCTGTAGATCGACCAAACAAATAGAGCCGTAGTAAGACCTAATAGTATTCCCTCGAATATTAGATGAGAGCCAGATCCTCCGCTTTTGTAATCTGTCAGAAGGTCCATCCCGACCATCGCTAATAATATTCCCGAAAAAAGCAAAAGGATAAAACTAACCCTCTTGGCATCCTCCATTTGACCTAAGCCCTTTATAAGTTATTGATTTAAAAAGAAAAAAATGTAAGCCAAAGACCGGATGTTTTTTTCCGGTTTTTTGCCCAAAATTACTCTTAGAAGTTTTAAAAAGTCAATTTTTAAAAAAGGAGATTATCATGTTTAATTTACCATTGCATCCCTTAGTCGTTCACTTCCCAATTGTGCTGGGAGTTCTATTACCCTTTGTCGGCTTCATTTTTTGGTGGGGCGTCAAAAAAGGCGTGGCGCCTCAAAAAGTTTGGGCGTTGGTAGCGGTTCTTGCTTTGGCATATAGCGTGTCGGCAATCGTGGCCATTGAATTAGGTGAAAATGATGAAGAAAAAGTTGAAAAGATTGTATCCGAGAGAGTCATCGAAGAGCATGAAGAAGCGGGAGAAATAATCCCCTGGGTAGCGGGGACCTTATTTTTAGTTTCTTTAGCAGGATATCTGCGTAAAGACTCGGATAACCTCCGATTGGCGTTGGCTATATTAAGCTTAATAGCAATTATCCCTTTAGCGAATACAGGGCATACTGGTGGAGAGTTAGTTTATAAATACGGGGCGGCGACAGCTCATTTACCTCCAAAACAACAAGCTTTGATCCTGTCGGGAACATTTAATGCGAAGGATAAGCTAATGGAGCAAGATAAAGACAAGGATAAAGATAATGACTAATTTGCATCAAGTTTATTGTTTTATTGCTGGTTGGGTATTAAGGGAATCTCTAAAAATTCAGATTTGCCAGGAGCCTGGCGCTTAAATTCAAGGGCCAGGCGATAGCAAACCAGTAAAAATGCCAATTATTAGAAATCCCCTTAAATTATTTTTGATCTATTTCAAGGGCTTACCAACTTTTTGGTAGGTCCTTTTATTATGCAATATGTTGTTTTGTAGGTAAATTATATCGAATAGATTGATCCTGAGAGCAGATTATTTTCCAGAATATTACATTTATCTAATAAATTATCATCGTAACTTTCTGTTATGTTTTTTGATGATAGTGAAAATGAAAAATCAATATTAAGGTTGACGTCTAGTTTTTCAAGCACTTTGTTTTGAACGCTTTTTTTATCGCATAAAGCTTCGTAGGAAATAAAAATCACTGATGGGTGATTTAAATATTTTTGATGTACCATGTCATAAAAAAATAACCACTGTTCCAACCAATAATTAAGAGAAAACGGATCTTTAAAATCCTTTGGCGAATGCCAGCTTTTATGGATTAAACCGAACTCTAAATGTCCCAGGTAATTCATATATTGCGATATGAATTTATTTTGTTCGTGTAACCTACAAAAATTGCGATGTTGTGATAACAATGAATTAGCGTGTTGTAATGCGCTACGGAAGGGTATAACAAATTTTGCATTAGGGAAAATAGAATGAAGTAAATCTATACGCTTAAAGTTATTATTATTTTTGCTTAGATATCGTTTTTTTTTATATTTCTTCAATATTAATGAAATAAATACGCTTAAATTATTCCTGGTTTCATTTTCGTCGAAAGTTTGGAAAAACACATCGTCAAACGCTTCTGGAGATTGCAAATTAATTTTTATACCGTCTTTATGCATGCGTTCTTTAGAGGGAGTTTTTTGTTGTTTTCTTATTTTTGAGAATAGATTTGGCGACAAGATAAATGGCATGTCGCTATAGGTAAGAGAAGCGTAAATATTTGTTTTATATAAAAACTCTAAAAGAATCGTTGTGCCGGAGCGTGGAAGGCCAGTGACAAATACATGCTGATCATTTTGTGAGTTTGATAATTGTTTTTCGAAGATAATTTTTTCAATTTCAAACAGGGATTTTTTGACAAATTTATTTCCCAACGCTAAATGGTGGGTTTGTTGTTGGATAAAACTATAATTGTGCACGGTTCATGTTCTTTAAATAAAAGTAAATTAACCCAATAATCGTCGCTTCTAGTGTTCCTTTTACTGTGAGTAAATAAGATCCAAATAAGGGGTAAATATAATTCAATATTAGATAAAAAACTAAAATAATTGCGAAAAAACATAAAATCCGAGCTGAGGAGAAAAACAATAAATAGGAATATTTAAAAATTATTTTTTCTTTCCAATGGTCGGATATTTTCTTCGAGAATACCGTTCTTTTGATCTTTTTGATAATTATTAAATAGTTTTCAAGTTTGCTTATAAACTTGAAATATTGAAATATATGAATTGAAACTGCGGAAAAAATGAATAGAAAAATATGAACCTTCAATTTTCATTTTCCGATTTTTTTTGATTTCTATTTTTGAAAAACTTCTTAATCGGAAAATAAATGACGCCGAATAATGCTGCAAAAATGGCGACGACAACGCCTAATGTTGCCGCGATTATGCCGCCTCCCATACCAGGGCCAATGTATGCATGAACTGGGGAGCTGATTAAAGTGAGGATGACAATAAAAAAAAGATTTAATTTGAACATGATGTATTTAGTATTTTTTGTCTTAATTTAAGAGAAGTTTTTTCGTCAATAATTCTTGACCACCATAAATAATATGCTTTTCCGTTTTTTCCTTTATTCATGTATTCCCATTCTAAGTCTCCATTTGAATTAAACATTAGAATTCTTCCTTCGTCTCTTTCTTCAACAAACATTGAGCCGTCTGGCAAAATTTCATTTAAACCATGCTCTATTGTTTGGACATTATTCGATTTCATACTCCCTGCAAATTTTTGACGAAACTCTTTTGTTGTAAAGTTGTATATGAGAACCTCGCTATTAGTTATAATTCTCCTTCCCAGAGCTGTCAAAAAAACATTGTTGTTGAATATTGATATTTCTTTATCGTTAATAATATCAACATCGTGTTGGTTATAAAAATCTCCCGTAAGAATATTAATAATTTTATTTGACGATGGACGATAGTGCATAATCATGGATAAATTTCTTAAACTTAAAAATACATCTCCTTGCTTCCAATGAGGACCATCGCTAAGCGCAGGTTGAATGTCGTTTAAGTGAATTCGATCAAATAAATAATCTTGCTGAGAAAAAAGAAGATATTTATAACCATTGTTGATTAAAATCTCCGATACCGACTTTTGATAAAGTACTTTGCCGTCCGGCGAAATTTTAGTGATTGCGTCATCCTGGTAATTATTACGATTTTCTCCAACCAATTCTTTATCTACAGCGAATGGAAACATATGAGATGGAGTCCAATAATTTCCTTCGTGATCTATAGCATTTGAATGATGAAATGCATCTTGATCGTTGACCCACAATAAATTGCTGCAAAAATCTATTTTTACTAGCGGAGAATCGCTGTGAAAGATGAGAGATCCGTTGCTAGTTATCAACGGATTCCAAAAAAAATACCTTCCAGGTTTTTTGTTTATTAATAATTTTTTAAATTCAGCTCGGTTTGTATCGGTCTTGCTATTAATAAGATTGATGTCTGGATTAAAAGCGTGTAATACGGAAAAATCATTTTGATCGACTATTTCAACGACGTTTTGCTTCGAATTGAAGTCATAGCGTGAAAGCAAAAGAAGTTTGTTTCTGTTTGTTGAAATATATTTTTTGAAACGGGGTTTGTTTGTGAATCGAGAGTTTTTAACTTCAAACTCATAGGCGCCGGATGTCGAGTAGACCAAATAAATTTGTTTTAAATTATAAGGTATTTCTGCAAGAATTAACGCCGTTCTGGATATAACTCCTAACTTTTGAAAACCAACTAGTTCTTGCCTAACTAAAATGCCAAAACTTATCGCAAAGATTATTGACAAAACAAAGGTAAGATATAAAATCCAGGCGTCTATCTTTTTAAACATTTTCTATACCTAAATATCCCCTTAGGTTTTCCTTAGATTCGAGTTTGCCGAATGGCGTAAACCATTTCTCGAATCAACATTACCTTTTCAAGCTCTGATTTCCCTACCAATTTATAACTTCGTCAATTGCGGTTTTGACCGTTTTGAAAAATATATCTTAGAGGTAAGAAGCAAGAGGAAATTATTCATAAACTTCACTTAGTTAATAAATTATTACTGTACGCTAAGAAATTGCTGCCTGCAAAGATTTTTAGTTTGGACTTAAGTTTTATTTTTCAAGGAGTTAGGGTAAAAATAAATGTTTTTGTTATTTTTGCCTAGTGCTTTTTACTAGTAGGGGTTATTATTACATTAATCGTTTATAATTTATAAAAATGTAGTTTTGTTTTGAAAAAACGAATTTAATAAATTGATCCATCCGTTCGTAAAAATAAAATCAAGAGGAGTTATGCGATTACTCAACTATCACCACCTTTATTATTTCCAAGCGATTGCGAATGAAGGAAGCATTGCGGAAGCCTCCAAAAAATTGAGACTTGGTCAACCGACCTTGAGCTCCCAATTAAAATCATTAGAAGAAATTTTAGATACGCGTTTATTTGATCGTAAGAATAAAAAACTATTTATTACGGAAGCTGGACAAGTTGCTCTCGAATATGCAAACCAAATTTTTTCTTTGGGAGACGAATTATTAGAAGTAATAGAAAGCAAAAGCTTTTCAAAGCGTTCGAATGTTCGAATTGGAGCTTTAGAAAGTTTGCCTAAAAGGCTTATTCAGCAATTAATCCATTTCGCCCAGGATGGAGAAAAATGCAATATTACGGTATTGGAAGGCACGGCGGACTATTTGTTCAGAGAACTCGCGGCGCATCGAATTGATTTGGTGCTTTCTAATTTTCCTCCGAATATTGCCGATGAAGGACAATTTACCTCAAGATTATTAGTGAGCGCTCCAATTGCAATTTTTGGAACAAAAAGATTTAGACATTTAAGAGGTAATTTCCCGCATTCATTACAGGGACAGCCGTTTATTTTGCCAACGTTGCACAGTAAACTACGACACGACTTGGATCATTATTTTCGCATCAATAATATTTCGATTGATAGGACTATTGAGACTCAGGATACGAGCGTTCAAAAGATTTTGGGAATTGAAGGATTAGGTTTGGTGCCCTTGCCAGAGTTTGCCGGGCTTGAATTAGTAAAAGAAAAAAAATTACTGAATTTAGGACCGCTTCCAGACATTGTTGAAGACTTTTGGATTATATCCGGTATCCGTAAAATTTCAAACCCTCAAGCTAAATGGTTAATGGATAATTTTGAATTAAATATTTAATCGTTTAATTTTTGGGCTTCGTCAGATTATGGGATGTTTAGGAATCGTTATCTTCCTCGTTTTGGGTCATTGCTTCTTCTTTAAACATAAGCCAGAAGATGTTGATATTTGTTTTTTTGTGCAAGCGCGCTAAGGTTTCAATCGAAGGCAATGCTTTATTTGTCTCGATTTCGGATAAAGTGGTTATTCCCGTTCCAACTTTTTTAGCTAATCGTTCAAGAGTAAGTTTTTCAAGTTTGCGCCACTTTCTTAAACGCTCTCCAAATCCTGATTTTATAACCGATGTTTTCCGTGCCATTTTTAATTACTCCACTTAGTTAATGAGCGTAAATGGCGTTAAGGGTTGCCAAGCTCTCAGCGCTCGACGCCATTCGAACTAACGGCGACAGGTTATAATATTGAATAAGCCGTGCTCCATAGTTGTTTATTGCCAAATTTTTTTAGATTAAACGCAATATTTTCTAAACCTTGGAAATCGTATTTCTCAAGAGATCTGATTAATTTGTCTGCTTTTTTTGAACAATATGCTCCTTGTAGCATAAAATAACAAGGGCATGGAAGAGGGAATTGATTATATTGTGAGTTTTGTTAGAACGAATATGGTTGCTAATAGATAAGGTCAACCAAACGTTCGTTTTTCAGAAGTTAAATTAGAGTGTCTTTTAGATGATTTCTATCGGCGTGTTGCCTGTAATCTATAAAATAAAGCGCTTAAAGCGTGAGCGCTTTTCAGATTTTTGGTCGTTTTATTCTTCTTTTTGCTCAATTCCGTTGATTATGGATTTTCCTTTTGGCGCGTTTTTTTCTAAATGTTCGCGAACCAAAGTTACGGCGTGGTTGTTGTCTAATGCCTTTACAAACATACAAAAATCGTCTTTTGAATTATCTTTTTCATATTTTAAAAACCCTTTAATTTTAAAATAATATTGTTTAGGAGGCATGCGCTGATAAGTCCTTTTTAAAATGTACCAGCTTATTTCCAATTCAATATTGGAACGGTAGAAATTGAGTTTTTGGGCGAACCGTCGATTAATTTATCGCTGTAAACTAAGTAAATTATAACGTTTCTTTTCTTATCCAAAAAACGCACTACTTGTACAGTTTTAAATAACAGCGAAGTCCTTTTGTTAAATACTTTTTGACCGTCTTTCAACTGTTTGGGAAGTTGAATAGGGCCTATTTGGCGGCAGGCGATCGAAGCGTAGGCTTTATCTTCTGCGATTCCCAGGCCGCCTTTTAGTCCACCTGTTTTTGCGCGGCTTAAATGACACGCAACTCCGGGAATGTCAGGATCGTCAAAAGCCTCGACTACAATTTTGTGATTGGGCCCTAACATCTTAAAAGCGGTATCGACAGAGCCAATTTCTTCAGCGTTTAAAGAAACTGGAAAAAAGAAAAATACAAAAAAAATCAGATAAAAAAAGGGCATGAAACAATCTCTTTTTAAAAAGATGTAAATACTAACTGATCAATGACGGTATATTAATAGCTTTTGGGGAAGATGGTTAGACAGGTGAAACAATTATGGCGTTAAGAAGCAAAATTCAACTCAAGTAGATGTGAATTTTTAGAGTTTATCCTAGAAATTAGTCTTTTCATGTAAATGCAGATAGTAGGTTTGCAAATCTTTTACAGATAACATCCCTACTATTTTACCTGCTTCCGTCACCGCAATATGGCGGAATTTTTTTTCTTCAATAAGTTCTGTGGCCTTCGATAAAGATTCCTCTCTATCCATAGTGACTATTGGAGAACTCATCACATCGCTAACTTTTACTTTATGCGGATCGCAGTCCCCTCCCAAAAATAGATGCATCCAATCAGTTTTGGTAAAAATCCCGACATAGTCCCCGTTTGCTTTTATAAGCAACGCGCCGATATTATTTTTATACATTTCTTCTACGGCATTAAAAGCAGAGGTATCCGGAGTTGTGGAAAAAAGGGTGGTGCTCATGATATCGCCAATTTTTTTCATTTGATATCTCTCGCTAGGGAAATGGATGACTAATCTGGTTTCGGTTTAGTTTATATAGATTAGAAAATAGGATATGTTCCGAGGAAATTCAAGAATAATTTTAGGAACGCTGGCGGAATTTATCCGAGTGTGGACTTATTTTATTGAAAAGAAGGGAGTATTCTTCGTTTTTGCATTTTCGGCGCAGTAATCCATAATGCCGAAAATGCAAAACGAAAGATGGAATAAAACGAGTTTTAAATGTTTTATCTATAACAAAAAAATTAATGAGCGGAGTACAATTGGCTCGCAAGCTCCTTTTGTTGCGCCGTCAGAACTTTCAGCAAGGAAATTTTTGCGTTGATCTTCTCGCGGATCATTTGCGCTTTTAGATTAATCAGATTTTCTCCCGCCGCGCGGATGGCGGATTCGTCCATAACCCTGGAGTGCAAAAGTCGGTCAATTTCCATTTTTGTGATTTGTTTCTCGGCTTTAAAATGGATTTTTTTCTTTTGATATTCGAAACGCATTTCCTTAATAGTAGCAATTTGAGATTCAGATAACCCCAACTCATGCTTGAACCGTAATAAGTGAGTAAATGGACATTTCGCATGTCCGCCATGCCTGCCAGCTTTATTATGTCCGTATTTTGAACCGCTACCTTCTCGCTTATGACCGTAATTCATTGGTCTGTGATGCGATTTACTGCCGCTACCTTCTTGTTTGTGTTTTGAATAGGCTTTACTGCCGCTGCCCTCTTTTTTTAAATCTTTGTGTTTATCGACGGAGTGATCATAGGTTCCGCTGCTTCCGGTCCCAATCGAATCCATGATGTTCGCAACGGCGAAGTTAGAAAATGCCAAGACCAGAATCGCTGATAAAATTAAATAAAAGCCAGTTTTCAATTTGTGATTTAGCATGAGTCCTCCTTGGAATATTTGTTTGTATTAGTGATCTTTAATTATAAGTGTAAACATTTTTCTGTTTGTAGGAAGTTAGAAAAACAAGATTTTAGCTTGTCATTGCCATTTTCTTATTCGTTCTAAAAGTTTGTTAAAGCTTTCGTTTAATTCTCCGATTTCGTTATTGTTTTTGATTTCTAGTTTATTTATTTTTCTATTGCCCAAGGTTAACTCTTTGAGGCCATGATTTAGATTTTTTACAGGTTCGCTAATGCCTTTAGCAATTGAGGTGCCTATAATAGCGGCAATAAAACTTCCTATAATTAAAAAAGCCGATAACAAAATCTTTAAAATCCAGATTTGAAACTCAGCGTTTTGTTCGTCTTCAATTAGAATCCGTTTTTCGCTAATTAGCATTTGCTCTAATTTGTTTATAATTTCTTTGGCGAGTGGAGCCGCTTTAGTAGCTAAATAGAATTTTGCTTTATTCCATTCAGGGCTTTCACGGAGATTTATAGTTTTGGTAGTTAATGCTTTAAAACGCGTTCTTTGAATTTCAAATCTTTGAAAGTAAGCCAATTGTTTTTTGTTGAGCAAAGCAATTTTAGAACCTAAATCAGCAAGACGTTTGTCGTTCATTGTAATTAGTTCTTCGTAACGTTTTTTATATTTAATATCTCCAGAAAGAAGATAAGATTCGACGTTTGATAAAATTAGACTAAAGGTAACTTCTAAATTACCCAATTTTACGAGTAGGGCCTTTCTTTCGGACGCCGCTTTAATAGATAACTCTAAATTGGTTATTTGAGTAAGGTTGTCTATTGCTTCTTTAGCAAGTGGCGATGCTTTTTCAAATAAAATTTTATGGGCGGGCAAGTTTTCGGGAGTATTGACAATATCTTCAATTTTTTGCTGGTATTTTTCAAAATTTACAAGATCCTCTTTAACAGCTTGAAACAGTTTAAGATTATCGGCGTCTATCCAATTTGCTGATAATTTTTCGAGACCTTCTTCAGAAGGAATGATTTCATCTTTCCAGACATGGCGTCGTTCCTTTTTAAATTTTTCTTCGTTTAAAAGCATCCAGCCTCTTAAAGACGCTAGAGATTGATTAACTCCATTCAATAGCATATGTGTGGTTTGAACCGTGACCATTCTTTCGTGGATAACTCGATCCAAAATTACGTTGAATTTTTTGAGTAGGATAATAACTGAGATGATCACTCCGGCCAAAATTAAGGTGTTAAAACCAAAGCCAAAATTTATTTGGGTTCCTACGCTTAAGTTTCTAAGTTTTTGCATCATTACAAAGTTTTCCGAAAAGGAATTAAAAAATAAAAGTTAAACATTGAAGCGTCATAGAGCGGCGCAGATTAAGTTTTTACTCTAATTGGAGATTTTGGATGTTGCATAGTTTGAAAACATTATGAAGACTAAAAAAACTGCGATTTTTTTCGCAATATTTTAATAATGTTTTGAATAGCACATTATAGCTTAATTTATTTTCTGAAAATAGAGTTTGGTTTTACTATGAATTCTGGAAGCTAAACGGTTAAACGCTCAGATACTCCACCGACAGTTGTGGAAGCTTTGAAAAAGTATCGAACCAAATTCTAAAAAATAAAAACTTGGAAGTTTCTAAATTTTTTAGCCATAATTTTAGTAAGATTTGTTGATTCTGTTTGGTGGTTTTAGCTATTTTACATAGTTTCCTTCCTGAGAGATCAAAAAAATAGTTCTAACGTTTGAGTTAATGTGGAGAACTTTTCCTGATATGAGTGAAAAAATATTTAGATTTGATAATTTGAAAGGCGATTTGTTTGGCGGTATTACAGCTGGAATTGTCGCGCTGCCTTTGGCTTTGGCTTTTGGAGTCCAATCTGGTTTAGGAGCCGCCGCTGGAATGTATGGAGCGATATTACTAGGTCTTGTTGCGGCTGTTTTTGGCGGAACTGCAAGCCAAATTAGCGGGCCAACTGGACCAATGACGGTTGTCTCAAGCGTAGTTATTCTGACTGGGATTGAAAAATACGGAAGCATTGAGCAGAGCTTCGGATTTGTTATCGCAATTTTTGTGCTTTCCGGTCTTTTTCAAATTGCCTTTGGTATTTTGAAGTTGGGCGATTATATAAGATACATTCCTTATCCAGTAGTATCTGGGTTTATGAGTGGAATTGGAACCATCATAATAATTCTTTCCATATTTCCATTTATGGGGCAAACGTCCCCGAAAAAAGTAATTGATGTTTTTCTACAATTACCGAAAGGTTTAGCCAACGTCAACTGGGAAGCTGTAACTCTTTCCAGTTTGACTATTTTTGTGATTTACCTTTTACCCAAAATTTCGAAATCAATTCCAGGTTCTTTAGTTGCTTTATTGGCAATCACTCCTTTATCAACGATCATGGGGTTTGACGTTCCGCTCATTGGATCTATACCAACAGGTTTGCCCGAGTTGAAGGTTGGATCGATTTTTAATTACGATATGTCATATTTGAACCTGTTAGTTGAGCTTGCATTGACATTGGCTGTTTTGGGCGCAATAGATTCTTTGCTAACTTCCGTTATCGCCGACAATGTAACCAAAACCAAGCATAATAGTAATCGCGAACTTGTAGGACAAGGCATAGGAAATATGGTAGCGGGATGTTTCGGCGGGTTGCCAGGCGCGGGAGCCACCATGAGAACGTTGGTTAACGTTAATGCAGGCGGTAAAACTAGGCTTTCGGGAATTATACATGGAATTTTGCTTTTATTAGTTTTAGTAGGATTAGGGCCTTTCGCCGCGCAAATTCCTTTAGCGGTTCTTTCGGGAATTTTAGTAACCGTTGGAATCGGTATTATCGACTATAAGGGAATAGGGCATATTAAATCGATACCCAAGACAGACGCTTGGGTTATGGTTATTGTTTTAGCGTTAACCATATTTGTGGATTTAATTCAAGCGGTAGCCGCTGGGATGATTCTTTCGTCGGTTTTATTTATGAAAAAGATGGGCGACCAAATAGGTCAAGAGCTTACAGTTCTTTCGCTAAAAGACATCGTAAAAGAAAAGCATAAATTCCCAGACGATATTTCTGAAAAAATTTATATAAAATATTTTGACGGCCCCTTGTTTTTCGGTTTTGCTCGCGCATTTAAAGACGCCGCCGAAAAACTACCGGATATAAAAATGGTGATTTTTAATATGAAAGACGTTCCCCATATGGATCAATCTGGGCTTTATGCGCTTGAAGAAGTTATCAGTATGTTGGGAAAAAGAAGTATTCAAGTGATAATCACAGGATTGAAAAAACAGCCCATTAGAATGCTTCGTAGAATTAATGTCATTCCGGGGCTATTGTCAGAACGAAATCTATTTCCAACATTTAACGATTTTATTGTTTGGTTAAAGGAAGAGATTAAAGGCTTTAGCGATTCCGATACATTTTTTAGCGGTTTATGTGAGCTGGAAAACGAAAAGGTTGTAATAAAATATAGATTATAATTTTGATTATTTGGTTTAATTTTCTTCATAAAAGTCAGTTTTATCAGCTTTTTTTAGGCTAATCTCAGCTAGTTTTACTATAAGGAATTAATTTCTTAGTCTCCGAATTTTGTGCTCTTCTGTTTTTAATTTTTTGGTTTTAGTTCTATATGAAATCAAGTTTTATTAAAAAAAAACAGAAAGTTCTTAATTTCTTGATCAAATTTTAGTAGAATCAATTAGCTAGATTTAGTACTTTTAACTATTACATCTGGTTTCTTTATGGCTTTGGTTGTGTTGGTAGAGTTCCAGTACAACTTGCAGGAAAGAGGTTTTTCATTATCAACAAGAAAATTATTAATTTTGATTTAGTAATACGCCGCTTTATACATGAATAATCCATCGGAAACTATTGAAGCTACCTCAGAGAATTTTATTGGACCCAAAGCTCCCGCTCAAAAAGGAGTTCTCACCGAAACTCCTAAAGGTGATTTTAGTCAGCTAAAAATCCATGCCAAAAGCGATATCCTCTCAGGTTTTTTGGTCTTCCTCATTGCTTTGCCATTATGTCTGGGAATTGCTCTGGCTTCGGGCTACCCGGCGATTGCCGGTATCCTTTCAGCAATTGTTGGCGGTATAGTGGCAACCTTCTTTAGTAATTCTGAACTTACGATTAAGGGGCCTGCCGCTGGTTTGATCGTCATTGCTCTTGGTTGCGTTACCGAATTTGGGTTTACAGGGGGAGTGGATCCTGCGAAGGATTATCAAGCCTATCGTTTAGCTTTGGGGGTTGGAGTTGCCGCTGGCGTTACTCAAATTTTGTTTGGAGTGTTTCGCCTGGGAATCCTTGGAGAGTTTTTTCCGGTAGCGGCTATTCACGGTTTGCTGGCTTCCATCGGAATTATTATTATCGCAAAACAGTTCCCTATATTGTTGGGGTTACAACCAGAGGGCGCTCCGCTAGAGTTACTCGCTGGCATACCTTCCTTTATCCTCAATATGAATCCTGGGGTTGGGGCAATTGGAATGATCAGCCTCATAATAGTTGCTGGTTATAGTTTGATAAAAAATCCAAAGTTAAAGGTTATTCCAGCGCCAATGACGATGCTGTTGATAACGGTTCCTATGGGATTATATGTGGGAATTGGCGATGAGAAGTTTTATACATTTAATAATCAAACTTACCAATTAGGCGAAAAGTTTTTAGTCAATGTCCCAAGTAATTTATTTAATGCTTTGGCCTTTCCTGATTTTTCTGGTTTAGCCACCGAGACGGGAATTAAATATGTCATTCTGTTTGCCCTAATTGGAAGTTTGGAAAGTTTGCTAAGCGCTAAAGCTGTCGATGAAATTGATCCTTGGAAACGAAAAACTGACCAGGATAGGGATATGTTAGCCGTTGGGTTAGGCAATACTCTGTCCGCTTTCATTGGCGGTTTGCCAATGATTTCAGAAATCGTTCGGAGTAAAGCAAATATTGATAATGGCGCTAGAACTCGCTTTGCTAATTTTTTCCATGGTGCGTTTTTACTAATCTGTGTTGCCTTAATTCCATCGGTAATTAACAATATTCCTCTAGCTGCTCTGGCTGCTCTATTGGTTTTTACAGGGTTTCGCCTGGCGTCCCCTAAAGAATTTATACATATGTATCATTTGGGAAAAGACCAATTCATTGTTTTTCTGTCTACTATTATGGGTGTATTGGCTACCGATCTTTTGAAGGGAATTGCCATCGGAATTGGAGTGAGTATTATTCTCCATGTTATTTATGGGGTTCCGATTTTTTCGTTTTTCAAATTGAATGCAGACATAAAGGAAGATGATCAGGTGGCCACGATTTTTGTTAGAGATGCCGCTATTTTTTCCACCTGGATTTCTTTACGAAATCACCTCAATCGCTTTTTTGAACAGGGAAAACGGGTTACTCTGGATCTTGCTGGAACACGGCTTGTAGATTATACGGTTATGTCCAAGATTGATGAGTGGATAAAGGCATTCAAAGAGAAAGGTCTTGAATTGACAGTGCATGGTTTGGAACAGCACGATTCAATATCTGAGTCTAGTATTGCGACTCGCTTAAACAATAAATACAGGAAAATATAACTTAAGGGAACCTCTAAAAATTCAGATTTGCCAGAAGTTTGCCCCCTAAACTCAAGGAACAGGCGAAAAAAATGCCGATTATTAGAGGTCCTCTTAAAATAGAGTTTCTTGCGCGGTTTTAGTTACCAGGCTACTTTTATCCGATCCGGAAATAAATCTTCCAAATCTGAGCCAAGACTCAGGTCTAAAAACCTTCCTAAAAATCCGCAGGTGTGTTTAATTCCACTCGTTGATATTTCTGCTAAAATTATGAGTTAATAAGGTATATTTAAGTATTATTAAAGTTTCAGCTTTAACGGCAGAGAATTTTATGTTTAAAAGTAAGTTTAAAGTTTTAACTATCCCGTGGTGGATTTATTTATTACTTGGCATTATTGGACTCATTGTTATTAAGGCTCTGATCATTAGTTACCAGTATTCAATGCGAATGAATAGCCTATATGCTCCATTGATTTACGCCAGCGTTGAAGTTGAGCTAAATGTAACTACAGCCCATCTACTAGTTGAGGAAATTTTAAACGGGGATCGCTTTGAAGAAGAAGATGTATGGAAGAAATATGCTCTTGCGGAGTGGTATGTGCTGGCAATCCTCAACGGTGGTGAAAGGGGAGAAGAAAAAATATTGCCTTTGAAAGATAAAAAACTTCGCCTAATTGTTCAAGATGTAAAAAAACGTCTTTCGCAATTTAAGAATATATCAAGTGAAAGATTGAAAGAAAGGGAAGTTTCAGGTCCGGGAACGGAAATTGATCAAAGATATAACAGGATTTTTAGCATCTTTTTAGACGAAGCTGAATCTGTTAAGAAGCAACTCCAGCATGTAATGCTAGAGGATATGAAAGATTTTCGTACTATTTTTATTTCCTTGTTAATAATTGTATTGGTGTTGGGAGTTGTAGTTATTTTTAATTTTTATCGTCTAGAACGTCTTCGTGTAAAAGATTTTAGCAAGTTGCAGGAAGCTAACAATGAACTTGAAAGTGAAATCGAAGATCGCCGTCGGGCAGAAAATCAATTAAGAGACTCAAGAGAACAATTACGAAAATTAAGTAACCAGTTGCAAGTAATCCGAGAGAATGAAAAAACAAGAATCTCTCGTGAAATACATGACGAATTAGGACAAATTTTGACTGGACTAAAAATGGAGTTGTCCTGTTTGGAGGTTGAGTTAGATTCTCCAGCTGTTATAGAGAAATTAAAATCCATGGGAGGTATGATCGATTCGACAATTAATTCTGTTCGACGGATTGCCACAGAATTAAGACCGCAAATCCTGGATACATGTGGGCTTTTAGACGCCCTCGAATGGCAAGGTATGGATTATCAAGCTAGAACAGGAATAGAATGTAAATTAGAATTGCCTGAAAATTCAGTAAAACTCGATTCTCAATTATCAACCGCTATTTTTAGGATTTGTCAGGAAACCCTCACGAATGTAGCAAGACATTCGGAGGCGACTGAAGTTCGGGTATCTTTAAAACTCACGGACGACGAGCTATTTTTAACTGTTAAAGATAATGGCAAAGGGATTGAACTTGAAAAAATTTATAATTCCAACTCTCTTGGTTTGCTTGGAATACAAGAACGTGCAAACTATTGGGGTGGGCATGTAACAATTGACAGCTCTCCGGGAGAGGGAGCTTTATTTACCATTAGTATCCCGTTAAATGGCAATCCCGTTTTAGAAAATGTCTAATAGAAAAGTATTAATTGCAGATGATCATGCCGTCGTGCGGCAAGGATTGAAACATATCATTTCGCGTGATCCTGATATTGAAGTGGTTGGCGAAGCCGAAAACGGCAACGAAGTTTTAGAAAAAGTAAAGGAATTGGATATTGACGTAATTTTGATGGATATTGAAATGCCGGAAAAAAATGGCATGGAAACTCTAATTCACCTTAAAACTTCTAACCCAAATTTACCCGTTGTTATTTTAAGTATTTTTGCCGAAGAACAATACGGTCTAAGGTTAATTCAATCAGGCGCTTCAAGCTATCTTTCCAAAACCTGTCCCCCGAATCAACTTTTGGAAGCTATACACAAAGTGGCGGATGGCGGAAAGTACATCACTTCTTCGCTAGGAGAATTGCTTGTTAAAAAAATGGACAACGAGGCGAATAAACCTGTTCATGAATCCCTTTCAAATCGCGAATACCAAATCTTTTTCATGATTGCGTCTGGTAAAAAGCAAAAAGACATAGCCTCCGAATTATCTATTAGCATTAATACAGTTAATGTCCATCGAGCGAATATTTTGAAAAAACTGAACGTTAAAAGTAATTCTGAAATAATTCGATACGCGCTTCAAAACGATCTTATAAAGTAATTTTTTTTAACTCCAAAAGCTAAGTTAAAAATAGATAAAACCTGCGCCAATTGGCACAGGTTTTTTTATGGAGTTTTATTTCTAAAATAAAGAATTTAAGAAGTGGAAATTTATTCTGAAATTCTAAAGGCCGAAAAAAGGATAAAAAAATATATCCGAAAAACTCCTTTAGAGTTTTCTCCCTATTTAAGTAAGCGTTGTAAAGCTAAGGTTTATTTGAAGTTTGAATCGGAGCAATTAACGGGTTCTTTCAAAATTCGCGGTGCGTTTAATAAGTTTCTTGCATGTAAAGGTCAGTTGAAAAATGGTTTTATTACAGCCTCAACTGGCAATCATGGTAAGGCGGTAGGTCATGTGTCAAAATTGCTTGGCTTAACAGGAACTGTTTTTGTTCCTAAGACGGCGGCAAAGGCTAAGTTAGAAGCTATTCAATCTTATGGGCTAAATATTGAGAAATTTGAAGGAGATAGCGGAGCTGTTGAGATCCATGCTCGAAACGTTGCTCTGGAAAGAAAAACTCCATTTATTTCACCCTACAATGATGTCCATATTGCGGCTGGCCAGGGAACAATAGGTTGTGAATTGATTTCAGAACTGCCAGATATTGATGTTGTTTTTGCGTGTATTGGAGGTGGGGGACTGATTTCTGGAATAGCCGGTTATTTAAAAAATAATAATAAAAAAATAAAAATAATCGGGTGTGAGCCCAGAAATTCATGCGAGATGTCCGCTTCGATTAAAGCGGGTAAGCAGGTTTTCGTTAAACATAAAACAACTCTGTCCGACGGTTCGGCGGGAGGTGTGGAGCCAGGCTCAATAACATTCGATTTATGTGAAAAATATGTGGATGACTATATACAAGTTTCAGAATTGCAAATAAAAAAAAGTATGTTTTTGATGATAGACAAACATAAAAAAATTATCGAAGGGGCCGCCGCTGTTCCTCTCGCCGCTCTTTTAAAAAATAAAAAGAAATTTGCCGGAAAAAATGTGGTGGTGGTTTTGTCTGGAGCGGGAGTAGGAACTCAAATTATTCGTGAAGTTATGAGCAAATGAAGCCTGTAATAATTGAAAAAGAAGAGATATTAAAACTATTAGATATTCGAGAAATTATTTCTGCTATTGAACAAAGCTTTATCGACTTTTCGTCAAAAAAAATAATAATGCCCGCTCCTCAAGATATTATGCTTGATGAGTTTCGTGGAGAGACTCATGTTAAAAGCGCTTATGTAGATGGAAGCGTTTCTTATTGCGTTAAAATTGCATCAGGCTTTTACGATAATCCAAAACTGGGGTTAAGCTCGTCCCAAGGCATGATGATATTGTTTGATTCCAAAACTGGAGTCCCCAAATGCATTCTCCTTGAAGACGGAATTTTGACTGATTATAGGACGGCCGCAGCGGGAGCGGTTGCCGCTAAATATTTAGCAAACCCAAAGAGCGAAAACGTTTTAGTTATTGGATCAGGCATACAGGCAAGGTTGCAGCTTGAGTTTTTGATAAAGACTTTTCGAATTCGACAAGTCTTTGTTTGGGGGCGGAATCGAGAAAACGTGAAAAGCTATTGCGATTACCTTTCAAAGTTTAATTTGACCAGTATAAAGTCCATATCAAAAATTGAAGAACAGGATGATATTGATATTGTAATAACCACAACGCCTTCAAGGGAGCCGTTACTCTCTAGGGTCGGAAAAGGCGTTCACATAAATGCTATAGGCTCCGATATGCCCGGTAAACAGGAGTTGGCGTCAAAGCTTTTGATAAAAGCTAAGGTTGTGACAGATTCGACATTGCAATGTGAAAAAAATGGAGAATTACAACATGCAATGAAGTCAGGCGAGATAACTCGAGATAACGTTTACGCTGAATTAGGAGAGATTGTTAAAAAAATAAAAAAAGGAAGAGAATCTCCAGAAGAGATTACTATTTTCGACTCAACTGGATTAGGAGTTCAAGATTTGTCCATAGCCAATTACGTTTACGAAAAGTTTACTAATCGAGTTGGATAGTGACGCCGTCAAAAAACTTTTTCGTATGCGATTAGTTTGTTAAATATGAATTTAATTCAATGATAGGTTTCTTTAAGCTTTATTCTTAGGAGAAAACTTGTCAACGTAATATTTGGCGACATCTTTAAAGGATACAATGCCAATTATTCTTTTTCTTTCGGTAACTGCTATATGCCGGGTGTTTTTTCGATGCATTTCTAAAAAAGCGGAAATCATTGATTTATTCCCATCGATTGTGTAAACGGGGCTGGACATAGCCGCGCCAACCGTAAATTCTTCCGGGTGGAATTTCTGAGCGATTACCTTCTTAAGTAGATCCGTTGCGGTGAAAACGCCGACGTATTCAATTCCTTCCTTAATTAATATTGAACTCGCCTTTTTTTGCACCATCAATTCGCAAGCGGCCAAGACCGTTGTTTCGGGATCAACGCTTACAAAAGATTTCATCATAAAATCTTTAACTGCTTCCATCAATTTCTCCAGTTGTCAGGGGGATAAACTTCCCAAACTTCAATGTTTTTCCAAAGTTAAATTGTAACCCATTTGCTTTGATTTTTTATATATCTATCAAAAATTTTTGAATTTTTCTAGATCTTCGTTTCTTAATTATAATTTGTTGAGTTTTATACTTTTGGGTTGTTTGACCAAATTTTGTATTATTTTAAGAGAGCCCCCCTAAAAATTCAGATTTACTAGAAGCCTGGTTCTTAAATTCAAGGGCTAGGCGATAGCAAACCGGTAAAAATGCTAATTACTAGAGATCCTCTTAAAATTAAATAGACGTTAGATATTTATCAAAACGTCGTTTTTAATAACTTTACGGAAGAAATTAAAGATAGTTGATCTATTTTTAGATGGAGTTACAATTTATTTTTTAGAGAAATAAACTGCGGGATTATTCTTAATAGCTTTTGTTTTGTTCACATGAATCGTAGAGATAAAAAAATTGACGCCATTGAATATGATGAGCCTATAGATGTTTTAGAAGAGGTCGCTCCTGGCGCCAGGGGACGCTGGGTTTACCATATCTTAAAAGTGGCGATTGGCATTTTGCTATATAAAGTTTTATTTGCGGCAGCGCCCCACCTCAAAAGCTTACTAAGCAAATTGTCTTAATTATAAATCTGATACTTTTTTTGCATCTTTTAAGGTTAATAGCTTTTTGTAAATGACTTCCGCGTCGTTTTTATCGAAATGTCCCGGTTCGCTATATTCTCCAAAATAAAAATCAATTCGGCTATTATTTACTAAACAAAAATGCGTAACTTTATCGAAATCTACGGTTACGTTGTGCCCTATCTGTAAATACATGTTTATCTCCTAAAATTACTGAATCAACTTGAAGTACGCTCTCATTTTAAAATGATAAAATATCGATTTTTAAAAGGATCGATGAATGACAAATAAAGTAAGGGAACCTTCAAAAGTTCAGATTTGCCAGGAGCCTAACCCCTAAACTTAAGGGCTAGACGATAGCAAATCAGTAAAAATGCCAATTATTAGAAGTCCCCGTAAATTAGTTTTTAGAGCAGTCTTATGGCGTTTGAAGTTAAAGTTGAAAATCTTTTTTAGCAATCAAAAAAGTAAACGTCGATAAACTGGAAAAAATATTAATCAAGATTATCCTAGTGCTTAAAAATTCTAGTAAAAAAACGTTGCATAGCCAGCCAGGATCGTTCGTCGGCTTCCTTGTTATATTTTAAATTTGCGATATTAAATTTTTTTCCAATTTCGTCGGCTTTAGGGTTAGTGTAACTGTGCGCAACCCCAGTAAAGCTCATATAAGTGAAATCTGCATTAGCTTGGTACATAGCTTGCGTAAAAGCGGCGACAGCTTCCGGTTTTAGAAAGGAATCTTGCGAACCGTTTGCGACTAAGATAGAAGCTTTTATTTTTCCTTTAGAAGCGTCTGGTTCCAAAGGTAATGCGCCATGAAATGCCACAACCCCGTCCAAGTCAGATCCTCTTTGGGCCATTCGCAAAGAAACGGCTCCTCCAAAACAATATCCTATAGAAGCTATTCGATTTGAGTCCACCGTTTTATGCGATTGCAAAATCTCTTTTGCCTTTTCAAATCGGGCGCTGGCGGATTCGAAATCCTTGAAAGCGGCTTGCATGAATTTGGAAGCGTCCGAGGGATGTTCTGCTAGTTTTCCTTCTCCATACATATCTACCGCAAAAGCGGTGTAGCCAAGCTCTGCAAGTTTTCTAGCTCGACTTCGTGCGTATTCATTATGTCCCCACCATTCGTGAACGACTAGTATCCCAGGTCGTTTTCCAGAAATTGAGTCGTTGTAAGCTAAATATCCTTTTAAATTGGCGTTGCCGGCGGTGTATTTAATTTCTTGTGTTTTAATTTCCGCCTGGGCGTATGTTGTTAAGGCCAGAGAAAAGATTAGAGAAAAGAACGTCTTCATGAAAGACTCCATTTGAGAAAGTTTAAAAATTTTGGAGATTAGTTTTTAATTATTTTAGATTTCTTTAATTGAAAATTCATCTTTTTTTCGTAAATCGCTGTTTTTAAAAGTAAAACAGGCAAAAACCTAAAAATAAGGTCTTATTTTTAGGTTGAATAAAGAAATAAACAGAACCCTAACTCTTGGCTAAAAATTATCTATTAATTGTAACCGAAAATATTCCAAAAGAATTTATAGGGAGGATTAGAACAATGTCATATCATCAGTTGTCTAGCGATTATAATATCTCTAGCCAGAATTGGTCAGAGAGAATAACGGATGTGAAGAATTTTGACGAATTATTAGATGTTTCAGTTAAGCTTAATAGGGAAATTGAGTTTTTACCGGTTAATGTCATCGGCGATTTGCAGTTAAAACTGAAAAGAAAAGCTCGCCAAATAAAAACTCGCTTAAATGATAACCTCGAATACGCGGAAATTATTTAGAAAATAATTTTTTGTATTGATTGGGCCCAGCTAAAATACATCGCCTGTACTTAATTTCCGGTTAAATTAGGTATCTTTTCTGAAATATTTCAGTTGACTGTCTCGTACTCATATCTTTTTTTAAAGGCTTCGACGCCTTGAGGTAGAGATATGTTCCATAAGTTATGGATTGAGATTTAAATAGATACTTGAGCTCAATTGTTTAAAGAATTATCTGGAAAATGAAATAAAAATTTTCTTAAGAGTCGGCGACAATGCTGTTTAATATTTCGCGGATTTGTTTTAGAAAATTGTTTATCCGAATGGGTTTAACAATATAAGAGTGGAATCCAATTTCCAAAGCTTGTTTAATATCCGAATCCATGGCGTTGGAACTCATAGCGATAACGGGTATGTGTTGAGTTTCTTCATGACTTTGTAAACGTTTGTAAGCCTCAAGGCCGTTTATTTCCGGTAAGTTAATATCCATCAAAATTAAATTTGGTATATGTTTCCGCGCAAGGTCGATCCCTATATTAGCGTCAGGAGCCGATAAAAGCTTGATTTTAGTTTTGGAGATCAGAATTTCTTCTATCAACGCCAAGTTTGCCGGATTATCTTCAATATATAAAATTGTAGTTTGTTCTTCGATGAAGTTGTTTAATTCCGTTTCCGAGACGAAATGGCTATCGCTCTCTTTAGAGCTTTTGAAGTTTGAAATATTGCTCAAAGGAAGGTCTATGGTAAAGAGACTTCCTTGATCGTCGCTTTCTACTCTGATGGAGCCTCTCATTAATTCGATAAGTTGCTTGCTTATAGTTAAACCAATTCCTGTGCCCTCGATTTTAGAAGCTTCCGCTCCAAGCCTGTTAAAAGGTTCAAAAAGTTTATCCATTTTTTCTTTTGGAATTCCAGAACCGGTGTCGGCGACTGTTATAGAATATTTTCCATCCTTTTTAATAAAGCCAGATATGGTTACGCGGCCGTTTTTGCGATTATATTTGATTGCATTAGAAATTAAATTTAGCAACACCTGTTTAAAGCGGGTTTTATCTGCAATCACAAAAATTTCGGGAGTTTTGGTTATCTCATTTTTCAATGCAACCTCAAATTGCTCAGACATGGGACTAATTTCGCTTAACGCTTCTTCCAGGATTGAAAAAATCTCAACAGGTTTTAAGGAAACGGTTATTTTACCGCTTTCAATTTTTGATAAATCGAGAATTTCATTTATTAGATTGAGTAAATGATTTCCGGCTTTTTTAATGTAATTAAGATTGGATCGTTGTTTTGGAGACAAATGCTCTTTTCGATCAGCTTCCAAAACTTGGCAAAAGCCTAGAATTGCGTTTAATGGAGTTCGAAGCTCATGACTCATTTGCGATAAAAATCTTGATTTTGCATTGTTCGCTTTTTCAGCGTTTTCTTTAAGTTTTTTCAGATATTTAGCTTGATCTAGAATTTTATCCAGAGCTGTTCTGTATTGTCCTGTTAGTTGGTGGTTGGGATAAAACGATTCTCCAGAAAGCATTCTCGACGCGAATACCAAAAATGTTTGTAGATTATTGTTTAACTGGTTAGTGGAAACCGCTAAATCTTTTAGCTCATCGTTTGATTCGACGATGATTTCATTACGTTTAAATTCTCCTTTTGACGCTAAAGAAAGGTAGTTAGAAACGGCGACAACGGGTTTAACGATGAACCTAAAGATATAATAGGAGGAAAAAACCAATACTAAAAATATTATTGAAAAGGATATTTCTATTGTTGTCCTGATATTTACCTGGTTTTGGTTGGCAATTTGATTAAAAATTCCAACCAATTCATGACTTTTGGCTTGGAGAGCGTTTGATCCACTCAGTATGTGAAATCCCGACTTTCGAAAATCGTAAAAATTGGATTTCGAACCAATTAAAGTTTCTACGTCTTTTTGGAAGTCTGAGAAAAACTTTTGAATTTCTCTTATTTTGTTTTGAAATTTTTGATTCTGAATGGCGGAGATAGTGGCAAATGCCTTTTCTTCCAAATCAACGGGGTATTCTCCTCCTTTTCGAAATGCGGATAGGGTTTTGGTGAAAATATTTTTAGCGCGCGTATATTCGTTAAGCGCAATTTTAGATTCATTCAGCCCAAACGCAGAGATGTCTGGAGAGTTGATTTGATATTTTCGCATTCCCAGTAAATCCCCAACTTCAACTTTTTTATTTTTTAGCGTTGAATGGCAAGACGCGCACTCTTTGGTAGTCGCTTTATCTTTTATATAAACTGAAAGGGTTGATCCTGTCTCTGCTTGCGCAACGTGCTTAAATTTTTTTTCAGGGTTTGTCAAAAGAAAAGCATAAGCTTGTTTATCAAGCTCCGTTTTTAATCCTTGGTCCGGATTTACAGGGTTTTCGGAAATAATATTCACGAGAAGGTTAGGAGATTTTATAAATTGCTGGTTAATCAAGCGGCTGAAGGTCGCCGGAAAAGGGATTGACGGCGAGGACTCTTTCATCGGGTTCATACTTATTTTTATACCCGCTTCGTTAACCGGAGAGAAAATCATTTCAGTGTAAAGTTTTCTCATCGATTCAATATATTGGTCTAAAAAATCAATGTTTTGCTCGATTGTTGCTTTTTTGCCTTTGAACATGGCGTAGCCAAAGGCGGCCTTACCCATTAATTGACTAAGCATGCTCTGCCTGCCTAAAATGACCATTAAATTAGCGTCTTCTTTGGCTTTTTCGAGAGAGTGATAAATGAGCAAACCCGAAGCAGCCAAAATAGAAAGTAGAATCCCAAAGATGATTAGCGTTTTATTTTGAATGGAAATTCTTCTCATTAAGATTCCATTTGGGTTAATTGAGTAACTCGAAATTAGGGGGTTTAAAAGCGGTTTTAGTTTTTTTATTGCTCTAAAACGCTGAATATGTGTTGTTTGTATTATTATTAGGAAGAAGCCATTAACTGTAATTCTTTATAAATACGATATACCCCTTTTTTTTATTCGCAATAGGCTTTTTTAAATTTTTAACCAAATATTATTAACTCCTTATATTTTAAAAATCAGTCAGTTAATTTTAATGTTCTCCCAAATGATGTTTTGGGGGCGGCCTTAAGGTATTCTTTATAATTTGGATATAGGGATTTTTTATGATCCGAAAAAAAATAATTATATTTCGGAATTCCAGAATTTTAATTGGCGTTTTTAGGCGTGAAAGACAACATTAATAAGCTTTTTGAATTGTGAAATTCTAAAAAAAGTTGATTTTTTTTTATAAAAGGTTATTTTGTGTAATATAATGTAATTCTATCTAAGCTTATAGAATAAAGGCGGATCATTATGATAGACAAGCAGGTACAGGAACATTGGATACCGGCGATGCCCCTGGTTTATGTCAAATTTCAGGAAGTCGTCAAAAATCCTCAAAGTACTTTTAAAGATTTTGCTGACGTAATCGGTGGCGACACCTCGTTGACTTCTCGTTTGTTGAGAATTGTGAATAGCCCATTTTATGGTTTTGAGTCGAAGATTGAAACCATTCCGCATGCTCTATATATTGTTGGGTCTGAGGAACTTCATGACATGGTCCTGGCGACTTCTGTGATTAATGTCTTTAGAGGGTATTTGAAAGATTTAGTGGATATGGAATCCTTCTGGCGTCATAGCATTGCATGCGCTTTAGCCGCTAAGGAACTAGCGGGTTATATGGAGCCTCCACAGCATGAAAACTTATATGTAGCCGGTTTGATTCACGATATTGGGAGCTTAGTCATTTATAACAAAATGCCTGATATTTCGGCTGGCGTCCTGAAAGAAAGTGAGAGAAATAAAATTCCTCAACACTTAGTGGAGAAGAAAGCTTTTGGTTATGACCATGCGACCGTCGGAGAAAGAATTTTAAAAGCGTGGAACCTTCCTGAAAGACTCGTAGAAAGCGTCGCTTATCATCATGACCCCTTCCGAGCCCCAAATCATCATTTAGAAGCCGCAATAATTCATAAAGCCGATGTACTTGTTCACGAACTAAATTTAGGTAATAGCGGTTCTCCTATTACTCCTAATTTAAGCCCGGAAGTTGATGTGTTATTGAGAATATCAGGAGACAATTTGGAAGAAATTAAAACCGAAGTTTGTAATCAATTAGAAGAAACCGTTTCATTACTCTTACCTGGTTAGAAGGTAGATCCTTCCTTCGCGTTATTGCTTCTGTAAGATAAAAAAGTTTTTATTATTAGTAAAAACAACCTTTAATTTGTAATGTTCCGCTATCCAATCAAACGTTCGATCTGAATAAAAAACGATATGAGTTGGGTCTCTTTTGTAATACCAATTCCCGAACAGTTCTTTAGAAGTTGTTTTATTTTTATACGAATATAATTGAGTCATAACGGCTAAGTAACCTGAAGGGGCTAATAAAGACGCTATATAATCTAATTCTTTTCTTGGACATTTGAAATGTTCAAATGTTTCAGTTGAAATAATCAGATCGTAATTTTGTCGAAGATTTTTGTTAGGAAAGAAATTTTCGTCGTAAATATCCGTTGCATAGCCATGTTTCTCTAATAGTGTTTTTAAAACAGGTTCGTATCCACACCCGTAATCCAAAGCCCAACGGATATTACTGCACGATCTATTAACATGGCCAATAGCGTTTTCAAACATTGCGACGTATCCCTCGTTTTCTAAATTATTTTCATGCTCAAGATATCGATCCACTTCTTCTTGACGAGTAACGAAAAAGTTAGGCGGCACAAAAATCATCAAACAACATGGGCACAAAAAATATTTCCGATTTTCCCCCTCGATAAAAAAATCCGCAGAGGAAAAGCATAGCGGACACTTATTTGATATTGATTTTTCGATTTTATTTTTAAAAGACATGTTAACGAGCGAATATATTCAATTTCAAACATAATAGATTTATGGGGACCTCTAAAAATTGAAATAAAGTTTTAGAAGTTTGTTTTGTTATTTT
>CAYFMN010000020.1:0-41442 GCA_964344185.1 uncultured Nitrospinota bacterium
GTAAGGAAGAGGTCATCGGTTCAATCCCGATCGTGGGCTCCATCGGGTTGGGTGTTGGTTATCTGGGGTTGGGTTTGTTATTAATAAGATCGGGCAACTATGAGAGATATTATTCATTTGGCTTGTGGTGAGTGTAAGCGTAAAAACTATTCAACCACAAAAAATAAGAAGAAGACTACCGGTAGACTTGAGTTTAAAAAATACTGTCGTTTTTGTAGGAAGCATACCCCGCATAAAGAGACAAAATAGTTAAATTATGAATTGGGTCGTTTGAGCCGTTCTGAAATTTTTCAGCCGGTGGGGCGCCAGAATAGTTAATTGAGGAATTAAAGGCCAGTAGTTCTAATGGCTAGAACGCCAGACTCCAAATCTGGATGTTGGGGGTTCGAATCCCTCCTGGCCTGTACTTATTATGATTAAAAAGGCTATTGATTTTTTAAACGAAGTTAAGGTTGAGATTAAAAAGGTTACTTGGCCGTCCAAAAAAGAGGCTATGGGGGGGACTGGCGTTGTTTTGTTTACGGTGTTTATAATGGCTGTTTTTTTAGGGCTTGTTGATTCCCTTTTAGCTATGATTGTTGAGAATCTTTTGAAGGTTTAATTTGGAGCGGCTAGTGTCTAAAGCTTGGTATGTGGTTCATACTTATTCTGGTTATGAGCAAAAGGTAAAATCAAATTTAGAGGAGCAATTTCAGCATAAGGGCCTTCAGGATAAGGTTGGAGAGGTTGTGATCCCGACCGAAGAGGTTATTGAGATTCGTCAGGGTAAAAAGCGCGTTACTTCGCGAAAGTTTTTTCCCGGTTATATTCTGGTCAATATAGAGATGGATCAAGATATTTGGTATTTGATTAAGGATACTCCTAAGGTGACGGGTTTTCCTGGCGCCTCAAATGGGTTGCCGAGTCCTTTGCCTGACGATGAAGTTAAGACTATTTTAGAGCAGATTCGAGGGGAGGCCGCCAAGCCTAAACCAAAAATTAGCTATGAAAAAGGCGAATCTGTTCGCGTTATTGACGGTCCTTTTGTTAATTTTAATGGTGTTGTGGAAGATGTGAACCTGGATAAAGGTAAGGTGAGGGTGATGGTGTCTATTTTTGGCCGATCCACTCCTGTAGAGCTTGAGTTTCCTCAAGTGGAAAAAGTTTAATAGCGTTCATTGGCGCAATATTGAGATAAAGGATTTGGTTTTATGGCAACGAAGCAAGCGGTAGGTTCTCTTAAATTGCAGATACCGGCGGGACAGGCGACTCCTTCTCCTCCGGTTGGGCCTGCTTTGGGTCAGCGTGGGATTAATATCATGGAGTTTTGTAAGGCTTTTAACGCTAAAACTCAAGGCATGGAAGGAATGGTGATTCCTGTTGTTATTTCCGTTTATGCTGATCGTAGTTTTTCTTTTATTACTAAGTCTCCTCCGGCGTCAGCTTTATTGAAGCAGGCGGCAGGCGTGGCAAAGGGTTCTTCTGATCCTAATAAGAGTTTTGTTGCGAGGGTTACCAGGGATCAGGTTCAGGAGATAGCTAAAACCAAGATGCCGGATTTAAATGCAAATGATATTGAAGGGGCCATGCGGATTGTCGAAGGGTCGGCGCGAAGTATGGGCATTAAAATAGAAGGTTGAGTCTAAGATGGCCAAGCACGGAAAAAAATGGAATGCTGCTGTTGAAAAGGTAGATAGGCTAAAAAAGTATGATTTGGCCGAAGGGTTGAGTTTGGTGAAAGAGAATGCGTCCGCAAAGTTTAATGAATCTATTGATGTGGCGGTGAAGTTGGGCGTTGACCCGAGAAAGGCGGACCAGAATATTAGGGGCAGCGTTGTTTTGCCTAAGGGAACGGGAAAGAAGTTTAGGATTTTGGTTTTTGCAAAGGGTGAAAAGGAAAAAGAAGCCAAAGAGGCTGGAGCCGAGTTTGTTGGCGGTGAAGATTTGGTTCAAAAAATTCAAGGCGGCTGGGTGGATTTTGACCGAGTTGTGGCTACGCCTGATATGATGGGATCTGTGGGTAAGTTGGGTAGGGTTTTAGGGCCAAGAGGTTTGATGCCTAATCCTAAAACTGGGACCGTCACTTTTGAAATAAAAAAAGCTATAGAAGCTATCCAGGCGGGTAAGGTTGATTTTAGGGTTGATAAAGTAGGTATTGTTCACGCTTCTATAGGTAAAGCGAGTTTTTCTTCTGAGGATTTGGCTGAGAACTTAGGGGCTTTGATGTCTGCATTAGTTCGTATGAAGCCTGCCTCCAGTAAGGGGGCGTATGTTAATGGCGTTTCCCTTTCTTCTACGATGGGTGTTGGGGTTAAGGTTAATTACGTTCCTGCCTAAATTATTGAAAAAATGTGGTTTTTTTGGGTTAATGTGTTAGGTTAAAGATCCAGTGAAAGGGCGATCCGTTGGCAACTGAAACTAAAAAGCAATCTATAGATAGTTTGAACGAGAAATTTTCCAGGGCTACGTCTGCCATTTTGGCTAGGTATCAGGGGATAACTGCCAATGAAATGAATAGTTTGCGTTCTCATTTGAGAGAGCGTTCTCTTGAGATATTGGTGGTAAAAAATACCTTGGCGAAAATTGCCGCTAAGGATACCTCTTTTGAGACGTTGGATTCAGATTTTAAGGGTCCGGTTTCTGTTGTTGTTGGTTATGATGATGTGATCGGTCCGGCTAAAGCTTTAGCAGATTATTCAAAGACGAGTCCGGAGAAAGAGCCTGAGGTTATTTGTGGTTTGGTTGAAGGGAAAAAAATCTCTCCTGATGAGGTAAGGGCTCTTGCCGATCTTCCGCCAAAAGAAGTTCTGGTGGCGCAATTGTTGTCTACAATGCAGGCTCCGACAACGAACTTTGTGGGCGTGTTTAGCAGTCTTCTTCGTCAGTTTGTTGGCGTTTTGGACGCTATTAAAGAAAAGAAGTCGAAAGAATAAAGTTGATGTTGGCGGACTTCTTGATGGGGGTTTGTCGAGTGATCATAAAAAATTGTTTAGAAATAAATTAAATATAGAGCGTTTGAATTTGAAAGGAGCGCGTAATGGCTGTTACTAAAGAGGATATCGTTTCATTTATCGATAATATGACTGTTCTTGAAATGTCTGAGTTTGTTAAGGAGCTGGAAGAAAAGTATGGCGTTACCGCTGCGGCTCCAATGATGGCTATGCCTGCGGGTGGCGGCGATGCTGGTGGAGCGGCTGCTGTAGAAGAAAAAACCGAGTTTGATGTGATTTTATCTGCCGCTGGAGACAAAAAGATTCAGGTTATTAAAGAGGTTCGCGCTATAACCGGATTGGGTCTTAAAGACGCTAAGGATTTAGTTGATGGCGCTCCCAAGCCTTTGAAGGAAGGCGTTAAAAAAGAGGAAGCGGACGAAATTAAAAGCAAGATTGAAGGGGCTGGGGGATCCGTCGAGATCAAGTAAGTTTAGGATCCGGGTCGCCTTCGTTTGTTTTATTGCGTTTGGCGTATTAAAGAACTCAAAAATATTTTTGGGGTTTTTATATGGGCAAAGCCGCCTCTAATGCTTCCTTAAAAAAAATTAGGGAAAGGGTAGATTTTTCAAGAATACCAACCGTTATTCAGATTCCAAATCTGATTGAAATTCAAAAGAGATCTTTCGAGTCCTTTTTGCAACTCAATACACCTCCTGATAAAAGAGAGGTGAAGGGGTTAGAAGAGGTATTTCGCGACGTTTTTCCAGTTTCTGATCTTAATATCAACGCTCGGATTGAGTACGTTGGTTATGAGGTCGGAGTTTGGGAAAATTCTGAGGGCGAATATAAAGGTCTTGGCGGTCCTGATGTTGTCTGTGAGGAAACTGGGCAACTCGTTGCATATAAAGAAAAATATAAATGGGGTGAATGTCGGCAAAAGGGTCTGACTTATGCCGATCCCATTAAAATAATGGTTCGGTTGATTTTGTTCGACCGCGAACGGTTAGAGATTACTCCTCGAATGACCAAGGATTTGGTTGGTAAGACCATTATGGAGGAGATTCGGCATCCTCAAACCGGTAAGTCTTTTCTTCCTGCCAGAACTGAGATAACCGAAGAGGTCGCTCAATTACTTAGCGACGAAAAGGTTCCTGAGATAGTTATTAATTCTGTTCGAGAGGTAAAAGAGCAAAAGATCTTCTTAGGTGAAATGCCTGTAATGGGGCCAACCGGCACCTTTATGATTAACGGTGTTGAGCGGGTCATTGTGAGTCAGATGCATCGTTCGCCAGGAGCGTTCTTTTCTCATGATAAAGGAAAGTCTCATGTTAGCGGTAAGTTCCTTTATTCGGCGCGAATAATTCCTGATCGTGGTTCTTGGATTGATTTTGAATTTGATATCAAAGATATTCTCTATGTAAAGATAGATCGACGTCGTAAGTTGCCTGCCACTGTATTGCTCAATGCTTTTGGTATGGATTCACAGGATATTTTGAAGACTTTTTATCAAATTGATAAAGTCTTTTATTCCTCGCGGGAAGATCGTTTTCAGATGAACGCTAAAAGCTTGCTTGTTGGAAGCAAGGTTTTGCAAGATGTAGCTGATCCGAAAACAGAAGACGTTTTGCTCAAGGCTAACAAGAAGGTTACCGCCTTGGCTGCAAAGAAAATAGGTCGATTATCTCGTGATTCCAAAGTTGAGATTGATCCTGAGATTCTAATTGGAAAATTCGTTTTTGAAGATTTGATCGATAAGGAAACCGGAGAAGTAATCCTTGCTAGTAATAACGCTATTACCAAGGATACGCTTGAGCAAATTAAGAAAAATGGAATTTCTGAAACTTTAATTCTTCATATTGACGAAGAAAATCCTGAAACTACAATTCGGGATACTTTGGCTTTGGCTAAAGTTACAAATTCTGACGAAGCTATTCGTGAGATATATAAGCGGCTTCGACCTGGCGATCCACCTACTACAGAGATTGCCAAATCCCTATTTAAGAATTTGTTCTTTAATTCCAAGAGATATAACTTATCTATAGTTGGCCGGATTAAATTAAATCAGAAATTTGGTTTGGATATTCCCTTAGATAATCGATTGATTACTTTGGAAGATCTGGTGGCCGTTCTTAGTTATTTGGTTGGTTTGCGTAACGATGTTAATAGTATTGACGATATAGACCATCTTGGAAATCGTCGCGTTAGGGCTGTTGGAGAATCTTTAGAAAATCAATTTAGGGTTGGTCTTGTAAGAATGGAGCGGGCGATTGTAGAGCGAATGTCCATTCAAGATTTAGATGTTTCCATGCCTCATGATTTGATTAATTCCAAACCGGTTACGGCGGCGATCAAAGAGTTTTTTGGAAGTAGTCAGTTGTCTCAATTTATGGATCAAACGAATCCACTTTCTGAGGTGACTCACAAAAGAAGATTGAGCGCATTGGGGCCTGGCGGTTTAACTAGGGAAAGGGCTGGTTTTGAAGTTCGAGACGTTCATCCGACTCACTATGGCCGGATTTGTCCGATTGAAACTCCGGAAGGGCCGAATATTGGTTTAATTGCGTCTTTGAGCACCTATGCTCGAGTTAATGAATACGGTTTTATTGAAACTCCGTATCGCAAAATCTCAGATGCTTTAGTCAGCGATACAGTAGAATTTCATACCGCTATGGGCGAAGATAAGTTTGTTATCGCTCAGTCCAATGTGGAAATGGATAAGAATAATAAGCTGGCTCAAGAGATTATTTCTGCGCGGCAAGAAGGAGACTTTATTTTATCTCCTCGAGAAAAAGTCCACTATATGGATGTTTCTCCCAAGCAGCTAATTAGCGTAGCCGCTTCTTTGATTCCTTTCTTAGAAAATGACGATGCGAACCGAGCGCTTATGGGGTCCAATATGCAGCGCCAAGCGGTTCCACTTTTGGTTACCCAGGCTCCTTTGGTTGGGACTGGTATGGAGGCTATTGTCGCTCGAGACTCTGGGGCTGTGGTTGTCGCTGAGAATAAGGGCGAAGTTATTAGCGCTGATTCTTCTAGAATCGTTATACGCGCTGAGAAGAAAAGTCGAAATAAGAAAGACCAGTATCTAGGTTCGAAGGTAGATATTTATACTCTTTATAAGTATCAACGCTCTAACCAAAATACCTGTATTAACCAAAAGCCTCTTGTTGTTACCGGTCAAAAGGTTGAAAAGGGTCAGGTTATTGCCGACGGTCCCTCTACGGATTGCGGAGAACTTGCTTTGGGTAGAAATATGTTGGTCGCTTTCATGCCTTGGGAAGGCTACAACTTTGAGGATGCAATTATTCTTAGTGAAAAGTCTGTTAAGGAAGATATTTTTACTTCGGTGCATATCGAAGAGTTTGAGGTTGAGGCTAGAGATACTAAGCAGGGTAAAGAGGAGATAACTCGGGACATTTCAAATGTCGGGGAAGAAGCTTTAAAAGATCTTGACGAAAGTGGGATTATTCGTATTGGGGCTAGTGTTAAATCTAACGATATTCTAGTTGGTAAGATTACTCCAAAAGGCGAAACTCAACTTAGTCCGGAAGAGAAACTGCTAAAAGCTATTTTTGGCGAAAAGGCTGGAGATGTTAAAGACACTTCTTTGCGTGTTCCGCCGGGTATTCAGGGAACGGTTATCGATGTTAAAGTTTTTTCTAGAAAAGGTATTGATAAAGACAGTCGGACTCTTTCAATTGAAGAAGAAGAAATCGCTAAAATTAAAAAGGACTTTAACGAGGAAATTCGTATTGTCGAATCTGAAACCGAGAATCGTTTACGAAACCTATTTTTAGATAAAACCGCTTCCACTTCCGCTTCTTTTGGAAAGTTTGAAATTAAAAAAGGCGGTAAATATACTGAAGAGTTCTTGAATGGTTTAAAGCCTAAAGATTTAGCGAAATTAACTTCTAAAGATGTTGACTCTAACTTGGTTGCAGAAATAGTTAATAATTGCAAAGAGCAAGTTGGAATTCTTGACGGATTGATTGACGAAAAGATAGCTAAGTTGAAAAAAGGCGACGATTTATCTCCTGGGGTTATCAAGTTAGTGAAGGTATTCGTTGCAATGAAGCGAAAATTGCAAGTTGGCGATAAAATGGCTGGTCGGCATGGTAATAAGGGCGTCGTGGCCAAAATATTACCAGAAGAAGATATGCCTTACTTAGAGGATGGCACTCCTATAGAGTTGATATTGAATCCTCTGGGCGTGCCTTCCCGAATGAATGTTGGTCAAATTTTAGAAACTAACTTAGGTATGGCTGCAAAAGCCAGCGGTATTCATGTTGCAAGTCCTGTTTTCGAGGGCGTTCCTGAATCCGAAGTTAGGGAAATGTTGACTAAAGCTGGATGTTCTCCTTCTGGGGAAGTTGCTTTGCGGGATGGGCGTAGCGGAGTCGCTTTTCGTCAAAAAGTGATGGTTGGTTATATCTATATGATGAAGTTGCATCATTTGGTTGACGATAAAATTCATGCCAGATCGACAGGGCCTTATTCTTTGGTCACTCAGCAACCTCTCGGCGGTAAAGCTCAATTTGGAGGTCAAAGATTGGGTGAGATGGAGGTTTGGGCGCTTGAGGCTTATGGAGCCGCATATACCTTGCAAGAAATGTTAACGGTCAAGTCTGACGATGTTGAAGGTCGTAAGCGAATGTATGAAGCTATCGTCAAGGGCGACACTAATTTAAATCCAAGTTTGCCGGAGTCTTTTAACGTTTTAGTTAAAGAGCTGCAAAGCTTGGGGTTAGATGTTGAATTGATCGACGCATCAAAATAAGTTAACTGATAGATATTTCATTATTGGCAATTGTTTAAAGCCGCAATTTAATTCGGGAGAAAATTTACGTGGACGGTTTAAATTTCTTTGAAAAGCCGAAAAATCCGATCATGTTTGACGCAATCCGGGTTCGGATTGCTTCTCCGGACAAAATAAGATCTTGGTCTTATGGTGAAGTTAAAAAACCGGAAACCATTAACTATCGTACTTTTAAACCTGAAAGAGATGGATTGTTCTGCGCCAAGATATTTG
Source organism: uncultured Nitrospinota bacterium (assembly GCA_964344185.1). GTDB lineage: Bacteria > Nitrospinota > Nitrospinia > Nitrospinales > JAJDAT01 > JAJDAT01. Next base: position 7,942 of record CAYFMN010000020.1, read on the forward strand.
GCCCTGTAAAAGATTGGGAATGTAATTGCGGAAAATATAAAAGAATGAAGCATAAGGGGGTGGTCTGCGAAAAATGCGGAGTTGAGGTCATCCTTTCAAAGGTTCGTCGAGAACGGTTAGGTCATATTGAGCTGGCTAGTCCGGTAGCTCATATTTGGTTTTTTAAAGGGTTGCCTAGTCGTATTGGCCACATTTTGGATCTAACTTTAAAAGATTTAGAGCGGGTAATTTATTTCGAAAACTATGTAGTTATCGATCCTGGCGAATCAGAGCTTAAATTAGGTCAATTGCTTACTGAGGAAGAATATCGCGCTGCAGAATTGGAGTTCCCTGATACTTTGAGGGTTATGATTGGGGCTGAAGCTGTTTATGAGCTGTTAAGGAATCTTGAATTGGATGAGTTGGCTCCTCAGCTAAAAGAGGAGATGATAACTACCAATTCTGTATTAAATAAGAAAAAAATCGCCAAAAGATTAAAGATTATCGAATCTTTTAGGAAATCTGGAAATCGTCCTGAGTGGATGATTTTGAAGGTTATTCCTGTAATTCCGCCGGAGCTTCGGCCTCTTGTTCCGCTCGATGGCGGTCGTTTTGCTACTTCCGATTTAAACGATCTTTATCGCCGAGTAATTAATAGGAATAATCGTCTTAAGCGTTTGCAAGAACTAAAAGCTCCTCAGATCATTATCAGAAATGAAAAGCGAATGCTTCAGGAGGCGGTTTCCGCTCTGTTTGATAATGGTAGAAGAGGTAGAACCTTACGCGGTACTAATAAGAGACCATTAAAATCCCTTAGCGATATGTTGAAGGGGAAACAGGGTCGTTTTCGGCAAAACCTTTTAGGTAAGCGTGTCGACTATTCTGGTCGATCTGTAATCGTTGTTGGTCCCGAACTAAAATTTCATCAATGCGGCCTTCCTAAAAAGATGGCTTTGGAGTTGTTTAAACCTTTTATATTTAATCGATTAGAGCAAAAAGGTTATGTGACGACTATCAAAACCGCTAAAAAGATGGTTGAAATGGAAAGACCAGAAGTTTGGGAAGTTCTAGAAGAGGTTGTGGAAAAGCATCCAGTTCTCTTGAACCGCGCTCCAACCTTGCATCGTTTGGGAATACAAGCTTTTGAGCCTGTCTTAATTGAAGGTAAGGCTATTAGAATTCATCCTTTGGTTTGTACTGCATTTAACGCCGACTTTGACGGGGATCAAATGGCTGTTCATGTTCCTTTGTCGATGGAAGCTCAAATCGAAGCAAAGCTATTAATGCTTTCTCCAAATAATGTTTTGTCGCCAGCGAGTGGTTGGCCGATAGCTGTTCCAACTCAAGACATTGTTCTTGGATGTTACTACATGAGTAAAGTCCGGGGCGATGTAAGGGGGGAAGGAAAAGTGTTTGCTTCTTCCACTGAGGTTCGATATGCGTTTGATGCCGACGAGCTTGACCTGCAAGCAATGATAATGGTGAATATTGAAGGTAAACTTCAAAAAACCACCACTGGTAGAGTTCTTCTTTACGAAGTTTTACCAGAAGAGTTACCTTTCTCCATTGTTAACAGGCAATTAGATAAAAAGACTTTATCCAACTTAATAGCAACGTCGTTTAAAAAAGTGGGTAGGGAAAAAACAGTAGCGTTGTTAGATGACGTTAAAGAGCTTGGTTTTAAATATGCAACAGAAGCTGGAATTACAATTTCAATTGATCACATGAAAATTCCGGACGCTAAAAACGAGCTCGTTGAAAAAGCTGGCGATGAAGTTTTGAAGGTATTTAATCAATATCGAGATGGTTTGATCACAAATGGAGAAAGATATAATAAGGTAATTGATATTTGGGCGCATGTAACGGAAAAGGTTTCTGAAGAAATGTTCCGAGAGCTGGAGGACGACGACGAAAATGTAGTTACTGGAGTCTTGAAAAAAGATTTTAACTCTATCTTTATTATGGCTGACTCTGGAGCTAGAGGTAGTTCTCAACAAATTAGGCAATTGGCCGGAATGCGCGGCTTAATGGCTAAGCCTTCTGGTGAAATTATTGAGACCCCAATTACGGCTAACTTTAAAGAAGGGTTGTCTGTAATTCAATATTTTATATCAACGCATGGCGCCCGTAAGGGTTTGGCTGATACTGCTTTGAAAACTGCAAACTCGGGTTACCTGACGCGTCGTTTGGTTGATGTTGTTCAAGATATTATCATTCAAGAGGAAGATTGCGGCACTCTAAATGGGATTACTGTTTCAGCTTTAGTTGAGGCTGGAGAAATTATTCAACCACTTGGCGAAAGAATTTTAGGTCGAACTACTTTAGAGCCGCTTTATGATCCTTTTTCTGAAGAAGTGTTGATTGAGGCGAATGCAATGATCGATGAAGAAGCGATCGAGATCATCGAAAATGCAGGAATTGAAAAAGTAAAAATTCGATCTGGTTTAACTTGTGAATCAAAAAGTGGGCTGTGTATTAAGTGCTATGGTCGAAATTTAGCGACTGGCGATTGGGCTGAAATTGGCGAGCCTGTTGGAGTTATTGCCGCTCAGTCTATTGGCGAGCCTGGAACTCAATTGACAATGAGAACTTTCCATATTGGTGGAACTGCAAGTCGGGTTGTTGAACAAACGACTATGTCTGCCAAAAAAGGCGGAATTGTGAGTTATGTAGGTTTGAAAACAATCAAGAGCCAGCGCGGTGAAATCATAGTGATGAATCGTAATGGAAGCTTGGTTATCCAAGATGAAAACGGTCGTGAGAAAGAAAAGTACCAGGTAATTTATGGCGCTAAGCTGTTGGTAAGCGAAGGTCAAGAAGTTCAAAAGGGCCATGAGTTAATAGAGTGGGATCCTTACACAAACTCTATTTTGACCGCTCAATCTGGAACGGTTGAGTTTGAAGATATTATCGAGGGTATCACTATGAAGGAAGACTTTGACGAGATCACTGGACTTTCTTCCAAAGTTATTATTAGTCACCGTGATGAAAAGAAACAGCCCCGGATTATTATTAAAAGCGAAAGCGGCGAAAGTCATAGGCCGTATCTCTTACCCGCAGGCGCTCACGTTAATGTTGGCGAAGGCGAGTTTATTTATGCTGGCGACGTTATTGCTAAAATTCCTCGTGAGACCGCTAAAACTAAAGACATCACGGGTGGTTTGCCTCGAGTTGCAGAGCTTTTTGAAGCTCGAAAGCCTCATGAGCAAGCCACTGTTTCTGAAATTTCAGGTGTCGTAAAAATGGGTGGATTTGTAAAAGGAATGAGAAAGGTTATCGTTGTAGGCGATACTGGGGAAGAATGTGAATATTTGATTCCTTTAGGAAAGCATATTAATGTTCATGAAGGCGACCGAGTTGTCGCGGGCGAAGCTTTGATGGATGGGGCTTCAAACCCACATGATATTTTGAAAGTTTTGGGAGAGAATGAATTACAAAAATACTTAGTTAATGAAGTTCAAGAGGTGTATCGTCTTCAGGGCGTAACAATCAATGATAAGCATATTGAAGTTATTGTTAGGCAAATGCTGCGTCATTTGGTTATTGAAGATCCTGGCGATACAGATTTCTTGCTTGGTGAGCAAATTACCAAGAAGCAATTTAATGAGAAGAACCAAGAAACAATTAAAGATGGCGGTCGACCGGCAAAAGGAATTCCTGTTCTGTTGGGGATTACAAAATCTTCGTTAAGTACTGAAAGCTTTATTTCGGCAGCTTCCTTCCAAGAAACAACGAGAGTTTTGACTGAAGTTGCGGTTAGTGGTAAAGAAGATAAGTTGGTTGGTTTGAAAGAAAATGTGATTATGGGTCGATTAATTCCAGCTGGAACTGGCTGCAGAGCTTATGCAGGCATTCAGATTGAGCAGCCGGAATTGGAAATTTCGGAAGAAAATGAGGCGGTTGAAGAAGAATCAGTCTTGGCAGAACAAAGTTAAAAAAATTAGCTTGACTCCCTTCCAAAGAATGATAGAATTGTCAGCTTTCCATCCTAAACAGTTTGGATCGATTCAAATAATCCTTTGAATTATAAAGACAACTTAAGTTTGTCAGATACATAATGTAATCTGGCTATCGAACTTTTTTTATTTTGTGGAGTATGGCAATTGCCAACAATTAATCAATTAATTAGATTTGGACGTAAAAAACCTACTCAAAAAACGGCAAGTCCAGCTTTAAAATCTTGTCCTCAAAAGCGAGGCGTTTGTTTGCGTGTTTATACTTCTACGCCAAAAAAACCAAATTCGGCATTACGTAAAGTTGCTAGAGTTCGTTTGACTAATGGGATGGAAGTTACAACTTATATTCCCGGAATCGGACACAATTTACAAGAGCATTCAATTGTTATGATTCGAGGGGGCAGGGTAAAGGATTTGCCGGGAGTTCGGTATCACGTTATCCGCGGAACGTTGGATACTTTAGGTGTGGCAAACCGAAATCAAGGGCGCTCCAAATACGGGGCTAAGAAAGCAAAAAAATAAAGGAAAACCAACTGTATGGCTCGAAGAAGAGAGGCTGAAAAGAGGGAGATTATCCCTGATCCAAAATTTAATAATGTTTTGGTCGCCCGATTTATTAATTGTGTTTTGAAGCAGGGTAAAAAAAGTTTAGCTGAAAGAGTGGTGTATTCGGCTCTCAATTTTATTGAAGATAAGACAAGCGACGACCCTATCAAAATATTTAAGAAGGCGGTGGATAATGCCGCTCCGGTTTTAGAGGTTCGATCTAGGCGGGTTGGTGGGGCCACGTATCAGGTTCCTGTCGAGGTTTCTCCTAATAGAAGAATGGCGTTAAGTATTAGATGGTTGATATCGCATGCCAGGGGAAGAACGGGTAAGAGTTTGGCGGAAAAATTATCAAGCGAGCTCTTGGATGCTTTTAATAATACTGGCGGCGCGGTTAAGAAAAAAGAAGATGTGCATCGGATGGCGGAAGCAAATAAGGCTTTCGCTCATTACCGTTGGTAATTAAGGAAAAATGGCGTGAGCTCAAAGATAAGTTTAGATAAGATAAGAAATATTGGGATTATTGCCCATATTGACGCGGGTAAAACCACGACGACGGAGAGGGTTTTATATTATACCGGTAAAAGTCATAAGTTGGGCGAGGTTCATGAGGGTACTGCGACCATGGATTACATGGAGCAGGAGCAAGAGCGGGGTATAACGATTACTTCTGCCGCTACGACTTGTTTTTGGCTTAAACATCAAATTAATATAATTGATACCCCTGGTCATGTTGATTTTACGGCAGAGGTGGAAAGATCGCTTCGCGTTTTAGATGGCGCTGTTGGCGTTTTTTGCGCTGTTGGGGGCGTTCAGCCTCAATCTGAAACGGTTTGGCGGCAGGCGACCAAATACGCGGTTCCAAGGATTGGGTTTGTTAATAAGATGGATCGTTCGGGAGCTGATTTTTTTGGTTGTGTTAATCAGATGAAAGAGCGTTTAGGCGCTAATCCGGTACCTTTGCAGTTGCCTATAGGGGCTGAGAGTGATTTTATTGGCGTTATCGATTTGGTTAAGATGGAGGCCAATGTTTATTCGGATCAGAAGAATAAGGGGGAGACTTTTGATACTGTAGAAATTCCTCAGGAGTATAAAGAGCAAGCTAATGAATATCGGGAGCTGCTTTTGGAGGCTGTTTCAGATGTTGATGAAGTGATTATGGAAAAGTATTTAGCTGGGGAAGATGTGTCCGAGGATGAAATTCGGGCCGCTGTGCGGAAGGGGGCTTTAGGTTTAGCTTTTACTCCGATTATCTGTGGCGCGGCTTTTAAGAACAAGGGAGTTCAGCAATTGCTTGACTCTGTTGTCTACTACTTGCCTTCCCCGGAAGACGTTCCAACTATTGAGGGTATTGATCCAAATACTAGAGAGCAAGTTGTTAGGAATACTGATGACAATGAGCCGCTTGCGGCTCTTGCGTTTAAGATAATTACAGATCCTTATGTTGGGCAGTTGGCTTACATTCGAGTTTACTCTGGAAAATTGAAGGCTGGAACTTATGTTTATAATTCTTCAAAAAATAAACGAGAGCGGGTAGGTAGGTTATTACGTATGCATGCCAATAAGAGAGAGGAGGTTGAAGAGGTTTGTGCTGGCGATATCGCAGCGGCGATTGGCCTCAAGAACTCTTATACTGGCGATACCCTGTGTCCAGAGGACTCCTCTGTGATTTTGGAGTCAATTGATTTTCCGGAGCCGGTAATCTCTGTTGCTATTGAGCCTGGGACCAAGGCTGAGCAGGATAAGTTGTCTCAATGCCTAAATAAGCTGCAACAAGAAGATCCCACTTTTGAAGTTAGAATCGACCATGATACCAATCAAACTATTATTTCTGGAATGGGTGAATTGCATCTGGAGATTTTGGTTGATCGGATGAAGAGGGAGTTTTCTTTGGATGTTAAGGTGTCAAAGCCACAAGTTGCGTATAAAGAAACCATTACTAAGGAAGTGGAAGAGGATTATAAATACGCTAAGCAATCGGGCGGTAGAGGGCAATATGGTCATGTTAAGATTTTGGTGAGTCCGACTGGACGTGGCGGTGGATTTGAGTTTGTTAATAAAATTGTTGGGGGCGCTATCCCTAAAGAATATATTCCTGCCGTGCAAAAGGGCGTTGAAGAGGCTATGAACCGGGGGGTGTTGTGCGGTAATCCGGTTGTGGATGTTTCGGTGACGTTGCTTTTTGGATCTTTTCATGAGGTGGATTCTTCTGAAATGGCTTTTAAGATTTGTTCCTCGATAGCCTTTCAAAACGCTTGTAAGAGGGCTACTCCGGTTTTGTTGGAGCCGATTATGTTGGTTGAGGTGGTGACTCCTGAAGACTTTATGGGGGACGTTATTGGCGGTTTGAATTCAAAGCGCGGTAAAGTTTTGGAATTAGCGGATCAAGCTGGCGCGAAGGTTGTGAAGGCCGAGGTGCCGCTTTCTGGGATGTTTGGATACTCGACTGATCTTCGATCTGCGACTCAAGGTCGAGCTAATTATTCTATGGAATTTTGTAAATATGAACCGGTGCCTTCTAATGTAGCAGAAGAGTTGATTGCAAAAGCTAGCGGTACTGGAAATGAAAAAGTAGCGGTTTAACCTTTCTAAAAAATTTGGAGTAAGACCGAGATGGCAAAAGAAAAATTTGTTCGCGATAAACCTCATATGAATGTGGGGACAATTGGCCATGTGGATCATGGCAAAACCACCTTAACGGCTGCGATTACCGAAGTTCTGAGTAAAAAGGGTTTTGCTGATGGGATTGCTTTCGATCAAATTGATAAGGCTCCTGAGGAAAAAGAGCGTGGAATTACGATTGCTATCGCCCATGTAGAATATAAAACTGACAAGCGACATTATGCTCATGTTGATTGTCCTGGTCATGCAGATTATGTAAAGAATATGATTACTGGCGCCGCCCAGATGGATGGCGCCATTTTAGTTTTGAATGCGGCTGACGGTCCGATGCCTCAGACTCGCGAGCATATTTTGCTGGCTCGTCAGGTTGGCGTTCCTCGTATTGTCGTTTTTATGAATAAGTGCGATATGGTTGACGACGAGGAGTTATTGGATTTAGTCGAGTTGGAAGTTCGGGAGCTTTTAAGTAGTTATGATTTTCCTGGAGATGATATTCCTGTTGTTCGTGGCAGCGCTTTGCAGGCATTGGAGAATCCTGAGGATGAAGAAAAAACCAAATGTATTTGGGAGTTGATGGGGCATTTGGATGAATATTTTCCTCAGCCGGAACGTGATATTGATAAGCCTTTTTTGATGCCAATTGAAGATATTTTTAGTATTTCGGGTCGCGGTACCGTTGCTACTGGGCGGGTCGAAAGCGGGATTATTAAGGTTGGCGAGGAAATAGAGATTGTTGGAATTCGTCCTACTACAAAAACCACTGTAACCGGCGTTGAGATGTTTCGTAAGCTTTTGGATTCTGGCGAAGCGGGCGATAATATAGGCGCTTTGCTTAGGGGTACTAAGCGGGATGAAATTGAGCGCGGTCAAGTGTTAGCGAAGCCGGGTTCTATTACTCCTCATACAAAATTTAAGGCTGAAGCGTATATCCTGAAAAAAGAAGAAGGAGGCAGGCATACGCCGTTTTTTAATGGGTATAGGCCGCAATTTTACTTCAGGACAACCGATGTGACTGGAGTTGTTACTCTTCCGGAAGGCGTCGAAATGGTTATGCCTGGAGATAATGTTTCTGTTCAGGTTTCTCTTATCACGCCAATTGCGATGGATAAAGGATTGAAATTCGCTATTAGAGAAGGCGGTAGGACGGTTGGGGCCGGAGTAGTTAGCGAGATCGAGGAGTAATGGATAGTCAAAAGATCAGAATTAAGTTAAAAGCCTACGATCATAAGTTGCTTGACAGGTCTGTTGGCGAAATCGTTGAAACGACTAAGCGCACCGGGGCTAGGGTTGTTGGGCCTATTCCCTTGCCTACAGTTAAAAATAAGTGGACAGTTTTAAGGTCTCCGCATGTAGACAAGAAATCCAGAGAGCAATTTGAGATTAGGACTCATAAGCGCATTATGGAAATTTTGGATCCTACTCCTCAAACTGTTGACGCTTTGATGAAATTAGATCTTTCTGGTGGGGTTGATATTGAGATCAAGCTTTAACTTGGTTTTCTTGTTGGAATTGTAAAAATGAAAAGTATTGTTGGAAAAAAAGTCGGAATGACCAAGATTTTTAATGACAAGGGTGATTGTCTTCCTGTGACATTGGTTCATGTGGATCGATGTGTTCCCGTTTCGGAGAAGACTCCTGAAAAGGATGGGTATAAGGCTATTTTGGTCGCTTATGGTAAGCGTAAAGAGAGTCGAACCAATAAGCCTTTGAAGGGGTTTTATGATAAGCATAAAATTGAGCCAGCGCAACTTTTGACCGAATTCCGCGATGAAGAGCTTGGGGATTCGGAATTGGGTAAGCCTTTAAGCGTTGATATTTTTAAAGAAGGCGACTTGGTCAATGTTATTGGTAATTCCAAGGGCCGAGGCTTTTCTGGAGTCATGAGAAGGTACAACTTTGCCGGAGCGCCGGCCAGTCGTGGAAGTCACGAATCGTTTCGTGGCGGTGGTTCTGTTGGTATGCATACCTATCCTGGAAGGGTTCATAAGGGAAAGAAGATGGCTGGTCGAATGGGTGGTAATCGAGTGAATGTTAAAAATGTTACGGTTGTTCGTGTTGACTCCGATAAAAATCTTTTGATTCTGTCGGGGGCGGTTCCTGGCCCTAGCGGCGGCGTTGTCCGGGTTTCAGGATTGAGGGGTGTAAAAAATTAAGATGCCTGAATTAGAATTAATGGATTTGAATAATCAAAATGTGGGTAAGGTTGAGCTTTCTGCCGACGTTTTTGATATCAATATAAAAGAACATTTGGTTCAAAAGTATGTCGTCTATCAACTAGCTAAAAGACGCCAGGGGTCAGCTGCAACCAAGCAGAATAAAGGCGAGTTGAGCGGAAGCGGCAAAAAGCCTTGGAGGCAAAAGGGTACGGGTAGAGCTCGTTCTGGAAATACCCGTTCTCCTATATGGCGTGGAGGATTAACTATTTTCGGTCCTTCTCCCAGGGGTTATGGTTTTAAGCTTACTAAAAAGTCCAAGAAAATTGCTTTGAAATCGGTTTTGACTGAAAAATGTCGTAATGGTCAATTAATGGTTATGGATCAGATTTCTCTGGAGAATCCAAAGACCAGGGATGCGGCAGCTTTAATGAAAAAAATGGGTCTTCCCGCTAGAACTTTGTTTTTAATTGATTCTGATAACGAAAACTTGGGTTTTGCGGTTCGAAATCTTCCTGGGGCTGATGTCTTAAAGGTAGACGGTTTAAATGTTTTTGATCTTTTGACTCACGAAAAGATAGTTCTTACAAAGGACGCTTTGGCTAAGGTAGAGAGCAGGTTAAATTAATGAGTGAATTTCACAAAATTTTGGTAAAGCCTCTTGTTACTGAGAAAAGTATGCAGGCGTTACAAGATACCAATCGTGTTTCTTTTCAGGTTAAGCGCGACGCTAATAAGATTCAAGTTCGAAAGGCAGTTGAGCAAATTTTTGAGGTTACCGTTGAAAGCGTCAACATGGTAACTGTTAGAGGGAAAAAGAAACGGTTTGGTCGTAATATTGGTCAATCAAAGGATTGGAAAAAGGCGATTGTTAAATTGAAAGAAGGCGACAAGATTGAGTTGTTTGAGGGAGTGTAAGCGAGTATGTCGGTAAGAAAATTAAATCCAACCTCGCCAGGCGTTAGGTTTCAGACTATATCTGGTTTTGACGAGGTTACGAAATCGCGGCCAGAGAAAAGTTTGTTGGTTTCCTTGCGCAAGACAGGCGGGAGGAACAATAACGGTCGTATTACTGCAAAAAGACGCGGCGGTGGGCATAAAAAGCAATACAGGTTAGTTGATTTTCGGCGTAATAAGGATGGTATTTCTGGTCGTGTTGCTGGGGTTGAATACGATCCAAATCGAACTGCGAATATCGCTTTGGTTGTTTATAAAGATGGAGAGAAGAAGTATATTTTAGCTCCTGTGGGGTTAAAGGATGGGGCAAGCGTATCTTCTGGCGCGGGTTCGGAAATAAGGCCGGGTAATTCTCTTGAATTGAATGATATTCCCTTAGGAACGCTAATTCATAATATTGAAATGAAGCCTGGTAAGGGCGGTCAGATGGTGCGAAGCGCCGGTACTTTTGCTCAGTTGATGGCGAAAGAAGGGCCGTATGCAACGGTCAAGCTTCCGTCCGGAGAGGTTAGGCGTTTTGCTAAGGCATGTCGCGCTACAGTCGGCACGGTTGGTAACGCCGATCAAGAAAATGTTTCAATAGGTAAGGCTGGAAGGACGCGTTGGATGGGGAAAAGGCCTCGCGTAAGAGCCGTTGCCATGAATCCAGTGGATCATCCTATGGGAGGAGGCGAAGGCAGGTCTTCTGGCGGAAGGCATCCTTGTAGTCCTTGGGGCGTTCCGGCAAAAGGTTTTAAAACGCGTAAAAAGAATAAGCCTTCAGATCGATATATCGTAACGAAGAAAAAACGGTAACTTATTATTTAAGGGTTTTATATGCCAAGGTCATTGAAAAAGGGGCCGTTTGTAGACGACCATTTGCAAAAGAAGGTCGATGAAGCTAATCGGACTCGAGACAGAAAAATAATTCAGACTTGGTCGAGGCGGTCTACCGTAACCCCAGACTTTGTTGGTTTGACAATTTCCGTGCATAACGGAAAGAAATTTATTCCAGTTTTTGTTACAGAAAATATGGTTGGTCATAAATTAGGCGAATTTTCTCCGACCCGTACTTTTAGGGGTCATAGTGGAAGCACCAAGAAGGCGCCTCCAGCTAAATAAATAGTTTTGAAGGTTAGGAAAAAAAATGGAAGTTAGAGCTTCTTTAAAGCATTTTCGCGCGACTCCTAGAAAAGCGAGATTAGTGGGTAATTTGATCCGCGGAAAAAATGTTAATGATGCGTTGAATGTTCTTGCTTTTACGCAAAAGCGTGTGGCTGGCCCTATGCAAGGGTTGCTTAAATCGGCCATCGCTAATGCTGAAGAGAATCATAAGATACTGGATGTAGATGATTTGTTTGTTAAAAATGTTCTTGTTGATAAAGGGGTTGTTTGGAAAAGACAGATTCCAAGAGCTCGAGGAATGGCGACTCCTATTATGAAGCGAACCAGTCATATTACTATTATTTTAGACGAAAAATAATCTTTCGGAGGTTTTCATAGCGTGGGTCAAAAAGTTCATCCCATAGGATTTCGGCTAGGGATTAATAAAACATGGGCTTCTAACTGGTTTGCAAAAAAAGATTATGTCGCTTTTCTGCATGAAGATATTGCGATTCGTCGTTATATTTTGAAAACTTTGTCCCATGCTGGGATTTCTAAGGTAGAGATTGAACGTTCTGCAAGTCGATTAAGGGTTAATATTTATACGGCGCGTCCTGGGATTATTATTGGTAAAAGAGGTCTTGAGGTTGATCGTCTCAAAGATGAGCTTCAAAAAATTGTTCCAGGAAAGCAAATTAATTTGAATATTAAAGAAATTCGAAGGGCCGAGATTGACGCTACACTGATTGCTCAAAATATTTCTTTGCAGTTAGAAAAGAGGATTTCTTTTCGCAGGGCTATGAAAAAGAGCGTATTGTCCGCTTTAAGATTTGGCGCTAAGGGCGTAAAGATTAGATGTTCCGGGAGGCTTGGCGGGGCGGAAATTGCTAGAGCCGAATGGTATCGAGAAGGTCGGGTACCGTTGCATACTTTAAGAGCTGATATTGATTATGGGACTGCCGAGGGTTTGACCACCTATGGGATTATTGGCGTCAAAGTTTGGGTTTATAAAGGCGATGTGTTTCCTGGCGCAGCCGAACCAGCCGAAGCGAAAAACGGATAACATTTATAAAATAATATAAGTTTATTGCGGCGATTTGCCGAGATTTTGCATAAGGGGTTTTTGCCATGTTAATGCCCAAGAGGGTTAAGTATAGAAAGAGGCATAAGGGTAGAATGCGCGGTACTGCTTTTAGAGGCGGTGAGTTAAGCTTCGGTACCTTTGGTTTGCAGGCTGAAGAGTGTGGCCGAATAACCAATCGCCAGATAGAAGCCGCTCGTATTGCGATGACCAGGCATATTAAAAGAGGTGGAAAGATTTGGTTGAGAATTTTTCCAGATAAGCCTATTTCTAAGAAGCCAGCGGAAACCCGTATGGGGAAGGGTAAAGGCGGTCCTGAATATTGGGTAGCGGTTGTTAAGCCTGGACGGGTATTGTACGAAATGGAAGGCGTTCCAATTGAGGCGGCAAAAGAAGCTCTTCGGCTTGCTTCCCATAAATTGCCTATTGCTACGCGGTTTATAACTAATCAATAAAACGGCTTAAAAGGATAATATGAAGGCGTCGGAAGTGAGAGAACTCTCGGAAAAAGAGAGAGAGGAAAAAATCCGGGACTATGAAGAAGAGCTATTTAATTTGAGGTTTCAAATGGCTACTGGAAAGATTGAAAACCCCGGAAGGATTCGCATTATTCGAAGGGATGTTGCAAGAATAAAAACAATTCAAAAAGAATTGGCGGCAGCTGAGGAAGAAAATGCAAGCGAAGCTAAAAGTGAAGAGTCATAAGTTTTTTTAAAACAGGAACTGAATTAAGGGAATTTTTGGATGGCAACAAAAGAAGAAAGTAAAAGAAGGGTTTTGTCTGGCGAAGTTGTGAGCGCCAAAATGGACAAAACGGTCGTGGTCCGAGTTGAGCGAAGATATCGGCACCCTGTTTTTAAGAAAATTGTTCGTAGGCACAATAAATATAAAGTTCATGATGAACAAAATGAGTGCGGTCCGGGCGATGAAATTCAAATGATAGAGTGTCGGCCTTTAAGTAAATACAAGCGCTGGCGTTTATTAGGAATTGTCAAAAAGGCTGAAGTTGCCGAAGTAGGAAGCGTAAAATGATTCAACTTCGAACTGTATTAGATGTAGCGGATAATTCTGGAGCTAAGCGAGTTCAGTGTATTAAAGTTTTGGGTGGCTCTCGAAGAAGGTATGCTCGTATTGGCGATATAATTGTGGTAGCGGTTAAAGAGGCTGAGCCGAATTCAGCAATTAAAAAGGGCGATGTAAAAAAAGCTGTTGTTGTTCGCACAAAAAAGGAAATTAGACGATCTAACGGCACTTACATCAAGTTTGATATTAATTCCGCTGTATTAATTAACGATGCAAAAGAGCCTGTTGGCACTCGGATTTTTGGACCCGTTGCTCGAGAATTAAGAGCTAAGAGGTTTATGAAGATAATATCTTTGGCTCCCGAGGTTTTGTGAGGGTTATGAAAAAAAAATTTCACGTAAAAAAAGACGATATCGTCGAAGTAATAGCTGGTAAAGAAAAAGGAAAAAAGGGAAAGGTCCTAGCTCTTTTTCCTGATGAAGAGCGTGTTCAAGTTGAAAAGTTGAATATGGTTAAGCGACATACAAAACCTACTCAGAAGAATAACCAGGGTGGTATTATTGAAAAAGAAGGGAAAATTCATATTTCTAATGTTTTGGTGGTTTCCGATAAAGTTGGCAGAGGCGTTAGAACGAAATATAAAAAATTAGAAGATGGCAAGCGGGTGCGAGTTTGTCGGAAATCTGGGGAAATAATAGATAAAGTTTGATTTGTTTTGGATAGATCTTATAAATGACCAATTTAAAAAAAGCATTCGACGAAAAATATAGAAAGCAGATTAAGGAAGAGTTGGGATTGTCCAACATTATGCAGGTTCCTTGTTTGGATAAAGTTGTTGTAAATGTGGGGCTTGGAGAGGCTTTGCAAAACTCTAAGTTAATTGATTCTGCTGTTGACCAATTACGCGTAATCACAGGTCAAGCTCCAGTAGTTACTAAGGCAAAAAAGTCCATTTCGAATTTTAAACTTCGAGAGGGAGTCCCAATTGGCGTTCGTGTTACGTTGCGTCGAGCCAGGATGTATGAATTTTTTGAAAGATTTGTGAGTTTTGCTTTGCCTCGAGTTAGAGATTTTAAGGGGTTATCGCCCAAATCTTTTGATGGGAGAGGAAATTATACTGTTGGAATAGAAGAGCAGTTAATTTTTCCAGAAATAGAATATGACAAAATTGAAAAAATTAAAGGTATGAATATTACTATTTGTACCACTGCAGACAATGACGAAGCGGGTCGTTGTTTGTTGAAGACTTTAGGATTTCCGTTTAGAAAAAATTAGTTTTTTGGCGTATTGGAGTAGATAATGGCGAAAAAATCGCTTGTCGCAAAAGCAAAGAGGCAACCAAAGTTTAAGGTTAGGGAATATAATCGTTGTAAGGTTTGCGGTCGTCCCCGAGGTTATTTAAGGAAATTTGGAATGTGTAGAATTTGTTTCCGAGGCCGAGCTTTACTTGGTGAAGTTCCTGGAGTAACTAAGTCTAGTTGGTAGTTTGTTATTTGGTTGTTGACGCCGTACCTTTAAATTTTTTAGATCGATAGATTTAGGAGTTTTTTTAGATGTCCATGACAGATCCCATTGCGGATTTTTTTACTAGAATTCGAAATGCTTTAATGGCTGGCCACTCTAAGTTAGATGTTCCTTGTTCTAATCTTAAGTGCCGAATTTCTGGAATTTTGAAAGAAGAGGGATTTATCAGGGATTTTAAACAGTTTGAAGATAATAAACAGGGTGTCTTAAGGGTCTATCTTAAGTATAAAAATGAAGAGCCTGTTATTAGAGGGATCAAAAGAATTAGCAAGCCTGGCAGAAGAACTTATGTTTCTAAAGATACGGTTCCGAAGGTGTTAAATGGTTTGGGAATTGCTTTGGTTTCGACTTCCCGCGGCGTTTTAACCGATGAAAATTGTCGAAAAAATGGAATTGGCGGCGAAGTTTTGGGTTATGTTTGGTAAACTTTTGTTGTTTATCCAAAGAACTTTTTAAGTAAAACTTTTTTAAAGAATATCGGTTTAGACCGAGTATATTGAAATGTCAAGAATTGGAAAACTGCCAGTAAATATCCCGAACGCTGTTGAGGTTCAGCTAAACGGCGTAAGTTTGAAGGTTAAGGGGCCAAAAGGAGAACTGCAACGCGATTTTCATCCTAGTATGAAAATTGAAAAAGAAGATGCGGTTATTAAGGTTTTAAGGCCAAATGATGAGCCAAAGAATAAAGCTTTGCATGGCTTGACGAGAACTTTGATCAATAACATGATTTTAGGGGTTTCTGAGGGGTTTTCAAAAACTCTTGCCGTTATTGGCGTTGGTTATAAGGTCGACCTGAAAGGAAAAGACTTGCTGTTACAACTGGGATATTCCCATCCAGTTAATTACCCTGCACCGGCTGGAATTCAGTTTGAAGTGGATGGTAAGCAAAATCTTATTACCGTTAAGGGGGTAGATAAGGAAAAAGTTGGGCAGGTTTCCGCTGAAATTAGGAGTTTAAGACCTCCAGAGCCTTATAAGGGTAAAGGAGTTCAATATCAAGATGAAAGAATTAGAAGAAAGGCTGGAAAAGCCGCAGTAGGCGGAAAATAAGAGAGGAATTATGGCTGATTCATCGGTACGTCGCCGCTTAAGGCTGAAAAGAAAAGTTCGTGTTAAGAACAGAGTTCAAAAGGATAAAACGAAGCTTAGGTTGTCGGTTTTTAAAAGTTTGAGTCATATTTACGCTCAAGTGATTGACGACGCAAATAACAAAACCCTTGCTTCCGAATCCACTTTGTCAAAGGAGTTTAGGGCTTTGAATAAAAATGGCGGAAATATTGAGGCTGCTAAGTGGGTTGGTAGCTCCTTAGGAAAAAAGGCTGCTGAAAAAGGGGTTAAAGAGGTTTATTGCGACCGAGGCGGTTTTATTTATCATGGTCGAATCAAAGCCCTTGCCGATTCTGTTCGCGAAGCTGGGATTAAGTTTTAGGGTTAAACTTTTTAACGTTTAGAATTATTTTGGAATTAGAGCCGCAAAAAATATAATGCGGTAGTTTAAAACCGGGAGGTTTCATTGCAAGACCAAGTCGATAATAAGCAAGAATTGGTAGATAAACTGGTTAAAATTAACCGTGTCGCCAAAGTTGTAAAAGGCGGTCGCCGTTTTAGCTTTAGCGCTCTGGTTGTGGTTGGAAACCGAGAAGGAAAAGTTGGTTGGGGTTTAGGAAAAGCGAATGAGGTTCCCGAGGCTATTAGAAAAGCTATAGAAAAAGCGAAGAAAAGCTGGGTTACCGTGAGCTTGGATGGGAATACAATTCCTCATGAAGTTATTGGAAAATATGGAGCTGGCAGAGTTCTTTTAAAACCTGCATCCCGCGGTACTGGTCTGATTGCTGGTGGAGCTGTGCGGGCTGTTTTGGAAGCTGTTGGAGTTAAAGATATTTTAACCAAATGTATTAGGACCAATAATCCGCATAATGTTGTTAAGGCTACGATTGAGGGGTTAATGAACTTGAGAGATGCCAGCCAAACTGCAAATTTGCGAGATAGAGCGAACTAAAAGGAAAAAAGGTAAAATAAAATGCTTTCGTTGTCTAATTTAAAGGCCGCTCCGGGGGTTAAAAAAAACCGTAAAAGAATTGGCCGGGGAATTGGTTCTGGTACAGGGAAAACCAGCGGAAAGGGGCAAAAGGGGCAAAAGTGTCGCTCTGGGTCAGGAATTCATCCTTGGTTTGAAGGTGGGCAGATGGCATTACAAAGGCGTTTGCCAAAGAGAGGCTTTACAAATACTTTTAAAAAAGAATATGAGATTGTAAATGTTTCCCAGTTAAATGATATTTCCCGCGATGGCCCGATTACTCCAGAAGTTTTGAAGGAAAAAGGACTAATCAAAAAATTGGGGCTTATAAAGATATTAGGTAATGGCGATTTGGGGAATTCTGTAACGGTTCATGCTCAAAAGTTTAGTCGCTCAGCTGAAGAAAAAATAAATAAGTCTGGAGGAAAGGCTGTAGTAATTTAAATGAGCGGAGCCCAAGGTTTTGGCAACATTTTAAGAATCCCGGAACTCAAAAAGCGGGTTCTGTTTACTATAGCTTTATTGGCGGTTTACCGCATTGGCGCGCATATTCCGACTCCGGGAATTGACGGAGCTGCGCTTGCTGAAGTATTCGAAAGAGCTCAAGGCACTATATTAGGTTTTTTTAATATGTTTTCCGGCGGAGCGTTAAGTCGGTTAACAATATTTGCTTTGGGCATTATGCCTTACATCAGTGCATCTATTATTTTGCAGTTGATGACAATAGTGTCTCCTTATTTAGCAAGATTAAAAAAAGAAGGAGAGCAAGGGCAAAAGAAGATCACGCAATATACGCGTTATGGAACAGTAGTTTTAAGCGTTATTCAAAGCTCGGGTATCAGCGTTGGGTTAGAGGCTATGAAAAGCCCTTCTGGAGCCGCAATTGTTCCGGAGCCAGGTTGGCCTTTTAGGTTGCTTACTATTCTTACGTTAACGGCAGGAACTGCTTTTATAATGTGGCTGGGTGAGCAAATAACTGAAAGGGGTATTGGAAACGGGATTTCTTTAATCATTTTTTCTGGTATTGTAGCTGGTATTCCAGCGGCTATTTTTCAGTCTTTAGATTTGATGGGAACTGGAGAATTGCAACCTCTATTGATGATTTTCATCATGGTATTAATGATAGCTGTTGTTGGCGTTATTGTTTTTACCGAGGGTGGCCAGAGAAAAATACCCATTCAATACGCAAAGAGAGTAGTTGGAAGAAAGATGTTCGGCGGGCAAAGCGCTCATTTGCCCCTTAAAGTAAATACTTCGGGCGTTATTCCCCCAATATTTGCTTCATCTATCATTATGTTTCCAGCCACTTTGGCTCAGTTTATTGATCATCCTTGGATGCAAATTGTTTCGGCGTCTTTAACGCCTGGTAATTTGGTTTATAGCCTTGTTTTTATTGGGGCAATTTTCTTTTTCTGTTATTTTTATACAGCGGTAATATTCAACCCAGTTGATGTTGCCGACAATATGAAGAAAAATGGCGGTTTTATTCCTGGAATTCGCCCAGGGGCAAAAACTTCTGAGTTTATTGACCAAACGCTTTCAAGGCTTACTTTTTATGGCGCAATATATTTATCGATTGTGTGTATATTGCCAGACTATTTGATTAAATATTTTAATATACCGTTTTATTTTGGAGGTACCAGTTTGCTCATTGTTGTTGGTGTTTCTTTGGACACGATGCAGCAAATAGAATCGCATCTAGTAATGCGCAACTACGATGGTTTTGTGAAAAAGGGGCGGTTACGGAGCCGCCGAGGTTAGGAAAATGCGTTTGATCCTTTTGGGACCCCCCGGGGCCGGGAAGGGGACTCAGGCCAAGAAGCTTAAGGAAAAGTTTAATATTCCTCAGGTTTCAACCGGTGATATTTTAAGAGATGCAATAAAAAACAAAACCGAGCTTGGAAATAAAGCCAAAGCGTATATGGATGAGGGTAGGCTTGTTCCCGACGAAATAGTTGTTGGCCTTATAAAACAAAGGATTATCGAGCAGGATTGTGAAAAAGGTTTTATTTTAGACGGTTTCCCCAGGAATATAGCTCAGGCGACTCAGCTTTCGGAAACTCTACAAAAGATGAACCAAAACATTGACTTTGTAGTCGAAATTGAAGTCAATGCAGAGATGTTGATTGACAGATTAACCGGGAGAATGACTTGCTCCAGTTGTGGAGCAATGTTTCATGAAAGAAACCATCCTCCTAAAGTTTCTGGTGTATGTGATTCTTGTGGCTCAAAGGATTTATATAAAAGACCAGACGATAATAAAGAAACTATTTTGAAACGATTTGAAGTATATGAGCGAGAAACTACGCCATTAAAAGGTTTTTATAAAGAGATGGGAATTTTAAAAACAACAGGCGGCGATGGTACTTTAGATGATGTTTTTAGTAGAGTTTGTGAATTGGTGACTTAAAATATGTCAAAAGAAGAAGCCATCGAAGTTGAAGGAACTGTGGTCGAACCTTTGCCCAATGCAATGTTTCGAGTTGAGTTAGAAAATGGACATAAGATTTTAGCTCATATTTCCGGGAAAATGAGATTGCATTTCATTAGAATCTTACCTGGAGATAAAGTAAAAGTTCAATTGTCCCCTTATGATTTGACCAGGGGACGTATTACTTATAGATATAAATAATTTTTGGCTACCCATGAAAGTTCGAGCGTCAGTTAAACCTATTTGTAATAAATGCAAAGTAATCCGGAGAAAGGGTATTGTGCGGGTTATTTGTGAAAACCCTAAACACAAACAACGACAAGGGTAGTTGTTGCTTTTATTACCGTTATTTTAATGGTTTTTTTAAAAGAAGGAGAAAGCCTTGGCCAGAATTTCAGGCGTAGATATTCCTAAAGATAAGTGTGCGATTATTTCTTTGACCTATATTTACGGTATTGGAAGAACGCTTTCTGCAAAAATTTTAGACGCCGCTGGCGTATCGCATGAAACTCGTATTAAAGATTTAACGGAAAGCGATGTCACTAAAATTAGAGGAATAATAGAAAAAGATTATGAGGTTGAAGGAGATCTTCGACGCGCCGTTAGCATGAATATCAAACGGCTTATGGATATTGGAGCTTATAGAGGATTGAGACATAGAAAAGGGCTACCCGTTCATGGACAACGAACTCATACAAACGCTCGAACAAGAAAAGGTCCTAAGAAAACTGTAGGGGCTAAATCTAAGAAAAAATAATTTAATAGGTTAACGATGGCTGAAAAAAAATCTGTAAAGAAGAAGGCGAAAGTCGCTCCTGAGCTGGGAGTGGCTCATGTACAAGCGACGTTTAACAATACCATTGTGACGATTTCCGATACTTCTGGAAACGCCATTTCTTGGTCAAGCGCAGGAGCTCAGGGTTTTAAAGGATCTAGAAAAAGCACCCCGTTTGCGGCGCAAGTTGCGGCTGAAAAAGCTGGCCGAAAGGCGATGGATATGGGGATGAAAAAGCTTGAGGTGCATGTTAAAGGTCCTGGAGCTGGCCGAGAGTCTTCGATTCGCGCTTTACAAGCAATTGGATTGGAAATAACCCTGATTCGCGATAAGACGCCTATTCCGCATAATGGT
Source organism: uncultured Nitrospinota bacterium (assembly GCA_964344185.1). Lineage (GTDB taxonomy): Bacteria > Nitrospinota > Nitrospinia > Nitrospinales > JAJDAT01 > JAJDAT01. Next base: position 28,443 of record CAYFMN010000020.1, read on the forward strand.
TGTAGGCCGAGAAAACGACGGCGAGTCTAATAAAATTCGATAGCATCTTTTCCTGAAAGGAGAAATTAATTTGGCGAGATATAAGGATTCGGTTTGCCGCTTGTGCAGACGCGAAGGCATTAAACTTTTTCTAAAAGCTACCCGTTGTGAAACGGCTAAATGCGCTATTGAAAAGCGGGCTTATGCTCCTGGACAACACGGCCAAAGGAGAAAGAAGGTCACCGAATACGGAATTCAGTTACGCGAAAAACAAAAAGTTCGCCGTATTTATGGAGTTTTAGAAAAGCAGTTTAGGAAATATTTCGCTATTGCTGATCGAAAAAAGGGAGTAACGGGCGAAAACTTATTACAATATCTAGAATTGCGTTTTGATAATGTAATTTATCGTATGGGATTAGCTGGTTCTAGAAATGCTGCTCGCCAATTGATCCGTCATAATTTTTTCTTAATTAATGGAAAAAAGGTAAATATTCCCTCGTATATTTTGAAAAAAGGCGATGTTTTTGAGCCCGTTGAAAAGAAGCTTAGTAAGTTTCCTATTAAGACAGGTTTAGAAAACGTTAAAAATCATTCTTTTCCGCAATGGCTAGCTTTTGATCAGGAGAAGAATCAAGGATTAGTTCAATCTTTGCCTATGCGTGAAGATATTACCTTACCTATTGAAGAACAATTAATTGTTGAATTATATTCCCGTTAATTGACTCATGTTTGTAAGGCCGAAGCTTTTTTCGATAAATACTTGGTAAGAGATTGATATTGGAGGCTTTATGTTATTGGGGTACGAATTAGTTAAACCCAAGCGATTAGAGTTTGAGAAAAAAACGAAGACAGACCGTTACGCAAAACTTTTGGCTGGTCCATTTGAAAGAGGCTATGCTATTACGGTTGGAAACTCGCTTAGAAGGATGCTGTTGTCCTCAATTGTCGGTTCTGCAATCGTAGGGGTTAAACTTGAAGGTGTCTATCATGAGTTTTCTGCGATTCCTGGAGTTTTGGAAGATGTAACAGATATTATTCTTAATCTGAAGCAGGTTAAATTAAAGATTAATGGCGAAGCTACTACAAAGCGCATATTTTTAAAAGCTGATAAGCCAGGGCCGGTAACGGTTGGGGATATTACTCCTGATCCTGATGTAGAATTACTGAACAAGGACTTTCAAATAGCCACAATCGATGAAAATGGTTCGTTGGATATGGAAATGATTATTTCCAAAGGGCGAGGTTACGTTCCAGCGGAGCAACACGAGCTTCAAGATGAGTCAATTCAGTTGATTCCTATTGACTCGATATTTTCGCCTGTTGAAAAGGTAACTTTTAACGTCGAAAAAACCAGGGTAGGAGATTCCTCAGACTACGATAGTTTGGTTATGGAGATTTGCACTAATGGTAGTATCACTCCGGAAGATGCAGTTGCCCATGCCGCTAAAATTTGTAAAGATCATATGCAGCTCTTTATTAATTTTGATGAGGAGCCAGAACCGGTTCATCAACCGCAGGTCGACGAAAAGAAACAAAAAATGTTTTCTTATTTGTCAAAAAGCGTCGAAGAGCTGGAATTATCTGTTCGATCTTATAACTGTTTAAAGAATGCTAATATTCAATCCATCGCCGAATTGGTTCAGAAAAATGATTCTGAAATGCTAAAAACCAGAAATTTCGGTAGAAAATCTCTTAATGAAATTAAAGAAATTCTTGAGAGTATGGGATTGGGATTGGGCATGAAGTTGGATGAAGAAGACGTTAAGCAGTTAAATTTGGCTAAGAAAAAGAAAGAAGCTGATAGCGAGATAGAAAAGGAAGAATTTGCTTCTCAATAAGATTTTATAATTTTCTAAAAACGGTATAAAAATATGCGTCACTTAAAAGCCGGAAGAATTCTTGGTCGTAATTCGGCACACAGGAAAGCCCTTTTCAGAAATATGGTAACGGCTTTGCTTCATAGGGAAAGAATTAAAACAACTTTAGCTAAAGCTAAAGAGTTAAGAGGTAAAGCTGAAAAAACCATTACCTTGGGTAAAAAGGGTACTTTGGCCGCTCGTCGTCGAGCGTTCAATATTGTTCACCAAAAAGATGTACTTGCCAAGTTATTTGGCGCTTTAGCTGAGAGATATGCAGATAGGAATGGCGGCTACACCAGAATTATTAAAATTGGTCCTCGTCGCGGCGATAACGCGCCTATGGCAATAATTGAATTAGTCGATCGAGAAGAGGAAGTTAAGGAAGAGCCAAAAAAGGAAAAAGCTAAAGAAAAAACTAAGGAAAAAGCAGAAAAAGAATAACTTTTAAGTTAAGACCGATTTTACCCGACTAGCGTTTAACGTTAGTCGGGTTTTTTTTTGCCAGATTGAGTTTCAGCTATTCAAATTTTTTAATTACCAGAGCAGAGTTTTTTGAACCAAAAGAAATACAATTGCTAATCGCCGCTTTTATTGAGGTTTCACGGCCTTCGTTAGGAATGTAATCCATATCGCACTCGGGATCTGGATTTTCTAAATTTATTGTTGGGGTTAAGTACCCATCTTTTAAAGATAAAGTTGTGACGATGGTTCCTAATGCGCCAGAAGCTCCTTGCGGATGGCCAACCATGGATTTAGTTGAACTAGCGGGAATTTTCATTGCGGCGCCGTTAAATGCCAGTTTTACGGATAATGTTTCTATCCTGTCATTTAATCGGGTAGAGGTGCCGTGGAAATTGATATATCCTACGTCTTCTTTCGGTATGCGAGCGTCTTTCATAGCCAAAAGTAAAGCTCTGCATGGTTGTTTGCCATCCGGTTCTATTGCCACTCTGTGGTAAGCGTCGCAGGTTGATCCATAACCTGCAATTTCGCCATAAATTTTTGCTCTCCGACGCTTAGCTCGCTCCATTTCTTCCAGTATTAACATCCAGCTTCCCTCAGCAAGTACGAAGCCTTCTCTATCTCGGTCAAATGGACGCGACCCTCGAAAAGGAGCGTCATTAAAATTTACGGGGTTTGCTTTCATGCGTTCAAAACCTGTCATCATTGCCGGAGTTACGCAGGCTTCCACGCCTCCGGTTAGAAACCAATCTTCTTGGCCAAAACGGATAGCGTTAAAAGCATAACCGATTGCGTCGGTAGAGCTAGCGCAGCCGTTTGCGACTACATGGCTCCTGCCTTTTAAGCCAAAATACATCGACAGTTCGCTTGATAGCATTCCAACAAGGGAATTAGAGATTGCATAAGGACTAATCTGGCGTTTTTTATCAGAAAAGAATAACTCGAACTGCTTTTCGGAATAATCAAAGCCAGCTCCGCCGCTACCGATTATTACTCCCAAGCTTTCCGCTTCAGATTCGCTAAACTGTTTTGGATTAATTCCAGCGTCGGAGAATGCTTCTATTGCCGCTCCTATAGCTAATGGGACGGCGCGGGGGAGTTTTTTCAACTCTTTTTGGTCGTAGTAGCGACTAGGATCGAAATTCTTTACTTCGCCGGCAATTTGGCAAGACAAACCCGAAGCGTCAAAACTAGAGATTCGTTCGATTCCGCTTACGCCCTTTTGCGTATTTTCCCAAAAATTTTTAACGCCATTTCCGTTAGGACTAAATACCCCTAATCCGGTTATTGCTACCCTTCGCAAATCAGTTTCCCATCTTTCCCAGTGAAATATTTTTAAGTTTCATTTTATCATATCGTTGTGTCTGACTTTGAAACATTTTTGACGACACTTAGTTTTGATGCAATGTTACAATCAATGTCATTTTTTAACTTATAACAATCTATATATAAAATAAGGGGGCTTTTTTGACCGCATCGCAAACCATTGTCGAAAAAACTGGATCTCTTATTATGTCGGGTTTTGATGAGATTTCTATCAGCCCGGAATTAAAAAACTTAATAGTGGACCAACGAATAGGCGGGTTTATTTTATTCGAAAGAAATTACGAGTCGCCTGCACAACTTCACGCTTTAATAAAAGAAATGCAATCTTTGGCGGCTTCTAAAGCGGGAGGCCCGCCTTTATTTATTTCTGTCGATCAAGAGGGAGGGAGAGTCTCAAGACTGAAAGCTCCCTTTTCTGCTTTTCCACCGCAAAATTGTCTGGGAGCGGCTAAATCCGAAGACTTAGCTTATCGTTTTGGTCAATCTCTAGCGGTTGAGTTAAAGTCCGTTGGCATTAATATGGATTTTGCTCCTGTTTTAGACGTAAATTCAAATCCACAGAACCCCATAATTGGAGAACGAGCGATAAGCGGCGATCCCGAATTAGTTTCTAATATAGGAGCTGCGATAATACGCGGTTTTTTACCTACAGGCGTGTTGCCCGTTGGAAAACATTTTCCCGGTCATGGAGATACAGACCGAGATTCTCATTTGGAATTGCCGACAGTTAATAAAAACGTTGAGGATCTTGAGAAGGTTGAGTTAAAACCTTTTATTTATAATATAGAAAAGGGTTTGCAAATTATTATGACAGCTCATGTTTTATACCCAGCCTGGGACAAAGATTATCCAGCAACCTTTTCTAAGGCCATTCTTTTAGGAATACTTCGGAATCGACTAAAGTTCCAAGGTTTGATAATTTCCGATGATTTAGAAATGAAAGCGGTTGAAAACTTATTTGAGTTTAAAGATTTTCCTGTTTTAGGTTTTGAAGCCGGTTTGGACCAATTCATGATTTGTAACAATGTAGAAAAAACAGTCGCCCTACAAGAGCAAATGATTCGAGATGTTGAGAAAGGGAAAATTGCTTCTGAACGAATTGATGAGTCTATAGATAGAACCTTGAGAGTTAAATCTCGTTTGGTAGACTTTGTTCCTCAAACCCCTCCTGATTTTAATCTTTGGTCAAGGCCTCATGGCCAGGTTATACAAGAGATGAAAGAATTTATTTCCGTATGAAGAAGTATGGCGTCCAGATAGTTTTATATTTTTTGCTGCTAGGCTATTTTTTATCATTTATTGATTATGGCTTTAATATTTGGGATGAGGGGGGCTATGCTTATGGAACTTTGCGAACCCTAAATGGCGAGTCAGCTTTTAAAGATTTTAACCCAAACGGTTATTTGCCAGGACGTTATTTATATGGAACGATATTTTTTAAATTGTTTGGAGTTAATATTCAAAGTTTGCGTATTGGAATAGCAATAATTACTCCAATTATGGTTCTTTTGACCTACGCAATTTCTCGAAGAATTATGCCTCCCGGCTTCGCATTATTAGCTGCTTTAGCGACTATGTCGGCGCCTTCCATGTATTACAATCGGTTTTATCCTTTTTTTTGTATTTTGCTGTCTTATATGACGATAAAAATCATTGAGACGAAGCGTTTTTCGCTAGTCCTTTTTTCTCTTTTTGTATCGATTGTGACCGTGTCGTTTAAAGTTGAAGTGGCCCTTTTTTCAGCGTTAATTATTTGTATGACGGCGGGCATAATGTTTTTACAAGGCGAATGGAGAGGGGAGCTAAAAGAAAAATCCGAATTATCTAAAACTCAAAAGCCTAAGAAAATATGGATAATGGGAACTGTAGGCGTAGCTTTTTTAGCGTTGGTTCTATACGCTTTTCAGCGTGACTTAGTATGGAAAGTAATAGATATCGTTTTTGATACCCATGATGTTTGGGGGAACGCTTTCCCAAGTATTTTACCAATTGCAAAAATATATGAAGAAATTGGTCCTCATAAAATGTTTGAGCGAGCGCTATTCTATTTACCAATAATAGCGTACCTTTTGGTTTTTGTTAGTTTAACGTGGCAAATAATTAAAGCTAAAGGACGATTGAATGACCATGATCTCAATGTTTTGGTTGTTCTGGCTTTTGGCGTTTGTTCTTTTGGATTGGTTATTTGGCGAGCGGGTTTTGACAATTTATTGAGAACCTTGCCTTTGTTTTATGTTTTATTTTGTTATTTAACTTTTCAGGTTTGGCGGTTGGTTGTTAACGCTTCGTTTGTAAAAAATGGAGGTTTTGGATGGTTATTTAGAATTGTGGCCAATGTATTGGTTGTTTTTCTTCCATTTTTATTTTATTACGAGATGAATACTCACCATGGTTTTTACGCTGGATCAATTGGCGCCAAGAGTTTAGAGAAAACTCATCTGCAATTACGCAGATTGGATGTTTACACTAATAAAACTGAAGCGGGATGGTTAGAACAAACTGTTGCACGGATTCGACAATACTCTCGACCTGGAGACTCAATTTTCGCTATACCATTAAATCCAGTTTTTTATTATTTAACGGATCGAATAAATCCAACAGTTTATGATTGGATTCTTCCAGGTATGTTGGATGTTGAAAAACAGGAGGAGGTTGTAGAGGCTCTAAGATTAAATCCCCCTAAAGTTATTTTATATGTAGATATTCCTATAGACGGCCGAGAAGATAGAAGGTTTGCTAATTATGCTCCCGTTATTTTCAAGTATATTGTGGATAACTACTTTCTTTCAGAATTGATTGGATTTTTTCAAGTTTTATTGCCTAAAAAAGGCATGGATCAATTAGACCAACTTAGCCTCCAAGGGTTTTAGGCAAATAATTTTTAAAAAATCGTTTTTTTAAGTTTAGTTATCCTTCAACTGTAGCTAGACTTGGTCGCAGATCTGGTTGAATATTGAAGTAGGGCGTTGGTTCCCCATCCGAACAAAGGCCCCCACAATCGGCGATGCCAGCTGAAATAGGAGATTCTCCAAAATGTTTTTCGAATAATTCCTGGGCGACTAGAAATGTTTTTTCAAAGTTTGCTTTGTCTTCTTTTCCTCTACTTCCAAAGTATGGAAAATGATGAAAATAACTTCCAAAAATTTTGTCGCAGTCATCCATATATTTTCTGGTATCTAAAATATGGTAATGCCAAAACGTATCTATATCTTTTGTAGGCACTATTGTTTGTTCTGGATACAATTTGACTAAAGCTAGAAACCGGCGATACCACGTTTCGATAAGTTTTGTTTTTTCGATTGTCCAACCAGGACCTTCTTCCCTGGATACGAGAGTAAATTTAATAGGTTCCAGATCGACGCTATCGATTAATTCTTGTATTTGTTGTATATCTTTCATTGCTTTTTTCCTCGAAAGTAAAGAATTAGATAATATCGTTTAGAAAATCATCAAGGCTGGTTCAAGTCAAGAAGATAAAAGAAAATAGTTTTATTTTCAATTATGAATATCAAAAAAAGTTAAAGTCGTTTTTTAAAGCAGCCGGCTAAGCTGAACCAGGTTTTATTATATTTTTACCTGTGCATTTTATAGCCAATATTAAAGCTACAATACCCAAAATATAAAATATAAAAAATATTTTTTCCTGTCCCATTCGTTCTAAAATTGTTTGAGTTATTTCTTTGAGGTCAAAGCTCGTTTTACAATATGAGAAGATTCCTGTGTAAATTCCAGACAATTCTTGACCATTTACTTGAATCGGAGAAAGCTGTGGGTTTTTTGAACGGTTCAAATAAATTCCTATAGATGAGTTATCTGCACCAGATTTGATTTCAAAAGTAAAGCTTTGATTTTTTGAGTTTTTTATAGGCGGTATCCAAATATAATGAAATTTTCCATAGAGTTTGAAGCCGCCTAACTTTAAGGGATCTCCCCAACTATATGGATTAATCGAATCGGTAAATAGAGGTTTTTCAAGATTTGATGTTTTGAATAAATTAAATATTAAATTTTCGGATTTAGCTGGATTTTCGAAATAAAAAGGAATGATTAGGCGGTTTAATTGATTACAAGACGGTTGAAATGTTTGTTGAATGGAATAATCTTTATTGATAGTTTTTGATTTAAATAACTTGCCGTGGAAATTGTGAATATCTTTAAAAAAAAACGCTTTTTCTTTTATGTATTTAAGGTCTAAGGCTATTGTTTTGGGGGTATTGGCCAAAGTTATTAAGAATATTAAAGAAAGTTGGAATAAAAAAACTCTTAAAGATCGCTTAAGATTAATTTTTGATTTCGGAAGCATTTGTATATTTTTTTGAGAATATATCTTTGAAGACCCAATAAATTATTAAACTTGCATAAAAGTTAAATATGTAGCCAATTGCTTGATCGTAGATAGATTGGTTTATTAAGAATCCAGTTATGTCTTTTAAAGAAGGAAAACTTAGAAAAAACTCCGGATGTAAAGGGGCTAACAAACCAATAAAAGAGGTTCTATCTCTTAGACCGGCCAGAAAAACTATTGTTAAAAGAATATACATTCTTTTTTCCCATTCGGGAGCAAAGCTAGCCAATAAAATAAAAAATGGGATGTGCCAAATAAAGTAATGAGTTGAATGGACGTTTAATCCCCAATATGCCGCCATGTAAATAACTAAAAAATATTTAGTTAATAAAGGATAATTTATTTGTTTTCTAGCGACAAAAAATGCGTGCCAGCAGACTATTCCATAAGTTGTGGCTTGGAATAACCTGATAACTAAATGTTTTATAGATTGGGTTGAATTTAAATTGTAAGAAAATTTTTTTAATAAGAAAAAAATGGAATCCCCATTGATTACGTAAAGTACTGAGTAAACGCTTAAAATAGGAGCTATAAAATAAAAAATAAGTTTAAAAGCGTTTTTAATATTTTGCGCCGCAACTAATAGATAGAAGGGAAAAAAGATTATTGGAAATATTTTTGACATGAAACCGCAAGCTATAGCGACAGAACCCCAATGTTCGCGGTCCTTTTGAAGCGCAAAAAAACCGGCGACAAACAAAAATAAAGCCGGTAATAAATCAAATTGCCCAAATAAATAAGCGCTGTAAATAATCAGCGGGTTGATGGCCATTAAGAAAGCAAAATTTATTTTTGTGGAATCGTCTTTAATCATTTTCCATCCTGCTAAGAAAATTAACGCTTCGAAGATAAAATACGGCGCTTTAAATAGCAGAACATTGGAAAATATATTTGGAGAATTTAATGCGATAGTAGAGTTTGTTGTAGAAAGAGAATGTACAAAAGCTTCATAAGTTGAGAATAATGAGCTAAAAATTATGTCAAAAAACGAGAATACAAAAAGCGTTACGGCTGGATAATAGCTAGCGTTATAACTTTTTTCCCCAATTTCATAAACATTCCACTGTCCATGCGATAAAAAGTGGGGAAATTGATAAACGAAGAAAATATCGGCGTGCATTGTCAATGGGGCTATGATAAAGCGAATCAAAATTCCAATTAAAACCCATTGTTTAATAGTTAGTTTGTGACGCATAATTTACTTGATTTATTTCTTCTTCTAGGGACTGGCTAAAAAAATTTAAGATTGAAAACTAAATGACAAAATTATAATCTATGCTTTATTTTAGTTTTGATTAGGGCGTTTGAGATTTTCCCGAAAGAAGCTGTTTTCAAGTCTCTCAATTTTCATTTCGTTTTTATTTTCCAATATCTAAAAGTGTCGACTGGTATTTTTGGGGTATTTGAATTTAAGTCGATTCTGGTTTTCCAACCATAGTTGTTATTTGGACTTTTGATTTTGATTGATCTTTCCTGGAAGAAAATTTTACTTTCAAAAAAATTAACGCTTTTACCTTTGGAGTCAATAATTTGAAAGGCGGAGTTAACTTAGCGCTCGTAGGCGCTGGATTTTGGGGAAAAAACCTCGCTAGAACTTTTCATCAACTTGGGGTTCTCCGTTTAATTTGCGATCCTTCTGAAGATGTGCTTGCAAGAAAAAAAGAGAAATACCCCGATATTAAGACGTCTGTTTCCTACTCTGATATTCTTTCTAATCCGGACATAAATACCGTTGCGATTGCGACTCCCGCTGAAATGCATTTTTCTATGGTAAAGGAGGCTCTTTTAGCGGGGAAAAACGTTTTTATCGAAAAACCTTTGGCTCTTGACGAAAAAGAAGGTCAAGAATTAGTTGAAATTTCAAAGAATTCCGGAACGGTCCTTTTTGTTGGTCATATCTTACACTACCATTCGGCTATAAAGGAAATCAAAAAGCTTCTTGCAAACGGCGAATTGGGTAAATTGCAATATATCTATTCTAATAGATTAAACTTGGGAAAAATTCGTCGAGAAGAGAATATTCTTTGGTCCTTTGCCCCGCATGATATATCCATTATTTTGTCTATTGTAAACGAAGAGCCAGAATCGGTAGAAGCCTTTGGCACCAACATACTTCATCCACATATTGCAGACACAACGATGACACAACTAAGATTTCCTTCCGGGGTGGCGGGTCATATTTTTGTTTCTTGGCTGCACCCGTTTAAAGAGCAAAAGTTAGTGGTGGTTGGCGATAAAAAAATGGTGGTATTTGAAGACACCTCTCCCATAGATGAGAAATTAATTTTATATCCACATAATATTTCTTGGCAAAATGGAGTTCCAATTCCAGAGAAAAAAGATGGAGTTCCTGTAATTTTATCCGATAAATGGGAAGAACCATTAGCGGTTGAATGCCGTACTTTTCTTGAGGCTATCAATGGAGAGCCATTTTATACAAATGGGGACGAAGGGTTAAGAGTTCTCAAAGTTCTTCGTTTGGCCCAAGCTAGCATGGATAGAGCTAAAACCGTTGAAAATGACTATTTTTTACATGATTCAGGCAGTGTTGAAGAAAATTGTACGATTGGGAAAGGAACAAAAATTTGGAATTTTTCCAGAGTTTTAAAAAACTCTGATATTGGTCAGAATGTAAATATTGGACAAAATGTTGTTGTTGGTCCTGATGGCGTTGTTGGGGATAATGTAAAAATCCAAAATAATGTCTCTCTTTACAAAGGAGTTGTCCTTGAAGATAATGTTTTTTGCGGCCCTTCCTGTGTTTTTACTAATGTTATTAATCCACGAAGCGCTATTCCCCGAAAAAATGAGTTTCAAAGAACTTTAGTTAAAGAAGGCGCAACTATAGGAGCAAATGCGACTATATTATGCGGCGTTACTATTGGAAAAAATGCCTTTATTGGCGCCGGCGCTGTTGTTACAAAAGATGTTCCCGATCATGGCTTAGTTTATGGAAATCCAGCGAAAATTCATGGTTGGGTCTGCGAATGTGGGCAAAAACTTGATGAGAATAATAAATGCGAATCTTGTGGAAAAACCTTCAAGTTATAGTTTGCATTATCTACCATTTAAAATAATTTCTTAGATCTTCCAAACTTATCCAAAAATGCAAAAAATTTTAATAACAGGCGTTGCAGGTTTTGTAGGATCCAATTTGCTTAAAAAGCTTTTAAGCTCTAACTATCAGGTAATTGGCTTAGATAATCTTTCCCAGGGGAACATACGAAATTTAGAGCCTTATAAATCTAATTCAGCGTTTGAATTTGTGGAAGGCGATATAAGAAACGCATCCTTAATTGATGAATTGACGCAAAAGGTTGATGCGGTAGTGCATTTAGCTGCATTTAAAATTCCGCGTTATGGAAACGCGATGGATACGTTAAAAATTAACACTCATGGCACTAAGAACATATTTCAATCAGGTTCCAAATATAAAAGGAAGGTGGTTTTTACTTCTACGTCCGACGTTTATGGAAAAAACCCCAATCTTCCTTTTTCAGAGGAATCGGATTTGTTTATAGGGCAAACTTCAATAAAACGTTGGAGCTATGCGGTATCGAAATTATACGATGAGCATTTAGCGTATTCGTTTATTGAAGAGTTTGACGCTCCGATTGCCATAATTCGTTATTTTGGAGGTTATGGGCCAAACCAAAATCTTACATGGTGGGGAGGCCCTCAATCCGTTTTCATTGAGAAGGCGATCAAAGACGAACCTCTTACTATTCATGGAGACGGAAGTCAAACAAGGAGCTTTACTTTTGTTGAAGATATGGTTGAGGGCACATTTCTTGTTCTTGAAAAAAGGGAAGCTAATGGAGAAATTTGGAATATTGGCAACGAACGGGAAATTACTATAAAAGAATTGGGTGAAATGATCTGGAATATTGTTCGGCCAGAAGAGGAGCCAAAAGTAGAGCTTATTTCGTATGGAAGTTTTTCTGGACGTTATGAAGATGTAATGAGAAGGGTTCCGGATTTGACGAAATCAAAAGAACGACTTGGTTATCGTGTGACAACGCAATTAGAAGAAGGGTTACCGCAAACGGTTAGTTGGCAAAGACAATTCTATTAGATTGAAAATAATTTTTCCATGAGCGCATATTGGTAAGGGCAACCTAACTACGTTTCAAAATTACTAATTTTTAGAGAATATTTTTAGAGCGACGCTTTTTTATGAAGATATTAATTACAGGAGTGTGTGGTTTTATAGGCTCCCATCTTGCTAGAAAACTGATCCGAAACGGAAAACATGTAATTGGCGTCGATAATCTTTCTTATGGTTTTAAAGATAACATTGCGGATTTAGAAGATAACGTAAAATTTGAATTTTTTAATTTAGATATTACGTCCCCTGAGTTTATCGATAAATTTCAATCTCAAAACTTTGATATCGTCATCCACTTTGCGTGCGTAAAAAGCCCTAGATATGGCAACAGGATGGAGTCGCTTACCGTAAACGCAATAGGAACAGAAAATGTTTTGGAAGTAGCCGTAAACTCTAAAGCGCGATTTATCTATGGTTCCACTGGAGAATTGTATGGGAAAAACCGAGAGCTACCTTTTACAGAGGGATCAAGTTTTAGATTAGGTAAACCTGAGATTCGACGATGGAGCGCCGTTATTTCTCAAATGTATTCTGAGCATTTATGTTTTGCCTATAACGAAAAATACGAATTAGATTTTTCCATTATTCGATATTTTAATGTTTATGGTCCTGGGCAGAGACGCGATTGGATGGGAGGACCGCAATCTATATTTATAGAGTCGGCGTTGGAAGATAAACCTATGGAAATTCATGGAGACGGCGTTCAAACCAGAGATCTAACATATATTGATGACGCTGTTGACGGCGCTATGAAGATATTAGATACGCCCTATGCCTCGGGAGAAATCATAAATATCGGAAATGATACCCAAATTAGTATTGTGAATTTAGCGTATATGATTTGGAGACTATCCGAAAACCAAAATAAGCCGAAGCTTGAATTCTTAGCCTATTCAGACTTTCCTCACCTTTATGAAGATA
>CAYFMN010000020.1:41452-85322 GCA_964344185.1 uncultured Nitrospinota bacterium
CCACCGTGTTTGCGATACCACGAAAGCTCGTTGCCTGCTTGGTTTTAAAACGGAAACCTCTTTAGAAAGCGGTTTGAAGTCTACGATCGAATGGCATCGTGCAAATAAAGGACAAGTTTTTTCATAATGAAAAAGGTTTTAACTGTAGTGGGAGCTCGTCCTCAATTTATTAAGGCAGGAGTTGTGTCGCGCGTTATTCGGGAAAGTTTTTCAGATCGGATCAATGAGGCCCTGATTCATACGGGTCAGCATTATGACGAAAATATGTCTGACATTTTTTTTAAGCAATTGGACCTGCCGCAACCCAAAGTTAATTTAGAGATTGGTTCCGGAAACCATGGCGAGCAGACAGGTAAAATGCTTTCCATGCTTGAAAAGGTTTTTATTCAAGAAAACCCCGACATGGTGGTGGTTTATGGAGATACTAATTCAACGTTAGCCGGGGCTTTAGCGGCGGTTAAAATACACTTGCCTGTCGCTCATGTGGAAGCGGGGCTTCGGAGTTGGAATCGAAAAATGCCGGAGGAAATAAATCGCGTAATGGTTGATCATATCTCCAGTCTGCTTTTTTGTCCTTCAGACGTTTCGATTAACAATCTCAAACAAGAGGGTATTGTAAAGGGGGTAGTTAAAACAGGTGATGTAATGCATGATTCGGCTTTATATTGCGCCGAAAAAGCGGAACAAAAAACTGAAAACTTCTATAATCTCTGCAAGGAGTTTAACGTTTCTTCAGGGAATTATTTTTTAGCTACGGTTCATCGAGCTGAAAATACCGACCAAATTGAAAACCTGAAACAAATTGTTTCTTCTTTTCAGAAATTATCGAAAAAAGTAGTTTGGCCAGTTCATCCAAGAACAAAAAAAATGTTGGAAGAAAATAAGATTGTCTGTGGAAATAATGTGGCTTTGACGGCTCCATTTTCTTATTTAGACATGATATTATTCCTAAAAAATGCCGCGATGGTTTTAACCGACTCTGGCGGCGTCCAAAAAGAAGCAATGTTTTTTGAAACGCCGTGCGTTACCCTTCGGTCGGAAACTGAGTGGTTAGAAACGTTAGACTCTGGTTGGAATCTTTTATCGGGTATTGATTCCGAGCAAATTTTAGCGACAGTTGAAAATCATTCGAAAACGCCAAAAAAAAACGCCAAGCAAATTTATGGTACAGGTAAATCGGCTAATAAATTGATTTCTGCTATACTTTCATTTTTAAATTAAGAAAGCTTTTATCATACCTAGTAATTGACTCTTAATTTTACCAATCTTTTGTAAATCTTATAGCTGGAATTCTTCAAATTTCCTTCCAAATCTAAATGATTTATTTTTTAATTCCCGTTTTAAATGAAGAAGAAAATATAGAATCTTTAATATCTAGTCTTGATTCTACTTCTAAATACATAAAAGAAGATTATCGGATACTTTTTGTGAACGATGGAAGCGACGATCAAACGCCGCAAATAATTCGCGAAAAGATGGAGTCTTTTCCGGTAGATATGATCGAAAACTCAGTAAATGAGGGACCGGGAGCTAGTTTTGAAAAGGGGTTTGTACATTTTGTCGAAATTGCTAATGGAGAAGATATTGTTGTAACTATTGAAGGCGATAATACAGGCGATTTGGGCATATTACCCAAATTATTGTCTGAAGTTCGTAGTGGAAAAGATTTTGCTTTGGCTTCATGTTACGCAAAAGGAGGCAAACTAAAAAACCTTTCTTTTGATAGAAAATTTTTCAGTAAAGCGGCAAATTTTTTATGTATGGCGTTATTTCGAATTCCAGGAGTTCGTACATATTCCTCGTTCTATAGAGCTTTTTCTCATGAGGCAATTTCAAAAATTTATTCAAAATTTGAACGTCCTGTGATAACAGAAAGAGGTTTTGTTTGTATGGTGGAATTCCTTTTAAAACTTCATATGGCTGGGTTAACTTTTGCTGAAGTTCCTGCGACGTTGTTTTTTGATAAAAGAAAAGGCTCCAGTAAATTAAAAGTTAAAAATACCATTCAATCTTATCTACGTTTATTTTTTAAATTCCTTGTTTTTAGAAAATCGTTTGTTCAAAAAGACAATTAGAAAACTAATTTCAAATTTTACTGAGAAAAAAGCTTGATAGATCAACTAATTGAAAAAATTAAAGATAAAGAAGCTACCGTTGGAGTGATTGGACTCGGATACGTAGGATTGCCGTTGGTTTTAGAATTCGGCAAAGCTGGTTTTCCTGTTATTGGGTTTGATATTGATCAAAACAAAGTAGATCGTTTGGGTCGAGGCGAAAGCTATATCAAACACATCCCATCCAAATCTATTAAAGAATTATTGGAAAGGGGGAAGCAAGAATTTACCAGCGATTTTGCAAAAGTGTCTGAGATGGATTGTATATTAATTTGCGTTCCAACTCCGCTCGATAAAAATCGAACACCCGATATGACTTATATCGTATCAACGGCACGGCAAATTTCTCCTCATATGAGGAAAGGCCAAATTGTTATATTGGAATCAACTACTTATCCAGGAACAACGTGGGGCATACTTGCGACCGAACTAGAGGTACACTCTTCATTAAAAGCAGGCGAGGATTTTTATCTCGCTTATTCTCCAGAACGTGAAGATCCAAATAATCCAAACTTTTCCACTGCAACAATACCAAAAGTAATTGGAGCAGATTCTGAAAAAGAATTGGAAGCGGCTAATTTACTTTATAAGGCGATTGTTTCCAAAACGGTTCCAGTCTCCAATACGATGACGGCTGAAGCTACAAAACTAATGGAAAATATTTTTCGATCTGTAAATATAGCTCTCGTGAATGAAATGAAAATTATTTTGGATAAGATGGGTATCGATGTTTGGGAAGTTATTGAAGCCGCAAGCACCAAACCTTTTGGTTTTATGCCGTTTTATCCGGGGCCAGGTTTAGGGGGTCATTGTATTCCTATTGACCCTTTTTATTTAACTTGGAAGGCTAGAGAATATGAAGTGCCGACTCGTTTTATCGAATTAGCTGGCGAGGTAAACGTTTCGATGCCTCAATACGTCGTCGAGAAAATACTGACAGCCTTAAACAGCTCTGGTAAAAGCGCTAAAGGAAGCAAAATTTTGGTTTTGGGAGTAGCTTATAAAAAGGACGTTGACGACGATAGAGAATCGACCAGTTATAAGATTATGGAAATACTTGTTAATTTGGGAGCAGAAGTTGAATTTAACGATCCCTATATTCCTGTAGTTGGTCCTAAACGAGATTATCCAAATTTTGTGGGTAAAAAAGGAGTGCCTCTCGATAAAATAGAATCCTTTGATATGACGTTAATTCTTACCGATCATTCTAATTATGACTATGAAGATATAGTTAATCGATCTAGAATTGTTGTTGATACTCGTAATGCTTGCGCTTCTATTAAATCTTCGAAAATTATTAAAGCCTGAGTTTAGTTTACAAATTTATTAAAAATCATCTTTTTAAGATTTTGTTATGCAAATATTGTTTCATAAAGATTTTTTTACCGAATCTCTACAAGATAATTCTTTAAAGGTCCAATGTCAGAGTTTATTTAATAAATGCCGCGAAAAGAATATCGAAGGGTGGATTTTAGCAACGTCTATTTTGGAGATTATTCAAACTCTTCAAAAAGAGGATTTGATTGCTGCATTTAAAGACTGGTTGGATGTTTTAACGATTCTTCCGTTAACGGGTAATGAATTACGTGATGTTTTGAAAGCAGCCGGCAATTATGAATTGTGCTTAATAAAACAGGCTATTTCTGGTTTTCGTTTAAAAGCAGTTTTAACCGCTCACCCAGAGACATTTCAAGAAAATGGAATTACCGCTATTGGATGCTCAAATTTTGAAGAGGATATTTCTAAATTTATTTCTCCAATTGACGCTGTGCCATTAGTTAATGTTCCTGCGACTCATCACGACCTTTGGAATGATGTAGAACATCAAATGGCGGAAGTGATTAGATCGGGAATGTTTATTTTAGGTTCAAAAGTCGCCGAACTAGAGGAACAGATTGCGAATTATTGCCAAACTAAATATGCGGTTGGAGTTTCTTCTGGAACCGATGCTTTGCTTATTTCTTTAATGGCGGCGGGCGTTGGGCCTGGCGATGAGGTTATTACAACGCCGTTCACTTTTTTTGCGACTATGGGATCTATTTTTAGAACGGGAGCTCGTCCTGTTTTGGTTGATATTGAGCCGGTTACGTTCAATATGGACCCTAAAAAATTGGAAGAAAAAATAACCCAAAAGACTCGCGCTATTATCCCCATCCATCTTTATGGACAATGCGCAGATATGGACCCCATTTTAGAGTTAGCCAATAGTCATGGAATAAATGTGATTGAAGACGCTGCTCAAGCTATTGGATCTGAATATAAATTCAAACGAGCGGGGTCTTTGGGAGATTATGGTTGTTTTTCCTTTTTTCCAACAAAGAACCTGGGAGGCTTTGGGGACGGGGGTATCGTTACCGTTTCTAAAGAGGAAAACTACGAAAAGCTAAAGCTTCTCAGAGTTCATGGATCAAAGCCAAAGTATTACCATAAGTTGGTTGGCGGGAATTTTAGATTGGATGCTTTGCAAGCGGCTGTTTTATGCGCTAAGTTACCGCGATTAGAAAAATGGACAAAAAGAAGGCGAGAAAATTCTGAAAATTATAATAGACTGATTCTTGAAAATGAATTAGCCGATAAAATTCAATCGCCTAAAGAAATTTTTCCAAGACATATTTACAATCAATATGTTGTTCGGGTAGGCGAAGATCGCGATTCCATTCGGGAATTTTTAGGACAAAATAAAATTGGGTCTGAAATTTACTATCCCGTACCTCTCCATCTACAGGAATGTTTCCAATCGCTTAATTATAAAGAGGGAGATTTTCTTGTATCTGAAAAAGCGGCCAAAGAAACCCTTGCGCTGCCTATATCCCACGAAATCAATTTAGACCAGCAAACTTACGTGATTGAAAAGTTGAAACAATTTTTTTCAAAAAAACATTGAAAATTAGTTCATTTTCTCACATTAGTTGCATAACATAGACGTAGAATTAGACTTTAATTGAAAGTTGCCAGTTTTGGACTATCTTTTAGATGATCTGAAATAATATTAAGGCAACCTATAAAAACTTGAAATTGCTAGGAATTCATTCTGTGGAATTTTGAGCCACAGAATAATTTATTAACAACTCTCTGAATAGTTAGAAGTTTTCTTAATTTTTAAAACCAATATTTAATAAATACTAGGAAGCTCATGAATCCAGAAATTTTTAGGGAATATGATATTCGTGGCGTAGTTGGCCAGGATCTTACTGAAGACGCCGTAGGCTTGATCGGAAAAGCGATCGGCACTCATATTAGAAGAAACGGCGGCAAGTCTCTGACTGTAGGAAGAGATATGCGGCAAAGCTCCGACTCTTTTAAAGATATTTTAATCTCGGCGTTACGTTCTACCGGTTGTGATGTAATCGATATTGGACAAGTTCCGACTCCAGTAGCATATTTTTCGTTGCATTTTTTGGATCCAGATGGCGGCGTTATGATCACTGGAAGCCATAATCCACCTGAGTTTAATGGATTTAAAATTAGCGAAGGAAAACATTCGCTATATGGAGATAAGATTAGAAAGTTAAAAGAATTGATTGATAAGGAAGATTTTGAAGCTGGCGAAGGCGGCCTTCAGCATAGAGAAATTCTAGACGATTATATTAAAGCTATCGATAAAATAATAAAAATACCAAGGCCTGTTAAATTTGCGGTCGACGGCGGAAATGGTTGTTTTGGAATAGTAGGCACGCGTTTGCTCAAAGAACTTGGACAAAATCCGGTTGAGTTATATTGCGAACCTGATGGAACGTTTCCAAACCATCATCCAGACCCAACTATCCCTGAATATCTGGAAGATCTTGTTCAAAAGGTTAAAAGCGAAGGTTTAGAATTAGGAATCGGATTTGATGGGGATGGTGATCGTATAGGAGTCGTGGACGACGAGGGAAATATTATTTGGGGAGATCAATTACTCATACTCTTTGGTAGAGAAGTTCTTAAAAATAACCCAGGAGCAACTGTTGTAGGGGAAGTTAAATGCTCTCAGAACCTATTCAACGACATTAAAAATCGTGGAGGTAAAGCCGTGATGAGCGCGGCTGGACATTCCTTAATAAAAAAATGTATGCGTGAAAACCAAGCTCTTTTAGCCGGGGAAATGAGCGGGCATATTTGCTTTTCGGATAATTATTATGGTTTTGACGATGCGACTTTTGCTGCATGTCGTATGCTCGAAATTGTCGCTAATTCTAGTCAAAAAGTTTCTGAAATGCTAAGCGATTTGCCAAAAACTTATTACACTCCAGAGATTCGCGTTGACTGTCCAGATTCTCAAAAATTTGATATCGTAAAAGATATAACAAACTATTTCAAAGACCGCTATGAAGTTTCCGACGTTGATGGAGTGCGTATAAACTTTGGCGACGGATGGGCGCTTGCCAGAGCTTCAAATACGCAGCCAATACTTGTGTTAAGGTTTGAGGCGGAGACTCCCGAACGATTAGAAGAATTGAAAAAAGTTATGGTCGAAAAACTAGTTCAATATGAACCGCTTAAAAATATAAAGTTGGATTAATGATTAAAAAATATTTGCATACCAGAATACGCGTATCGGATATGGATAAGACTCTCCAGTTTTATTCAGAAGTATTGGGTCTAAAAGTACTTGAGAGTAAAATCTCGCCTAGAGGCTCAAAACTGGTTTTTTTAGAGGCTCCTGGAACGGATAGCGAAATAGAGTTATGTTCCTTTCCCGATAGCGGTAATGTAGAGGTTCCCGAAGATTTAGTGCATATGGCGTTTCAAGTTGAAAACTTAGAAGAAACTATCCAGCGATTAGAGAAAGCGGGGGTTCCCATTACGGAAGGTCCTATAGAAAGTTCAAGCGGAACAAAGTTTATTTTTACCGAAGATCCTGATAAATATGAGATAGAGTTAATGGAATACCCAGAAAAGTAAACGTTAAGAGATGTTTTCAATGTTTTGACGTGAATTTTACTCCCCCTGCGATGGGGATATGATTAAATAATCATTATGAAAAAATATTTAATAAATAGCTTTACTGTAGGTATGTTTTTAACTTTAACTTCGTTAATTATTTATAGGAATGAAATTACGCTTTTTCAAGTGGCTGAGCTAAAAGCTTATGATTTTAAAGTTCGATTTCGTGGTCCAAGGCCAATTTCCGGAAACGTAGTTATTGTCGCCGCTGACGAAAAGAGTTTAGCGGAACAGGGAAGATGGCCATGGCCAAGGGAAAAGATGGCTAAATTGGTAGATAAATTATCTGAAGCTGGGGTTGCTGCAATTGGATTTGATGTTTTATTTCCTGAACCCGACAAAACCTTTTCATTAGAAACGTTTGAAAGTGAATTAGAAAAGGTGGATTTTCCCAATTTGAAAAAAGAAGATTTGATGCGATTAATAAACCAAGCAAAAAATTCGGACTCAAAGTTTTCGGAGGCCTTAGCCAATTCAGAGAGAGCGATACTTGGTTATTTTGCAGATGAGTCCGAAGATAATCCGATGGGAAAAAAAGTATCGGAATTAACTCCAGAGTTAGCTCAACTGATAGAGTTTTTTGAATACGGTATTATCCAATATGCAAATACTGGGATAGAGAATGATATACAAAGTTCGGATGAAGCTAATAGTATTCGAACGGCAAGCGATGATCCAGCGCATCTGCTTCACGATATCAAATCAATTGGCATGAGTATATATGAGATTTCTTCAGCGGCAAACAGCGCAGGGTTTGTTTCATTTATTCCAGAATATGATGGAGTTGTGAGAAAGATTCCTTTAGTTCAAAAAATAGGCGAGCATTTTTTCCCACCGCTTAGCCTTGCTTTAGTTAAGCAAGCTACGGGTTTAAACTTAGGAATTGATTTTGGAAAATATGGGGTAGACGCAATCCGTGTAGGCGATACTATTGTCCCATCTGATGAAGATGGAGATTATATAATAAACTGGTATGGCAATGGTTATACTTTTGAACACATTTCCGCAACGGATGTTTTAACGGGAAGAGTTGGCGCAGATGAGCTTCAAAATAAAATAGTGATTGTTGGAGGTACAGCCGCAGCGATTCATGACATACATTATAGTCCCTTTGGAGGTTTATATCCTGGCGTCGAAGCCCATGCGAATGTTATTGAAAATATTTTAACCCAAGATTTTATGAGTAGGCCTGTCGAGTTTCATCTTCTAGATATAGCGATGATATTGGGAACAGGATTGATTCTCAGTCTTATTTCGCTATATTTTAAAGCGCTTGTAATGGCTATTGTAGTTATCTTGGGGGTTGGAGGATATATATACATAGATTATAACTATTTGTTTCTTGAGAAAGGACTATGGGTAAACGTATTTTTTCCAGTTTTTAGTCAACTTTTTGTTTACACAGGAATAACTCTTTATCGTTTTACCTTTGAGGAAAGGGAGAAACGTTTTATCAAAGGAGCTTTCAGCCAATATTTAGCGCCCGCTGTCGTAAATCAACTAGTTACCGATCCAAAATTGTTGAAATTAGGCGGAGAAAGAAAAGTTTTGACCGCATTTTTTTCAGATGTTGCAGGCTTCTCAACAATATCGGAAAAATTAACTCCTGAAGAATTGGTGTTACTACTAAATGAATATCTATCCGAAATGACAGATATTATTATGAAATATGAAGGAACCGTTGATAAATTTGAAGGCGACGCTATCATTGCCTTTTTTGGCGCTCCTATACCTCAGGAAGATCACGCAAGAAGAGCCTGCCTGGCCACTCTTGATATGCAAAAGCGATTGACCGAAATGAGGAAGGTATGGAAAGAACAAGGAAAACATGAATTGTTTATGCGCATTGGTTTAAATACCGGCCCCATGGTTGTGGGAAATATGGGATCTAAAACCAGAATGGACTACACAATGATGGGGGATGCGGTTAACCTGGCAGCAAGGTTAGAAGGAGTGAACAAGCAATACGGTACCTATGATATGTTTAGCGAGTTTACTTATAAACATGTTAAAGACGATGTCGAAGTTCGAGAATTGGATATGATTCGTGTTGTTGGTAAATCCGAACCAGTGCGAATCTATCAACTTCTTTGCCGAAAAGGTGAATTAGACGAACAGACATCCAAAATCCTTGATTTATACGCTAAAGGTTTAGAGCATTATAGAAAACAAGAGTGGGATAGCGCTTTAGATAGTTTTGGGGAAGTCCTTGAAATAGATGAAAAAGACGGTCCTTCCTTGACCTTTTTTGAGCGATGTCTCTTATTCCAAAAAGAACCGCCCCCTGCTGATTGGGACGGTGTATTTTCAATGAAAACGAAATAAGCGTTGCTATGGCGTCTCTTTTAGGTGATTTTTTGGTAGAAAAAGAATTTGTCTCCGCCGATCATTTGCTTATTGCCTTGGAGCGGCAAGAAAAAAGTCGCACTCCATTGGGGCAACTGGCTATTGAAATTGGTATGGTCACGGCTAAAGATGTTTTAGCGATTTTGACCGAACAGCGAAATTCTGAAAATAGATTG
The DNA here is from genome assembly GCA_964344185.1 of uncultured Nitrospinota bacterium. Taxonomy (GTDB): domain Bacteria; phylum Nitrospinota; class Nitrospinia; order Nitrospinales; family JAJDAT01; genus JAJDAT01. The sequence continues at coordinate 51,015 of CAYFMN010000020.1, forward strand.
AAATTTGGAGATATTGCCATTAGCAAAGGGATATTACAAAAAGAAGACATAGAAAAATTATTTAAAATTCAGGAAGAGAAAGCTGAATTATTGGGTAATATTCTTATAAACATAGGCGCCATATCTCCCCCAAAGTTATTAAAAGCCCTCCGTGAATATGATAACTCTAAAAAGAATTAAAGGTATTGTTATGCGCTCTTCTAAAAAATATTTTTTATTCTTTTTTCTAGTAAGCCTTTTTGCGCAAAGTTGTAGTTTCTGGTCTAGCAAAGGACTTTATGAAGGTATGCAGCGTAGAGATTGTAATCAAAGTCCTGATTATCGTTTGAATAAAGAGCCTTGTGACGTTACTAGCTCTAATTTGAGATCTTACGAAGAATATGAGCGAGCGCGAAAGGAAGGCTTAAAAGAGTAAGGATTTAAAACTTGTAAATTTTAACTTGGGTTTTTTATGTCAGAAAATGAAGAATTAGGAAAAGCCCTTGGCAAAGTGCCAAGCGGTTTATTTATTTTAACAGCCCTGCATGACAATAATGAAGATGCCGTTTTAGTTAGTTGGGTTAACCAATGTTCATTTCAGCCTCCAACCGTTTCGGTTGTTTTGGCTAAATCAAGACCGGCCAGAGTTTTGGTTGAAGCTTCTGGAGCTTTTGTTTTAAACGTTCTTGGTCAAGAGTCTAACGACTTATTAAAAAGATTTGGAAAGCCTCCCAAAGACGAGCCGCTTTTTGAAGGGATTTCAGTTAGAAAAGGCTATAAAGATATAACTATTCTGGAGGATTCAGTTTCTTTTCTTGAATGTGAATTATTAAACCAAACTATTGTCGAAGACCATATCATTTATGTTGGAAAAATAGTGGGGGGAGAAATCCTAAAGGGAGGAGATCCCTACGTTCATATTAGAAAATCTGGATTTTCCTATTAAAGTTAAAAAAGATCGAGATTGAGAATTACCCATTAACGACTTGCGGGATTCTCCAGAGGCTGTCCATACTCATACGGATGAGGGTTTTTGCGCGGCCATGAGGGGTGTGACCAAAACGGTTGAGGTTGTCTTCAACAATCTTGTATTGGTTGTCGGTCAATTGAAAACGGATTTTTGTTTTGTTTTCAAACGCAAATTCGCTCAGAGGCAAGTTGTTTTGATTGTTCGACCAACTCTTAACGTCCCATTTAAATCCAAACTCAGGGCTTCTTTCCAAACGATCCGCTCCAAATAGATTGTGTGTTATTCCTTTGCAATACTCTTTGATCTCTTCAAAGCATTGCGATTCCAAGTCGTCCCAATTTTTTTCTTTTTCTAAAAAAGTACGCGCCTGTGAGAAGGCATATTCGCATAAGTCCTCAACTACAGATGAAATTGTCCGGGCGGTGTAATGTTGAATCAAATTCATTCCAACATCCCCTTCTAGCAGCTTCTTATAAGTTTCCGGATCGCTGTAAAACTTACGAGCTTCTTCCTCAGTAACAAATAATTCATGTTCCGTATCGTACTCAAAGTCTCTTACAAGTTCCGTCACTTTAGGATCGGCGCCTTTTAAATTTTCAATCATTGCTAATAAGAAATCTAATACCTTAACCTTAGAACTTTTTAACAAACGTATCAAAGGACGAAACCCTCGATTATTGTTGATCAAGATCACAAACAAGGCTAACGTTCTAAGATCCAAGTAGTCCTGGAAGCTTAGAGTGTTTGTCGCTACAACCACTTCTTCCATTTCTAGAGCGATTTTACCGTTACGTAAAATTCCAAAGTCTCTAGGCAATAATCGAAATTTAGTCTGCATTCCCCATTTTTTCCGCTCAGCCGGGGTATTCATCTCAGAACCGTGTAAAAGCATGCACGTATAAACAACAATCGTGTCCATATTCAATTCAAGCAGAGTTCCAAGAGTTTCTAAATGTGTTTCTCTACTTTCTCCAGGAAGGCCTATGATTACTTCCGTGTAAGAAGGCAATTCCGCTTTTTGTATAGCCGGTTGTAAATCAATGATGTCAGAGGTTCGAATATTGTCGCGTTTGATGTTTTTTAAAACTTCTTCATTCAACGATTGTACCGACAGGCCAAGACGGAGCGTTCCTTTTAATATTTCTAAATTAGACATCACTCGTGTTTTGGCGTTTTTACCCGTAGTTGTCTGAATAAAATGAGGGTAATCGTATTGATCTTTTAGTTCGGCAATGGTGCTAGAGACATCTTTATCGCGAGGGAACATACCAAAGTTTAAATCCGATATCAGCAACGAATTAACGTTATTTGGCACTCTTTCGGCGATATAGCGCAATTCAGCCTGTACTCGTTCCATACTAAATTTAGTTACCTTATTTGCGCTTTCAGCTCCATCTGCACAAAATGTACACCGAAATGGGCATCCTCTATTTGTCGATAGCATAGGGGTTAGCAAACCGTCAAAAAAGGGATCTAATATTCCAGTCAAATAAGGCGAAGGATAATCGTCCAAAGCCGCTATTCGTAACGCAGGAGGGGCTTCTAAAATTTGACCGTCATGTCCCAGTTGCAAACAACCAGCGACCCCTTTTCCCTTTAATCCATCTCTTGCCGTTTTTAAATCTCCGGTTTCTCGAACAAAGCTTACCAAATTAGAAAACCCCATTTCTCCTTCTAAATACACATAGCTATCGATTTCTGGATATTGGCTTAAAAATTTAATCTGGTCTTCTTTATCGTGAGGGAAGTTAGGACCGCCAAATACATGCAAGGCTTCGGGTTTAACGGTAGACAACGTCCGAGACATTTCGATGCCTAAATCCAAACACCAGGGATAGTTGCTCAAAGCCAATATATCGGGAGGAGCGTCATATAAAGCGTTGTCTAAATCTTTTAAGTATTTAAACAACTTAATATCAACCGCTTCGCCGTGAATCTTTTTACAATAAGCGGCAATGTATCCAACGTTTAAAGGAAAAAACTCTGAAGACAACCCTACAGATTGGTACGCTAAATCGGCAAAATATATTCTTAATGGAGGCATGCGGTAAGGTTTTTTAAGTGTCTGGAAAGTAATTCGTTAATCTTCATAAATAACAAAAATAACGAAATTCATTATAGCCGCTTTTAAACTTGAGCTCAATTGTTAGGAGGTTGTTTAATGGCTAGCGGAGTTTTAGGAACTCAAATTTAAAATTATGCTTAAATTTTAATCGGTTTTAAAAAGCAATTCCTTTAGTAGAAGTTTATTGCTGAATGCGGTCAATGAAGAAATAAGACTTTCTTATTTTCCAGGAAGTAATGAGAAAAGTTTGATTTGTTAAGTTAGTCCTAATATTTTGGGAACGTCGTACCTTGTAAATACCCAATAAATCAAAACAACGACGAAAAGAACTAGCGATACTACTCCAACAATTATTTGGACTAATCTTTTTGGATCTTTTTCATAGTATTGCTTTACATCCTCCGCAAAAGATTCAGCAACGCTCTCATCTGGATGTTTATTCCAGGTTTTATCTATTGCATTTCGCCCATAGATAATCCCAAAAATAATTGCGATCATCAAAAGTTCAATTGCGCCAAACATATTTTTCCTAAAAAACGACCCTTTAAAGAATTAGGGTATGAACAAGTAATCAAGCTTCTTAATAAAGATAAGAAGCTATTTTGAAACTTAAAAACGGCTATTGTAACCGGAGAGTCGAATAAAATAAACACTTAGAGAAAATAAGAATAAAGAATTTCTCTCTTATCCTTTTTAACCAAGAATTTTTTTGTTTCCCTGGATTAGCTAATTTGGAAAAAGCCAGAATCAGTTTCAAGAAGGGTAAATATTGAGTTTATATTTTAAAAAATTAGTTTTTTTGCCAGCTAATTAATTTCTTGGGAGTTGATTCCTTTTCTTTACTCTTTGCACAGCGAAAACCATAATCTTCAAGTCCCATGGAAGGAGCGCTATTATTTCGAAAAGAAGAATAAAGAAAGTTCGCTAAATCACGCCATGATCCTCCTCTTAGAGCCTTAAATTCCCCTCCGAAAGGACCTTTCGGATTTATTTTGTGTTTGTGGTCTGTATAATACTCTCCATTGTACCAATCGTCTACCCATTCTTTAACGTTCCCAGCCATATGTTCGAGTCCGAAGGGGCTTTTGCCGTTTGGTATGGAATCCACTGGAACCATAACTTTTAGTTTTTTTTCGTCCCATTGTTGATTAAAACGGGCTATAGTCGGGTTTGGTTTGGCGTCCCCCCACGGGTATTTTCTACCGTCAATTCCGCGAGCGGCCTTTTCCCATTCGGCCTCTGTCGGGAGTCTTTTCTGTTTGAACCGACAAAAAGCGTCAGCCCCAAACCACGTTACGTTATTGATTGGGAACTTTTCATATCCTTTTTTTGGCGTAAATTTCTTGTCAAATTCCAAAACGCCATATTTATTATCTTTGTAATATCGATTTGGGTTAGGAGATTGGTTAAGGAACGCTGCAAACTGTTCTGCGCTAGTTTCGAATTGATCAATAAAATAAGAATCTAAAAATACTTTATGTTTTGGGCGTTCGTCATTTCCGTTATCGTCAGAACCCATGAAAAAGAATCCAGAAGGAATTAAAATCATTTCTTCTGAGCTGTTATTAAGGATTTTGGTATTTATAGATACGCCAAACTCGGCAAGCGCGTTTTTTGCCGCTTTTGCCATTTTTCCGTTTGGAGCTTTAGCCAAATACTTTTTGAAAAATTCGATAGCTTTTTCTTTCTTTTGCGATTCTTTGTATAACCATCCTTTAAAAAAATGTATTTCCATTAAGTCGGGAAATTTGCCCTCGGCTTCCGTCAAATCTCCTGTCATGCTTTTTAATAAATTTAAATCTTTAGAGGACAGCGCTTTTTTATACCAGCTTTGAGCTCTTTCAAATTGTCGATCAAGAACGTTATAAAAACCAAGATTCATATGACCTAATGTTTTTAATTTGTCTGAGCCAGAGCTATTTTTCAAACCGCGTTTAGTCCATCCAATGGCCAATCCAACCTCCCCTTTACGATAATAAGTCCACCCTAATTGAATGTATGACCTTAAGTTGTTAGGTTCCATTTCAATTAAATAGCGATATTGAGAAATTGCTTCGTCAAACTTTTCTAATCGATAAAAAGCTTCGGCTAATTTTTCTTTAAATTTGGGATTGTCTGGAAAAGCGTATTCTATTTTTTTTAAAGTCTGCAAAGCCATTTCATAATTTTTGAGTTGAAAATAAACCTCAGCGATAGTTAAAGAAATTTGAGGATTATTTCTTTGATATTTTGCAATTTGTTTTAAGTGCAGAAGGGCTCCAATGAAATTACCTTGATCGATAAAAATTTGAACCAAATATCGATGCGCTGGGATATAACCGGGATCAATCTGCGCGACTTGTATAAACGCCTCTACTGCTTTCCCTTTTTTTCCAGAATCGGAATAGGAGATTCCTAAATTAAATAGTGTCGCCAAATTGTTTGGGTCAGTTTTTGCGGCCGCCTCATACTGTTTGATCGCATTTTTGAAGTCTTTTAACTCGGAGTATATATTCCCTAAATTATTACGAGCTTCGACTGAAAACGGATTAATTTGGGTAGCGAGATCTAAATAAAATACCGCTTTTTGGGGAAGATTGTGTTTGTAGTAAGCCATTCCAACGTTTGAAAAATAAGCTCCAAGAGTTTGTTTTTTATTTAAACTTTTCATAAAAAAAGGCGAATTTTTTTCAACGCCAAATCGATTGTAATAATAGCTGTCTGGGAGCGGGATACCTCCTTCTGTCGCTTCTATATTAATTTGAAGGCCTTCTGAATCGTACCGCGCAAAAAAATGGTTAGGTAAAGCGACGCCAAAAATTGGTTGTTTTAAATGCTCTGCCGCAATTAAATAAATTAACGACAAAGTCATGCAATAACCTTTTTGAGTTTCAAGCAGTCCGTGTAAAAATAATTCGTTTGGGTTGATTGGGATTCCTTGTGGATCTAGTTTGTTTGTATATCGATATCCAAATTTTTTATGTATAACGTCTCTCAACGCTGAGACAACTTCCGAAGGTTGAGAATTCTTTTCAATACGCTTATTGATTTCTTCTATCAACGCTCCAATAGAAGTTTGAAAAAAGGTTTCATCGACATTTTTATCCCAATCTTTTGAAACGGCTAATAAGGTTTCACTTAGACTTATTTCATTGTCTTTTAGTTTTGGGATTGATGATAAGGATTCAGAAACATCTTCCGCAAATGAGGCTTTCGAGAATACTCCAAACCCAATAAAACAAAAAAAGCTTAATAAAATTGAATAGGCGAATAATTTAGCTAGTGAATTCATACATTTATTTTGTAAAGTCCAAGGTTAAAGGGATCGATAAAGACCTGATTTTTTGACGATCAGTTTTTTCGATTTACGAATTGCGTACCGGCTAAAAGATTTTAGGGAGTTTATGATATCTTTAAATTCTACCATTAAAAATTTAAGGCTTTCTTAAAAAAATAAATATTTGGCTTTTAGGAGCTTAGCTTAATAAAAACGGATAACATAAATTTTAATAGCTACAATTGAATAAAGCTGTTTTTTAGAAAAAACGCTAATGTTTAATGAAACGCTGATAGTAAGGAATAAAATGAAAACTGATGGAGGGTCTGCAAAAGTTTTGGTAGTCGACGACGACCCAGAGGCTCGAGGATTTCTTTCAGTCTATTTAAAGAAGAAAAATTACTTATTTGAAGAAGCTGAGGATGGCGAAAAAGCTTTAGAAAAGATCCATAAATTCGGTCCCGATGTTATTCTTTTAGATATTTTAATGCCAAAGCTCACTGGAGACGAGCTAGTTAAAATGATAAAGCTATGGAAACCTAATATTAAAGTTATCATGACAACAGCTTTAAGCGACCAGGAGATAAAAGCGGAATGTCTAAAAAATGGAGCTTTCGCGTGCGTTGATAAACCAATCAACTTGGAGAATTTATTTTCCGTAATAAATGAAGCTTTGAGTTCTTCGGAAGAGAATAAAAACGATACGCCAATATAGCTTAGAAATTCATTAAATCTCCACGCTTTTGCCAAAATACTTTTCACATAAGATATTAATTTCGCTCATTTTTTAATTTTCTTATTAATTCGATCCAGTGCGTTTTTCCTGGTTTTTCTCCTCGATATTTTTTTTGAAGCGTAGACTTAGGAATGCCAAAGTAGTTGCAGATAAACGCCTCGGTGTCTTGCCAACAATCCTCTCCATTTAATAGCTTTAAGTGCATTATAGAAAGCGTTCCGCTAAAAGGGCTTCTAGGATGGATTAAAGGGTCGTAAAGAGGCAATTCTTTAGGCGCGATTCCTAACCTTTTTATGTAATGGGCGAATAAGACGAGCATCGATTGATTTAGCTGAATACCCTTAGGAGCTATACGCACGATGTTTGGACCTTCTCTTTCTAAAAATGGTTTTTTGTGTTTAAGATATGTTTTTACCAATCCCTCCCAACAAATTTGAGAAACATTTCCAGGGTCAAATGGTTGGCTGTCGCCTGGACAACTGTCTAAATCGATAAGAAAAATTTTAGTTTTTTTAGGAGTTTTTACTGCGAATATATTTTTTAAATCCAAGTCGGGATACCAAAACCCTCTTAGATTTAATGATCTAATACTAGCGGCTACTGACAAGACAATATTGATTTTATCTTCATTTCTTAAACTAGGAGTTTCAAAATATTCCGAAACTTTTCCTTTTTGAACAATGTTGAAAAGAGTATCCCCTTTCAAGCATTCCATGAAAGCATAATAATAATCGCCTCCTTTTTGTAGACGATAAATTCTCGGGGTATTTAAGAATGATTTGACGACCGCTTCATTCATTAATTGCCAGCCAGGAGGCGGTTTTTGAAATCTTTTAACAAAAATATTTCGTCTGCCTGTTTCCCAAACGCCAAATTGGTCGTTAAGCGAAGACTGGCTTTTCCAATTAACGAGATTGGGATCGAAAGATTTTGTGAACAGTCCCAATTTAACTTGCATGAATTCGCCCTATAAGACCTAAGGTTTTATCGTCTTGTGTTTTTGGATGGATTCCAGCGCTTTTTTGTTTTAACAAAAGAAAGTGTTCTAAATTTGGTTCTAGAAGCTGTTTGTTTTTTGTTAACGATAAGATAGTCTCTTTTGCTCCATCAGATGACAATATGACAAAATTGACATCGTTAGTTTGATAATTTTCTAAAGGAGATACAAACTTTTCACATGTGATTTTATTTCCTTTTAATTTTAACCGAAAAGTTACTCCTCCTTTTTTAAACGCAAAAAATTGATTTTCTTCTTTTTTAAAAATAGCGATTAATGAGTCTCCCGTAGCGGCACAACTTAAATTTCCTGTGTTGTCCAAAGCGATAGCCGAAAAAGTCGAAGAAAATTCATAAAAAATAGAACTGGATTCAGAAGTCTTTTTTTTCAATGATGAAAGCGAACGAACTAGGTTCTTTTCTTCTTCAGGATTTTCTTTTAGATGAGAAGACCATTTTATTCTGATCTTATTAACGGTTTCAGCGACAATATCAGTCAGATTTAGGTTAAGTTTTTTGCTTTTTGGCAAATTGCCCCAATGAGTCAATATTTGTTTGGAAAATTCCTGACCTAGCTCTTGCGCTAAAATCCTTGAGGAAAACGAACCGATTCGCGATAAATCGCTTGTTCCATCAGCAATCCAAATAATCCATAATTGGTTTCCGAGAGATAAGACGCCTCCAGAATCTTCGCCTAGCTCTAAGTTTGAACCTTTCCCAGATGGAGCGCCTTTGCGAGGGCCTGACGACGTGACTATTTCGCAAATTAAGGCGCGGACTTTTCCATTTTCATTGTCGCTAAGAGCAGAGGCGGGCGTCATTCTGAAGTTTCTTCAGAGGGGCGAGATTGATCGATCAATAGACAAGAAGGGCAAAAGCCAGAAGCGCCGGAAGCCATTCTAAATAAACCTTTAAGGATTTGAGATCTTTCTGCGTCATCAAAAAGAAAAAAACCCTTTGCCGGAGAATGTTTAGGACAAATCGCCGCAAGTTCTTTCATCTGCTTTATTCCAGGGGACTCCTCATCCTCGCCAATAAACGCCGTCATCAAAATGGATTGTTCTATTTGCTCAAAGGGATTTTTGATGGCGGCGGTTACGTTGTGTTCTCCATCCGTATATATAAAGGCGCGAGCGTTCGGAATTGTAATAAAGTCCTCTTGTCCTTTGTCATCCTGGCGAACAACTTGGTGTTCCAGCGGTTTGAAATCTGTTAAGCCTCCAAAGTCTTTCAGGTTGCCTTCCAGATATTGCTGGAAAATATCGTAAGCCAGACTTATAGCTTGGTTTATATTGGTTGCTTTTGGTTCAAGAGTTTTTTTCTCCAGAGTTTCGTAAATAAAATCAGAGAAATTCTGACGGTTTTGATATTCGTCGATTATCTCTTTAATGCTTTTAGTCCAGATCCATGTGGGTTTCCCCGCAAAAACGCAGAGAGCGATGTATGCGCTATCAATATGGGTTAGGTTTTTTAGAGACCAAATTCCCGCCGCAGAATTACGCGCGACCAAATCGTATTTGTTTCCTGGATAATCGGAACTTGGGAAAGCTGGGTCGGCCATTGAATAAGAACCGTCCATCATTAGAACACAAAGTCCGACTTCTCTCTCGAAAGAGATTGGATCCGGAGAGCTGGTTTCGGTTGTTTCTTCCGCTGAAGTTGTCGTCGAAAGTTCCGTTAGCCAACCCAAGCCATACTCACATTCCGGTTGGTTATTACAGTAACCATCTTCTGTTTTTTTGTCGTACTCTTTTTTGCAATTGGGACAAACGAATTTAGTCATGATTCCGAATTCCAAAATTAAAGAGTTTTATGATTTTTATTATAGCCTCTCTTTATTGGCCATAATAAATTTATTCTACAAGTCGAGCTTGGTTTTAAATTATTTAAATGCGGATGACGCCCTTTTTTTTTCCAAAATAAACTTTGGTTCCGCTAACTAGTTTAAGCTTTTCTCCTGGAAGAATATCATTCGGGGTTTCGCCGGGTAAAGAAGAGACCCACTTTTCATTAGAAATATTTTTTATTGTAGGTTTTTCTTGGTCTGAAATTTTTGAGATCCTCTCTCCTATAGGAAATGAAAAATCGCAAGGTTTTGAATCGTCAATATGATGGGGAAATAGTTTTGAGCCTTTGTTAAGCATGACAACTTTATTTTCTATTTTTATTCTTGGCGGTAAAGAGAGATTACTTTGACAAGACCAGCATAAGCCGGCAGTTCCTTTATTTGCCTTAATAAAATCAGAATCGTAAAAGTTTTCCGACTCGCAGTTCGAACAATAAAAAATGGAGTCGCTAAGAAGAATTAGAGAGTTCCTCCACTCGCTTTCCCTTACTCTTGAAGCTGGATCGGTTAGTCCTTCTCCAAAAGCCCGAATAAATAGGTTTCTCAGAAACTTTGGATAGATAGGCCAAAATATTAAAGCGTTATCGTGATGGCCTGCAACCGGCTCGTTGGATGAGTCCATAGGGTCAAATATAAATAGAGGTTCCTTCCCATACAATCGGTTCATTGCAGGGAGATCCAAACATTTAATGGAAAGCTCTTTTTTCCCTTCAAGAGGGTGGTGCAGCAAAAGGAGGTAAAAGAGTAAAACCGATAATGAAAATAAATCAGTTTGAGAGTTTGGTCGCGCTTCCCTTCGGACTAATTCCGGAGCCATAAATCGAGGAGTGCCTAGTATCCCTCCCTGGCTTTGATCGTCTTCGGTTACGTTGTCGTTGTCGCAAATTTGAATTTCAGCAGTGTTAGGATCTAGAAAAATATTCCCAAAAGAAATGTCTCTATAGCATAGACCTTTGGAATGAAGTTGCAAAAAATTATGAGCTAAATTTGCTCCCGTTAACGATAAGATTCTAAAAGAGGGGTCGATTCGCCTTTTCATTAAATTAGTCAACCCCTTAAACCTTGAATCGCGTAGCGGCATAAAATAACCGAATCCAGAAATGTTTGGAGACTCGGCAAAAAGCGTTGGCCAAAGAAAACTTGGCGATGGAGGGCCTTTATCTATGAGAGTTTTTAAAATGTCATGCTGCTTTTTTGTCGCAGCTTTAGGAAAATACCATTTTAGCGCCAAAGGTTTCCCATCTAGATTGACTTTATATACTTCTCCTTGAGCTCCACTTCCAATAATATAGTCGACTTCACAATTTGTCTGTAAATCTCTTAAGAAAAGTTTGCAATTAGTTTTCAACAATTGATTCATAAGTTAATTAACCTGCCATTTTGACCTGACATGTTGGATCAATAGCCCAAGCTCCTTCGAGATTTTCCGTTAAGTCGCAGTTATCAAAATCGCCAACCCCTTTATTCGCGATTCGCGCCCCTTTTAATTTGTTTCGATTTATTTTACAGTTTCGAATAATTGGATTGCCTCCTTTAAGAATATCGATTCCATAATCCCCGTTAGAAATTATTTGGCACGAATCCAAGTACCCAACGCCATGGTCAATAGCCAGTAAACCCGAAAACTCACTCTCTCTGATTTTACAATGTTTGATAGAGGGATCTCCCTGATGGGCAATCTTGATACCGGAGCCTTTATTCAAATAGATATCGCAAGTTTGGAATATTCCTTTTCCCTGATCAAATATTTCGATTCCGTTTTCTCTGTTGCTATAAATTTTACAACTAAAAATTTTAGGGTTAGCTTGTTGTTTAATTGCTATTCCCGCAGATTGATTCCCAAAAATTTCACAGTTTTTAAACGTTCCCGCTCCATTGCGGTAAATAAATACGCCGGCGCTTTGGCCGTCGTATATTCGACAATCTTCAAAGTTTGGATTTCCTTTTTCTCTAATTTCGACGCCGGCGAATTCATTTTGAAAAATTTCACATTTCTCAAAAACCCCTTTTCCACGGTCATGAATTATCAAGCTTCCTCGTCCTGAGCTGAATTGGCATTTGTTGAAAATTGGGTTTCCTAGCGATTGGATAAAAACAGACGCCAAAGAGTTTCCGCTAAAACTGCAATTTAGAAACTTTCCTTTGCCTTTATTAAAAAAATAAGCCCCATTTTCTCTATTGTCGTGGACGACACAGTTTTCAAATTCTGGATCGCCTAAATTTGTTATTGAAACACCTCCTTTAATGTTGGCAAATATTTCACAATCTTTGAATTTGCCTTTGCCGTTTTCGAATATTGAAATTCCCAGATCCCGTCCGTGATGAAATTGGCATTTTTCGAAAAACGGATTTCCATTCTTTGATATTTCAATCCCGGGTCGAGTATTGTTATAAATATCGCAATTATAAAAATTGCCTTTTCCCGAATTCAATACTTGGACGCCGTTTTTTCCATCATGAACTTTACAGTTTCTTAAGGTAGGCTCTCCTTTTCCTTCAATTTCGATAGCATTGCCGCCGTTTCCTGAAAAGTCGCAATTTTCCAACGTTCCTTTTCCGCTATCGTTAACGGATAGTCCATTTTCCTTGCCGCCGCGAATTCTACATTTTTTAAAAATTGGATTAGCGTCTTGTTGAATTTTGATACCTGACAATTTATTTCCATAAATTTCGCATTCTTCTATTTTTCCTTGCGCTTGAACGGCGAAATGAAATCCATATTCTTTTGCCTTGTTAATTTTGCAGTTAGAAATATTTGGGTTGGCAGATGGACCAAAAACTCCAATACAGGAAAAAAGATCTGATGAGATGTCGCAATCTCTTAAATTTAATTCTCCCTTTGATATTTCAATGGTAAATGATTTAGGAGCGATCCCTCGAAGCGTTATGTTGGATACTAGAGCCGTTTGGGTCTCCATTCGGACGCAAGGTCCGTTTTTGGAAACAACGACTATTTCTCTTGGGGAACCTTGACCGATGATCTCAACAGGTTTATTGATGTTTATAGCCTCTTCATACCTACCGGGATATATTATCAATCTTGAGTGTGGAGGCGCATGTTTCAGGGCTTCTGTTATGGAGCTAAAACTTCCCTTGCTTGAAAGACAAACTGTAAATGTCGGAATTGGTTTATGTTCTATGGGTTTCGTGTTTTGTTTGTTTGATGCGACTTTTTCCTGGCTTGGTTTGTTAACTTGAGGTTTCGGAGCAAGTCCTAAGGCGTATGTCCAGGTTTCTACACACCATAAAGCGGCTTCGGGTGATAGGCCTAGATTATCGCGTAGCCGCTTGGTTAAATTGCCTAATAAAAGGTTGAAGCTGACTGTATTCTCAGAGTTTTTTTGGAGAGCCTCTGGAATTCTTTCTCGAATGCCGCTTACCAGGATAAATATTTCACGTTTATAACGACCGCATAGGTCTTTTAAAAACGCTTCACATCTTTTAGCGTCTTGGCAAAGATCTTCGCCATAGTTTTTCAAAATTTTTGCTAGTTCCTCGCGAGGAATTTCGCTCATCTTATCGTTCATGATAAACGATCCCCAAAGTTACGTCGTCGCCGCTGCCTAATCGAGAAGTCTCGTTTAGCCATTTCTTCAAATTATTTTGAACTGTTGATATGCCTTCGTTTTCTAAAATCTCTAAAAAGTCTGGGCCTGCCTCAAGAAAGTCAGAATCTTTGATAAACGATTTTGAATAACCATCGGTTGAAATCAATAGAAGTTTTACTTGGTCTTCCTTGGGTTCTAAAATAACGTACCGCATATGCTCTTCCGCATTAGGAAGGCATAAAGAAGTGGTTTCATCTGCAAATAGGTTTTCGTCGCGAGGCATTGGCTGAAAGACTTTTCCAAGCGAATCGACTGTTATAATATCGCCGTCTCCAAGTTGTAGCAAAATTATCAAAGAGTCGGAAACTCCTGCGGCCAAAAGTGTTGTCCCATAAAATAAGATAGGATCGGGTAAATTGTTATTTAATTCTGGCGAAGTTTCATTTTGACCGGTGAACGTTTTTCGTTCTGTTTCTAAAATTGGATTTCGTTCGTAATGCTTTAAGACGGCGCTTTTCCATGTTTTAACGATTTCTGGTATCAAAAGTTCTTGTATGTTATTTAGAGTTTGTTTCGAATTTTGTTCGTTGCAAGGCTCGGACAAAAAACGAATTAAAATTTCACCCGCTATGTTTGCCGCTAGTTGCGATCCTAATTCGCTTCTGAAGTTTTTGGGATTTCCGTGACCGTCTGAAACGGCAATAGCAAGAGGAAGTTCATTTTCTTTTTTAATGGCATATTGAATAGAGTCCTGATTTGGCAATCCTTTTCGATTGTGCGCGACTCCTCGAACGCTTTCTCCCAGGATATGCCAAGTACCGTCATTTTTTGTGGTAACAGATGGCATAAGTCACCAAATATCAGAGGAAGAATCTGTAGAAATAATAGGCTCTGGAATGAACGAACTTGCAGGCGTTTTTGAGTCAGGAAGCGGGTCTGTTTGGCTCATTGGGGAAGAAGTGGCTTTTAAAACAGCTGTTGAAGTCCACTTAATATAATTTTTAAGAGCTTCGGGGTTATTAGCTTGAAACGGTCCAATTTCAACGTTGCCGATAAACTTTTGAAGCGTATCCAAATCAGCGTCTTCGCCTATAGCAATAGCGACTCGAACGGCTTTTTTACCCCAAGGCAATGATAAAAGATTTTTTAAACTGGCGTTAAAGTCGTCCGTTGGCTGCCCATCAGAAATTAAAACCAGCACTGGTGGGAGCGCTCTATCTGTCATGGGAGGAATTTTTAATTGATCGGCTACCAGATTTAAAGCTTTGCCCATATCGGTTATTCCTCCAGCGGCTACATCTTTCCATTTAAAATCAGAAATTGGAGTGGGCTTAGGAATATGCCATTGGGCTCCATCGGAGAATACGACTGCCCTCACAAGCACTTCGGCATTTGGATTTTCATTAGCCGCTTCCTTCATGTGGGGAACAGCTTCGCGGATAGCGTGGTTTAACGCCTGTATTTTTCCGTCGATTCCCATGGAACCAGATTTATCGGCGATCCATATGAAATGTAAGGGACGACCCGCCAGCGCTCCACCCGGGCGTTTTCGCATCTTAAATCTCTTTTAAGAGTTTTTGTTTGAGGAATGTTGTTACGACGTCGATTTCCATGACGCGCTCTTAATTACGCTAGGTTATTTTGGAATGACTGGATGAAATATAAAAACTATTTTTTTACGTGCAACAAAATTTCGGTTGGAATCGATGAAGAACCCATAGAAGTTGGATGAAAAATAGATAGGATTTGATCGGGTTCTATAAACTCTGGATCTACAGTAAGTTTAAATAAAACGACGCCTCTAGCTGGAACAATATCTTTATCTCGTTCAATTTGTTCGCGTTTAGCGCCACGAACTCTTTTTTCTCTAATTGTAGGAATTTTTGATTCCGAGCCAATCCAGCTTTTTTCGACCCATTCTGCAAGGTCTTTCTCCGAAGCTCCTCCAGAACCCCTTACGCTAAAAAATAACTCTTTATTCACCCATTCAGATTTAAGATTTAGACCGAAACTATTTAGCTCTTCTTGAAATTTAAATGGAATCGTCGAGTATTTTTCTTGAACTCCTTCGGAAATCAAATCGTCTATATAATTAATAACTTGATTAAAAGTATGCTTTAGATTCCCATGGTCGTATGGGTCAAAAGAGGGAGGCACTAATCCTTTGCTAAGACCCGCGATGCTGCCTGCAAGAGAACATAAAGCAAGATAAACATTGTATGGATGAGCTTTGCCAGTGTTTAAAACCGCTTCGTAATATGGTAAAGAAGTTACCATATTACTTATCATTGCTTTGGTTTCTAAAACTAGAGGCATACCAGTTTTTGAAGAAGGAGCGTTGACTTGGTCTGATAAATATTCCGCTTTTTCCCTAATTTTTCTCGCTATAGCCGTACATTTTTCACCAAGGGCAAATCGCAAGGGAACAGTAAGAGCTGGAAAAATGAAGTCGGTTAATTCAAATTTTTGATTTTGAAAAGTAATTTCCGCAATTGGAAAGCTTACATAATTAATTAGAGATTCGTCCTGGCTCAATAGCTTTAATTTGGGTTTTAGCCTTGGGATTGAAAGTTCATTATCGCCTGTATTTTCGTCGATGATTGGTATACCTTCAAAAGATTCGTGGCGGTCAATATCTCCCTTGAAATAAGAAACGCCCATTTTTTGTGAAGCAACGGCTAAATGGATTGTAAGAGGTTCTCGTTCCATTTTTGACTTTAAAGGCTCCAAATCTAACTCTAAAATTTCTTTTTTCTTTTCTTCCTCTTTATTTTGATAATAGCTGACAGAAACTTTGTCGGCATCGCTTTCGCCAAAAGAAACGGCTAATCCATCAGGCATAACGGCTTCAAGGGCTAGAATTTTTAAGTTGCCATCTACCAGACGCGGGCGGTCAATTTTTAAGTCCATTATCCCCCAATGAAATGGGGAAACTGCAGAAACGTGATATGTAGTCAGAGATTCATGCCTCTGATCAGTTTGCTGAAAATGTTGCGGAGCTAGCAACATACCTTCGTGCCAATTTATAGCAGGTGGAATTTTTCTTATATCAACCATTTTTATTTTTCCTCAAACGTGATATGTATACGTTTGATTTTTTTGAATTCCAAAAAATATTGCTTCAACCATGTTTCAATCGTCAGGTTCTTTAACTGAGAAAGAATCTTCCGAAAAATCGATTTGAAAATCTTCGGAGGGGTCTATTCGAGCGCGATGATCCCCGTCAGTCAAATAATTAGCGAATATTATACCCCCTTTTGATTTTGCTTTTATGGGAATTTTCTGAACCATAACCTTTTGTCCCGGCGTCCATTCCCATGGCCATACTTCAAAAGCTTCGTTGGATGGGAAATCCCGTTTAAATTGCTCTTTTTTCTCGAACCAAGCTTTTGCTGAAAGTTTCAAAAGTTCTTTTAAGAGATCTTCGTCATATACCCAAACAACGTCTACAGGTAATGGGTTGTCCGAATTTATTTTAGGATCAATATTTACATACATTTTTAGGTCGCCTTTTATTACTGCTTTGGTTTTAGCGGCAATTCCGCAAGCTCCGATAAATAAAAAAATAGCGACCAGAATTAGAATTTGGAATAATCGATAATTAGTTTTTTCTCGAATGTATATATCAATTTTTCCCAAAGTATTCATAATATCGGCAGAATAATTTAAAAATAGTGTTACTTTTTTAAAGTTTTATTAATTTAAACAAATTATGTGCTGTTGTGTCAAGAAAAAGGCTTATAAAAAGGATATTTAAGCATATCTTAAAAGCTCGGTTTTGGTGAAAAACCTTTTAGTTTCGATGGTACAATGCAAAAAATTGTTTTAAATTAGACTTTAATCTTTCAAACTTTGTTTCTAATCGAACTTTTGGAGAATAAAATGCAAAAGGCAACGTTTGCTGCTGGGTGCTTTTGGGGCGTGGAATTGGCTTTCCAACAGGTTGAAGGAGTTTTAGAAACGTCGGTAGGTTATACTAGCGGCCAAACCGAAAATCCTACTTATGAGCAAGTTTGCACTGGTAGAACTGGCCATGCCGAGGCGGTGGAGGTTATTTTTGATCCAAAAATAGTTTCCTATTCAGAGTTATTGAATGTTTTTTGGAAAAAACACGATCCTACAACTTTAAATCGCCAGGGACCCGATATTGGTTCTCAATACAGATCGGGGATATTTTATCATAATGAGGAACAAAGACAGTTGGCGGAGGAATCTAAGGCAAAGCTCGACGCGTCTGGCGTTTATCGAAGTCCTATTGTCACTGAAATCACAGAAGCTTCCGTTTATTATCCAGCGGAAGATTACCACCAAAAGTACTTAGAAAAACGAGGAATGAGAAGTTGTTCTTAGAAGAGGAGGGAAGTTAATCTTCGTCGTCTTCATCTTCAGTTAAGTCTTCCGCTACAGACTCAATTTGGATCATAAAACCATACATTCGTTGGCGGTCTTTCAAATCCGAACCTTTTAGTCTTTCAGCGTATCCAAATTTACAAAGAAGCTCTTTGCCAGTTTCGCCATTTTGTAATTCTTCGTCGAAATTATAGAGGCACTTCTTTTCAAAACGAGCTTGTTTAACGATTTCATCCAGGTCTTCGTCTCCCTCAATCATCATTCTTACTTTCGAGGTTTGAGGGAGATCGGCAACCATTGCTTTTAAATAAGCGTTGGGTTTTCCAGGCACAATATTTAAATCGCGTTAAAGGTTATTAATCTAAGGTTGTATTTTAAGAAATTTCTTCTTTCCCACTTTAATTAGATACTCTTTATTGCCTTCTAATTGTAAATTAGGATCGTCAATTTTATCGCCATTTATGCTGATGGCTCCTTGTTGAACCATTCTTCGCGCTTCAGAAGAACTTTTCGTTAGTTTATTATCGGCTAATAGTTTGCAGATCCATATTTCTCCAGAGTCCCATGAAGGAATAGTGGGAATTTCATCTGGAAGTTGTTTTTTCTTAAATATGTTGTCAAACTCTGCCGCAGCTTTTTCAGCCGACTCCAAGTCATGAAATCTCGAAATAATTTCTTTAGCTAATAAAACCTTGATATTTTTCGGATTCATTTCTCCCGTTTCGGTTTTTTGCTTAAGATCGGCTATTTCTTTTGAAGGTTTATCGCTCAATAACTCAAAATACCGCCACATTAATAAGTCTGAGATTGACATTATTTTTCCAAACATTTCCCTGGGAGGTTCGGTGATGCCAATGGCGTTACCCAAGCTTTTACTCATTTTTTGTTCGCCGTCGGTTCCTTCCAAAAGGGGCATTGTCAGGATGAGTTGAGGTGTTTGTTTATAATCTCGTTGCAATTCTCGTCCGACCAAAAGATTAAATTTTTGATCCGTCCCCCCTAATTCGATGTCCGCTTTAATAGCGACCGAATCGTATCCTTGAATGAGCGGGTAGAACATTTCATGCATCGAAATTGGAAGATTCTGCGACAGGCGTTTTTGGAAATCATCCCTCTCCAGCATTCTAGCGACAGTGTATCTGGCCGCTAACCGGATCATATCGGAAGAAGTGAATTTATTCATCCATTCGCTGTTGTATACAACTTCCGTTTTTTCTGGATCTAAAATCTTAAAAACTTGCTCCAGGTAAGTTGTGGCGTTTTCTTTAACCTGTTCTTCCGTTAAACTTTTTCTGGTTTCCGACTTTCCCGTTGGATCGCCGATCATTCCAGTAAAATCGCCAATCAGAAAAACAGCCTGGTGCCCTAAATCCTGAAACTGTTTCATCTTTTGCAAAAGTACTGTATGCCCTAAATGTAAATCGGGAGCGGTTGGATCAAAACCAGCCTTAACGCGGAGAGGAACGTTTTTTTTGATCGCATTGTCAATGCGTTGACCGAGTTCTTTTTCTTCAATAATTTCGGCGGTTCCGCGCCTGATGATCTCAAGTTGTTCTGGTGCAGAAAGCATGGCTGTATTAGGAGTCGAACGTTCTAAAGTTGCAGGTTAAGCGGTAAATTCGCTCGATAAAATGAGAATGAGGAACGGTATCATACCAAGGCTAAAATCGCAACGCGTTAAAGAGTTTCTAACTGACAAACAAATTACAATCGGGAATTATTTTAAAGGCAAATAAAAAAACACTTTACCGGGAAAAGTGTTTTTTAGCTTTTTGCTTGTAGCCCCCACGAATGTATAAACTGGTCTTTATTTTGTCCGGTTTGATAACGGCATCGCAAATCCTGTCCGGATGTTTGACCGTTCAAGTCAACAGTTCCACGATAAATTCGAATATCTCCAGAAAGCGGTAATCCCTGCTGTGTCAAAGAAACAGGAGTCCATTCTGTTCCGCCGTTTCGAGTAATGTAGAAGGTTCCCGGTCCATCGGAATCTGAATGCTCAACTCGGGACCAAATGTAACCTTCGGATGGAACAAATCCCGGATCATATGCTTTACTGCGAAGATCTATCGCTCCTCGCTCAGAGTCGTAATTTAAACTATATTGCGAAACATTTGGAGTTTGACTCGTGTCGTTTGAATAAAATGTAACGCCTCGCAATATAGAATTAACGGATGTTGACCAACCGCCAGTTTCTTCCCACTGTATATTGGTGATAGCCATAAGGTTTGCGCCTGTCATACGATTCGCCGCTTGAGCCGAGATAGCTTGAGATACAGCGTGTAACATATGGTTAACTGTAGATGCCGTCCAATCTTCCGATGCGGTATTAGTAGCGTCGTTATTATATTCCCAAGTTCCGGCGTTGTTTTGCGCTATTTTTCTCCATACGGAGCCAATTGTATTAAAAGTTTTAATTTCAGTTCCGTCTCCAAAGCTTCCTGCTGGATCAAAAGCTAACCAATAGTAGATGTTTTGCGAGTTTAGAGTTTCAGTAACAGATGAGCTATTAATATTGGTCCAGGCAGATGTGTTCACTTTTTGAGATTCAATATCGCACACAGATACATATTCTGAGTTAACACCCGTGGGATTGACATAGTAAGTTTCAAAATCGTGATCGCCCCATTCATAGGTATTGGTCCAGGAAGAACCGTTAGAGCCATAGTATGATTTACCATTAGGGTATGTATCATTGCCTGATCGTCATACCACCAGACTATATAATTTGAAGCATCGTATGTGTATGAGCCATAAGCGACAATGGCGTATTTCGTGCCAGAAACCAAAATTGGTCTTGAATCAAATGAAAAGTCATTCCAACCACCAGCATTGCTTTGATTATGGGAAGTAACTGTCGAAGTATCTATTGTTGCGCTTGCTAAAATTGTCGCTGTAGGTAGATTACTTCCATCTACGGTTCTTATTTCGACTATTATATTTCCAATAGGATCGCCAAATCTTTTTAATCTAAGCCTAACCTTAGAAAGTTCAGCATTGACACTGGATTGGATTGTTTGCGTACGATAATGATTGGTAGAATTATCCCCTATTATATACGTATCATGAACATAACCGGAGTAACTGGATTGATCAATTGTTTCGTTACCTATGATCATACTTAACCTCGCTTTGCCGCTATCTAATTCTGTCAATCGAATCATATAATTTAAGGTAGAACTGGTAGAACCCATATAGTTACTTTCTAGTGTGATCTGGGTATCGTTATCTCTATTGGCAATGATATAAAAAGTTAAACCATCATCAAATGAGATACGACCTTTAGCGCAATTGGTGGGCCAAATACCGCTAGATATGGTTACAGTTGCAGAACTATTTGTAGCGCTTGCTTGTGAAGTCATCTGGTTAGAATTTGTCCATTCTTGTTGCAAGTAATTTGATTCAATGTCGTAATTTTTATTAGAATTTACGCCTGTTTGTGGATCGGTCCCTTTATAAAGCGAATTTACGGCATCGTGTATCAGTCCAATTGAATTTGACTCATCCCCCCCTTGTTCATCCGGATTTCCAAAAGAGTCCGACCAACCAGCTTCCATTAATAAAGCTCCTCCATGATTCTCTTGAATTTCATCAAAAGCTCTCATGATGTTGCTGGCATTGACTTCTTCAGATTCTGGATCGGCTATAGCGTTGGTTAATTGAAAATTTACGCCATCGTAAATCAAAGTAACGAGAGAGTTTTGAGGAATATCGCCTTGTTTTAAGTCGTTTCCATTAATTCTTTTTATATTTTTTATTCCTAACGAATTTACATTAATGGTTGTCGGACCCGTATTTTGAACATGGGCTTTCATGCGGATAAACATGCCCTCATTCAAAGTGGAAGGAACAGGGGTTAAAGTTATTTCATATGCCGAACTGGTTCCAGTTGATACGCTGTACCAATAAGAGCCTGACTGAATGTTTTCAGCGGATTGAGTTGTTGTTAAAAATAAATCGTTAACATCCAGGTCAATTTGCTCGAAAGAATCTTTAATTCTAGTAACATCGTCTTCCAACATATTGTCAGGATGAGGTAATGGGTAGTTTCGGTGATTAGTCGTTTGATCAATCATTTTTTGTTCCTTTTTTAGAGTTAGAATATTTGGTAAGTTTAGAAAATCTTTTTTGCCTTAAATAAATTTAAACTTGAGCTGTTATAGTTCCCTATATATTGTGCGAAATTTAGGTATGTGTTTTTAATACCCTTTTAAAATCAAAGTATTATGGTGGTAAAAGGAAAGGAGACCGTCAAAAAAACGATAGTTTCGGTTTATTTGGCGAGCTTAGAAAATCTTTTTTGCCTTAAATAAATTTAAACTTGAGCTGTTATAGTGCCCTATATATTGTGCGAAATTTAGGCATATGCTTTTAATACCCTTTTAAAATCAAATTGTTATAGGGGTAAAAGGAAAGGAGACTGTCAAAAAAATGATAGTTTTGATTAGTGGTTGTTTGATCAAACAACTGTTGCTATTTCTTTAAAAAATCAGTTTTAGAAGTTATGACCTCTTAATATAGTGGAAATTTCAGAAATGTTTATTTTAATCCATATAAATTCAATCGGTTAGAGGTGATAAGGAGAAAAATATGTTGCATTCGTTAAAAAGTAATAGTTGTTGAGAAACCATTGTTTTCTAAGTTCTTTCAATATTCCAATTTGATGGAGCAGTTAGAACTAAATTCCTAATTATTTCTATTTTGTCCGGAAACATAAATTTGTTATCTGCACATCCCATTTTTTAATCATCTATCTAGTAGGTATTTATTGAAGAAATTATTGAAAAATACCATGGGGTTCATTTCTAAAAAGAAAAGAGAAATATATTTACTGCTTTGTTCAATGATCCTGAGCGTAGTATTAGGAAGTATTGCTTTAGAATGGTATTTTTTTAAAAAGTATTGGCATGGAAATAATACTCAATTCGATTCGGAATTGGGGTGGTCGCCAATTCCCTCGTCTTCTGTAATAGTGGATGGGAAGAAATATTCAACAAATTCTAAAGGATTTCGATCAGGGAATATTGATTTTACGAAAAAACATATTTTGATGTTGGGAGATTCGGTAACTTGGGGAAAAGGTGTTAACGATGATGAAATAGTGTCATTTTATCTAGAACAGAATCTAAAAAATGATCAAGTGTTCAATTTAGGGGTTTCTGGATACGGCCCAGATCAAAGCTATCTGCGCTTAAAAAAATATATTCATGATCTAAAACCAGAATGGATTATTTTTATTATCTATTCAGGTAACGACTTAAACGATATTGCGTCAAACGTGGCTTATGGAAAAAGTAAGCCGTTTTTTTATAAGGTCGATCAAGTACAAAATCAACAGCTTAGTGGGGACAATGAAAGCTTTAGATTGCTTGAAAAAAAAATCTCCCATTATTCTTGCCCAAACATTATTTCCAAAAGCTTTATTCTCAGTCTTCCAATATTTTACAATTTGGCATTTTCAGCTTGTGATGTTAGGAGGCATGACTCGGGAGTTGTAATTGACGAACTATTTTCTTTTTTAATAAAAAAAATTAAAAAAATATCCACAGATTATGGCGTTAAGACGGTTTTTGTTTTGACGCCACATCGTCCGATTTTAAATTTCAAAAACTCGGCTCAATATCTTAAATTGAGGAATATGGGTAAAGGAACATTAGACGCTTCAAAATCTGGCTTTCACCAAGAGCTTATTAACCAAGCTGAAAACTTCTTTTATCTTCAGAATAAAATGTCTGAATTTGGAGAACCTTTCATTGATTTTTTTTCTATCATTCAAAAAAATAATTGGACAAAAAACGAAATGTTTTTGGAAAATGATTTGGACCATTTATCTCCATTAGGTCATAAAAGATTGGCTGATGTTCTTTATGAATTTTTAGACAATAATCGCCAAAACTTATTTCAAGTAAAAACACCTCCCTCTCAATCTCGAAAAAATAATTTTTAATAAGTCATTTGTTTTATGGAAACCGTTGAAAAAAAAGTTGAGGCAAACATTACTATTAGAAAGAAAAAATTCCAGCAAGCCGGCGTTGGTTTTTTTGTTTTAAATATTATTTATGGTTGCTTATTTTTTTGGTTATTGCCTCCGTTTAATTTAGGGTGGTTAGCGTTTGCAACAGTGGTTTTTTTATTAATATTGAATGGGGCTGGAGCTTATTTTATCTATAAGGGAGGGAGGAAACTTACCATAATTATGTCTGTTCTTTATGGAATACGGGCTTTGCATTCTTGTTTTAGGTTATATACGGGAGAAGCTTTTATGGCTGTTCCCTACGTGTTGCCTTGTATTCTAATTACATTTTATTTGTTAGGAAGGGCCGCTTGGGGTTGGCGTTAGGTAGTCTTTACTTCCTTAGAAACCCGAAAACGCCAGTTTCTGAAAACTTATCAGAACATGATAGTATGAGTTTTATTTTACTTTTCTCTTCTCGGATAATTCGCTTTATCTAGCTAATTAATATGATTGACTCTCCCATTTTTGATTGTTCGGAAAACAAACTTTCGTTGCTTACAGACAGCGGGCGTTCTTTTGTAGGATTAAATTATTCGTCGTCGCATGAATTAAATACGCGCGTTCGTGGCTTGTTTGAGTATTTAGATAGCCGGTTGGGCTTTTATCCGGGGCCACAGGGAGAAGAATTAAAAAATTGTTTTAATAGTTTGGTCAGATATGCGTATCCAGAAATAATGATCGATTTGGCAGATTTGATATACGTGCAACACGAACGGCCGATGGTTTATTTAAGCTTTGATCATATTCAGGGAGCTTTGAGAAACGACCCAGACAATTTGCCTGTAAGCGAGCCTTTAACGACCTTGTTTGAAAAGATGGAATTTTTATTTCGCCAATTGGCGGAGTATTTAAAAAGTGATCGCAAATTTTTTGAGGATGCCGAAATTGTTCGGTTTTTAGCTGAGAGTTATAGCTATTATTTATATGAAACTCAGAATTTTCCCTGGGAAGAGCCTATAGAAAATTCCGATATGATAGGAGATAAACCCATTCTCGATGTGGCGACCGGATTGGTGGGGTTTAGCTTAATTTATGAATGGCCTGAGTCTTTTCCGGATATATACTTGACGGATCGTATTCCTTTTATTTTGGAAGGACTTACCCATTTTAAGAATTTACTTGGAAAAAGGAATATTAAAATTTTAAAGATTGATTTTCCAGATGAAGCGGTTTTAGATGAACCTTTAGGAAGTATTTGGGTTAATAAGTTTTTGCATCATCTTTCCCGAAATGATAGGCAAAAGTTATTAAAATGGGCTTATAGGGTTTTGGCTCCATCTGGAGCCATAAGAATCGTAGATACGGATTTGGAAAGGCAGATTTTAAGAGAATCGAAAAGCCCTGAGTTTACTGGAAGGTTAATCCCAGGTTACCTGGAAACATTGGTCGAAATAGAGGATGAATTTGTAGATAATTTGCTTAACGACGTTAAAAATTCAAATTTTGAAGTTAAATGTTTTGATTCCCATGAATATTTGGACGAAACAGACGCTTATAGCCTTGCTCCAGAAGATCATATTAAATTAAAATTTGTGGGATTTGAAATTGAAGGGATTAAGCAAGTATAACGGTTTAATTTTAAATAAGTTATCTGGTATTTAATAAACTCTCCACTAAAGCCCGTTCTTTTTTGACAGCTGCCAGAGCCTTCTTTTCCATCTTTCGATAGACTAGAACTAAATCTTTTCCCATCGGAGTGAGCGTTGACCCTCCTCCTTTTTTCCCCCCAATAGCTCCTAATACCAGGGGTTCTTTAAAAGATCGGTTCATGGTATTAACCATATCCCATGCTCTGCGGTAGCTTAGCCCCAGGCTTTTAGCGGCTGAAGAAATGGAACCCGTTTTTTCAATAGCTTCTAATAAATCAGCTTTTCCAGGGCCAAGAGCAATTTCTTCATTTAAAAGAACTCTTATTCGAGTTTTTAAATTGAATGAAGCTGTTTTTTTGTTTTGCATACCAATAGTTATGTTGATTTTTTTATTTAAACCGCATTTGATTTTGTTTATTTTTATTTTATAATATCTTAAATAATTTCAAAGTTGTTAACATATTGTAATTGCAAGTATTGGGTTCGAAGGCTGAAAAAGTCTCCGTGGCCGTGATTTTTTATCTATTGGAGGAGGATACTATGTTGTTGAAAAAAGGAGTTGTTGCATTGGCATTGGCGTTTGCCGTCACAGGATGTGCCACGGGGGGACACCATGAAAGTTCTTCTGGAGACGGTTATCATGCTAAAGCCGCTTCAGGTAGCGGAGTAAAAATTACTAAACCGGCTACTATGGCTAAGATTCGTGGTCCAGTAGAAGTTTGTATGAGTACAAGTGGTTATACCGTAGAGCCTGCAAAAAAAGGTGTTAACCCAGGTAAAGGGCATCATCATTTATTAATTGATGTATATGATGTTGATGTTAATAAGCCTATACCTAAAGACGCAAACCATGTTCATATGGGGGACGGTTCTACTTGTAAGACTTTAGAGTTAAGCTCAGGGCCTCATACAATTACCGCAGTATTTGCAAAAGGAAATCACGTTCCCTATAATCCTCCAGTAACTGACGCTGTTGTTGTTTTTGTAGGGGATTCTAACTAATTTACTTCAAAAATAATTTTTAGAGGATCTCTAATAATTCATATTTTTACTGGCTTGCTATCGACTAGCCCTTGATAATTAGGGCTAGTCTCTTTGCAAATCTCAATTTTTAGAGGTTCCCTTTAAAGTATTTTATACGGGATCCGGATTGCCGGATTCCGTTTTTATTTTAGACGTAAAAACTTTTAATTTTTTTCCGTTCATTTTTTTCTGTTCATCCCCCGCCATATTTCGATTTTTATGACGGGTGGTTTTTTGCCTTTTGGCAGTTCCATATATTTTACAGTGGCCCCTAAAGGTTTCTTTAAGTAAGGTTCAATATCTAAAAACATATTTTTTGGTAACCAACCTAATTGCCCTGATTTTGTTTTACCTTTTTTGTATTCCCATTTTCCTAGAATTTTAATTAAATTCTTTTCCTCTTTGTTGCTTTTATCCAGTATTAATTTAAGTTGTCTTTTGGAACCATTAATGAAGCCTGTTACGTTTTCGCGACGACTTCCTCCGGAAACTCCTATTAATTCGACATTGCTCTTGATTTTTTTTGGAAGCCCTTTAGGAGCGGGTTGATCCAGTCTTATTACTTCTACAGGGTCGCCTGGATTCCGGTATTCCTGATTTGGAACCCGGTCTTTTGGAGATTGAACAATAGGGACGATTTTTTTCTTTGAACCGCCAAACAAAGAACCAAAAAAGCTGAAAATTCCCATTTTGAGTTAAATCATAAAGAATTGGATAAAAATAAAAGACTTTTAATTCAGGTTTTGAGTTTTGTCAATATTTTGTTTGATATTAATTGAAAAATGGGAAGTAATGCTCTTATGGTATTTCTTAAATATTATACCGTGATTAAAAAGTAATAAAATGCGAGCCAAATTCTCGATAAACCTCAACTGTATGTCGATGACAGGTTAGAATTATCACCTGTCTTTTTTCTGCGAAGGCGCTCAAGATTTCTAATACTTTTTTTCCTCTTGAATCGTCAAAATTAACTAATACGTCATCCATAATGATTGGAAGAGGTTCCGATCTGGTTTCATATTCTTCTATTAGACCTAGACGCATAGCAAGGTAAAGTTGTTCGCGAGAACCGCGGCTCATTTGATAAATGTTTTTTCTTACTCCAGAATTTTCATCGACCAAGATATCGTCTGAGTCTAAAGGTTTAAATATTCTTTGGTATTTTTCGTTTGTTATTCTAGAAAATATTTTTTGAGCGGACTTAATAACTGAAGGTTGTCTTTCTTTTTCATAATTAGTTTTGGCTTGTTCTAGCATTAATAAAGCAATTTGATTAGTCGCCCAATTTTTAGAGAGCTTATTTAATTTTTCTCGCTTAGCCTCTTTTTGATAAAGATGATCGAGCAACTCTTTATTTGAAGCTAAAAGATTTATTTGATTCTCGGTTTCTCCCAGCTCTTTATGTATTTGGTCGCGTTGAGTATGGAATTTATTCAACTGAGACAGGATGGTGTCAAGTTGTTGTTTTAAGTCTTCGGGAGAGGATTTTTCTATAATGTTTAGAAAATTTTGAAAACTTTCTCCCAAGCCTACTCGGCCTCGCATTAGATCGAGTTTTTCTTCTACAAGCTTTTCAAGGTTGTTTTTTTCTTCGACCAGTCGAAAAACTTCCTCAAATTCTATTTCTGTTTTAGCGTTTGCTCCTTCAATGAAATTATTTATTTCCTTTCGTTTACTAGTGGATTGTTCTTCCAATCGATTTATTTTTCTTTTAATTCCTTCAAGTTGAAGGTTTATTGCGACTTGTTTTTCACGGTTTTTAAGAGCTTCTTCATAAACCCGATGCAAAGCGTCAATATGATTAATAATATCTTCTTCAGGTAGCTTTCCTTTTAGGTAAGGCTTAATTTGCTCAATTAGGTCCAGAGCTTTTTTCTTTGTTTGTTCCATCTTGTCTAGCCTTTGATTCATATCTTGTCTTTGGCTAAACATATTTTTTATTTCTTTAATAGTCGAAAGGGTTTTTATTGCGGCTAAGGGGCTCAAGTTTTCATCAAAGTTTTTGTCTTTAAGCCAAGATCTCCACTTTGCATATTTCTCGTCTGATTCTTTTTTATTTTGGTTAAGTTGTTCTGTAAGTTCTGGTCCGTGGAGATCTTCTTTAACAAGCGTTGTTTTTGCTTTAACGATCATTCGAATGCTGATCGCTCCAAAAGCTAAGACTATTAAAGAAAAAAATAGAAAACCAACGTCTTGACTATAAAAACCCCAGGAAAGACCAAGTAATCCTAATGTTAAAAGACTATAAGAAATTACTTTGAGCCATTCGGGAACTTGAATGCCTTGCGAAATTTCTTTTGCTTTACTTTCGCGGAAGTCCTCAAGTTTTTCTTTGGTACGAATGACTTTGTTGTGCGCCTCATCCAATCGCTCTCTATGTAAATGGATTTGTTCGCCTAAAGTGTCTGAAATCTCGAAACGATTGACCATTTCTTCGGTCCAAACGTTTCCAAGTTTTTTAATTCCTATTTGAATTTCGTCGTCTAGTTGATCTCTTTTATTTCTAACCACGTTAGAATCTTGAATTGCAGAGCGAACTTGTTCGGTCATGTTTTGCAAGGTGACAAAAGTGTCGCTATTTTCTAAAATTTTTTCTTTATCTGACAAAGCTTGGAGTTCGATTTCTCTAGCGTCAAATTCTTCTCGTTCTTCTTCGATTGTGTTTTGTAAAGCTTTAAACTCTGCCTTAAGTCTTTCCAGGTTTTCCATAGAGTTCTGCGGTAAGTCAGGTAGATCGACAAGTTTATTAAGCTTTTCTTGCGAAGACTTCCAATCTATATAAACGGGATAAAGATTGAGGAGATTTTCGAGATGTTTTTTATCATTTTCTAACCGACTTGCTTGATTCAGGACTTCCTGTTTTTCACTTTCCAAGCGTTTAACTTTAAATTTTAATTTGTCATAATGCGCCAGGTTTTCTTGAACACTGGAAATTACAAGATTCAAATCGAGAATTTCATTTCCCAATACAGCAATAGGTTGAACCTTTCCTTTTGATTTGAATAAGTTTTCACAGGAATCTCTAAAATGTTTTTCAACTTGAGAAATTGACTTTGATCCTAAACCTAAACCGGCGCCATATATACGATCTTTAACGTCGCTAACTTTTAAAGATCCAAACTCCTGAAGTTCGTCTAGAGTAAAAGCAAAAATATTACGGTACAAATCTGCGGATGCATAACCCAAGATAGATTCTAATTTTTCCTCTGTATTAAAAAATTCCGAATTAACGGCAATGTTGACTTTACTCCCTCGACTTGTCCCAAACCGCGAAATAGTGGCATTGGATTGGTTAGCTAATTCGCAGACGATTTTACCTCCGGGATTACCGCCGCGAACAGGCGAATAATCGTTGAGGTCGCCGGTTCTTTTTTTAAAACCAAATAGGATTTTGCGAATAAACTCAAGCAAAGTAGTTTTGCCGTATTCATTAGGGCCAAAAATTATATTCACCCCTGGACGGAATTCTTTAATCACGGCGTTATGAAAAATCCCAAACCCGTCAATGTGTAATTCTCGTATTTGCATTTCGATATTTTTAAAAAGCGTTTTTTAAATTTGCAAAGTCTATTATTCTTCGCCCAGCAACTGCTCTAGCGTTATATCTCTTGCGGTATTTAATAACTTTAGTAAATCTGGGTCGGTTAAAGTTTCTAAGTTTTTTTGGCCTTTCCAACTATGAAATAGCGGCTCAAGGGTTTTCCTGATCTTAGAAAAGTCTTTTTCCGTTTCCATTTCATCGTATAAAGAAACGAGATCGGCTATAAAATCGTTTCTTTGCCGTAAAAGGTTTAGATCATACGTTCCACGGGTTTCCAGGTTTAATTCTACCCAAACGCCGGGTTTCATATTTTTATAGTAATCTAGGATTTTTTCGGTCAGGTCCTCAAGAATTCCGCCTTTTCTTAGTTCGGAATTTAGAGAAGTGGTTCCCTCCAAATTAAAGCGCATAAAAAGGTCGCGTTTTCCTATTTGGGTATGTCTTTCGTCGCATTTGGTTTGGATGATAGTTAAGAGATCGTCTAGATGCGAACATTCTGATATATCAATTTGCTTTGTATGAAAACGGACGCTATCTGTGGGAAAAAACTCTAATTTAGGAGGAAGGGCTTCATCTAAAGTAACAAGGTAACAACCTTTTTCGCCCTGTTCCTTGAAACTGCGGGCTTGAGAATTGCCGCAATAAACAATACCGGGTTCCATATCTCTAAGGACTTGGCGTTTATGAATATGACCTAAAGCCCAATAGTCCATTTTAGAGTCTACTAAATCTTCAACTTTACAGGGAGCGTATGCTCCGTGATTAGGGTTATTGCCAACATTTGCGTGTAAAAGTCCAACGGCGAATCCGGAGCTTTGTTCGCGGTGAAATTGCAAAGCTAAATTTTCTTTTACTTCTTTTTGAGGGTAGCTTATTCCATAAATTTGCGCGATGGTTTTTCCTTCTTTTATAACTGGGGCTTGTTCAACTCGATTCCCAGAAAAAATTTTAACTCCTGAAGGCCAATCGAGAGAAGCCGACCAACTATTAAGAGGGTCATGGTTACCATGAACAATAAAAGAAGGAATTTCCGCGTCAAATAATTTTTTCAAATAATCGCGAAATTTTAGTTGGGCTTGAAGACTTTTATCCAAGTCGTTATAAATGTCGCCCGCTATTAAAACAGCGTCAACTTGCTTCTCAATGGCCAAATCTACAATATTGCTAAATGCTTTTTCAGTGGCTTGGCGTAGTTGTTGAGCTAAATTTGGATGTAAAGAAGAAATTCCGACGAAAGGAGCGTCTAAATGCAAATCTGAACAATGAACGAATCTAAAACGATTCATGAAGGGATTACCAGGTTAAATTTTTTTAACAATTTTGATCGGCGTAATTGGCGTTTCTTGAAAAAAGCTTAGCGATTCAATTGTGGAAGTTAATTATATTCATAATATTAAATCCATAAATTTTAAAACTACATGAAAAAAATTGACTTTTTGAAAGCTTTAGGCAAATCAATCAGTTAGAGGATAAAAGGTTTTGCGCTGTAGTTAAATTTTTACGAGCTTCCCCGTATTGTGGATTAACATTTAAGGAATTTTTGAAAGCTTGAATCGCTTTTTTAAGCATTCCTGACTTTTGATATAAAACGCCTAAATTGTTTAAGGTTTCATAATTGCTGGAGTTTACTAACGAGGCTTTTTCTAAAAACTGGATTGCCTTACGTCTAGAACCTAATAGTTCATATTCAATGCCTAACAAATTTAAAGTTTGAGCGTTGTTTGGCGACTGGGCGATAGATTGTTCTAAAAAATTTACAGCGTTTTGATGTTCGTACATTCGAGAGTACATATCTCCAATTCGAAATAAAATGTCCGCCGAATTAGGTTGAAGTTCATTGGCCTTAAAAAGGAATTCTTTAGCTTCATGATAACGTCCGGATTCAGCGTAGATAGTGCCTAAATTTGCATAGGGTTGCCAAAAATCTTGATTGATATTGATAGCGAATAATAATTGTTGGGCAGCTGATTTTCTATTTCCTTTTAAAGCAAAAATTCTTCCTAAGTTAATTCTGGCGTAAACATTGTTAGGCCTTTCCTTAACTGCCATTTCAAAGGCATTTTGAGCTGCGGACAGATTTCCTTTATTTAAAAATGCTTCTCCCATATTCCCATAATCGTTTGATCGAGCGCGGATCATTTGGGACGGTTCTTGAAATAGAAACCACAGAACAGTAACACAAGAAATAATAACCGCTGAATTATAAAAATTTTTTCGCGAAAAATTAGAAATAATATTATCCAGTGTATACCCGGAAAATAGAATAAAGATAGGAATTATTGGTATGCGGTAACGCGCCTCGTTGAGGAAAATCAATATCGCGATTGATAGAGAAAAAAAGTAGGAGAATAAAAGAAAATTAAACTTTTTATTTTTTATCGCAATTATTAATCCCGCTAAACCCAACGAAGAAATTATTCCAAAATGACTAATTAATAGCGGTAATAATTTTGAAAAGTTTTTGTACAAGTAAAACGAGATATTAGTGGGCGGTTCAAAATCGTTTAAGAAGAAAAATAATTTTCTGATATAGAGCAAAACGAAACCCAAAGGAGAATCTAATATATGCCCCAATAAAAACTTAATATTCGAAGAGTAACCTAGTATTTGTTTTTTCTTATATTCGTCAACGATTTGGTGTTCAAACCCAACACCCGAATATTCGATTAAATTTCCCGATATAAATGTGTGAGGACCGCTAGCGTCAAAAAAAACAAACTTGCCATGTACTAGATAACATTGAGTGAGTAGTGGAATGAACGACCCTAAAAGAACGATCCAAAAAATTAGCCAATTTTTTTTTCTCAGAGTGTCAGGCAATTCAGCAAATACATATTTATGTAAGTAAAAACAAATTGGTGGGAGACATATTAAGGTATTAGGTCTCCCCTGAAAAAATAAAGAAACCATTAAAGTTGTTATAATTAAGTTTGTCGTATTTAAAAAACGACGCAAACGAAAAAGAAAAAAGAGAGACGTTACCCCCCAAAAGGAAATAAAGGCGGCTCGTAAGATGATACCCTCATAAACAATATGAGGAGCGTATAACGCTAAAGTTAATCCGGAAATTATTCCAGCTCTAATTCCAAAGACTTCTTTTCCAATAAAATAAACCAAAACGCAAGCGATAGACCCCATTAGGAATTGAACCGCATAGACCGCTTGCAAATTTCTGCCGAAAAGAAAATAAAGCGTTCCTAAAAAATATTTATATAAGGGGGCAA
The DNA here is from genome assembly GCA_964344185.1 of uncultured Nitrospinota bacterium. GTDB lineage: Bacteria > Nitrospinota > Nitrospinia > Nitrospinales > JAJDAT01 > JAJDAT01. Next base: position 84,154 of record CAYFMN010000020.1, read on the forward strand.
AGCTGTTATTCGTTGCCCTAGCTAAAATATCGCCTGAAGCCAAACTTTGAGCGGATTCATCGAAATTAAAATGGTCTAAGGAATTAGGAAAGTAATCGGATAGCGGATTAGCTGGAAGTTCTACCAAATAAAAAAATCTTACGGCTAGCGCGGTAAAAAAAATTATTCCGGGAGCTAACCATTTATTTCCAGAATGCGAAGCGATTGTTGTCATTTATAAAAAGTTTTTATTAGAAAATGTTATCGACGCTTCACAGTTATTTGGATTTCGCGATAAAATAATATTTAAAATAGTTGAAAGCTTTGTTTTCATTAGTTTTGCTTCTCCAGTTGCCAATTGACAGCAGGTTCTAACTGGGATAGGGTAGTATCTTACTAATATGAATTATTTGGAGACAAAAAAGTCTTCTTAAGACTCGCGAATAAATAATGACCAGCATATTAAAAAAATTTAGTTATTTGATTTGGGTTGCAGGTTTTTTAACCATTTCCAGTTGTGGAAGTGGAAACTCTGGAGTAGGACCAGTACAAAGTCTACAAAAAGAGATGATAAATGAGCCTGAATACGCAATTTTACTTAATGATATGCGCGAAGAGGGAAACTTTTTCCCTAGTTACTTTCACCAATATAGAATTGATATTGGTGAAAATTCCGATGTTCGTCCATACCAAATGGTTACCGAGGATTATTATAAACGTTATGAACCCTACTTGGGAATGGTTTTAGCTGCAAAAACTCCAGATGGAAAATTATCTAACACGCCGTTTCCAAATGGATATCAATACGTCGGAAATCCAAATTATGGGCGTTGGCGCGAAGATTCAAGCGGTGGCAGCTTTTGGGAGTTTTATGGAAAATATGCGTTAATCTCAAATTTGATGGATTGGGCTGGCGGCGGTTTATATAGGCGGGACTATAATACTTTCTCCAATTATAGACAAAACAACAGGCCTTATTATGGTCCAAAAAATTCCTACGGAACAAATGGAGCAATAACAAAAAAACAAAAACCAAATTTTTATGCAAGAAGAAAAGCTAAGAAAGTAAAAGCTTCGAATGCTTTTGCTAGAAAAGTTGAGAAGCGTAGAATTGGACGTAGTAAAAACACGTTTAGAAGTCGTGGTTTTTCTTTTGGAAAATAAAGAAAACACGAAAGAAATTAACTTTA
>CAYFMN010000021.1:0-32813 GCA_964344185.1 uncultured Nitrospinota bacterium
AGCCTTTTTATTACTAACACATTTAGAGGTTGATCGTCTGTTTCATATTATCTGAAGCGAACTTTCAGATTCGGTGAAGGATCCCGCCTCGATTTAATAAAATTTAAACTTTTCTAAAAGAGGGATGATTACAGTTTATTTTTCAGAAAACTTTTATTTAAAGTCAAAAAACTATCTTGGTGTCATCCTAGAGGAGCTTCAAATAGGCGACGAAGGACCTAAGTTTAATTAAACCATGAGGAAAGCTTTTCTCCAAGGCTAGCTAGCTTATCAACTGTGGAAGTAATTTTTCCTATGGAATTCCAATATAGCGCAATCGTATTTTTATCGGGCGATTTCTTTTCTAATTCATTTTGAATTTGACTAACGTTGGATTGAATTTGAGCTTCTTTATCTTTATTTAGATTTAAGTTTTGTAGCTCATTTGCTAAAGATTTCAACCACTCTTTAGTTTCTTCATCAAGGCTTTTAGATTTTTCAACATTATGTTGGTAATCGTTCCAAGTTTGTGTTCCAAAATTGGGTCCGATATTAGAATTATTAAATTGGCCTCCGAATATATTGGTAGGTGAACTTTTTTCGCCTGTGTTAAGAGCTTTTGCCATCTCCCCTATAGAGGTTATTGCTTGACCCAATGTATCTTTTAACCAGATTTCATTTTCTACATTTTTTTCATAGGTTTCTCGCACTTTTTGCTCGGCATTTTCTTTATATTCGAATTTTACTACGAATTTTATAAAAGGCTTCCACCCTCTTTTGCTGATAGTATCTATCTCTAGTTCGAATTCCGGATTTTGTTTTTTAATTTCTTCAACAATTTGATTCATAAATAATGGGTCAAGTAGAGTCATTCCATTTTCAAAAATATATTCGAACGATGGCAAACTGGTGTAGAGTTTTTCAAATTCTCCAGGATCGAAATTTCGATCATTAGGAATTCGACATTCTTTATATCGACCTTCAAAAATATGAGAACATTCAACGCTTTTTATAATCCAGCTATGGCATGCTATTCCCCAAATTTTTGCTCCATGCAAGATGCTGTTTGTTAGATTTGCGTTATTTAGTATAGATCCACGAAAATCAGTTTCCGTTAAATTTGCTTTACTTAGGTTTGCTTCCATTAAAATAGAAACTTTTAGGTCTGCTCTAGTTAAATTAGCGCTTATTAATTTTGTGCGCATGAGATTTGAATTCAATAAGCTAGATTGAAAAAAATTGGCCTTTATTAAATTTGATTGCCGAAAGTTTGTTTGGGTAAGATTTGCATTACTAAGATTAGTTTCTTCAAGAATAGCTTCTGTTATTTCTGCGCCAGTAACCTCGGCTTTTTCAAGGTTAGCTTTAAAAAGATTTGCTTGATCGAGGTCTGCGCTTAGAAGGCAAGCTTCCATCAGGTTTGCATGGCTAAGGTCAGTTTCTCTAAGATTTGCAAAACTAAGGTTGGCTTTATTCATATTTGAGTTATTAAGGATGGCCTTTTGTAGGTTTGCTGAACCGAGTTTAGCTTCGCAAAAATCTGTTTGCACAAGGTTTGCTTCGCTAAGATTAGCTTCAATCAAAGTTGATTGCTTAAGGTTAGTTTTAAAGAGATTAACTTTTGTAAGATTACAACGTGTGAGATTTGTTTTGCTAAGGTTAAGTTCACTGAGGTTTCGCTCAGATAAATCTTCCATACAAAGATCAGGGATCAATTCTGGATTTTTTGATCTCCATTCATTCCATTTTACAACGCCTCTGCTTAAAATTTTTAGGTGTTTTGGGTTTGCCATGAACCAAGATAATTTTAAGTTTTTTCTTTATTTAAATATTATTTGATAAAAGCATTTTACCAGCAAGTTTTTCATTTTTATATGCCAAACTATTGGCTTATAATTCTTTTACAAGCGGTTAAGCAAAGTAAAAATCAATTCCGATGTAAAAGGTTTAAAAATATTGCAGGTTATAAAATGAATTTACTTTTTATTCTTAATAAAAAACTTAAAAGCCTCCTAATCGTGAGCTTGGTTTTTTTTCTGGCTTGCGCTAGCCAAAAGTTGCCTGTGAGGAGTGATCCACAAAATTTTGACTTTAAAGAAATCTTACCTTACGTGGAAAGGGCGGCGGCCACTTATCAAACAAACGAAGATATATATAATAAATTTGGGAAAGATGTTTTCATTTATACTCTTCGCAAATTAAAAGTGAAAGTATTTGTCCAAACCGATTTGGAAAAAAAATTACAGTGGATTGCCGTACGTGGTACTGACAACCTAAAAAATGTCAAAGAAGATGTTGAGTACTCTAAAATAAAAGATCCTATTGTTGGCGTTTATTTTCATCGAGGTTTCCAAAAGGCGGCAATGCAAACCTATCAGGTTATTGAGCCTAAACTAAAGAAGAATTTTTCTATAAGAATTACAGGACATAGTCTTGGTGGAGCTATTGCCGTTATTATTGAGGCTTATTTGCATTTTCAAGGTTACCGCGTTGAAAAAACAATAACATTTGGGCAGCCAAAGGTAACCGACCGAAAGGGAATGGAGAAGTTAGGTTTTTTACCATTGCTGAGAGTAATCAATCATAAAGATCCAGTGCCTCTCGTACCTCCAATAACATTATTGGGAGCAATTCACGGTATTTATCGTCATTTTGGACCAGAGTTGATTTTAAGAAACCCGCCAAATTTCATTTTTTTGAAGAGCCATGCCGCTGATCGAGTTAATGTAACGAGTTTTTGGGATAATATTGGTGATATAGATGTGGAAGACCATCATATCAATTGGTATCGCAAATACCTGAATGAGTTTGCGGACTTATGAAAGATCTACTTTTGAGCCAAATCAACTTTTGCCATTTCTTGTGGCAAATTGGGTTTTCTTAAAAGGGCATTTTTTAAAGGTTGTAGAGATTTTTTATATTCTCCTAATTTTAGATAAGCTAATCCAAGACTATAATAAATCTCAGGGTTTTCGGGTTCTGAGTCCAATGCTTTTTTCAAAGGATTCAAAGCTTCTTTGTAACGGCCTGATAAATAGTAAGATAGCCCCAAGAAGTAATTTGCTTTTGGAAGATAAGGGTCGGAGTATAATGCATTTTTATAATAACCAATCGCCTGCTGGTGTCTATTTAAAGCCGCTTCGGCTAGCCCCAGCTTAAAAAGAGCGTGGGCATGTTCTGGGTTTAGACGTGTTGCCTCTTTATAGTGCTGAACTTTTTCTACTTGTTTTCCCAAGGCTCCATAGGCCAAGCCTAAATGAAAATGTGTGTCTGCGTTTTTAGGCTCCAGTTTTATAGCGTTTTTTAAAGGCTTCAAAGATTCTTCATATCGTCCTTCGTTAAGCAGCTTTTTTCCCAAAGAGGCTAATTGTTGAGCGTTTTGTGTTCCAACGTTAGCAACTTCGTGTTCATGGTTGATAGGTTTTTCTTCTAAATTAATAGGTTTGTCCAAAGATGAGTCGCTTTGGGATAAACCCATCAAAACAATGGGAAAAATTAGAACTAAAATGCGTTGTTTTTTCATTTTTTTATGGAAGGAAATTGCCGATGAAAGTAAATATAGCTCTTACTAGTAACCAAGTAAAGTTACAAAATCACCACAAGCGACAGATTAAAAATCTTCTAAAAAGCTTACTTCTTATTCGGTTGAATTTATTAAAATAATTAGTTTTTTGAGTTTCAATATCGTAAATTTTTTTGAAAAAATTTAGCTGATTTTGAGATTTTCTGTATAGCGAGCGGCCATGGTTGCTGCTTTTAAGAAATCATCGAAAAATAACTCTCCTTCTTCATGAGAGAGGTGGGTCGAATTTTTTCGATAATCTATTGCCTTTTGAAGGATTGTTTTATCTAACCCAATAATTTGCTCAGATTTTTCCAATACTTCTTCATTAGATATTGGCATTTCCCCAGTGAGGGAAATTATTCTTTTTAAAGTTTCTAAAAAATGACCTATCACGCGGGAGATTCTTTCCGATAAACCAGACGCTCCGCTGGTTAAATAATGCCGACGTAATCTCATTAACAAATTAAGGGTTTCTTGCTGACACCTAAAGTGGAGATTTTTTTTATTGACCGATAAGTTTTCTAAAACATCTTCTCCTATTAGAACTTTATAATTTTCTTGCATGCTTAGAAACTTAATAGGGAATACTTTAGTAGAAGAGACAACTCCATCCTTAGTTAAGAATAGAGGGGATATTCCATAACGTTTAGAAAGAAACAGAGGATCTAAAACCTTATTCATAGATTCAGTGTCGATATTTTTCAAAACTATAAGAATATTGACGTCGCTTTGGCCAGGTCTAAAGTATTCTGTTAGAGAGCTTCCATAAAGAATTATGGATTCCAATTGATCGCCAAGAATTTCTTGTAATTGGTTACATAAAGAAGAAACTGCGCTTTGAATTTCTGTCGGTAATTTGGTTTGCGCTAAATCTATTTGAGTTTTCATTATGTTTCGCATTCTAGTTCTTTTAGTTTTTCTGGCTCCGAAGAAGTGGGAGTATTCCAACAACCGGGATCTTTTTTAAAAGGATTTCCAGTTATCGCATAGGACAAGCATTTCAGACCGCCTTGGCAGAGCTTATTGTAAAAGCATTCTTCGCAACCTTCGCTGATTTTGTTTTTATCTCTTAACTCTTGGAAAAGTCCACTGCCATAATAAAGTTTTTCTAGCGGAGATGTTATCAAGTTCCCAACAGAGATTGGCATTCGTCGACAAGGGTAAAGATCGCCATTAGGTTGAACGGTAATTAAGGTGTCTCCCGCAGTGCATCGGTAAGGTTTGCCATTGCCAACTAAGAATTGTAAAGCGCGATGCATAGCGATTTCTGTTTTATTAAACCAAGTTCGTTTAATCTTTGCTCTTTCGCTTTCCATAATCTGAAAGAACTCTTGTGTTTCTTGAGGAGAAAGCATTTCGTGAGCCATGTCATTTCCAGCCCCTCGAGGTATGAAACGATCAGACCAAATTCGGTTCACTTTAAGTTTTTTACCAATTTGAACGAGTTCTGGAAATTCTCGAAAATTTCCGCGATGAGCAGTAAAAGAAATAAGAGTATGAATTTTTTCTCGGACTAAATGTTTAATGGCCGAAACGGTTTGCTCGAAATTTCCGTCGCCTCGGATATTGTCGTGAGTGTTTTTTGTTCCTTCCAGGCTAACTTGAACAAATGACGGAGCAAGATTGGCTAATTTAGAGGCCATTTTTGAATCGATGAAGGAGCCATTGGTGAGAATGGCGAATGAAAAGAAACTTTTATTTTGAGAGAAGATTTCCAAGAGATCCAAAAAATCTTTTCGGACAAAAGGTTCCCCGCCTGTAATGGTAATATGCCCACGCAAGTTATTGTTATTGTTTTTCGAACGCCAAAGGTTTAATAAGTTTTTAAATTGTTCCAGGATTTCTAGCTGTTGAGAAAATGTAAGTTCCTGTCCTGAGTAGACATCTTGATAGCAATGCTCGCAACGGAGATTGCAGCGTTCGGTTATGTGCCACTGTAATAGAAGGCCGTTGGGAACATAAGGTCCCGTTCCACATGATTCAGAAAACTTTAGATGATCAGGTAAAAACATTTATCCGCCACAGCCTCCGCATCCGCCACCGCACCCGCCTCCGCTACACCCGCCTCCGCATCCGCCACAACCTCCAGTTCCACTGGAAGAATTCGCGCTTTGTCTAAACATATTATAAAAAGGACTGAACTCAGCGGATTGAGCAAAAATCTCGGGTCCAAAAATCGCCGCGACCAATCCCATTTCTATTCCATGAGGAGCTTTACCTGATTGTACTAGTCCCTTTACCCATAAAAAATGCTTTTCTAATTCTTTCAGATATTTTTTCCCTAAAGAAGTAGCTAAACGGGTGGGGCGTAAAACTAGAAAAGTAAATATTATAGAAAGTATTAGAAGGATAATTAGGAAGAAAAAAGGTTTGTCAAATATAATACCAAAATAGAGTTTCGTTCCGCCGATAGCAAAAAAAAGCGCTATTGTTAATAGGCAAGACTTCCAGATTTTTGTTTTTTCAGATTGGCTGCGCATTAAATGCGCTTTTTCCAAACTTGTGTTAATTGTTCTGAGGTTTTTTTCAATTTTTTCTTTTAATTGAGAATCGCGAAATAAGTCGGTTGAGTCTTTTGGGGTGCGTAAAAAACCGAGAACTTCCTCTTCAATAGGGTGTGAGGTTTCTCTTCCGGAACCGTTTGCGCTTAATAAACTTTTCATTCCATCTTGGTCAACCTTGATCAAGTTACGCGACCATAGGTTGAAAACGGCTGTCCTAATGACTGATGCAGGGCCTTTTAACGCCGCGATTGAAAAACAATCGAAACGGGTTAATTGGGGCAGTTTAAATCGACTGGAGTCGTCGGGTCCCCAAATCCAAGCCACGAAAAGTATTATGGAAATAAAAAAGATGAAAAAAACTAAAAACGAGGGGCCGGGAATGGAAATTAAAAAGTTTATTATAGGCGTATAACCCATAAGCGAAGACTCTAAAGATTTTTTATCTGACGATTAATTTCATCGTATTCTTGTTGGTAGGACTCAAACCTATCGACTTCTCTGTCTAATTCGTCAAATGTGTTGTCGCGTTTTTTAGCCTTTTCTTTAAGCATTTTTTGGTACAGGTCATAGGCTTCTTTTTCCAGTTTTTCAATTTCGGCAATTCTATTGTCGTAGTCTTTCTTGGTCAAACTACCTGTGTTGTAGCGAGTGCATACTTGTTGATATCTTGCAATAATTCTTTGAACGGTTACGTCCCAATTAATTCCTTTGTACCTACCGAAAGTAATTTCTGGTCCTATGCTAAAAAGAAGGTTTCCCGCTTTGAAACCCAAAGTTATTTCGCCTCCCTCGGTTTTGTGAACCGTGCAATCTTGTTCTTCAGCTTCTATATATTTGGTGAAGGTGTCGTCCAGATAAAGCTTAAAAGCAAGCGCGTTTGGAGAATTGCCGATTATAAAACAAAAAAACAAAAGAAAATTTAGAGGCCAGAGTCTCATTGAATTTTTTATTTAAAGTAGAAAGTTTTTTTGTTGATTCAAATACATTTCAATAAATTAATCAAAAAAAGTTTTGTTTCTGGTTCCTTTCTTCATCTGCTTCATCATACCTTCCTTTTCGTCTTCCACGTTTTGAAATGGAGAACTAGGCGTTGGTTTTTTTTCAGGCTCTGGAGGTTCTATAACCCTTTGGTAATTTTCCTCAGAGGGTTTGACGGAAACGACTTTAGGTTTATTGGGAATAGGAACAATTCGAGGAGCTGGGGTCTCCGGTTCGATATCTGGAGTTTGAGCGACGTTAGCGATTGAGCCAAATGAATAGCCGAACCTTTTAAGCCATCGACGGGCAACATTTGATTTAATTGAGAAGTTCACCGATGTAATAACCGTGCCGTTTTTTCCTTTTCTGGCGATGTTAGAGTTAATACCTATCATATGGCCATTGGCGTCGATCAAAGGGCCGCCGGAATTTCCTTTATTTATGCTTGTTTCAGTCTGAAAAACATTCTTACCTGGAACATTTTGAAAATCGTCAACCTGGCTACTTATAGAGCCTGTAGTTAAAGTCCAAAGACCTCCTTGTTCAGGGTGGCCTATAGCGACGACAGGATCGCCTATTTCAACATTGTCGGAATCGTTAAACTCAATTGTATTTAGCTTGAGCCATGAAGGAATATTGTTGATTCTCAACAGAGCCAAATCCAGAGGCTTTGAGTAATGAACGATTGAAGCTTTATACTTTCGCGTTGCGTCTCGTTTTATATTTCCGGTTACTCGGGGAGGTTTTAGATAGACGTTTAGTTTTTTATAGATTCTATCCAATTCGTCGTTATAAACGACATGAGAGTTTGTAATTACTAAACCGTCTTTGCGAATAATCGCTCCCGTGCCAATACTATGCGACCGCGAATTAAACTCAGCGGCGGTTACTAGAACCACCGCATCGGCGGTTTGTCGATAAATTTGTCTAGGACTAAGGTCGGCGGCAAAAGCCTGGGTTGTTAGTCCAAGAATAAGGAAGCCTAATAGCCGAATCATCAACGGCTTTCCTTCTTCAAAACTTCAGCTTCCATTTCTTCATGCAGTTTATCGGCTCTCTTTTTTACGGCGTCTCTAACCGCAGCGGATAGTTCTTTATAGCGATCTAGATTTTCTTTAAACTTTTCGAGATCAAGGCGCGCCAAAGAAAACATTTCATTGCGATAAGGATGTTCCCAATGATCGATGATTTGAACTCCAGATAGCGTTGCTGAAGTAACCGTTTTGATAGCCGACTCAACGTTTTGCTCTTCTGAAGACGCTTTGAAATCACCGGCTGTTGTTGAAGCCTGATAATCTTTTGTTAATGATTTGGTATAAAATTCAAAAACCTTCGCGATATCGTTACGAGCTCGATCATCAGCGGCGGTTCTTTGCAGAGAAAAATTCTTTATTCCCGAAGCCGAACCGACTCCATAAAAGGCTCTTCCTTTACTATCCTCTTTTGCTCCGCCTCCCTTAATGACCCATTCGGGAGCGTCGGCTTTTTCAAGAGTCATTCTTTTTGGCGGACCGCTAGAGCAACCTATAGCTAAAAAGGCGACTATTGTTAGCGTAATAATAAAATGGAACGTATACTTGCGGACCATAGTTTCCTCCTAAATATTGAATCTGTGTATTTGCTTAAAATAGTTTCTCTAAAGAGAATATACAATATTAATGCCAAAGTTTATGAGGGGGGTGCTTCAATTTTTAGAACCAAATCTTTAGTAAAAATTTTAATTCATTATTTTGGATAAAGGCAAACTTTTTACCTTAAAGTTAAGAGAATAAAATATTTGGTTCTATGGAGTTTTTGAATGAAGCCTGAATCCTTTTTATTTTAACTATTTGATTTTTATTGCCTTGCTTTTGTTTTTAGAGGGGTGGAAGTAATAAAATGTGGAGTAAAAGTAAGTTAATGTTTTCTTGGTCAAGATTTGGGAATATTTTTTGCTGCATTTTTGATACTTTATTTTTTATTTCAGTTCTGAGGTGAGATTATCTTTTTGTTTAAAAGAGTTATCTTTTATTTAACGATTGTTGTGTTTTTTTTATTTCTAACCGGCTGTGGGAAAACTTTGCATGGTTTGGGAATAAAGGAGGAAAAAATTGCCTCCAAAAACTCTTCGAAATCGTCAAAGCCGACTCCAGGTTGGGTTGTTGGACGAGGGCATCCTAAATATCCAGACTCTTTTTACTTAACGGGTGTTGGCTTTTCAGAAAAGAATTATGTTTCTGCGAATGAGTCTGCTCGAGCAGAGTTAGCAAAAAACCTTAAAGTAAGAGTTCAATCAATACTAAGAGATTATTCCTCAATTAATAAGTCGCGAATAGAATTAGTAATAAAGACACAAGTTGATACTATTTTAGAAGGAGTTGAAATACGAGACGGTTTTTATGAGACGAAATCCAGAGTTTATTATTCGTTGGCTGTTTTAGATAGAAAAGTGGCCTCTAATTTAATTGATGGTAAAGCTCAAAGTATTTCGCAAAAAATCAATAATTTATTAGATAGCGGCAGGAATGCCGAAGAGACTGGTCGGTTTTTAGAGGCTCTTGGGTTTTATGTGTCGGGCTATAACAAAACGGAGCAGCTGGCTTCATTAATGAGCGCTAAAAATGTAATTAATCGCTCATCGCAATCTCCAGAATTAACAGATAAAACTGATTTTGGAATACTCATTAGACAAATTGTAAATGGTATTAATATACAAATTTTGTCTGGCAATAATCAAAAATTGACCCGATTTAAGGGGTTAACGAAACCTTTGGTTGCTCAAATTTTAGCCGCTGATACTGGAAAAGCCATATCTGGTATTCCAGTAAAAATGATGTACGAAGAGGGAGATGGCGATATTGATTACGAAGTTGTAAGCGATACAGATGGCAATGTTAAAGCGGCGGTTAGAAATGTTAATTCCTATAAGGAGAAATCCCATACGATTGCGGCGAAAATTGATTTTGAAAAAATCGCTTCCCGGTTTGACCCGCAAATAGTTAACGCTTTTTTAACCATTTTAAAAAATAAAAAAGTTAATTTTACGTATTCAATTAATTTGCCAAAGTGGGCTGTTAATAAATCTTTGAAATGGAAACAGGGAATTACCGAGCTTGTTAACCAAGTTATTGAAAATTTGCCGCCAGGAGGGTCTCCTTCTCTTGGAATATTCGAGTTTCGAGATCTGCGCTTGAACCGTCCAACGCCCTTTAGCAGAATCCTTAAAGAAGATTTTTCGACATTAATGGTTCAAGTCGAAGATTTAGAAATAAAGAGCTTACCTCCAAACAAAAAAAATCTGATAGCTTCAGAGTTTGCCAAAAACGTAAACCTTGATTACTACGTTACTGGTAGTTATAGGTTAGAACGAAATGGTTTAGAAATGAGGGCGCAGCTGATCCGAACAAAAACGGGAAATATCGTTTCTTCAGGTTATGGCCAAATTGAAAGAGGAGAAATTCATCCAGACGATTTAGCGGAGATAGATAGCCCAAACGCTTATTTTGATCCAATGGAAGTTAAGGGTAATAGCGATCAATACGATTTCGAGTTGAATCGTCTTGTTTCAGGAAATCCTAAGAAGGATGAATTTGGCATAAAAGTATATACGGATAAAAAAGATTATCAAATTGGAGAAAATTTAGTTTTTACGGTCACAGCTAAGAAGAATTGTTATTTGACGATTCTTGACGTTGGGGCGAATGGAGACATCACGGTCATTTTCCCAAACGCTTATAGAAAGTCCAATTTTATTAAAGCTGGAGAAAGAATAAAAATTCCCACTCCAGAATATAATTTTAACTTTAACATTTTAGGGCCTCCAGGTTTGGAGAGAATAAGAGCTTTAGCTACAACATCTCCGGAGTTTCCTATAAAACTAAATTTACAAAATGGATTTCATAGCATTTCAAAAAACGAAGTTACGGGTCTAAGATCGGTAAAAGCTTTAGCGAGCCGATTTAATTCAGAGCAATCGAGATCTTGGGGGGGAGCGTATACAGAGTTTTTTATTCATGAAAAAAACCAAATTTATATGCGCGGTTCCCGTAAAGTTTCGGTTGGAGACTTCGCTTCGAGTTCAAATTAATTTTGGTTGATTGGTAATGAAGCGAAAGTTAGGCGTAGGTTTGGCTGGGACCATTCTCGCTATTTTATTGTCTGTTGTTTTGGGATCATATTGGATCGCACTGGAAGGAGTGTTTTTGGATTGGCGTCTTAAATTAAAAAAGCCTATTCAATTATCGAAAAAAATCAAAGTTTTCGAAGTAAACGAACAAAATCAATCGACCTGTAAGGCGATCATAGAAGAGTTATTTAAGCAAGGCGCAAAAACGATCTCTATATATACTTCTGAAGATGAATTAAGAAAAAATTTGGAGTGGATCCAAGAAATTCCAAAATCAAAAACCGTTATGATCGCTGGCGGACAAACAATTAAGCGACTACTATATAGCGATGATAGCTATTCTTTAGGTATGAAAACCGGTTTCATTAAAGTTTCTTCTTTGGTTGATTTCTTATCAATGGGCGCTAAAAAAACTTTGGTGGAATCGCCAACTTTCGAGCAAATGTATTTTACTCATTCTAACGTTCATGTGGATCATTTTGGCAAATATAGAAAAATTCCACTGTGGGTGGAGTCTGAAAAACGGTTGATTCCCTCTTTTGCGCTTAACTCATGGTTTCATTATTTGGATATTGAGAATCCAAAAATAAAATTATTGTCTTCGCGCGTCGAAATAAAGGACGAACTTGTTGAGTTAGCCGTTCCAACAGATTTAAATGGTATGGCTATGATAGAAGCGCCAGAAGATTTTGAGCTGTCTATCATTCAACTTGGCAATAATAAGCGGCCAGTTGTTGAGACTGTTTCTGAAGCTGATGTTAAAAATAAACTCGCGTCCGTTGGTTTTTTTGCTTCTGACAACGAGTTGAATGAAAAAAGTTTATTTAGAGTTCAAGTGGGCTTGTTAAATTCATTGTTAGAAAAATCTTTTTTGAAAGAGGCGCATAAATCCACCGTTCATTCTTTATCTCTGATATTAAGTATTCTCGCGATCATTTTTTGTAGAAAGAATAAAGGAATGGTGAATGGATTAAGCCTCGCGATTCTAATATCTTCTTATTTAGTAATTAATATAATGTTTTTTAGGATGGGTTTAATTCTTCCGGTTTTATCGCCAGTTTTTGCAATGGTGTTTAGCGTTTTGGCGGATAGAATGTTTAGCTCAAATAAAATGATATGAAAAACTTCGCAGGAACTTGTAGAAATATCTGCACTCAAATCTTTTGGCATAGCTTGTTTTTGAGTTTATTAGCTTTTGCCAATAACTCCCAAATCCAACAAGTTTTTGCGGAGGATAGAGGAATCGTTCCTGTGCCTAAAACCAAGTCTTTTCCTGTCCAAATTTTCAAAGGAATATCTTTTCAAAAAATTTATAAAGGAAGTTATGCTCTTGTTATTGGAGCGTATGATTACAATACTAGTTGGCCAAGCTTGCCTGGCGTTGAGAGAGACTTGAAAGAGGTAAAAGCTATTTTAATAAAAAAGGGTTTTTCTGTAACTACTATTACCAATCCAACTAAAAAAGAGCTTGAAACCGCTTTTGATGCTTTTATAAGCCGTTATGGTTTATCCCCGGATAATAGATTGCTGGTTTATTTTGCCGGACATGGTCATACGCAAAAGCTTTCTTATGGGGGGCAAATGGGATACTTGGTTCCTATAGACGCTCCTAACCCAGAACAGAATTTAAACGGGTTTTTAGCTAATGCTATGGATATGCAGCAAATAGAAGTTTATGCCAAACGTATTCAATCCCGTCATGCATTATTTTTATTTGATAGTTGTTTTTCTGGGATGTTTTTTTCTCTTAGCAGAGCGATACCCAAAAGCGTTCAATATAAAGTTAAATTGCCGGTAAGGCAATTTATTACGTCCGGCAGCGCTGGAGAACAAGTATCAGACGATAGCGTATTTAGGCGAATGTTTGTTTCGGCTCTGAATGGAGAGGGCGATTTAAATCGAGATGGTTTTTTAACCGGAGCTGAATTAGGCGAGTTTTTGAAGAATAAAGTAATTGACTATACAAGAGGAAGCCAGCATCCACAGTATGGGACAATCCGTGATCCAAATTTGGATAAAGGAGATTTTGTATTTTCAATAAGCCGCTCTGAAAACGAATTATATTCTAATAATAGTTCGCAAAATTCACCTGAGAACCTAACTCCGGATAATAGATTTTTTGAGTACAAAAAAAGATTGGCTGAAGTAAGACAAGAAATTTTGATTGAAGAAAAAAAACTAGAATTAATTCGAGATAAAAACGAGAAAAATAAAACCTCTTTTGCTCAAAAAAAGGAATGGGCTAGACGTGTGATAGCGTCTGGAAAGGCAAAGAAAATAGGGACTTGGATTGTATTTGAAAATGGAACTGCAGTGGATATTCGAACCCGTTTGATGTGGATGACGGAAGATTTTTATAATTTGGAAGGTAGATTTCCGCATAGTCGAGAAGAAATTGCGGCTTGGGTTGATAAAATGAATTTTGAAAAAAAAGGCGGATTTGACGACTGGAGAATTCCTGAAGTGGTAGAATATCAATCAATATATAATAAAAGGTTAGAACGGAGAGGTTTTGAATACACGAATAAAAGAGGAGCTTTTAGACAAAGGATGAACTCTAAACCAGTTGGATACCCGATAGTTTTTAAAAACGGGGGAGGGTATTGGTATTGGAGTTCCAATTTGGTTAACTCGAAAAGCTGCGCCATCTCTAAGGGTATAGACTCGATATGCGTGAAAACTTTCAATTTTCGTAATGGCCAAACAACAATACGTAATTCTAACATGAGCGATTTTTTTTCAAGTAGCGTTCGATTAGTAAGATATTTTCAATAGCCATTTCTCAATAGGTATTTAAATTCATGGATGTCGATGATTTAGGTTATAAGCCGGATAAATCAGTGGAAGAAAATTTATCCGCGCTTCAATTCACAAAAAGAATTTCTGGTCTTTTGGCTATCTGTATCGACGGTCTAAAGGAAATGGTTGATTCGAAAGACCCTTTTTTTTCTAAGCTTAGTGAGTTAGAGAGCGTTTTAGAAAAAGTGAAACCAGAGTTAGATTCTTCATCTGGGAAGGTTTTTAAACAGTTTTTTCAAAAGAGATTAGAAGATGAAAAGCGTCTAAAAACTGAAAAAAAAGAATTGAAAGAGATGGTAGTTAGTTTGGGCGATACTATTAAAGAATTTGCCGTATTTTCCGGTGGGGTTGGCGATAGTTTAACCGAGCATATTGATAAGATGCGTGTGTCGGAGGTTACCGACAATATTCTTGAAATAAAAGATCAAATTATTTCAGAGGCGAATAAAATAAAAGAAGAGACTCAAGTTTTGAAAGTAGAACTTGAGAAATATAAAGAAAAAACCAGTGAATTGACAAAAAGACTAGAACAAACGGAGGCGGAAGCTCTTATCGATTCTCTAACGAGGGTTTATAATAGGAATGCCTATAACTTAGAGATAAATCGTTTCATCAAGGAATTTGAAAGATACAAACACCCTTTTGCTCTCGTTATTTTAGATATTGATCACTTTAAAAAAATTAACGATTCATACGGACATGTTAAAGGAGATGAAATTTTAAAAATTGTAGCGGCGTTAGTAAAAAATGCGATACGTGAAACTGATAGAATTTTTCGTTACGGAGGAGAAGAGTTTGTTATTTGGATGCCAAAAGTTGAATCGAATACGGCAATTAAGGCGTCAGATAAGATTCGGGGAATAGTTGAAGGAAAAAAATGGAATGTTATTGCCAAAGGGTTGGAGGTGACGGCAAGTTTAGGAGTTTCTTGCGTTAAAGAAGGCGACACTGCCATAACGGTTTTCAATCGTGCAGATAAGGCTTTGTATAAAGCAAAGAATAGCGGTAGGAATCAAGTAAGCTTTGAAAAATAGTTCCATGAGCGCTTCTACTAAGGAAATTCTAATTACTGGTTGTTCTTCAGGAATAGGTCTATGCGTTGCCAAGGGTTTAAAGAAAAGAGGGTATAGGGTATTTGCCACAGCCAGGAATCCACAAGATGTAAAGAATCTACAAAGTGAAGGGTTAGAGAGTTTTGAGATGGATATGAATAGTTCAGATTCTATTCAAAAAACTCTCAGTAAGATTCTTGAGCTGACTGGAGGTTCCTTATTTGGTTTATTTAATAACGCCGGGTTTGGGCAACCTGGCGCCGTAGAAGATTTAACTAGACAGGCTTTGAAAGAGCAATTTGAAACTAATGTATTGGGGGTGGTAGAACTAACTAACTTAGTTCTTCCCGTTATGCGAAAGCAGGGTAGCGGTAGAATTATCCAAAATAGCTCCGTTTTAGGGTTTGTTGTTATGCCTTTTCGAGGAGCTTATTCGGCCAGTAAATTTGCCTTAGAGGGAATTTCAGACGCCTTAAGGATTGAGTTGGCGGGAACTAATATATTTGTTTCTTTGGTGGAACCAGGGCCAATTGAAAGTAAATTTCGGGACAATGCTTATAAAAAATTTAGGGAAAATATAGATATAGGTAAGAGCCCGCACAAAGATCGCTATCAGGCGATGATTAATCGTTTAACTAATGAAAAACCCACTTATCCATTCACTTTACCTCCAGAAGCTGTGTTGAAAAAAGTAATTGACGCTTTGGAAAACCCTAAACCCAAAGCCCGTTATTATGTGACCTTTCCTACCTACCTTTTTGCGTATCTGAAAAGAATATTACCTCAATCCTTATTGGATTTAGCTTTAACTCGCGCTTCAAACGCCGAAGCAAAAAAATACTAATTCGTTGAAAAAACCTAATTCAATCATTGAATTAAGATAAGAGTTTTCTAAAAAAGTAAGACTAATCAACGATTGGAATTTTTTTTAACTGGTATTTTCTTACCGCTCGATTGTGATCTTTAAGATTGTTAGAGAATTTGTGGCTGCCATCTTGGCGAGAAACAAAATATAAATGATTAGAGGTTTCAGGATAAAGAGCGGCTACAATCGAGGCATGACCAGGGTTTGCTATTGGCCCTGGAGGTAATCCTTTAACCTTATAAGTGTTATAGGGAGATTTTATGGATAAGTCTTTTTTGTGAATATTTCCGTCAAAATTGGGAATTGCATAGATCACTGTTGGGTCGCTTTGTAACCGCATATTCTTTTTCAGCCGATTATGGAATACAGCGGAAATCTTTTTTCTTTCTTTTGCTTTGCCTGTTTCTTTTTCAATAATAGAGGCAAGAGTAACAATCTCGTTAAAATTAAAGCCAAGCTCTTTCGCGCGTTTTTTATATTCGGGTTTGGCCGCCTTTTTTAAAAATGTTTGAGTCATTTTTTTCACTATATCTTTTGCTGGGATATTTTTCGAAAACCGATAAGTATCCGGAAATAGATAGCCTTCAAGAGAAGAAGAGGAAACTCCAAGAGGCTCCATTAACTCCTTGCTACGAGTCCATTTGATGAATTCTTTGGCAGAAACTATTTTTTTGTCGTTTAATAAAGCGGCAATTTCCACAATTCGTAATCCTTCGGGAATTGTGATTTCGTATAGAATAGTTTTGCCCGAAGTAATTGTTTCTAAAATTTCTAATGGGGGCATCGACGGGGAGAGTTCGAATTCTCCTGCCATAAGTTTGTTTTGCTGGCCTCTAATGTATGCCAATATTTGGAAGGAAAGAGAACTTTTAACTAATTGCTTTTCTTTTAATTTTATTGAAACGCGCTTTAAGGTCATGCCTCTGTCAATTTTAAAAGGAACGGATTTGTATTCGTTGGTAACAGAATAGGCGGTTTGGAAATAAAACAAAATGCCGATAGTCCAAGTAACGGCAATTACAACCCAAAAAGAAGCTAAAAATAGTTTCCATGGTTTTGACATGGCAGTTAAACCAATTTTTAGTTTAAAAACTTTAGTAGATTAGTGTTTCCTATACTCTTGGACAATGGCGCATACTCCATAAAGCGGCAGGAACTTAAAAGTAGTTTTGATAAAAATCACTGAGTTTTATCATAAAATCATAAATTATCTTAGAAAATTTGTTTAATTTCCTGAAGAAATTTTGAGTTTTCATCGGGGGTTCCAACAGTTACTCTTAAGCAGTTTTTCAGCTTTGGGTGGGAACTTAAATCTCGCAGTAAAATATCCTTTTTTGCTAATTTCTGAAATATTTCTCCGCTATTTTGAGACGTTTTAAAAAGTAAGAAATTGGAGTCTGAGGGAAATACTTGAACTTCGCTTAATTGGGAGAGGGAATTAAATAATTGAGTCCTTTCTTGTATTATTAGATCAATTTGTTTTTGAATGAGATGAAATTGTTTTAGGGCTTCATTCGCTACCATTTGAGAGAATGAATTGGAGTTATAAGGTAGCCTGATTTTGTTAAGTTCTTCGATGATTAAAGGGCAGGCAGCTGCAAAACCAACTCTAAGAGAGGCCAATCCAATTTTAGAAAGGCTTCTTAAGATGATTAAATTGTTGTTAGTGGTTAAGCGATCTTTAAAGGTTTTTCGCGAGAAATCAAAATAGGCTTCATCAAGAACGACAATTCCTTTAAATTCATTTAGTATTTTTTCGATTTCTTCGCTTGAAAAACAATTGCCGGTAGGGTTGTTGGGAAAGCTAAAAAAAACTACCTTCGTTTGATTTTGTTCGACTATTTCAAGAAGAGTTTCCGCCTTAAAATCCCATTGACCGTTAAGCGAAAAAGGGACCGGTTTAAGGGCCATACTTTTTGCAAGGATGGAATACATAGCAAAACTTGGATCGGGGAATGCCACTCCATCGCCAGGTCCGCAAAATACTTGCATTATTAATTGTAATAACTCATCTGAGCCATTGCCGACAATTAAGTTTTGCGAAGGAATATTGGCTATTTTTGAAATCGCCTCGCGTAGTTGCAGGCATCCTGGATCAGGATATCGGTTAAACTCGAAGTCTTTAAAGCTAGCAGAAATTAAGTCGAGAATTTCGGTCGGCAATTGAAATGGGTTTTCATTTGCGTGAAGCTTTATTTTGCAATCATAGTTGTCTACATGATATGCCTTTAACGACTTGACGTTTGGTCTGACCAAGTTGGTTAAATCTATATTGGCCATTAGGTTCCCTGAGAGTGGATAATAGACTCTAAATCGGTAGAGGTGGCAACGTAACGAAACACTTTTTGTTTTTCGGCTTGCATAATAGCGGAGAGCTTACAAACTGTATCTTCGACCTCAAAATTCGTAACTATATAATAGTAATTTTTATATTCGGCAATTTCTTTCTGAGCTACTTTCATTCGTTGTTCAATTTTTTCAGGAGTTTCGGTTGATCTTTTCGTTAATCGATTTTTCAATTCTTTTAGAGAAGGAGGAAGCAGAAAAATATAAACGCCTTGAAACCCTTTTTTTCTTAGAATTTCTGCGCCTTGAACGTCAATTTCGATGATAACGTCGTAACCGTCGTTTTGTATCTTTTCGATTGAGTTTTTTGTTGTTCCATAATATTCGTTATGAACTTTGGCCCACTCTAAAAAGGCTTCCGCTTCGATTTTTTTCTTAAATTCTTTTTCCGATACAAAATAATAATCTTTACCATGGGCTTCTGTTGGTCTGGGAGCGCGGGTAGTGTGAGAAACCGAAATTTTTAAGTTAGCGAGTCGTTCCAGTAATATTTTACAAACAGTGGACTTCCCGGTTCCGGAAGGGGCTGATATGATGTAAGGAATACCTTCTCGCTTTAACTGCATAAGTTGGTTAATTAATATTCAAAGATTTTTGAAGTGAACTATTGTAGAAAAAAAGCTACTCAATGTTTTGAAGTTGTTCTCTTATTTTTTCTAGAGCGCTTTTAATTTCAATGACTGCTTGGGATATCTCGAAATCGTTTGATTTTGATCCAATTGTATTTGTTTCTCGGTTTATTTCCTGTACGATAAATTCTAATTTTCTGCCTATTGGGCCGTCTGCGTTTCCTGTTAATTCTAGGAACTGTTTTAAATGACTGTCTAGCCGGGTTAACTCTTCAGAAATATCGGATCGGTCGGCTAAAATTGCAGTTTCTTGAATTAGTCTGGAGTCGTCTAATTCCAAACCGTCGCTTAAGGCCTTAATTCTTTCTTTCAGTTTTTCCCGGTATTCATTTAGAACCTGAGGTTGCCGTACTTTGATAATATCGGCATTTTTTCTAATAAAATTAATTAGCGACTCGATGTCGCTTTTTAGAGTTTCTCCTTCAGCAACGCGCATTTGAGATAAACCCTCTAACGCTTTCTCGGTTCCTTCTAATATTAAGTTTTCACATTTTTCGTCTAAGCTTGGAGATTCAAATTTAATAAACTCTTTAATTCCTAAAATTGAATTTACATCGATTTGACCTGTTAAGTTTAGATTTTCTTTTATTTTTGATATTGCTTCAAAATATTGAGAAGCAAACTCTAAATCAGCGACTGCTTCTAATCGATTATTTTCTCCCGCACTTTTTTCGAGGGAAATGTGTATGTCAATGGAACCTCTAGCGCATTTTTCTTTTGCTAGTTTTTTAAGCGGTAATTCTAAAGGCGCAAGAAATTTTGGCAACTTGACGTGGACATCTATAAAGCGGTTATTTACAGATCGCGTTTCAACCTTGCAACTAAATTCATCGTTGGAAATTTCGGATCGCCCAAAACCGGTCATGCTTTTCAACATTCTTATTTTGCCTAGCTTAAGCGGAGCCGACGCGAATTCTTAGCGATTTATCCGTTTGAAGTTTGTTATAAGCTTTTTTACATTCAGCTACTAAAGAAGAAGCTTCTGTAATTTGATTTTCTGCCTTTGATTTATCGATAGACTGAGAACTTTCTAAGTAACGTTTTAAAATACCTGAAAATTCCTCAGATACGATTCCCGCATCAATTATCAAAGCTTGAAACTTTTCCAATGTTTCTTTAGGATCTTGGAAATCCATGCCTTCGGTAATCAATAAACCGTTGGCGGCGGCAATAATAGACCGATTGGCATTTTCTAAAGCGCTGTTAAAATCATTTTTCTCAAGAGCAAGTTTTCCTTGAAAAACGCTTCTTTCAGCTGCGAGTATATTTTCAGAGATCATATCGGTCAGCGGACCTGCGCATTCGCCTTGACCACGGTCTTCTAACGAATAGGTTTCAGAGCTTCCATAATCAATATAAGCTTGGGGATTTTCTTCAATAGGGGCAAGACCTTTTAGAGAATCAAGCATCTTTGAAAAATAAGCTTTGCCTTTTCTATCAAAAAAATCGACAAAAGACTCCCCTTCCATTTTTTCTTTTTTATAAGCGTCGGATGTAATACGAACCGCTTCTGGAACATTTTTTGCCGGAATTTTAATGACGGAAGTTCCAAAGGTGACTTGATCTTCATTTACTCGGCCACCCATCATCACTTCATAGTGGGGAGCTAAAATTCCATTGATCTTTTTGGCCCCTCCATGAAATCCAATGGAGGCGATATGATGTTGACCGCAGGAGTTGGGGCAACCGCTCATTTTTACAGAAATACTGTCAAGTTCCTTAGAATCGGTATAGTTTTTTTCGAATTCTTCAGATAAAGCTGTCGCTAATCCTCGAGAAGCGGTGATTCCCAAGTTGCAAGTTTCGGAACCTGGGCAACAAGTAATATCTTTTAGTTCTTCAGTTCCCGCTTTATTCAAGCCTATTCTTTTTAATTCACCATAAATAGCGCCCATAGCATTTTCCTTAACCCATGGGATCATAAGATTTTGGTTAACTGTGGTTACAATAACCCCAGCTGCATAATCGGAAGCGGCTTTAC
Organism: uncultured Nitrospinota bacterium; assembly: GCA_964344185.1. Classification (GTDB taxonomy): domain Bacteria; phylum Nitrospinota; class Nitrospinia; order Nitrospinales; family JAJDAT01; genus JAJDAT01. The sequence continues at coordinate 20,804 of CAYFMN010000021.1, forward strand.
TGATAACTTTAGCTTTTTCACTTTCCAGATCTCCAAGGTGCAGCTTAATATGAACATTAAAGAAACCAGCTTGCTTTTGCGAATAAGTATTTCGATTTTTCCAATTGTGAAATTCTGGATCAGAATCAAAATCTGTATTAGGGGTAAAATTTGAAATAGCCGGAATAATATCGTCAGAGGGTTCGATATTTTCATATTTTTTCCCCTCTAACGCCGCAAATTCTTCTTTATAATATTCTTTAACTTTATCGACTCCGTATTTGTCTAAAACAAATTTGAATCGGGCTTTATTTCTATTTTTTCCATCGCCATATTTGTTGAAAACATTCACCAACGCTTCCGCTAACCGTAAAATCTGATTAGTTGGGATAAAATCAGTTAAAGGAACGGCGGCATGTGGAGAACTTCCTAAACCTCCTCCAAAGAGAATTTTAAAGCCGCGAACTTGCTTTCCATTTTCTTCTCGAATAACAGCGCTAAAACCAATGTCATGAATAGGAGCTATGCCGCAACCATTACATCCGCCAAAGCTGATTTTAAATTTTCTAGGTAAACTTTGCGTGGATGAATGACGCAATAAGTAACTAGAAACTGCGCGGGCGTAGGGCGAAACGTCGAAAGCTTCGTTTGCGCAGGTTCCTGACTTATGGCAAGCGGTTACATTTCTAACAGTGTTGCCGCAAGCTTCGCGAGTTGTGATTCCGCCTTCAGCTAAAAGCTCTAATCCCTCTGGAACTTTTTCTAAGTCTACAAAATGAAACTGAACGTCTTGACGGGTAGTTATATGCAAAATCCCATTTGCGTATTTATCCCCAAAGTCCGCCAAACAATTAAGTTTTTCGCTAGTAATCTGACCCAATGGTAACTTTGTTCTAACCATTTGCACGTCGCCAGATTGTCTTTGGCCATAAATTCCTTGTTGTAAACGAAAGTGCTTAAATCCATTTTCGTCTATATTATCGCGACTGCGGCGTTCAACCTCAGCCGCGAAATCTTCGATTTCTTTCCGAACTTCTTGGGGTATATTTATCTTTGCGTCCATGAGGATATCTTCTCTAACAAAATTTCAAAATTCTTGAAAAATGGCGACTTTTTTATTTGGTTTAAAACATTAACTAAAAATGATATGCAAGCCGCCCTGTGTTTAGCAAGTATATTATATAATAAAAAGCGGTATTTAACTATTTATTGTAACGGTGTTGGAAAGTAATTAAAACAATTAGTTATTATATCTTAAAACCCTTTAAATCCTATCGAGAATCAAATTTATGCATGAATTCATATCGAATTCTTTGAATTTAGTACAGTTATGGCTGTATGCAAATTTACTTTTGTATATGGCAGTTTTCGCGATGGCATTATTGATAAACTTCAATTTTAACGCAATTATGGTGGGACTCATATACTTGCTTCCATTGATACCTCTTGGGATTGATTCTGAAAACGCTATTCGATTCTTGATCGTGTCGTTTCACAATACGGTTTTCGGAATTATTGAATTGGTTATTTTTACGATTACGATTCGGCAAGAAGATATAACATTTGATAAGCAATTTATTAAGCAATTATTTGGTCATACTTTACCAATTGCTATAGCTTTAATTGGGTTGTCATTTGTAGCAAGAGCTACAACGGTTCCTTTGCCCATATGGGAGTTTATAATAATTATATTTAGCTTCATGTTGGGATCGATTATGAGAGTATTAGCGGTTTATCAGATTGGGGCTGTCGCTTTCAAATTTGATATTGTTTTTAGAGATAAACAGCAACTAAAAACAGACCAATTTTACCGTTATTTAAGGCATCCATCCTACGCAGCTATGATGATCGTGATTTTCGCGTATGCTTTGGCGACTCATAATCTTATTTTAGGGGTTTTAGGAATGGTTTCAGGCTGGTTTGGGTTTCATTACCGTATTATTCATGAAGATAAAGCTCTTGAGGAACAATTTGGCCAGAAATATATTGATTACAAAGCTAAGACAGGAACATGGTTTCCAAAGGTTTTATGATTTTGGTAATATTCGAAATATTAAATTTAAAGGAATCTTCTAATATCCGCAGTTATTTAAGGGAACCTCTAAAAACTCAGATTTATCAGGAGACTAATCCTTAAATTCAAGGGCTAGGCGATAGCAAACCGGTAAAAATGCCAATTATTAGAGATCCCCTTAAAATTATTCTTTGGGAAGTAATGTTTTCCAATAAGGAATGGAGTTATCGCCAACTTCCGTAGGTTGTTGGAAGTAATATCCCAAGACACATAGTAAAAATAAATATAGATAGCTTCCTACAAAGTAGTAAGCCGTTGCGTGTTTCTTTTGACCCTGATCCTTTTTTGACTTAGCTTTTTGTATTACACGGTAATAATTGGCGACAGAAGCTACCGCAATCATAAAAATCGGCTGGTAACTGAAAATTGCCATAAGAAACCCCATCGGAATAGAAAATAACCCCATTATAGGAATTCTTACAAAAACATTATCTAATAGGTCTTCCAATATATTGACTACAGCAAGATAAGAAACGAGAAAAAATAGTAGACTTAAACCGATTAAAGAAATTATTTCCATGATTTAAATGTATTAAATATGAACTTTAAACCTCAAAGATTTTTTATGAAAAACGGCTCTTTTTACCATATTCGCTAAACGGTTGTGAAGATTATTAGAAAAAGAGGGAGTCAAAATTAAAATGACTAGGCAAGGTTCTGTTGGTTTTGGAAAAGATGGAGAAGATGCGGCAGCGGCATTTCTTAAAAATAAGGGGTACCGGATTCTTGAAATGAACTTTCGAACCAAAACTGGAGAAATTGATATTGTTGCCGAACACAAGAAGGTAGTTGCGTTTGTCGAAGTCAAAACCCGGTCAAACTTAAATTATGGTCGCCCAGAAATGGCGGTCGATAAAGCGAAACAGTGCAAATTATTCCGTGTTGCTGAGTTGTTTTTGGCGAAATATAAAATTACGGAAAGGCCTAGTCGTTTCGATATAGTCGCTATTTCAGGAGATCCAAAACAGCCAGAGAATTGGGAATTTCAATTAACTCAAGATGCGTTTCGGAAGCGCTTGTAGATTGGGCGTTAAGAAAAGCAATTTTAGGCGCTTTAAATCATGTTAAAAATGGGAGTTGATAATCAACAAAACTTGTAGTTAAAGGCTTTATTTAAAGGAACCTCTAAAAATTAAGATTTGCAAAGAGACTAGCCCTAATCATCAAGGGCTAGTCGATAGCAAACTAGTAAAAATATGAATTATTAGAGGTCCTCTTTAAGTTATTTATTTAAAAATAAATGTTTAATAATTGTTCTAAGTGAGACCTTTTCCTCAAAATGTTACAATTAAGTCCGTGATTTTATGTTTTTTCTGAATTTTAAGATCGTTATTTTTCAACGATTCATTTATCGAAATAAATTTGATTCGAGATTTAAGGAGTTCGATCAGTGTCCATCATAAAGAAATTAAGAAATATGTTTTCAAGCAATACAGATAAGGCGCCGGAAAATAAACCGGAAACGTCTTCAGTCAGCATGAGACCTCCAATGGATGAGGTTGTAGCCGTAGAAGAGCCTCCTGCGATTAGTTCCGAGGAAAAGCCATTCAAAGAACCTGAGCCAATTAAAAGAACCGTAATTCAACCGCCAATTATTGCGTCGACAGCGCAAAAAGAAGTTAATCAAACGGATAAAATTTTGATTAAAGCGGAACCTACTTTAGCTGGCGATCAATGTAAATTTATGATTAACCGGGATTTGATGGAAGGTAACTCTTGGTATTTTGAAAATTTTGAGAGCGCCGAGGGGTCGCCATTGGCTGAAAGCTTATTTAGCGTTGATGGCGTGGAATCAATATTGGTTCAAGAGTCCACTGTGACGGTTACCCGGGTTAATAAAGGACCTGGAGATTGGTTGCCAATGGCTAAAGAAGTTGGCGCCGCAATTCGGGAAAAATTGGAAGCCAAGGATAGTTTGATTTCTCAAACTATTTTGGATTCGATTCCTTCCGAAGAAGAAGTTCGGGAAAGAATCCAAGAGGTTATAGATAAAGAAGTTAATCCGGGAGTGGCTGGTCATGGCGGCAATATCCAATTAACTAATGTTAAAGGAAATACGGTTACCATTCTTATGGGAGGCGGCTGCCAGGGTTGTAGCGCCGCTGATATGACTTTGAAAATGGGGATTCATGGAGCGTTTCGTAAAGCTTTGCCAACGGTAGGCGCCATCTTAGATGAAACGGACCATAAAGCTGGTTTAAATCCTTTTTACTCTTAATAGTTAATTTTATCTGTCGAGTATTTTATAAATTATGCCAAAGCTAAAATCATTCAATATAAAAATAGAAACTGGAGACACGGGAATAGAAGAGCCAGTCCAGTTTAGCGTTAATGGGTTTAAAGTTCCTTTAGATAATGTAAAGGGTTCTCCGCAACCTGGTGAGATGATGGAAGGCGGATATGAAATCAATAGTTTTCCACATAGTTTGACGTTAGTTGGTCCTGATAAGGGGAAGTGGAACATTAAAAAAATGTGCGTTGAGTATCATTTGGAAAGTGAAGAGCCTTATTCGGTAACTTTTGGAGAAATTACCCTGGACGAAACTAACGAAGCAAATATTTGGCAAGATCCTCCCTTGCCGACTTTTGACGTTTAGAGATTGTATTATATTAAAAGAATCTCTAACAAATCAGATTTGCCAGCCTAGCCCTTAAACTCAAGGGCTAGGCGATAGAAAACCAGTAAAAATGCCAGTTCTTAGAGGTCTCCTAAAACGTTTTTAGTGATTTTCGGAGAATTCTCTTTTGGCTAGTATAGCGTGCAGGTCTCCAAATAATATGTAATCTTTAACTGTAGTTTCTAAAGGAATAAAGTGTTTTGATGCCCAAAAGAATATTTCCCCGTTCTCAGTTTTAAAGATTTCTTTTGGTATTTTAACCCGCAACAGCAATTCATCTGCAAGAGGTCGGTTTTCTTCCAAACGAGCCGTTTTTTCTTCTTCCTCTGTCCGAATTTGAACTGTCAGCGTTTTATGGCCTTTTTCTGGTATAGTGGGTATCTCATAAGATTGACCTTTTTTCAATTTTCCGTAAACCCCATTACGAAAATTATAAAAAGCTGTCAAAATGTCGTCAAAGTTAGTTCCTATTGGAATATCTTCCGATTTATCCTCAAAAATCTCTCCGTTTTGAGTTTTTTTCCAAAAATGCTTTCTTTGATTGTAATCGAGAAAATGATCCGATTTTTCAAGGGTTGCTCCATCGTCTACAATTCTATAAAACTCTTTTGACCTTAAACGAGTTCCATTTTCGATAACTTCTAGTTTTGCCTCATACACATGTTTTCGATAAGCGGTGAACCAGCCGATAAAACCTTTTGTTTGAGCCTCCAATTTTGCCCGTAGTTGCCCATTTTGTTCAAATAATGAGATTTTTGCCTCTGCGGCATTATCAAACCAAAGAAAGCTGATATCAAAATAGATACTTTCTCCCAAAAAACGGAGTATATCTCCTGTTGGAGAAAACGTTTCATAAAGGCCATTAGAGGTTGGTGAGGCATTATTTTGGCCATGAGCTATTGAGTTTATTGATAAGAAAATGCCGAAAAAAACTGTAGAAATTAATCGAAACATAGAGCTTTTAGTTGGGTTATTAGAGCAAAAACTATATTAACAATAGTGACTTTTCAATGTGTGTTTTAAATTTGAGATTGAAAAATCTAACTGTTTTTCCTAATATTATATAAATAAGTAATTAGAAACTCATTCAACCAATAGGAAGATAGAATTTAGAATGTCCGAAGAATTAACTCCCACTTTGCCCGTAATTGAGGAAGAAGATAGTCAATCAGTTAAGCAAGATTATTTGCCGCTTTATAAAATTTTGATGTGGGACGATTCTGTCACCACAATGGAATTTGTAATTCGAATGTTGATGAAGGTTTTTGGCAAAGCTTATGACGAATCTGAACGGCTGATGTATGAAGTGCATTATTCCGGAGTAGCCCACGTAGACACTCAACCTTTAGAAAGAGCTGAGTTTAAAGTAGAGCAGGTTCACATGGCCGCAGCCATGGAAGATTTCCCATTCAAATGCACCATTGAACCGTTGTAGTCGATTTTAAGCGTTTCAGTTTTAATCAATTGCGCCATTTATCGTTGTTCTATGGGTATGTAGTCCTTTGAAGTTTCCCCTTGATAAATTTGATGGGGCCTGCCGATTTTAAATCCCTTGTCTTCTTGAAGCTCTTTCCATTGAGCTATCCAACCTGGTAACCTACCCATAGCAAACATTACGGTAAACATATTGATTGGAATTTTTAACGCCATATAGATAAGCCCTGAGTAAAAATCGACGTTTGGATAAAGTTTCTTATCTATAAAATATTGATCTTTTAAGGCAATTTCTTCTAATTTTAAAGCGATATCAAATAGTGGGCTGTGAATATTTAGTTTTTCTAAAACTTCATGCGCAAGCTTTTTGACTAATCGACTGCGTGGATCAAAGTTTTTGTAGACTCGATGTCCAAAGCCCATCAACCTGAAAGGATCTTCAGGATTGCGAGCCTTTTCAATAAATTTTTCGACGTTGCCTCCGTCTTCATGAATCATTTGTAACATTTCAATAACCGCTTGATTTGCGCCGCCATGTAGCGGTCCCCATAAAGCGTAAATGCCAGCCGAAACAGAAGCAAACAGGTTACACATGGAGCTGCCCACCAATCTTACTGTGCTGGTTGAACAATTCTGTTCGTGGTCTGCATGAAGAATGAGCAATAGATCGATTGCTTTTGCCGCAACCGGATCGATTTCGTATTTCTCGCAAGGAGTGGAAAACATCATATTTAGAAAATTTTCCGCATACCCGAGAGAATTGTTTGGATACGGTAATGGTTGCCCGATGGACTTTTTATAACTATAAGCGGCAATAGTTGGGAGTTTTGCCAACAACCTGTGTATTGTGATTTCGATTTGTCTGGAGTCTCGTACTCCTAAATCATTTTCATAAAATGTCGCTAAAGATCCTACGATAGCGCTACAAACTGCCATAGGGTGTGGGTTATTTGGAAAGCCATCATAAAGATTTTTGATAGATTCATGCACCATGGAATGATGGGTGATATGATAATGAAAACTATCTAACTCTTCTTGAGTTGGTAAATGGCTATAAATAATCAAAAATGCGGTTTCTATAAAGTTGCTTTTTTCGGCAATTTGTTCTATCGGGATTCCTCGGTAAAGAAGTTGTCCCTTTTCGCCATCCAAATATGTGATTGAGCTTGTGCAAGATCCGGTATTGACAAAACCGGGATCATAAGTGATTAATCCTGTGGAGGCTCTAAGTTTCGAAACGTCGATTCCCTTTTGGCCTAAAGTTCCTTCAATAATCGGCAATTCTATGGATTGACCGTTGTATGTAAGGGTCGCCTTTTCTGTCATAATATGCCTCCTCAAAGTTAACTCGGGTTTTGGTATTATTTGCCGAAAGCTAGTTAAGCCCTATATACTTCATTTTGTCATTTTGGCAGGCAAGGCAAAAAAGAATTTCCAAAGCTATTGCCGCTTAAGGAATTTCCTATTGAAATGATTTTGAAAGTTACCGCCAAATACCAGTCATACCTCTATTATAACGAAATAGCTAACAGATAGTTGATATTTTGAAAGGTTAAAAATGGATCAAAAAAACACTCTTCTTTATCTAACCATTGTTGGGATTGTTCTGGGTGGGTTTTGTGGATGGATGTTTGGAACATCAATGGAACATGTCGCTTGGCTTGGAGAACTTTTTTTAGACGCCTTAAAAATGTTAGTTATTCCGCTCATAGTTTCTTCAATGATAGTGGGTATTTCAGGATTAGGAGATGTTCGTAAAGTTGGTATGACTGGCGGCGCGACTCTTTTGTATTTCATGGTTACTACAGGCATTGCCGTAGGTATTGGTTTGGTTTTGGTAAATATTATTCAACCTGGCGAAGGGGTCTCAGCGGCTGGGACCACTATTCCAGAAAGAGTAGCTAACAAAGAAGAAGCGGGATTGGTGGATATAATAAAAAGTTTTATTTCCTCAAATATCGTTGAATCTATGGTTAAGATGGAAATTCTTCCAATAATTATATTTTCTTTAGCGTTTGGCGGCGTATTAACGACACTAGGGGAAAAAGGCCAAGCCGCAATTGAGTTTTTCGATACGGTCAACCTTGCCATTATGAAAATGGTTCACGTGGTAATGTATTTTGCCCCAATAGGTATATTTGGGTTAGTTTCGTCAAAATTAGGAGCCGCAGGGGGAGGGGATATGTTTGTGGCGGAGTTGGCCAAGATTGGAAAATATGTCTTTACGGTTATAACCGCTCTGCTTATTCACGCTGTAATAATTCTCCCTATGTTTCTAAAAATACTTGGGAAGAGAAACCCATTAGAATATTTTAAGCAAATGAGCGAAGCTGTTTTAACCGCATTTTCCACGGCAAGTAGTTCGGCTACAATGCCGGTGACGATTGATTGCGCAGAGGAAAGGGCGAAGGTTTCGCGAAAAGCTAGTTTATTTGTATTGCCGTTAGGGGCCACGGTGAATATGAATGGAACCGCTCTTTATGAAGCGGTAGCGGCTTTGTTTATTGCCCAAATGTTTGATGTTCCCTTAGGAATAACAGGTCAGGCCATAGTATTTTTAACGGCTACATTGGCGGCTGTTGGAGCGGCAGGAATTCCTGAAGCTGGTTTGGTTACGATGGTTATGGTTCTGCAAGCCGCTGGATTACCGCTTGAAGGGGTCGGTATGTTATTGGCTATCGATTGGTTTTTAGATCGGTGTCGCACTGCGGTAAATGTGTGGAGCGATTCGGTTGGAGCTGCAGTAATTGATCGTTTGGATAAAGATTATAACTTGGGAGGAAAATAATTATGGCTGCGCTATGGGCAATAGGCCTTCTTATAGGAATTTTGTCTTCGGGAACAGGTCTAGGAGGAGGTTTTTTAGTGGTTCCTTATTTAGTGTCGAATGGATACACTGCCAAATTGGCGGTAGGAACTTCTGTTTGTTTTGTGTTGCTTGTAGCCACCTCTTCAGTAGCGGCCCATTATAAAGAAGGCAATGTCGATATGAAGACCGGCGTTTTATTGGCGGCTGGAGGAATAATAGGAGCGCAATTTGGGCCATCGATTTTAAATCATGTCCCAGACGAAATATTTAAAAGAGTTTTTGGAGTGATGATGATGGGTCTTGGAGGATGGTTAGTCTTTTCCGCTAAAGCTTAAATTTGATTGCTTACTTAACGGCTAGGTTTTGGCGAAATATGATAATCACGCAACAAATCCATTTTTTATAAGGTACGCCTTCAATTAGAAATTTTATTTTTAAAAAGTTATTAAAAGCGCCCTTTGCGTTCTGTAGTCTGAATTTAATAATCCCTATTTTGCTATAAGTATTACCTAGATGGAAAAACTAGAAATAAAAGACAATAGTTTAAGTTTTTTATTGAAAGTTTCTCTGGCCGCCTTTTTCGTTTTTTTATCGAGTTATATTGTTCGCGAGTTGGAATGGCAAGAAGGACAGTTCCAATATTATTTTTTTAAGACAAAGATATATTATGGACAATACAATAAAATAGTTTTCCCAGTTTATTACTGGGGTTTCTTAGGGATAGTTTATTTAATTGGGCGCCGCTTAGATTTTGTAAAAAATACTAAACAATATTTAAGGGAATACATTCGAATTGGTTTTTCTTTTCATATAGTTTTGGCGTTAACAACCAAATACCAAGAAACGCTTTTTGATTTTACGTTGACCCCTCTATTTTTTAAGCCTCCCCCGTACAGTTTTTTTTATGAGCGGCTTTTTTTCTTCCTAGTTTTTACTTTATATTATTTTTTTATCGCGCAGCGGATAGAAGTTTTAAAACTACCTTCTAATATCAGAAAAACTACAACGCCGGATTTAATCGCTTTTTTTTCGCTTTTGATCGTACCGTTTTTCGTAAAAGATAAACTCATTTTTTTAGGGTATATGGCTTCAGGGTTTGGATTGAGTTTCTTCGTGGGATATTTTGAGAATTCTAAAAACTTAGAATTTTTTAAGAAAAGCTTTTTTGTAAGACACTGGCCTATTATTGTAATAGCCGCGTTAAGCGTCTTTTTTAGACTGTGGTATGCACGATATTTTGTTTCAATAGGAGATAAGGCTGTAGGTATAGGAGCTGATGGTCCAGCGTATTTTCAATCGGCGTTAGCTTTTTCTGAATGGAATTTGAAGAAAATCGATTTTTGGCATTCGCCGTTATACGCGTTTTATTTAAGTTTTTTTTTGTTTTTGTTTGGCAAAGGGATTGGAACGGTTTTTTATTGTCAGGCGTTGGTGGGAGCTTGTGCGCCAGTAATAATTTACCTGGCAGCTAAAAGTTTATGGGGAAATAGAATAGGTTTTTTATCAGGGGTTTTAACTGCGTTATCACATCTGTGCATACATTATTCTGTTGTGATTAATCGCGCTAGCCCATTAACGGTTATTTTTCCCCTAATATTATTAGTTTATTTGAGATTAAAGGATGAGAAGAGTTGTTTATTTCTAACCTTGCTGGGTATTCTAGTTTCAAGTTCTTTTTATATAGGACCTGAATCGTTATTTGCTGTATTTGGCGTTTTAATAATAGTTTTTTTTAGACACAGAACTAATGTTTTGTCCTGGGGAATAGGAGGAGGAAAATGGGTGGTTCTTGGAGTTTTGGTTGTCGTCATTCCTATAAACTCAATTTCATTCTTTGCAAATGAACGTTTGATTCCATTTGGGCGCGATTCAAGCGGCTCAAATCTTTCTTCATCTACATTTATTTATAGTTCGAGTCCTTCAGCTTTGAAAATGAAAGAACTGGGGTTTGAACCTGTAAATAACTTTAAAGATAGCATTGAAGTTTTTCTTGAAGCTCCTTGGAAAATATCAACTTTATTGATTGGAAAACTGATAGATGAGTTGCCTGGGTTTTTGTTTGATCCTGGCGGAAGGTTTTTAATGCCGTTTCATCTAACATTAGATTCATTTTATGGAGCTAATCTTCAGTTTTATATTTATTTTCTTTTAAGTTTGGGATTTATTCTTTTTTTGAAGGATAAAAATATTACGTGGAGTAACAAAGCTATTATTCTTAGTTTAGTTGTGTTGTATATCCTATTCTCATCTTTGATCATTATGGGAACATTTCGATTTCGAGCTGTTATAACGCCTATCAATATGATTTTCATCGCTGTAGCCCTTAATTATGTTTTTATAAATCAAAAAAAGACCTTAGAAAGTAGAAAAAAAAATGGATTAAGCAATACCAAAAATGTTAAGCCTTTTTTTTTGAAATTGGGTTTGATTTTTTTTCTTTCAGGAACTTTTGTAATTATTTTTAAGTATTCTCAAAATATTCCAGAAGGTCGTGAAACTATAGAGTTAGCGCAATGGAAAACGTTTAAGAAAAAAATTGCAGATACAGGCATACTAACAATAAACTCAAATATATTTATCCATTACGATTTTAGTGGGATAGATCTAAATAAAAAATCTAACTTTAAGTTTTTCACTAAAGTTTGCCGTGATCTATTTCCTGGAAGAAAACCCTATTATAGGATTTTTTTTGATGGAGAATTTATAGGGCCTTCGCGCAAAATACCATCTGGTTGTTCAGAAATTATAGAAAACTTTAGTCCAAAATACTCTAAAGGGATTATTGGGATGGTTGCTTTTATTTCTGACGATGGCAAGGTGGAAAATCCTGAGCCGTTTTTGATTAAAGAAAATGGAATAAATGGCGATGCCATTATGGTTCCAGTCGTTCAAAATTTAGATAAATTTAAAAATGAGGATTTAAAGAATATTAATCGTTTATTTCTAAAATATTCTAGGGGATTGATTAAGATCTCAAAGCCCCGAATAAGTTTTAATTCTTAACAGTTTGTTACTGTTCATGGTCAAATATGTAGATTAAATTTGTACCATGTTCTAAGACGACGTTCGGCCTTTAGAATATAAAATTTTCTTCCT
>CAYFMN010000021.1:32919-36887 GCA_964344185.1 uncultured Nitrospinota bacterium
TTAAATTCGAGTTAGTTCATTGGACGAGTAGGAATTATTGGACCCGGCTTGTTATTATACAATAACGGCAGCTACAAGATTTTAAACTGTGAAGCGCCTAAATAAGATTGCCAGGATTTAATTTGAAATCTGGATCAAAAATACTCTTGATCAGTTTTAATTCTTTCATAGAATTTGCTCCGACCATTTGATCAAAATAGGGTTTTTTTAGTTTTCCAATTCCATGTTCTGCTGAAATAGTTCCATTCCATTCCAAAATCTTTTCTACTAACTCCTGATAGGTTGCTCGCGCTAATGGTATTTGATCTTTATTTGGTAGAAAGTTAATATGCAGGTGATTGTCTCCGATGTGACCAAATGCAGCGTAAGGTACCTTTTTCCGGGTTAGAGTTTCTTGATAAAAGTTCATTAGTTCTAGAAAATATTTGTTTTCGACAGCCATATCGGTTCCCATTTTTACGCGTCCTTCCCGGCTATTTTCTTCATTAAGAATAAGCGGTATAGCATGTCTAAATTCATGAAAAAAACGGGAGTCTTTTTCGTTTTGGGCAAACCATGAGTTATCGGACAAGACTTCTTTTGATTCCAAAAAATCAAACCAAGCTTCTAGTATAGCTTCGGATTCTCCAAAAATATCTTGTTCAAAGAAAAGAGCCGCTTTAACGTTGGACGGTACTTTAGAATATTTTTTCCTTAGCCTTTCTAAAGAATATTGATCAAAATATTCAAGAGAACAAGGAGCTATGGAGGAAGTAGAGTTTTCTCGTATATCTTCAACTAAGTTCCAACAATGCCTTTCTTCTTCAAAAAACAAAACGCCGCTTAAGAATTCATCGGGGCTTTTTAATAGCTTTAGCGTAATTTCTAGAATGATAGCTAAAGTGCCTTCAGAGCCTATAAATAAATCTATCCAATCCATATTATCTTGAACATAATAGCCTGCGGCATTTTTACAATTTGGACTCCGGTACTTAATTTTAGGAAATTCAAACTTCGTTCCATCGTTAAAAATTAGAGGCTCATTTATTGTATGACCTCTAGATAACTCGACAGTTTTGCCGTCAACAAGAGCAAGTTGAAGTTTTTCTATATAGTTGCGAGTAGCTCCAAATTTATACGTTCTGGATCCCGATGCGTTGGTAGCTATACTGCCACCCAGGAACGCTAATTGTTCTGTAGGGTTTGGGGGATAGAAATAGCCTGAACCAACGAGTTTCTGCTCAATTGTTTTTAATCGGACTCCAGGGCCTGCCGTTAGCTTATTTTCGACAGCGTTTTCAATTTGGTTTAAACGTTCCATAGAAAGTATTACGCCGGAAGGAGGAACTCGCCCTGCGGTTAATCCTGTGCCTGCGCCGGCAATAGTGACAGGCTCATTATTTTCTTTTAAAAACTTAATGATTTCTTCTTTAGTTTCTGGGATTATTAGCAGGCTTGCCGATCCTTCAGAAAAGTTCGAAGCGTCGCGAAGATAAGGAGCGATTGAATCTTTATCCTGGATTCGAATCATAAGTAAACGAGGAAATAATTGGTAGTAGATTTTTAAGGTTTGATCTATTGGTTGGTTTGTCTAGATTAAATTTCAACTATTAATATAAATTTATGAAACTTTATCTTCATCTGTTTTAGAGGAGGCTGTTTTATTTCCGCTTTTATTTTCATGATGAGGATAATGATGAATGAAGTTCGCATATTTGAATAAAGCAAAAATCATGAAAAGCCCAAATACGATAGATACGACTAAAATAATTGTTTCCACTTAAAATCTCCACATCCATAAGGTGGACTATAAAAACTTAATAATAAATATTGTTTAAATAGTATATCAATTTTTTTAGATTTTGGGAGTGGGCAAGAATACAATCATTCGGATTTCGAGTAACTTTCTAAGCTTTCTTGAGCCTTAGAAAATGCGTTATCAAATAAGTCGTTTTTCAAGTCGTTTTGGATTTCTTCATTTTCTATTAAACTGGCTAGGAAGTTTTTTCTGTTTGCGATATCAGTTATTTTAACTTTAGCTAATTGACGCATTTTTTCTTGTAGGCGTATATTTAAAGTATCTGTCTGATTGATTAGTTTTGGCAATTCTTTTTCGAGTCGTTCGCGAATCGTTTTTGCCATAAGAGGACTTTTGCCTTGAGTTGAAACAGCTATTTGGATTGTATCGTCGATATTAATAATAGATGGATGACTAAAATCACTTGTTTCCGGGTCGTCAACACAGTATGCGTAGCATCTATTTTTTTTTGCATTTTCAGTTATTTTACGATTCAGTTCTTTATCATCGGTGGCTGCCATAACTAAAATTGCTTGTCCGAATTCATCTAAATTTATATTTTGATCAAGCCGAGCAATTAATAGTCGAATCTTTTTTGCTTTTGCAAAAGCAATAATTTGATTGGAAGGTCTTTCTGCTATTACAAAAATTTTGCAGTTTTGAGGAAGCATACTTTCGACCTTACTTGTCGCTTCTTTGCCGCCGCCAAATATAAAGACCTGTTTGCCGTTTAGATCTAAATCGACTATCACGACTTAACTCCTTTCAGTTTCGTGAAATTTGTAGCAAGAATTGATTAGCTCGGTTTCAAATTTTAATTTTTGAGCTTGCTTTAAAAACTTTTGGCCTTCTTTACATTGGTAAAATGGAAAATCCAGCAGTAGTCTACCAATGGTATAGCGACCATTCTCAAACTGTTTCCGATCAAAACCAGACATCATAACGTAATCTTTTGCCGAACGCATACGAGTCCAATCCCACCGATTTTTATTTCTCAATATATCATGACGAAATAGAAATCGAGCAATGGTTTCGCCCATAAGTAAATGTCCGTTAATGTTGGGGTGTACGTGTTCCAGAAAGAAATTTTCTCCTAATATTCCGTTTCCGGAGTATTTTTTGAGTGATTTTTCCATATTAATAACTGGAACTTTTTGTTCTTTTCCAACTTGTTGGACTATTGAGTTCATTTTAGAGCAGCTTCTCAAATGGAGCTTATCTAAGTCTCTTGCCAATTCGAAATGCGTTTGAGCTTTGGAATACTCAGAAGAAGCTATATATATTTTCCCTATTTGATAGTGGGACTTCGCGTAATTAAAATCTAATTCTATAGCTTTTTTACTAATCTCGATAGCTTCTTTAAGTTTGTTTTCATTTAAAAAAATCTTTGCTTGATTCAGCAATGCTTCAATTTTTTTTTTGGAATCCTTGGAGCTAGTTGATGACTTTAAAGGCTCAAAGTCGCTTAAGTTAGAAGCCAACGAAGAAAAAATTAATTGTACGTTTTTGCTTCGGGCCAAAGTCGCCATCTCGGTTAAATTCAGTTTATAATTAGTTTCTGTAATTTCATGATCATGCGCGCTCCACGAGACTTTTGATTTTTTTAACATAGCGCGAAAAAGATTTACCGGTTCGGAATTCTTTTCCCTAAAAAACGATCTTATTTTTAGAACCGCTAATTTCGTTAAAAGAAATAGCTTGGAGTTTTGAAGAAATATAATGGATTGAATTAAGAATCGATTTTTACCTAGGTTAATGGTGGAGTTGGTCCCAAAATGGCCAATAAACTCGTTATGTCCTGTGTACACAATTATTAAATCGGGTTTTTGATTTACGATATGTTTGAAAATATCTAAAACAGCGAAGCTGCTTATTGCATCGTAACCGGCATTTATTATTTCGATATTATTGTTTGGTAGGACATCCTTTAAAATATTTTGTAAAAAACCTGAATAGCTTATAGTCCTTTTAGTGAAAGGAAAACCTCGGGTTGTCGATCCTCCTAAGAGAAAGATACGAAAAGTTTTTTCTTTTTTGAGGCTTGTAAACTCTGTGTCTGGAAACCAGGGAGAGTTTTTAAATATTTTTTCAAAATCTACTTGTAAATGGCTAAAATAATGCAATGCTATATATTGAGTGTTTAGCGATTGCTTTGAAATTAATGTCTCATTGTTGTCTTTTAAGATAAAAT
>CAYFMN010000021.1:36897-69005 GCA_964344185.1 uncultured Nitrospinota bacterium
CAAAGTTTGTAAGTCTCAAAATTCCTTCTACAGCGAATAAAATTAGTAACCCAAAGATAAAAAGCAAGCACTTGCTGAAGGCGGTATTTTGGTTCAAATAATCAGCCATGGTTTGCTTGCCTCAATTAAAAAGATAAATGACTTTACTTCATATCATACTTTCCTATTTGATATCAGCTAAATCCTATTCTTAAATTAAGAATCTTCTACTGTTGGGATGTTAAGTAATAATTTGTAGCAGTCTACAAAAGTTTGTTAATTAGATAATTAAGACTTCTTTTTATGGAAATTAGAATAACTTCCGTTAAAATTTATCCTTTTGATCCGGGGGAGCCTACGGCTAAGATAAAAGCCTATGCCGAAATCACCTTGGAAAACTGTATAACAATTAAAGGGTTTAAAGTTGTGCAGGACAAAAGGGGAGGGATGTTTGTTGGATTTCCAAGTCAAAAAGGCAGAGATGGAAACTATAGGGATACAGTGATCCCTTTGAATTCTGAGGTTAGGAATAAGATTCGAGATGAAGTGCTGGAAGCATTCCGTAAGTTTTATTGATCTTTTGCAGCAATGAAGTTAACTTTGACATTTCCAGTTATATTGGTTTGGCAACAAAGTCTTATTCCTTCTTTATAGTCTAGTTTTTCTAAAATTTCTTTTTCGATATCGTTTTTGGGATTAATATTTTCTGCTCCTTCCAATATTTCTATAGCGCAAAGACCACAATCCCCATTCCCTTCGCAGGTTCCTGTAAGTCCAAATCCTTCGTCTTCAGCGAGAGAGTAAATAGTGTCCGATGAAAAAAAAGAAGGGACTGATTTCCCCAACTTTTCATAACGTACTACAGGAACAGGTACGGAATTATTTTCTCTTTCAAGGGTCATTAGCAAATTAATTTTGCTTTTGATTTTGAAAGGCATTTCAGTGGTTCGTTGTTTTAAACTCTGGATATGGGAATCCAGATCTTCTAAATCTTTCTCCAACGATTTGACCTTGAAGAAAGAAAAGCTTAAAGCTAATAAAGCCAATATTCCAAAAATTATTTCAATCATTTTTTAGTTCTCTATCGTTCAGTGCAATCAGTAATCGTTCTACTGGAACGTTGCGTTCTTCGGCGCGGGTTGAAAGGATACCGGTAAAGGAGTTTTTATCCTTTTTTTTAATAATTTTAAATTTTTCTAATACTTTTTTCGCCTCTGGGTCCTCTACTATTTGTTCTATAGGGGTATCGCTTCGATATTTTAAACAGTCAAACTTTTTAGCGGAGTCATAATGTATGCGAGCTAACTGGTTCTTTATATAATCCTCGGCGTCGTCTAACTTAAAAGATAAGTCTTGAGTGGAAGCGGTGATAATAGCGATCAATTTTTTTAGTTTGGAAATCCGCCAAATTTGCAAAGCCGAAAGAGCTATTAGAAAAAAGAAAATGGCGATAATTAAGCCAGATGGCATAGTCTATTTTTCTCCTGACAATTAGTTCTCGGTAATTTTTACGGTTTTATAAAGAAAGTTTTTAAAGCTAACAAACTTGGGTCTTTCTGAAGGAATTCCTGGATCTTGACATACTTTCATTTTTACGGCTAAACCCGGAAGACTGGCGCTAAATCTCAATTTAGCTTTTTCTATAATGGCTTTTACCATATCCCGAGTCATCTGATTATTTTTGAAAGGTTTGTGTATTTCTTCCCAAAAATCGCTTTCTCCAGATTCCATCTTCCCTAATATTTGGTCAATCACTAAATCGTTTGACGTTTCTTTTTCAGGAAAAGGGGAGATCGCATGCAGGCCGGCGGCTGCAGCGACTTCCTCTTTAGAAATAGTTAAACCTTTTCTAAAGAGCATGGCTCTGAGTAAGATATTTCTAAGTTCGCGGACATTACCTCGATAGTTGTAAGATTTTAAGAAACCAATAGCTTCTGAGTCTAAAATAGGTTTTGGAGTTTCTTCTACATTTTTATAATGAGTGTGAAATAGCTTGCTTAAAAAATGTATAGCAAGATCTTCAATGTCTTCTTTTCGTTGATTTAGGGAAGGTATTTGGAAGCTAAATTCGTTTAGTCTGTGGAATAAATCTTCTCTAAAACGTCCCATTTCAATTTCTTCTCTAAGGTTTTTATTTGTGGCCGCCACGAAAAAAATTTTTGAGTATCTTGGTTCATTTTCGCCCAGTCTTGTAAACACTCCGGTATCTAAAAAACGCAGTAACTGAACTTGGGTTTTTGAATCGATGTCGCCAATCTCGTCCATAAAAACCACGCCGCCGGCAGCTTCTTCTAGGATTCCGCAACGGTTGTATTCTGCTCCTGTAAAAGCGCCTTTTTTATGACCGAATAATTCGCCGTAGGTTAATTCTCCTGTATACGCCGCTATATTTGTTTTTTTGACAAGTAATTTAAAGTTTTTTCCTTTTTCTTTTCTGAATATTTCGTCTAAGCGAGAGTATATATTATTAAAGAAGAATTCTTTGCCCGAGCCTGTGCTGCCTGTAATAAGCAGGGAAGGCAATCCCATCAAAGTTTCCGGATGTACATTGTTTTCCCATTGCAGCATTCTGTTGCATATGGATTGGACGACAATATCAATTTGGCTGACTAGCGAATGAATTTTTTCACTTTTACCAATTACGTTACCAAAATAGTAGGAAGATACTTTAGGATCTCTATATTCGATATCTCGCGTTAGTTGACTCATTTCTTCGCGAATGTTTTCTATTTGAATTAAGCTATAGACTTTTGGACTAATCAACCTTGCTACAATTTGGAGCAAGTCTTTATCTTCTTTTCGAAATTTTTGATCTTTAAAGCTGTCCTGGTTAATTACCCCTAATACATTGTTTCCTAAAATAATAGGAACGGCTATTTCAGAGAGAATGTTTTCCGTTAGGCTTGTGTAAAAGCCTTTAGTTTGCGCGCTGTCTTTAACATTTTGGACAAGTAAAGGTCTTGCCAGGTTCGCGCAATATCCTGTTAAGGATCTGGAATCTCTTGGAAGCTCTTTTCCGCCTACCGGAAGTATCGGAATGCGACTTTTTTTCCAGCCTTTAGATTTTGCTCCGACAAGATTTCCTTTTTCGTCTTCAACGATGAGCCATGGTTTGTTATCTATAGTCTTTAAGATTGAAATTGTGCCTCCAGCGGCTCCCAATAGTTCAGTTGTTTTGTCGATAATCTTAGTTAAAAAAGACTGAAGAGAAGTGTCTTCGTCCGATAATAATTGCTCGATTTCACTTAATACCTCTATTTCAATCCTCGCAAGGCCTTCGTCCATAATAAGCTTTTCAAGCATAGAAGCATGCTCTTCCAATTGTCTTTTTTCAAATGCGTTAAATTGATGAGGGGCATCGGTGTAATAATTAACGGCGCAAATAAATTGTCCTGTTTTTTCATGGAATTTGGGAATTTGATACAAAGAGACTAAATCTAATTGCTCCGCAATGGGTTTTCTCATGAACTTTTCGTTCATGATGTTTTCTATATAAATAGAAGTAGACACTTGATCATGAGCGATAAGTCCCTTTTCCGCGTCATATTTAAGAATTCGATTGATCAAATTTTCATCGTTCAGAATGCTCATTTGATCTTTAGTGTTATAAATTTCGGCGTTTTCCTCATTTTTTGAGTAAGCGGCCAAAACCTCCACCATATCTGTAGTATTTAGTTGAGGATTATTTATAGACTTTGGATTTGCTGGGACCAATACGGAAGCTAAAGTTAATTTATCAATTAGTTTTACTGCCGAGCGGACCATCATCAAAGCTGCTTCTTTTTTTTGGGCAAGGTCTAAATGCTTGGAAAATTCAATTTTTTGATGAAAGTTTTTCGCTTTTTCTAGAAATGGACTATTTGTTGAGATGAACGACTCAATATCAGCAATTTGATCTTGGGTTAAATGTGCTTTTTCGTCTATCCAGTCCAAGCTAAGAGCCCCAATAGACCGCAATTG
Organism: uncultured Nitrospinota bacterium; assembly: GCA_964344185.1. Taxonomy (GTDB): domain Bacteria; phylum Nitrospinota; class Nitrospinia; order Nitrospinales; family JAJDAT01; genus JAJDAT01. Next base: position 40,837 of record CAYFMN010000021.1, read on the forward strand.
ATAGTTTATTGGAAAAACAGCGGAGCATTTTATACCTGATTTTTGTCCGATAGGACTGGATACCTTCGGTGTGCCCTTTGGTAAATCCCAGGAAATAATAGCTTTATTTTCATAAAAGGCTTTATAAATCAATGATTCTTTTGGGGATATGAACTGAGTTGGTTGATCTTCTGTCTGATTTTCTTCGGCCACATAATGGCAAATGAGCATACCTTCGTAAAGGTCTTCCAGATAAATTTGAGCCATGGAGCAATTATGGAGTTTTTTAAGCCCTGTGGAAATAAAATGTAAGATATCTGAAAGGTTTTCTTTCCCAAAGCCTTCAATTATTTTGCTTAATTTTTCTAGAGAAGCATTCATTAAACATTCGAGGGGAGTATTAAAAAATATTCTAACAACTTAATACATTATAGTGCTTTTGATGATTATTTCGTAAAAAGGCAGCAAGAAAATTGGCGTTTAATCTCTACAAACCGTCAATTATTTGTTTATAAAAGGAAAATTTGGGCTTAATTGATTGGAAACTAAAAACTATTCTCTATTTTTTATTTTTTAGAGATTCTCTAATGGTTTTAAAAATAAATAGTTATGCTGTTTTTGGCGACGTCCTTTATTTTTGTTTGTTTTGGCATGAGGCTTGCTTTGTTAAATAGCGAAAGGAGACGACTTATGTTAGTAGACAAGATTTTATTCGGGGATCGAGTTCCATTAGTATTAAAAAAGAACCTAGATTTTCAGTCTCAGCGTAATTTACTAATTTCGAGCAATATTACCAACATGAACACTCCTGGTTATAAAGCTCAAGATTTAAATTTTCAAGATCAATTAAAAGAAGCAATTGATCTTGGCAATCAACTTTCTGTAAAAACGACCGATAAGAAACACATGGGACCTTCAAATGAAAGTTTGAAATCCCTGGAACCTAAGGTTTTTGAAGAAAAGGATGCAGCGCGTTCTGATGGAAATAATGTGAATATTGATAAAGAAATGATGAAACTGTCCGAAAACCAAATTATGTATAATGCAACTATTCAAATTATGGCAAAAAGAGGTTCCACCTTGAGGAGCGCCGTAACAGAAACTGCGGCTCAATAATTCGGGTTGACAATAATTGATAAAAGCCTTATTTTATATATGATTATAAAGGCATAAGCTATGGGCGATATAACTTTAGAAAGCAATTTAAAAGCGGTTCTTGGACCGGGGTTTCAGGAGAAACCCGGAGTAGAAACGGCGAAAACCGAAGATGGTAAAACATTTTCTGAAACTTTGGCCGAGTCTTTAGGGAAAGTCAACGACCTTCAGCAAGAAGCTGATACCGCTATTGAAGAGTTAGTTTCTGGAAAATCCCAAAATATCCACGAGACAATGATTGCTGTAGGCAAGGCCGATATTGCCTTTAGAATGACCATGCAAGTAAGGAATAAAATAGTCGAAGCTTACCAGGAAGTATTAAGGATGCAGGTATAAATAAAATTTTTTAAAGCCCCCGGTTTTGCCGGGGGCTTTTTTTTTTGGCTTTGTCAAATTTTATAACCGTCGCAAGTTAGAAACCGATATAATATTTTATTAAGTAAATGAGTTCAAAGCTCAAAGATAAACGCCTACCCAATTGGGGGAAAATATGAAAGCGCAATTTATAAAGATTTTCTTGGGAGTCGCATTTATTTTAATTTCATCATCTTTAAGCAGCGTTTGGGCGCAATCTACTGGCCATGCAAGCGTTGGATTAGGTCATGGAGAAGAAGGATACCTTCATCTTGAAGAGATGATAAAACACTTTGAATTTGGTATGCAAATGCCAGACGCTAGTTCTGATTTAAAAATGCATGGAGCTCAAGCTTTAAAACACGCTAACGAAGCGAAAAAACATTATGACGAAGCCCTTAAACACGCTTCTGAGGCCTTAGGAAGACCCGCTAGAAACCCTATGATGGGAGGTATGGGAGAAGGGTCCGATCATTCACATGAAGAAGGCTCAAACCATTCTCATGACGAAGGTTCTGGTATGGGACGCGGTCCACGGTATTAAAGGTACGAGAAAAGGTTGTCTTTATTTTTTAATAGGAGGAAAGTGTTCGTGGATTCCCATAAGGCCCATAGGAAAAATAACTCCAAATTGTTTTTTTAGAGATACATTTCTCAACTTTTCATTTAAGAGTTTTTGAATAAACGCAAGATGAGAAGAGTTTGGATGGAATTCTAATCCTCTGGTAAATAAGCTTTTTGCCAATTTGTAGTAATTTTCATCTCCAGACTTATCAAATAGAGTGTATGAAATGATGGCTGGAGCGAAATAAAAAAACGAAGTTAAATCTTTTGAGTAAGGAAATAAAGATTCTTTTAACCACACCTTCCTTTTTATTCCATCAACCTTTTGCCAAAAATATTTTATAGGTTGAATGTCTTTCATTTCTTCTAAATTAGCAATCATTCCTGCGCTGGTAGCCTTATTAGGTATAAAATTAAAAATTTTGGTTCCTTCTGGAATTATCGTAGGTTCCTCTAACTTTTGAAGCGCTTTTAGAAAAAACTTTAAACTTTGTTTTAGGTTCGTTTTGTCGTAAGTTTTGCCTAAATTAAAATAAGCTCGTTCTTCGTTATACCCGAACTGTATCATCTTTTTATAAAATCTATCGGCTGCGGGGATGTTGCCCTGAATCTGAAAATATAAGGCTGTCATAAACGACCAAAAAGGAGAATTTATGAATGAAGCGTTTTTCGGGTTAGAAAGGTCAGGCATGGTTATTTGACCAAAATAAAGAAAATGCCCTTTGACGTTTTTGATAAGTTTTAATTCTAATTTGGGTGGAAAATAGAAGGGTTGATAATTGCTTTTTAGGTCGATTGGTTTTTGCAAGATTAACCAGATTCCCACTTTTCCTTTCTTTCCAGGCAACAAACTTAAACGATGTTTTCGGAAAAACTTTTTTAAATAAAACTCGTATGAGTGTAAGTTTAAGGCGTTGCCAATTTCTCCGCGAAGCTCTGTTATTTGAGTGACATTAAGAATAACGTCGTTTGCGTTTAAATTTTGTTCTAAAAAGTCCGTTATTTTAGCAATGCCTTTTGTGTTAAAAATGTTGTCTAGAAAATTTTGATTCCATATTGGTTTTGTATGAACTACGTAAGTAAATATAAAGAAAGCAGAAAAATAAACCATCGCATTTTTGGTTGTTTGAGAACTAAGAAAACCTAGGATTTTAGAAGATAGAAAGTAAAACCCTGAAGCGATAGTAATCAGATAAAAAGGTAAGATGAAGCCTAAAAATCTTTCTTCAGCAAGGTTCATTCCTAGCGCAAGGAGAAATATCTGAGGGAAGAAAATTAATGAAAAAACTATAAATAAAACTCGGTGGTTTTTATAAAGCTTAAATTGTCCCAGGAAAAATAAAAAAAGAAACCATCCATAAGCGATTTTCCCTCCATGCACCCCCATGTCCCCCGCATAGAAATTGAAAGTAATAAAAACCCCTTTTGCTAGCAGGCCTAATTTTTCAAGACGGCTCGAAGTGGATTCAAAATATTCTTGTCCAGGAATTGGCGATAAAATGGGATCAATGAATTTGCCATTAACAAGTAATTCAAAAATATTTTTTAAGATATTTACTCCCTTAAGTTGGTAAAAAACAAAAGCGAGCGCGATGGAAAGGAAAAAATAGGTTAAAAACCTTTTATAAGGTAAAAGTGAAGAAGTTTTTGATTCATTACGACGGTTTGAATGCCAGATTAACCAAATTCCTACAAAAAAGATTGGAGGAAGAAAAAGAAAAGGTAAGATGACGTTTGTTATATTTAGAAAGTTGGTAAAGGCAAAAAGTACCCAGTATCTATATCCAACCTTTTGTTCGATACTTTTCCATAAAAGATGGATTGTTAATAGAGAAGCAAAAAAATAAAAGGCCGGAAAATGGGGCCAAATGATAGACCAAAAACTGTAATAAGAAACGCTAAATAGCAATGTTGCTAATATAGCTTCGCTTTCTCCAATTCTTTCCTTTGTAAATTTAAAAATTGTATAAAGCGTAGCTACTGAAATTAAAAAAGGAAAAACTCTATAAGTTATTTCCGTTAACCCAAAAACTCCATATATGAAATTAGAGAATATAATTCTCCAATGAGCCATTTCAGGGTGAAACTTCGAGAGAATGATTTCAAGGGGACTTAAGTTGATGTTAGGTAAAATCTTGTGATTTAGCGCATAAGGCGTTATAGGCGTTTCAAGTAATAAGCATCTGATATAAATTCCCAGACCTAAGGCTAGGAACAGGAAAAGCGAAGATAGAGAAGCTTTTTTAGGGAGAGCCTGAAAGTTCATCGAAAAAGAAACATTAGATATGACCGAAAAGGAATAAAACCAGTTTTGTAAATATAGAATTATTAACTTGGTTTTACTAATCTATAACTTATGTAAAGTGTTTGGAGTATAAAGTCAAATAGGTTATTATTTCGCAAGCGGCGCTTTGAAAAATGCTAGCTAATCTCTTCAATAATTTTCCCTTCAATGGTTTTTCTTTAAATAATTTTTAAACGCTTTCCGCATCTATTTTATTTACTTTGCCTACGAACTTTATGAATACGTCTTCTCCAGAAAAATTAAAAATAACAACTTCGATAGCGTTATTTTTTTTCTTGGTTTTAGGGGTATACCTTAGATGGAAATGTTTGGATGAAGTTTTTGTAAACGTATGGATTGCTAGAGATTTTGATAGGGCTTTTAATATATTTGATGGCGTATATTTCCCGTTAGCCGGCCCCGAACTAAATAATGGCGGTAGGCTGCCCGGGCCATTTATGTATATTTTTTTATCTCTTCCTTTACTTTTTCATTATTCGTATGAATCGATATTTGTATTCAATTTTGTTTGGAATATTTGTGCTTTAGGACTTTTATTTTGGGTGTTACGTCGGTTTTTCGGTTTCTATATATCGACACTATGCACTATTTTGTTTTGCCTAAATTTATCCCATATTGGTATTGTAACTTTTCCTTTTAATCCCGCTTATATTTTTCCATTTACGATTTTATTTTTATGGTTTTTGCTAGAGTTAACCGTAACTAGGAAAACGATATACCTTGCAGGGTTGGGGGTAGTCATTTGTTTGGGAATTCAATTCCATTATTCAATAATTACTTATGTTTTACCCATTATTTTTACGTTGGTGTTTTTTAAAATTCGAATCAATGCAAAAGATTTAGCGATTAGCATATTACTAATTTCGATATGTTTACTTCCTTATGGAATTTACAAAAAGCAAAGTTATGTTCCGAATAATGCAGGCGAATCTTTAACTTTTGAAGAGCGAAAACCATTGAGTTTGATTAGAGTAGCGCGAGTGATAGGCGTTCAAAATACAATTGACCGTATATCTGAGGCTAGGAGTTTTTTTTACGGAAAGGATCATTCGGATAACTTTAGAAAAATAAATTGGTTCGTATTGTCATTTTGTTTTTATTTTATGGTTTTAACAACGGCAATTCGCGCTAAAAAGATTGGAATTGAATCCTGTAAAAAAGAAATTACCGTTTTGGCCGCGTTTTATTTTCCTTGTTTGATTTATGAGATCAGCCAGCCGCACGATAATCATTTTTGGTACATTTATATATTTATAGTTTCGCAAATTTTGATTGTGGTGTTGACCGTTGCTACAATTTATAAATTATTTAAAAATTTAAGTGTGAAAGCGGTTGTTTCGACTGTATTTTTATCCTATCTAATTTATTTTTCCTATCACACTGTTGATTTTGTTCAAAGCTTTCTTTCTGCTCAACCCAAAGACTTCACACAGCATACTTATAAAAAATCTAAAGTTTTGTTAAAAACTTTAATGGAAAGATTAAACTTAACGCCGCAACAGTTTTACGAACGGGTTTATCTTAGGGACTTTAATCCAAATTCATTTAAGAGAATTCAGTTGGCTTCGCTTGATAAAAATGAGAATGCAAATAAAAAAGTTAATAATATTAGAGAAAGTTGTTTTTTTGTTATTGATTCACTGGATAAAGGATTTCTTGGAAAACAAATACTTACCTTATTTATTAACGATAGAGACATTACAATTAAAAAAGCTTATGAAATTTTGGTTGAAACAGGATCGTCCTCAAGAAAATTAATAGCCTATGAATATAAACCTAACTTTCGGCAAGCTTGTTATAGGAATTTGAGTAATCCTTTTTTGACTGAAAAAAGTTTGAGAGATTTATTTGTTGATGCGAAAAAACTTATAAAAAGACCAAGGAAAGATGGAACGACGCAGCACCCTGTATTAAAAAGCGAGACTCTAAATTTGAAGGAAGAGTATGATTCAGATTCAAAATTGATAAACTTTCAAGGACATTATGTTTTTTTTAATAATCATACACGGCTACCTTTTAGGTTGCAGCTGAATATAAAAAAGAAAAGTGGAAAATATTTTTTAAGAGGAGATATAGAAAATTATTATTTCTGGGAAGGCCCTAATTATAGAATGAGAAGACTTTTTGTTGTGATTAGGAATAAGAAGAATCCAAATCAAAGCGCTATTTCGAGTATTTTGAGTCAGGATAAGCTCATTAATTCGTTTCAAAACTCGAACCTCAAATGGTTTCGTGAAGTTGAATTAGACAACAATATCGATTGGACCAAAGGACAGTTTAAAATCGTAGTGGCTTGGGAAATAAATTGGCATGAACAGAACTATGATTGTTGCAGCGCTTACGAAACCAATAATTTTGTTTTAAAAAGTTAGCTTTTTTTATTGGAAGACATAATTATAGAAAGATATAGGATTTATGAACCAACCATATCAGCAAAAATTGAAATTGATGACCGTTTTAACGTTATCAGTTTTCTCAATTTTGGGGATTTATCTCCGCTGGAAATGTCTTGATGAAGTTTTTTTAAATGAATGGATATCGAGAGACTTTGATAGAGCTTTTAATCTTTTCGATGGAATAAACTTCCCATTAGCCGGACCCGAACTAAGCAATGGAGGTAGATTGCCCGGCCCCTTTATGTATATTTTTCTATGCATCCCTTTGTTTTTTCATTATTCGTATGAATCGATATTTGCATTTAATTTTGTTTTAGAGGTTGCGACTTTAGTACTTTTATTTTGGGTAGTCTTGAGGTTCTTCGGTTTTTATATTTCGGCCTTCTGCACGATTCTTTTTTCTTTAACTTTGTCGCATATTGGAGCGATAACCTTTCCATTTAATCCTGCCTATATTTTCCCGTTTACGGTTTTGTTTTTGTGGTTTTTGCTGGAGCTAACGGTATATAGAAAGACGATGTACCTTGTTGGACTTGGAGTAATTGTTTGTATTGGAATTCAGTTCCATTATTCGATGATTACTTATGCGTTTGTTGTCCTCTTTATTTTAGCGTTTTTAAAAGTTCCAATTAGCCCGAGAGTTTTAGCGATCAGCTTGTTTTCGGTTTTTATATGTTTGTTTCCTTACGCTATACATAAAAGTCAAAGTCATACTCCCAGTAATGTAGGCGAAGATTTGAGTTTCAAAGAAGAGGAATCGTCGATTTTAGGTAAATTTATCAAAATGGCGGTCGTTCAAAATACAATTAAACGAATATCGGTTGATAGAAGTTTTTTTAATGGCAAGGATCATTCCGATAACTTTAAAAACATTAATAGGTTTGTTTTATCTTTTAGTTTTTATTTTATGGTACTGGCTACAACGGTTCGCGCGAAGAAAAATGGAGTGGATGTTTGTCGTAAAGAAATTGTTGTTTTAGCTTTGTTTTATGTTCCCAGTCTAATTTATGAAGTGAGCCATCCTTATAAAGGACACTTTTGGTATACATATATCTTTGTGGTGCCGCAGATTTTGATTGTCGTGATGACAATTGCTTTTATTTATCAGTGGTTTTCAAAGCTGAGCGCGAGAGTTTTTTTATCAAGTATTTTTTTGTCCTATCTAATTTATTTTTCCTATCATTCTGTTTCTTTCGTTCAAGAGTTTCTGTCCGCTCAACCTAAGAATTTTAAACAGCATACATATAAAAAATCTAAAATTTTATTAAGTACCTTAATGGAGCGCTTGGGTCTTACGTCGCGTGAGTTTTATGAGCGTGTTTACCTTAGAGATTATAATCCGATGTCGTTTAAGAGAATTCAGTTAGCTTCAGACGAAACGACAGAAAGTTTTTATAGAAATAATTCTGGTTCAGAGAAAAACTGTTTTTTTATCATAGATCCTTTAGAAAGTACGGGGCTTGCTGGTTTACAGTTTGATTTGTTTTTAAGAGATAAGGATCTAGAAGCTCGAAAGGTTCACGAAATTTTAGTTGATGCGGGAGCCGCTTCGCGGAAGTTATTGGCATATGAATACAAACCTCGCTTTAATCAGGCTTGTTACAGAAATTTGAGTAATCCCTATTTGGCTGCAGACTTATTGCTAGATGCGAAAAAGCTTTTAAAGAAACCCAGGATAACGGGAAAAGAGCTTCATCCTGTGATAAAAGCCGATACACTAAATTTGAAAGAAAAATATGATTTAAATTCCAAGCTAGAGATTTTCCAAGGACACTATGTCTTTTTTAATAGTCACACACAACTCCCTTTCAGGTTTAAATTAAATATTGAGAAGAAAAGTGGAAAATATTTTTTAAGAGGGGATATCGAAAATTATTATTTCTGGCGAGGTCCAAACTATAGAATGAGGCGGCTTTCTATTGTATTTATAAATAAGGAGAATCCAAATCAAGAATTTCCTGCCGTCATTTTAAATCCAGATAAGGTGATCAATACATATGGAAGCACAAATCTTAAGTGGTATAGAGAAGTTGAGTTAAATCAAAATATCAATTTAACGAAGGGTCAGTTTTTAATGAAAGTCGCTTGGGAAATAAACTGGCATGAGCCTAATGATCTTTGTTGTAGTACTTATGAGTTTAATAATTTCATTTTAAAGAAGTTTGTTTGATTTGTGTCAGTACGCTGAGAGTTCCTCTATAAGAATTGACCCTTGTTAGCTTTTTCTTCCACAAAAGCTTCACATAATTTTTAGTATCTTCCTTTCTTTTTTTAATATTCTAATTTGCTTCATTATTGAAGGTATTTTTAGAAAACCCGAGTGATTTGGTCGTGTAGTTAAAATGACTACAAATTGTCGGGTTTGGGTGAATAGTAAATTTCTTATTTTTATATTAAAATACGACCCAGAAAGTTTTGTGAATAAAAGACTAGTTTCGATTAAAAAATTTAAGCGGTGGATATTTCAAATGTCAATTTTTAAATTTCGAATAAATAACGGATTGATTGTCATATTGATTGTTTTGTTTTTACATCAGCTTACTTGGGCTCAAGATAAGGCGGACGAGCCTCAAGTATTACAATTTGCAAGGATGAATCTTCGACAATTAATAAATATGAAGATCACCTCTGTTTCTAGAAAAGAAGAGAAATATTTCGACGCTTCTGCGGCTGTATACGTGATTACTAATGAAGATATTAGGAGAAGTGGGGCGACGACCGTCATGGACGCTTTAAGAATGGCTCCAGGTTTAGAAGTCGCAAACTTTTCTTCCAACCAATGGGCAATCAGTTCTCGGGGATTTAATGAGATATTTGCGAATAAGCTTCTGGTGTTAATAGATGGTCGTAGTATTTATTCGATGGTTTTTTCGGGGGTTAATTGGGGTAACCATGACATTATGACCGAAGACATAGATCGTATTGAAATTGTTCGCGGACCTGGTGCGTCAGTGTGGGGAGCCAATGCGGTCAATGGCGTTATAAATATAATTACAAAGAGCAGTCAAAAAACCCAAAACAGTTTTGTTGCAGGCGGCGTTGGAAACCTTGAAAGAGGGTTTAGCACATTTCGCTATGGCGGTCGCTCGGAAAATGGAATTGCTTATCGAGTTTTTGGGAAATATACAAATAAAAATGAAAATAAAGATATTAATGGCAATGACGCTTTTGACGATTGGGAAGTTGCTCGCGGCGGTTTCCGTTTTGATTGGGATAAGTCTAGTAAAGATACCTTTACTCTCCAAGGAGATTATTATTCTGGACGGCTTGGATTTAAAACAGGAGATACGCTTAATACAATTACGCCGCCAACAACATTAAACTCCGAAATCGATAACGATATTCAAGGAGCCAATATATTAGGTCGATGGACTCGTTCATGGCCAGATCGATCTAAATCGATTTTACAAGTTTATTACGATTTGGAAGACAGGAGACCGGGGTCTTTTAATTCCATTGTAAATACGTTCGATGTAGATCTTCAGCATGAGTTTCATTGGGGAGATCGAAACCACATTGTTATCGGTGGAGAAGTAAGAACAATCGCAGATAATTTTGAAAATAGTTTGACTATTCAAGTTTTACCAGACAATCGCGTTTATACCAACGGTAGCGCCTTTGTCCAAGATACGATTGATTTAATACCAAATCGTCTCAGTCTGACATTGGGTTCTAAATTTGAAATTACCGCATTTACTGGGTTTGAAATAGAGCCAAACGCTCGTTTGGCCTGGGCTCCAAATAGAAGACATAGGCTTTGGGCGGCAGTTTCGAGAGCCGTTAACCTACCAGACCGTTTAGATAAAGGAGGTAGAATTCGATTGACTCCGATTGACGCCGGGAATGGAACGGGAATTGACGTTAGTATATTTCCTAATCCCAATGAAGAATCTGAGGAACTACTGGCGTATGAAGCTGGTTATCGGGTAAGACCGAAAGATAATTTACTTTTTGATTTCACTGCTTACTTCAATAAATACGACAAACTATTTGATACCACAACTGGAAGTTTTTTTGTGGAAACAGATCCTGCTCCAGCGCACCTGGTATTGCCAGTTATAGCCAATAATGAAAGAGACTCTCAAGTATATGGATTTGAAGCTGCGGCCCAATGGGAACCCACCGATTTTTGGAAATTGAAAGGATCTTTTACCTGGCTCAATGTAAATTTATTTCCAAACGACGACAATGCGGAGGATAACGACCCTGATGTGCAATGGAATTTGAGATCTTTCCTTGATTTACCGCATAACTTTGAATTCGATACTATGGTTTATTATGTTGGGTCATTGCCGAACCAGAATGTCCCAAGCTATACGCGTTTAGATCTCAGGTTAGGTTGGTTGCCTGATCCATCGCTGGAACTTAGCTTAATGGCGCAAAACATTCAAGACTCTCAGCATCCTGAGTCCGAGAGAGGGAAAGATGTAACTCTAGCGACTTCTACCGAGGTTCCACGAAGTTTTTATGGGAAGGCTAAGTGGTTATTCTAAATCGCGATAATTTGCAATAGTAAAGACAAAGATTTTAAATTTTTATTTAGTATGGATAATTAAAATTTGTTTGCAAAATTACTCAATAAGGGCATATCGCTTCCCGGAGGTGGATTATGCATCGGTTAGTTTTTCGGTTTATTTTTAGTTTTTTACTGATTTCATGGGTAGCAAGTTCTTCGGTTTTTGCCTCGCCTATTTCGATTGATTGGTCAAAAATTCCAGAAGTTCATCATCAAAAGCTGAAAGACATTCAAAAAGCTCGCGATCAAAAAGCGGCGCCCAACTCAATACTATGTGGTTTAGCCAGAGACGCTTTTAGATTAGTTTTAGATTTTTTTATTCCCCCCAAAAGTACCGTGACCCCTCCATACGCTGTTTCTATTGCGTTGAATTTATTTCTACCTACTGAATGCTACCATACCTGGGCGCATGATAAGGACCCAAGGTATTCGGATAATATTCGAATGACCGGTCCATTTATTAATGGAGTGGGGTATATGACGCATGCGCGTGTTCGTATTTATTATTCGAAGGAAGCTGTGGAGTGGCTTGAAGGAGGACGTAAAGGGAAAATAAAAGACAAAGCTGTCATTATTAAGGAAATGTTTTATACGAATCCCCACCCGGAAAAGGACGGTCCTGACCCTAAACAGATTAACGGATGGGCTGTTATGATTCGGAGTAACCAATCAACTAAAGATGGGTGGTTATGGTTTTTACATTATCCAAAAGGCAGTCCCACGACGCAAGGGTTATCATATACAGGAGCGCAATATGGGTTGTCTTTTTGTTTATCTTGTCACGCGTCCGCCGATAACGATCAAGTAACGTTTATCACTTTGGACAATATATCAGGTGAGAACGTTGTTTCATATTCTTATATAGAACAGCCGCCTGATTCGGTTCCAGATCATTTATTAAAAGACAAACGGCCAGTGGTGAAATCTTCTTCTGGTCCGCATGGTAATTTTGCCAATAGTTCTAATTTAGGGTCGGAATTATTAAACTCCCCAATAAATAGCTTTATTAATGAACATGTGGTGAACTTATTTAAAAAATTGTTTGAAAAAAGTCCTCCCTCATTTATAAAAACTATGCCGGCAGAAAAGGAAATTCAGGAATTAGCATTTCCTAATAGTTTAACGATGGATCATGCAGTTCCTCAAGCAAATCATTTAGACCAGTTTCTTTCAAGCGACTCCTGCCAAGGATGTCATGATGCAACATATCTGCTCAACGGTTTATGGCCTAATATGTTGGTTACAGATAGTATGACAAAACAGTACTATATATCTCCTTTTAGCGAATGGGCGACTTCCATGATGGGGTTATCGGGACGTGATCCGGTTTTCCATGCGCAACTGGAGTCAGAGAAGGCTTTGCGGCCAATTTATGGAAAAAATATCGCAAACTTTTGTTTAAGTTGTCATGCGGTTATGGGGAAACGGCAATACGACCTTGACCGGAAAGCAAAGAGAGAACCTTTTAAAAACTTTTCTGAGGATATTTTATATGCAACCCCTATTAGCAAAAACCATGAACTGGCTAAAGAGGGTAAATATGGAGCGCTAGCTAGAGATGGAGTATCTTGTACTGTTTGCCATCATGTTATCCCCAAAGGGTTAGGTACAAAAGAAACTTTTTCTGGGAAATTTAAGGTAGGACCTCCTGATGAAGTATATGGTCCATTTCCAAGCGATCAGATTTTGACATACCCTATGAAACAAGCGTTGGGAGTCATTCCAAAATACGGCGAGCAAATTAAGGATAGCGACCTTTGCGGTTCGTGTCATACCGTGGAGCCTCCTAAGATTCCGCTTAAAGATGGACAAAAGGGTCCTGTTAGGAAGTTTGATTCCTTTAAACATTCCAATGAACAAACTACTTGGATGGAATGGGAAAATAGCGACTTCAACAACGAAAAAGAAACTTGCGCCTATTGTCATTTACCAAATCATTTTCCTCCGGCAATGATCAAAGAGGGGAAAACTTCGGCTTTGCCGCCATTTCGGATTGCCAATATTGAAACTCCAGATTTTCCACAGGTCCCGAACTTAACAGATCCTGGGAATATAGATTTGAAACCCAAAGATGGTTATCGGCGTCATACTTTAGCGGGACTAAATATTTTTGCTATTAAAATGTTTAATCAATTTCAAAAACTGAACGGCTTTAGTCAGTTTTTCCCTGGAACCCCAGCTCCTCCATTACCGCCCGACGCTAATCCTGTTCAGCCGCTGGATTTGACGGAACAGGAAATGCTTTGGCAAGCTAAGAACAAAACGGTTCAGCTAAGTTTAGATAGTCTTAAAAAAGTTGCTGGAAACCTGGAAGCTAAAGTATCAGTAACAAATTTAACCGGTCATAAGTTTCCTACCGGCGTCGGGTTTCGTAGAGCTTTTTTACAATTAAGCGTCTTAGGGGGAGCGGATGGAAAACAAGTTCTTTGGTCATCTGGTAGAACTTCGCCAGCAGGCGTTTTGATCGATCAAAACGGTAATTGGTTGAAAAGTGAGTTTACGAAAAACCCTGAGGAACTTCAGGGTGATTATTCATTGATTACGAGACAGGATCAGGTACAAATTTATGAGAATCGAGAAACCAATGATCAAGGAAAACTAACGACGAGTTTTTTAGGATTATTTAATGAATATAAAGACAATCGTATTTTGCCGAAAGGTTGGTCGGCAACGGGGCCTTTTAATAAAGAGACTGCTCCGTATGAGAAGGGAGAGCGCGTCAATCCCAAGCCTGATGAAGCTGGCCAAGATCATTTAACTTATAAAATTTCTTTAAATGAAATCCAAGGAGCTAAATCGGTTCAGGTTGGACTATATTACCAGTCTATTCCTCCTTATTTTTTAAGAGACCGTTTCGCAACTGGAGGAAACGCGGCTAAACGATTGTATTATTTTGTTACTCATTTGGATACACAAGATATTGAAAACTGGCGATTGCCATTGGCTACGCTCGTCAAAAAAGACATACCGTGAAACCGTTAAGTTAATACAATATTTGTGGTTTTGAAATTTTTGAAACAGTTTGACTTACTTTTTTTTAAAAAAACTTTCTAAGGTCGTATAATAATTAAATGACTAAAAAAGTTGTACTGAATAGTCTTATAATAAAAATAAAGAAATAATTAAAAAATTATTATGAAGCGATTTATTAACTTAAATTTAATTCGATCTTTTGTATTTAAGGTTTGGGTCTTATTTTTTTTATTAGTTATTAATACTCAGGCGTTGGCGTTCAAGGACAATTCTGGCGAGTATGCTTTGAAAGCGGGTTTTTTGTATAATTTCACCCAGTTTATAAGGTGGCCTGAAGAAACCGCTTCTCTAAGCGATCAATTTTACGCTCCTTTTGATTTTTCATTGTGTGTCGTTGGGCGCGACCCTTTTGGCGACCTTTTGGAAGTGTTAGCGGAGAATTTGAAAGCGCAAGGCAGACCGATGAATGTAATTCGACTTGGGATGGACGATCCTTGGTATGAATGCCACATTCTTTTTGTTCCCAAAGAAGAAAATCGTCATATGGATGTAATATTAAAAAAAGTTGCGAGTTCCCCTGTTTTGGTTATTGGCGAGGAGTCGTCAACCTCTCAAATGAAACCTGCCATAAACTTCCTGATAAAAAATGACACCATTCAATTTACTATTAATAAAGACGCGATAAAAAGGAGCCGTCTTAGAGTCGATTCTGAGTTGTTGGATATTGCGTTAGAAGTTAATTAATGTTTGGGTTTAAAAAGCTCAACCTGCGCGGTAAATTGATTTTAATTTTGCTCTCCATGGCGTTATTAACGCTACTGGTTGCCGCTAGTCTTTTTTCTTACAACGATTTAAGTATTTTTAAAAAAAATCTTGTTCGTCATAATATGACTATTGCCGATTCCGCCGGAAGTATGGCGCGTGCGGCTCTGCTTTTCGAAGACTCAAGGAGGGGAATTGAGATTTTAGAGTCTCTTCTGGCTAGAGAAAAACAGATAGAATTTGCGGCTCTTTATGACGCAAATGGCGATCTGTTTGTTAAATACTCTCGCAAATCGTCTTCCTCTTTTCAAGGGCCAAATTTAAACTCTCAAATATATGATTTTGTAAATGGACACTTTGAGATACTTCAAAATATTTTTTTAAAAGGGAAATCTATTGGTAAAATTTATTTGCATGCCAATATGGATGCGTTTAATGCCCAATTAAAAAATTACGTTTATCTTGTAAGTTTTATTTTGTTGATTACTTTGGCTATTTCTTTTGTTCTTTCCATCCCTCTTCAAAGTATAATTTCAAAACCAATAATTGCCTTGGCGGCAATGGAAAAACGCATTTCACAAAAAGGAGATTATTCGATTAGGGCTTATCATGACAGCTCCGACGAGATTGGCTTGTTATATAAACAATTTAATGAAATGTTGTCCCAAATCGAAACGAGGGATAAAGACTTAGTTCAATTCAAACAAAACTTGGAAAACTCATGCGACCAGTTGCGGCATCTAAATAATAGAATGCAATCGATTCGTGAAGAGGAAAGCGCGCGAATTTCTCGCGAAGTACACGATGAATTAGGACAAATGCTAACCGCCTTAAAAATGGATTTAACCTCTGTAAAAAATATGTTTCCTAAAGGCTTCGAAGACCAGGAAGCGAAGATTGAAGGAATACTGTTATTTGTCGACCAGACTATTGATACGGTTAGGAAAATTGCCACCCGATTTACGACCTGAAGTTTTAGACCATCTGGGTCTTTCAGAAGCGTTAGAGTGGTACGCTGAAGACTTTCAGGAAAGAGTGGGTAAGGAGTGGAAATTGGAGTTTAGTGTTCAAGAAGTATCATTGGAACCCGATCTAGCAATGGCGTTATTTAGGATATATCAGGAAGCTTTGACTAACATTGCCAGGCATGCAAATGCTTCAAAAATTCAGGTGAAATTACAAAAGATAAAAGATTCTTTATTACTTGAAATTATTGATAATGGGAAAGGGATCGCAGCGCCTGAAATGTCTAATCCAAAATCGCTGGGTCTGATGGGAATGAGAGAGCGTGCGCGCGTTTGGGGGGGACAAGTTTTTGTTTTAAGCCAATCAGGTTATGGGACTTCTATCAAGGTTAATATACCTCTGGGAGATGGTTTTAGTGAAGCTAAAGAAAAAGTGAACATATATCAGGTTAAATAATAATGGCAAAAAAAATAAAGGTCTTAATTGCGGACGACCATGTAGTGGTTCGAGAGGGTTTGGCGCAGCTTCTTTCTAAAACGGATGATATTGTCGTTGCATGTGAGGCTGGAAATGGGCAGCAAGTATTAGAAAGAGTCGCTAGCAATGAACTTGATGTTGTTTTATTGGATATATCAATGCCAGGAAAACCTTCTTTAGAAACCCTAAAAGAAATCAAGCTTACTAATCCAAAGTTGCCTATATTGGTTTTAAGTATGTATTCTGAAGATCGTTTTGCTGTCAGGTATCTAAAAGCCGGAGCTTCAGGATATCTAACAAAGGAAAGCGCCGGGGATCAATTGGTTCAAGCCATTAGAAAAATTCATGATGGTTTTAAATTTATTAGCCCACAACTAACTGAAAAGCTTGCGTTTAGTATTTTTGAATCCGATAAGCCTCCTCATGAAACTCTTTCTGATCGTGAGTTCCAAGTTATGTGTTTATTAGCTTCAGGAAAAACTGTTTCCCAAATAGCTAAAGAACTTTGTGTTAGCCCTAATACGATTAGCACTCATCGCGTTCGTATTCTAGAAAAAATGAATATAAAAAATAACGCTCAACTTACTTTATATGCTCTCCAAAATGGTTTAGTAGAAAATATTTAATTCCCTTCCTTGATTCTACTAGCGTAATCACCATTCATTTTTAAACCAAAAAATATTACCCAACCCGCTTTCCTCCTTTGTAGGGGAATCACTACATATTACAAGGAAATTTCTAAAATAAATTAAAGGTTTTAGGGACTGTATTGTCCTTTGCCATTTACTAAAATTAAGCTCGATTGAATGCTTTTTCATTCGTTAGCGCTAATTTTTTAGGTTTGAGTAAATGACTATACAGAAATTTGGTTATTGGACGGTTGAATTGAATTTACTGTTTGCATTGGGACTTATTATCTTTTTTACCTGTTTTTAATCGGGTCGTTGAAAGCAAACAGCTTCATAAAAGCAGTTCTCCAAAGATCGCCAAATAAGGGGAAAATAAAATGGCTAAAAACGCTGAAATTCTAATAGTAGACGACAATACTTTATACAGTTTGTATCTGAAGGTTAAATTAGAAAACCGAGGTTATGAGAATATCGATATTGTCAATGGAGCCGAGGGGGTTCTTTCTTATCTTGAAGAAAAAAATTATCGCTTAATTATTTGTCCTAGCGTTCTTCCAGAAATGTTAGCTTCCGAATTAATGGTTACCATTAAGTACAAGTTCCCTGAAAGAGAGCTAAATTATCTTGTTTTGGTAAATGAAAAAGAAGCGGTTTTGTATGAAAAAGAAATACTATTTGGCCAAGTTTTTTATTACACAGGAAGTCCTATTGACGTGGACACATTTGATGAAATTGTTCAAAAGATGCTTGAAGATAAAGCCGATGCCGCCTCGAATTCATAATTTTATTTAAAGAGATTTACTGGTTTAGCTTTAAAAATTAACCAAATCAATAATATTAAAATTGGAAATTATGTTGAATAACAAGCAGGTAACTTGGAAGGGCGCAATGAAAATGAAAGTTTTGGTGGTCGACGACTCTGAGCCGGTTGGAGAACGAATCTTAACCATGTTATCTGATATTAAAAACGTTCAGTCCATTGGTAGAGTGGCTAGTTTGACTGAGGCGAGAGAAGCTTTGCCCTGGTTGAAACCAGATTTAATGATCTTGGATATTCAGCTACCTGATGGAAATGGAATGGATTTTATTAAAATAGTTAAAGAAGCCGAGCATCCTACCAAAATAATGGTTTTGACTAACCATTCATTACCGATTTTTCGCAAGAAATGTGAAAAGTTAGGAGCGGATTTTTTTCTAGATAAAGCGAAGGATTTCTCTTTAATTTCGAAAATTTGCGGAAGTCTGGCAGATGTTTGAAAAAATAATTTTGAAAAAGGAAAAATTTTAAGCGTAATATTATCAATGGGTTAGTTTTTCCTAAATTAAGAAAAATTAGGTTTTTTGAGGGGGCTCAGGTTCGATGAATTCACAAAAAAACGAAAAATCTACGCAAAAAAATATTGATATTCCGATTAGTCAAAAACCGAAAATTGACTTGGAAAAAAAACTTCATTCCGAGAACGCTAAAGTTTTTCAACAAATATTTGGAGAGAAGGCTCCTGAAAAAAAAACTTCTTCAAAATGATAATATCTTTTCAAAAAACTTTTGAGAAGTATGAGCTATAAAAATAATTTGGTTTGGGAAAGGGTAAAAAACGATTTTTCAAATAATATCAAAACTACAATTCGGCTGGCAGTTGAGAAGAACTCCAGTCCCACCAGGAACCGTCATAATTTCTTGCTTTGAACCCTAAGTACCTTAAAACAAAATAAGCCATAGCAGAACGTACGCCTCCGGTACAATAGACAACAACATCTTTATGAGCTGTAATATCGTAATTTTTTAATATTTTAATTAATGAATCTTTATCTTTTAGCAATCCTTCCTTATTAAAAAAGTCTCTCCAGTCAATATGAACAGCTCCAGGGATGTGGCCCCCCTTTTGAGACCCATATGGGGTCGCGCCTTTAAATTCGTTTAATGTTCGCGTATCAATTATAGAAAGATTAGAGTCGCTCAATCTGTCTCTAATCCAACCTTGGTTGGCAATTACTGAATTATTTAGTTGAATATCCGACGCTTTGAATTTGGATTTGATGACTTTTATTCCACGCCCTCGCTCAATTTTATTTCCCGCTTTTTGCCAAAGTTCCATCCCTCCTTCCAAAATAGACGCATTCTCAAAACCTAAATAGTGAAACATCCATAAAAAGCGCCCATCGGTTCGCCAAGGGTCTTGTGGATCTCCATAAATAATGATTTTTTTGTGTTTATCGACACCCAATTCGGAAATTTTGTTCGCTAAAGAGTTTAAATCATTAATAATGACCCCTGGAACTCCGTTTCTGGTTTCAGTAAAATTTTTCCAATTTGGTAAGTGAATAGCGCCAGGAATATGTCCTAAGAGGAACTTCCAGGTAGACCGGGCATCCAAAAAAACAGTTTCATTTTGGGAATATTTTGATAAATCTTCTGCGTGGGAAAGGATTGAAAAATAGTCTTTTGCTATTGAAATACCTCTATTTGTAACAATAGTGGTAACAAACAAAAATAGCAAAAAGGGGAATTTAATTTTTCTTGACAAAGTAAGGGACCCACTAGTAATATCTTTATTCATTTTTTGCCATGTCTCTTTAAAAACCGTTAAAACAGCAAGCTTTTGTTGTTCTAATTAAAGATTACTGTTGTTGAAGCGATATGAAGTTGTGGCGCTTGAAAGAGGGACACAATTCTTTGGACCCCCTCCTGTGATAATAAGAAGGTTTCTTTAAGATTAAGTATAATTCAATTAAATATTTTTTCAAATCAAGCTCTTATTAGAGAAGAGCTTTTTTGTTTTTGAGCGGTATTTATAACGAATAGATTAAGGCCAAAGGCTTTTATAAAAGTAAATTTGTTTCGTCGATAGTTCGTTCAGAATTTTTGATTTTGGGAGAAATCATGACCGAGAAAAATAATGAATCCGAGAAAAAATCTGTAGAAGAGCGGATAGAAGCGATTAAAAGAGAAGAAAGAGAAGATGCTAGCTCTTATTACGAGCAAGGCGAAGCGGCAGGTTATTCTGCTGAAGAGTCTCATAGCGAACCCATCGAACCGGTTGATAAAGAGCAAGAAGAGATGGGTTTTCTTAAGACCATCGCAATAGTTGGTTTAGGCGCGGCTGGATTGGCTTTAGTATTTAATTTTTACTTTATCAGCGATTTGGAAACTCGTGTAAGTGGATTAGATACGTCTTTATCTGAAACCGATAAGAAAATTGACGATTCAGTGGCAAAATTAGGTACCGACGTTAAAGCGGTTGGAGAAGGATTAGAAAAGGCAAACGCTTCGGTTTCTGAACTTGATGGAAAAGTAGACTCCTTCAAAAAAGAAATAGATGAAAACCTGGAAGAGGCTAACAAAAGTATACAAAAACTTGAAACTGCTATCGGCGATTATGAAAGAAAGATGGCTATTATGGAGCTTAAACGCGCTCTTGTTGCCATTAAAGGCGTAACCGCTAACGCAGGACCGGAAGTATTATCGAGTTCTAATAGTGTAATTTCAAATATTGAAAGTTTGTTAAAAAAGCTGGAAAATACAGGTACATCGTCAGCCTCTGGCCATGGGGAAGAGGCCGCCGAGGGCGGGGAAGAAGCCGCCGAGGAATCTGAAGAAGGCGGGGAAGAGGCCGCCGAGGAATCTGAAGAAGGCGGGGAAGAAGCCGCCGAGGAGTCTGAAGAAGGCGGGGAAGAAGCCGCCGAGGAGTCTGAAGAAGGCGGAGAAGAGGCCGCCGCCGAAGAGCATGGCGAAGAAGCCGCAGCCCATGCTGAGGTTGAATCAGATGTTATCCCAGCCTTAGCTCCTGCCGATACAGAGTCTTCAGCGTCGCATGTTGGAGAAATTCGATTAGCTGCCAGCGAGCACCAAGAAGGCGAGGAGATTGAAGAGGAGTTACCTTCGGTAGAAGAATTGAAATCAGGACACTAAAACCGATATAATTAATTCATTTAAATATTTACCCAAAAGCTTGGGATTTCTATGCTGACTTTTAAACTCATCTTTAATATTTTACTTTTGATTGTTATTACATCCTTTTCAGTAAAGAATATGGCTCCTGTTGAAATTACCTATTACGATTGGAGTTTTCATGCGCATAAGGCCCATATTTCTTTGCTATATGTGATTCTTGCCTCTTTTGTAATTGGTTACTTTCTAGCATTTTTAAATGGTATCTTCAGCCGTATGAAAATGGGTTCGAATCTTAGAAAAAGTGATAAAACAATTGAATCCTTGAATCAAGAATTAGGAAAATACAGAGCAAAAGAAGCCACCTCAGCCTAATTTTATTGGTTGTGGTTGCTTGCTTCTTTATAGGTTTTTCTCTTAATCCTTTTTTAATCCTCAGTATCCCTCATTTTCGTTTATTTCCTTTCTGTTAGTTTGCCTTCCGTTTTGGGACTCTTGTTAATTGCGTTATTAATTTACGATATCAAGAGTTTGCAAAATCCGTTTAATAATGATTCAATAGGTCCTCATTTTTTCCTACAATTTAGTCTCTATCTAGCTGATTTATTTTGAACTATAGACATTCCAGAATTTGGATTCTCCTATTTTTCTTTTTTTCGGGAATAACGGGTCTTATATATGAAGTTGTATGGACTCGATTATTTGCAATGGTAATGGGTAATACCCATTATTCTGTAGCTGCCGTATTAACGACATTTATGGGTGGTTTAGCCCTGGGTAGTATCTTAGGAGGAAAAATTGCCGATAAATTTCCTAAGCCCATTAAGGTTTATGGCATTCTTGAGATTTTGATAGGGCTATTCTGTATTCTAGTTCCTTATTTAATTGATTGGTCGTTGCCTTTTCTTAAATGGATTTATGCAAATTACCAGGGGCGTTATCTTCAAGCTAGTTTTTTCCGGTTTTTAGTTTCCTCTTTTATATTAATCGTTCCTACCGTTTTGATGGGAGCGACTTTGCCTGTTATCAGCAAGTTTTTTTCTAGAAATGACGAAACTGTAGGCCAAGATTCGGGTTTGGCTTATGCGGCAAATACCTTTGGAGCTGTGGCTGGAGCGTTAGGAAGCGCTTTTATTATTATGCCAACCTTTGGGCTGCAAAAGTCAATTTGGTTGGCGGCCGGAGTTAACCTAATCATTGGCCTTTTAGTTTTGAGCTTGTTTAGGAATTTTGGTAATGCTGGCGATATAGATAAAAAAGAAGACCTTCCGCAAAATATAGAGCCGCCTCAAGATAAGAAGCGCTTTTGGATTTTATTAGCTTTTGGATTTTCAGGGATTTCAGCCATGATTTATCAAGTGGCTTGGAATCGAGTCTTTTCCCTCGTTTTAGGTTCTTCAGTTTATGCTTTTAGTCTCATTGTAACAGCGTTTATTCTAGGTTTGGCTTTAGGAGCCGCAGCCTATTCTCGATTTTGCGTTCGTATAAAAGATTTAAAGTTTGCTTTAGGCGGTATTCAAATTGGTATTGGGATATCTTCATTGTTAGTATTGCCTTTATTCGCTTTAGTTCCTTTTATCAATCGATGGGGA
This sequence comes from uncultured Nitrospinota bacterium, assembly GCA_964344185.1. Classification (GTDB taxonomy): domain Bacteria; phylum Nitrospinota; class Nitrospinia; order Nitrospinales; family JAJDAT01; genus JAJDAT01. The sequence continues at coordinate 63,394 of CAYFMN010000021.1, forward strand.
TATCAAAAACTTGGTGTGGAGTTTGAAACAGTACAAACGGTCAATTTTGGAATAATTTTTTCATTTATTTTTATACCCACATTTTTAATGGGAGCGCAATTTCCAGTAGTTATTAAAGCCGTTTCTGGCGGTTTAAAAAAAGTTGGCGATACAGTGGCTTCCGCCTACTCTTCCAATACTATTGGAGCCATTATCGGTTCTTTTATTGGGGGCTTTTTGTTAGTTCCTTTTTTGGGACTTGAAAAATCAATATTCATTGCCGCATTGCTTAATGTTACGCTTGGAATTTTCCTGATCGTTTTTTTATCGAAGGCTTCCTTTAGTTTTAAGTTTTATGTTTTACCAGGTGTTTTGTTGGCTTGCTACTTTGCCGGATCTAGTTTTCCTAAATGGGATAAAGCCATAATTTCAAGCGGTTCTTTTATGCCGTACCGTATTAAAGATTTAGACGAAGCGGTGCAAAAAAGTAACAAGATTTTATTTTACCGTGAGGGAATGCATGCCACGGTCACAACGGAATTGTCTGTTTCAGGTAATATTTTTTTAAGGGTTAATGGAAAAACCGACGCTTCTCTGGCTCTTGATATGCGAACCCAGTTACTATCTGGTTACCTCCCATTACTATTGCGTCCTGATTCTAAATCGGCCTTAGTTATTGGAATGGGTAGCGGGATAACCGCTGGCGCTGTGGAAAGATTTCCACTAAAGAAAATAGATCTTGTAGAGATTTCGAAAACAGTTGTGGAAGGAGCTCGTTTTTTTGGACCGTTTAGCCACTTTGCAATGGACGATCCTCGATTAAAATTAATTTTGGAGGACGGTAGAAATCATGTAGCTCTTACAGAAGAAAAGTACGATGTTATTATTTCTGAGCCATCGAACCCTTGGATATCGGGAATAGGAGCGTTATTTACCCAAGAGTTTTTTGAATTGGCCAAAAATAGGCTTAACCCGGAAGGCGTTGTTTGTATTTGGGTCCACACAAACATGTCGCCTAGCAACTTTAAATCCATTGTAAAGACATTTAATGAGGCTTTTTCTACCGTTACGATGTGGGAATCTATTGTGGGCGATGACTATTTATTAATTGGAGCGAACTCGCCTTATAAAATTTCTTATAAGAAAGTCATGGAGTTATTCAAAGATCCCGCTGCAAAAGAGGATCTGGAAAGCATAGGCATTCATAATATTATTGATCTAATGAGCTTAATGATTATGCCTAAACAATCAATGTTAGAATTTAGCAAAAACGCTCCGGTTCATACGGATGACGATCTAAGTTTGGAGTTTCAAGCCCCAAAATATTTGTACAAAGATGATAGAGGGACTTTAGTTCGTCAAATATCTCCTTTTTTTAAAATTGATCCAAACTTAATCGAGTTCGAAGATGATGAGGATAGACAAGAAGATATTGTTGAAAAGATAAAAGGGTTGAAGCGATCAGAAAGCCAAATGGTTGAAATTAAACGTAAGGCTACAATAGATAACTTGTTAGAAAAGGCCTTAACTGCCTTTGGACAAGGGAATTTCGACTTGGCGCTTTCTTTTTATTCTGAGATTTTAACTTTAGACCCTAAACATTTGATGACATTTTTGAACCAGGGTAATGTTTATTCAGCTATGGGAAAACACGATTTAGCTGAAATATCCTATTCAAACGCTTCAGAGATTAACCCATACTATTTATTCAGCCACATCAATCTAGCCAAGACTTATTTAGCGACGGGAAGGGCTTACGAGGCGGAAAAAAACTTAAAGGATATTTTAGATTGGCATTCTAACGACCCGGAAGTATTTCTTTATTTAGGGTTAGCGTATTCATTTCAAAAAGAAGTGGAGTTAGCAAGGAAATCTTTTGAAAGAGCGTTGAAACTGGATCCAAAATATTCTTTGGCACATTATTATCTTGGGGTTCATTATATGAAACGTCATAGGGGAAAGGCTGAAAAGCATCTAAGAGAGTTTATTAATTTGGAAACTGATGAAGACAACGAAAAATTGATTCAAAATGCTGAAAGATTATTAAAGAAACTTTGATCCAGATAAGCTAACAATATATACTGACAGTCCCCCAAGATTGTATAGACTAATTTCTTAAATATGAAGGTTAATCAGCTCTTAAGGGAATTTCTAAAAAATTTAAAACGCTAATTATTTATGGATTTTTTGTTATTAAATATTAGCGTTTATTAAGTTTATAAAGCTTAAAAGATAATAAGATTGGTTTTGTTATGCCCACTAGAATAAAAGTTATATGGATTTTATGTTGTTTTCTAATACTTACAGGATTTTTGTATTTCTCAATGCAAAGAGGTATGGAAACCGAGAAAAAGAGAATGGAGGAGGCTCGAATAAAGAAAGAGCAAACAGAGAAAACTGAAAAAGAAGTAAAGGATTTTAAAGCAGACTCTTTTCAAACAAACGCTAATGATATAAAGGAGTTGATTGCTTTAGGTAAGCATGAAGAAGCTCAAAAAACCGCTCAAGAAGTGATAACCCGAAACCCTAAAGACGCTGCTGCTTATACATGGTGGGGAATTTCCCTGGTAAAGACTAAAAAGTTTTTTGAAGCTGTTCAAAAGTTTGAAAAATCCGCCGAAATTGATAAATATAACCCTAAAACTTTTCTTTATTGGGGACTTACTCTGTCAATGGAGCATAAATATGAAGAAGCGGTGCAAAAATACCTCCATGTGATTAAATTAGACCCAGAAAACAGCAATGCATTTGCCTACTGGGGAGCGGCTTTGTTAGCTTTAGGTCATACCAAAGACGCAATTGAAAGACTTAAGCAATCTTTAAACGTTAATCCGAGTAATGAGATTGCGATGGATGTGATGATAAACTCTTATTATTCTTTGAGTCAGTATAAAGACGCTTGGAAGATCGTAGCAAATGCAAAGGAAAGGAATGTCAAAATACCAGAGAAAACCTTGGCGAAACTAAAAGACGCTATGCCAGAACCTACCTCATAATTTCCTAATCCATTTTTGCTATTTAACCGATAAGTAGGGCTTTATACACAAAATTAGGCGGTTTAATGAAATGTTTGGCCTTATTTTTCGACTAAAAAAAGGGTTTGCTGAATATTTGGTGAAAAAACATTAAGTATTTGTTATATTTCGTAAATTGATGGTTTTATTTCTTAGGAATAAAAGGGTGATAAAGTGAAATTTTCGCAATATAGACTTTTGAGAGTAACCATTTTAGTTTTGGGAATAAGTTTTTCCCCGGGATTTGCATTTGGAGAAAAAGTAGACAATACGCCAGCAATTGATTTAGTTCAAAATATAGCAAATATTTCGATAACGATAGAAAAATCAAGCCCTAAACTCATTGCTTCTAATTTGGAAGAGCCAAGCTCAACCGTTTCGGCCATCGATTTAGTACAAGGCATTGCTAAAGTTTCCGAACCGGTTATAGAAAGAGCTCCAAAAAGCCAACCAGTTGCCGAGAAAACCGAAGAAATTGTTCAGGCCGATGTAGAAAAAGCGTCTGAAGTTGCTCAAAGCTCTCCTAAGGCTGATATTGAGATTCGAAAAGAGTTCCCTGATTCTGATTCTACAGGTAACGCAGACGATTTTGATTTGCCGGAATTTAATGAGAAGGATGAGCCATTTGCCGATGAATATCCCGAATATCCTCCTATTAAAGATCCTTATGAAAACTACAATCGATTTATGCAAAGCGTAAACGATGGTATGTATGATTATATGATTGAGCCGGTTTCTACAGTTTATAGAGATTGGGTTCCAGAATCTTTTCGTCTGGGTATAAAAAATGTATTTGCCAACGCCGCAAGCCCAATGAATTTTGTTAGTAGTTTAGTGCAGGGGGATTTGGATAAAGCAGTAAGAGTTATTGGACGTTTAGTGTTAAATAGCACCGTAGGACTTGGCGGATTATTTGACGTTGCGGGCGACTATTATGAAGTCGAACCCGTAAATGAAGATATGGAACAAGCGATAGGTTCTTATGATGTTGGCTCAGGTCCTTATTTAGTGTTGCCATTTTTTGGACCGTCTTCTCCTAGAAACTTAGCGGGAAAGATCTTAGATGCGTTTCTAAACCCGGCGTTTTGGTTTTCGCCCTCGTTTATAGTAGGAGCCGGAATCACGGCTGAAGATAAGGTCAATTCAACTTCGTTTGTAGTTGATGACTTTAAAGACCTCAAGGAAAACGCAGTTGATCCTTATATCAGCTTAAGAGATTTTAACCACCAGTACCGAGAGAAACTGATTAGGGAATAATACAGTTAGATTTAAAGAATAATTTAAAAAGTTGTATTTGTTTATTTAGTAACGCTTTTAGCTTACTGATTTTTCAAAAAATAATTAATGGGTTTATGGGGAGTTCCCCATAAACCCATTTTTTTTGAAAGTATAATTATTGAAAAAAATTATATGCGATTTTATTTTTTTAACGCTTATATTGTCGAAGCAAGCATTTGATACAAGGTTTCTTGAAACTATAAACTTAATTTTTTAAGGCGTTAAATTTGACGAAACAATTGATATGGTCCTTTGCTTTAATTGGTATTTTGATAATCGGCTTTGCAGTGCGTTTGCAGAATCTAAACCAGCCAATCGTCGAAATAATGGAAAGCAGGCAAACGCAGACTGCCGATATATCGCGCAACCTAATTGCAGATTCTTTTAATATTTTTTTGCCCAGAGTAAATCGTTACGGCCCTGATAACGCTTATTTAGTTTTAGAGTTTCCGCTATTTAATTTGATAACGGCGTTGTCGGCAAAATTGACGGGTTTTCCTATCGAACCCATAGGAAGATTTTATTCTGCATCTTTTGGAATATTGGGAGCGGGAATATTCGGCCTTCTTCTAAAAAGACATTATCCTATAAGAAACGTTTTTGTAGGAATAATGTTCTATTTATTTACCTTTGTAGGGATTATAACAGGTAGAAGTTTTCAGCCGGATAGCTTTGCGCTCTTTTTATATCTTTGGGCTCTATTAGACTTAGATACCTGCTACTCAAATAATGACTTTAATTTCCCAGGGTGGCGTTTAATATTATTGATAGCGTTAGCATGTTTATCTAAGTCCCATATGGCGGTATTGCTCGTAGCTCCATTATCGTTTTTGTTGTGGAAACTACATTCCGCTAAAAGGATAAAGCTAACAAAATTGATCTCTTTATTATTAGTTTGCTTTATGCCGGTGGTTTTGTGGACTATCTATGGTGGATGGGTTCACTCCAAATTCCATAACCCAATCACTTCAAATTATCAAATAGGAAACTGGTTTAAGCCTGAGCTGTTTTTTTCGACAGAAAAGTTTAATTATTATTTAAATATATGGATGCAATTTAGATATTCATTCCTTACTGGAAGATCGAATACATTAGATTGGATACTTGGCGTTATTTTATTAATCTCTTTGGTTAAACTGCTTAAGGACGATGGAAGGAGGTATTTTTTTAGTCCGGTTTTGTTGTCTTTGGCAATTTATTATTTTTTCTTTAATTTCCATACTGCGACTCATTTCTATTACCACTTGCCATTACTACCCCTCTTAGCCGCAAGTATTACGCATTTCACAACTGATTTGCCAAGGATTTCTTTTTTTGGAGTTTTTGCAAGTGCATCAAAAA
>CAYFMN010000021.1:69015-69931 GCA_964344185.1 uncultured Nitrospinota bacterium
TTTGCAACGGTAGTTATAGTTTCTTTAGTTAATGTGAATACTGCTCAGATGTATATTAAAAATAGCAAAACGCAAAATGAACTTATTGATTGCGCTAATCTCGTAAAAAAGGCGGTTCCCAAAGATAGCATCCTGCTGACTTCTTACAAGGATGAAACCGGACTTTTATATTATAGCGAAAGGGTAGGATGGCTATTTTACATGGAAAGAGAATTTTTTAAAAAACACTATGCAATATCTTTTGATACAGGTTTTGTAAAAAATGAACATATTGAAGCGATGAAAGACTTCCTTGATAAAGGGGCGGAATATTACGCAAATTGCGAACCCGATAGCCTTCAAAAGTATTCCAAATTTAGTCAATACCTTTTTAGAAATTTTGAAACCATTTATTCTGATCCAGAAAAAATGTTAATTTTTAAGCTTAAATAATCCTGGTATTTTTGAACCAGTTGATCAAAGTTTTTTTAAGTTTTTGAAAACAAGCCAAGACCCGGTTTTTACTTTTTCTAAATACAAAGGTTTGGTTTTTAAAATATAAATCCAGGCATCCACTTTAGGAGACGTTAATTTAATTATTTTTCTAATGTACTCAGAGTTTTCTTCATCTTCTGGAAAATAGTTTTCGAATTCATCTAAAACGTCAAAGATCGAGAAATCTTTAATTTTGTACAATTCTCCAAATACTTTTCCCTTACCAGGAAACATTCCGGGCCATTCCCCAAAAGAAAATAACTCTCCTTCCGCTTCGGCCAGCTGAACCAACTCGATTTTTTCAGCAACATTTAAATTTTTTTGAGTCTCAAAATTACTTAACAGAGTTCCATAAAAGAATATAAAACTACAGTTGATACTTTTGTTTTTTTCTGGATCTTGCATCTTTTGACCTGTGATTACTTTGCGCTGAAAATAATGG
>CAYFMN010000021.1:69941-84891 GCA_964344185.1 uncultured Nitrospinota bacterium
TGATCTTGATTAATAAATAAATCGATTTTCTCAAAAAAACCTTGAATTGTGGACGCTAAATTCCTTTAATAGAAGGTTACCAATCAAATAATAGAAGTATATAGGAGAAAATTTTGATGACAGACGGCGTCAATCGGATGAAAGACGAGACCAGTCCATATCTTTTACAGCACAAAGATAATCCTGTGCATTGGTATCCTTGGGGACAAGAAGCTTTGGAAAAAGCCAAAAGTGAGAATAAACCTATATTTTTAAGTATTGGCTATTCTGCTTGCCATTGGTGTCATGTGATGGCCCATGAGAGTTTTGAGAATCCTGAAATCGCCAGAGTGATGAACGAGGGGTTTATCAATATAAAAGTTGATCGCGAAGAAAGACCGGATGTTGATTCTGTTTATATGAAATCCGTTATCGCCTTAACGGGTCATGGCGGTTGGCCTGTCAGTTTATTTTTGACTCCAGATTTGAAAGCTTATTTAGGAGGAACCTATTATCCTCCTGAGGCAAAATATAATCGTCCAGGTTTTTTGCAAATGTTGGAAGAAGCTTTGCAAATGCACGAGAAAGAAAGCGAAAAGGTTTTGACTCGATCAAATATTGTAGTCAAAAAGATGCTACAAAGGAGCGAAATTCCAAATGCAAGTTCTACATTAGATTGGAAGCCCATAGAACAATCGGCGGCTTTTTTAGACGAACGGTTTGACGACGTTCATGGTGGTTTTGGGATGGGAATGAAATTTCCGGAGCCTATGAATTACGAGGTTTTACTGCGTAATTGGAAAAGAAAATCTGATCAACGATCAATGGAGATGTTGGATAAAAGCTTAACTCAAATGTCCAAAGGAGGTATTTACGACCAATTAGGCGGTGGTTTCCATCGCTACTCTACTGATAGAGAATGGTTGGTTCCCCATTTTGAGAAGATGCTTTACGATAACGCTCTTCTCGTTAAATTATTTCTAGATACGTTTCAGGCTACCAAACAAGTCATGTATCACGAAATTGCAGCTGAAACTTTAGAGTTTATGCAAAGAGAGATGACAGATCCTTTAGGATATTTTTATGCTAGTCAGGATGCGGATACGGAGGGAGTGGAAGGCAAATATTATGTTTGGAGTATTAAAGAGGTTTTAGATTTATTAGGCCCAAGGCACGGCAAAGTAGCGGCCCGGGCATTTGGAATCACTTCAGTTGGCAACTTCGAAGGGAAGACCAATGTTCTCACTAGCGCTGATTCCATGGAAAAAATTTCCGAGGAAGAAGGTATTGCCATTTTTGAAGTAAGTCATATTCTAAACAAAGCTAAAGAAACCTTGTTGAAGAAAAGATCTGAAAGAGCAAAACCTGGAACGGATAAAAAGTTAATCGTTGCTTGGAACGGATTAGCGATTACCGCCTTTTCCAGAGGCTACGCGGTGTTAGGCAAAGAAAGGTTTTTGGATTCCGCCGTCAAATGTTCGGAGTTTATTTGGTCCGAAATGATGTCTGACGGGAAGCTGTTAAGAATTTATAAAGACGGTCAATCTAAAATAACCGGATTTTTAGAAGATTATGCTTACTTGATTGAAGGTTTTTTAAATCTGTACGAAGCCAGCTTTGAATTGAAATGGTTTTTAAGAGCTAAAGAACTAACGCTTAAAATGATAGATGAATTTTGGGATTCTAAGGATAGCGGTTTTTTTATTTATGGAGATTTAGAGGAGTCTCTACCTGTTCGCCCCAAAAACCCTCAAGATGAGGCCATCTATTCCGCAAATGCAATTGCCGCTCTTTGCTTAATAAAAATAGGACGTATGACCGGAGACGATTCTATTCTAAAAAAAGGAGAAGAAACGATTAAAGCGTTTCAAGGACTGATAGAAGAACAGCCAGCTTCCTGCAACGGTTTGCTTTCAGCTTTAGATTCATTTCTAAGTTCTCCGACTGAAATGGTTTTTGTGGGAGCCAGAGAAGATTCTGCTTTTCAAGAAATGTATAGGAAAGCTCAGCATGATTATATCCCCAACAAAATCTTAGTTCACTCGAAAGGGCCGGAGACTGATGAAGTTTTTCCAATGGCGCAAGGAAAACGAGCAGAAAATGGAAATTCGGCCGTTTATTTGTGTCAAAACCAGACTTGTCACGCGCCGGTTCACTCTGGAAACGCTTTGGAAAACCAATTGGAGAAACCTCCGATGATTCAGGTAAATATTTGGGATGAGGAAAAAAGCGAAAAAGAAATGAAGGCCGAGCAAAATGCAAATTTTCTCGGAGCTATGGGGCAAATCTTCAAACAAATGGGAATTGATAAACCCTAATATTTATATTTTTGGAACCCTGGGAATCAGACTTTTAAACCAGTTTAAAGTGGAATTATTTAAATTGGATTGGTCGAATTCTTTGTCAAAAAGATATAAGAACATGACGGCCATCACCGTTATATTCTTTTTTGAAGTGTTGTTATAAACGGAAATAAGTTCGTATTCCCGATCCTTATATAAAGGTTCCCCTTTCTCGCTTGATAAAGTAGGCACAGATGCCAGGCCAATTTTGTTTTTTTTATTTTTAATTTCAGTTTTAAAAATTATTTTTCCTGTTTTAAGATCTTTCAATTCTAACGATTCTGCAAATGGATGGACGTGGGCCGAAATATAGTGGGCGGTTGTGTTGTATGGTAAATTCATCCAGCGAGTGACCAATGTTTTGTAGGTGTGTCTTCCTGGAGGCACTTCCCAATGTCCTGTGAATTCGCGGCCCAAAATATCTTTTCTTATTTTTGCGTTATGAGCATTATGCGCTTTACTCGAACCGGTCCCATGTTTTTGGGGATCTGCTTTTAATACTCCATAGTAACCGTCTTTTCCTTTTAAAAGCGCTAATCCGTTTGCCGCACTCAAAAACAGCGGCTTCATAGGGAAATTCAAGTTTTTGTTGCGTACGAACGTGATAACATTTTCGATTTTTACTTGAGCCCTTGGAGTTTCAATATTGTGGTTCAAAGTTTGGGCATCTAATCTAAATATTTCGTCAGAATAAACTGGAATTCCAAACCCTTTTGGAAAATTTATAGCTTCGCGTCCTTCGGAGAGGGTAAAAAACCTTTCGCTTGGGTATTGTCGCCACCCGAATAGAGTTCTATGTTTTTTCATGTTTATATTCAGGTTGCTGTGGCACATGAACTCTTTAAATTCCCTATTAGGATTTTTTGCGTCTAGCACACGTGATTTGTAGCCCGTAATCCACAATAGTTGCCTAGGTTCATTTTCTATCAATGAAAACTTTTGGCTGGAACTTGGGCCCATCATGGATGGATAAATTTTATCTATGTAATAGCGAGGAGTGATAATTGTTTTTTGTTCAGTTTGAAGAGCTAAAGCGTCTGAAAGACAGTTGAATAAAAAAATAAGAACAAAAGTTAGGCTAACCAGTTGTTTATTAGGAAATTTTTTCATTGGAAGTTTTTTGATGTTTGTTCTGTTTTATTTGAAATTTGTTTGGAGCTTGCAATTAGATATAACTCCTAAATATATGATAAATTATACAGTTCCAGAAACCTAAAAAGACGTGTATCCTAAGAAATAAATGTCACAAAAACTTAACATTATTTTTTAATGAAATCTAATTATCTAGATAACGCTAGTATTCCTGCCACGTTAATTTTAATTACTGCGTTGATCTATTTTTTGGATCTCCAGTTTTTTGAGTCTTTAGAACAAAAGGCCTACGACTTAAAAATGGTCTCCCGGGATGGCTCAAAATCCCTGAAAGAACAAGTAGTAATTGCCGCAATAGACGAATTAAGTTTAAAGGAACAAGGCCGATGGCCCTGGCCAAGAACATTGCATGCGCAATTGATTGATCGATTAGCGGAATCAGGGGCGAAAGCAGTCGCTTTTAATATCTTTTTTCCCGAAAACGATTTGTTCATCCCTATGGACAATGTGCGGGAAGGTCTTAAAAATGAGGATGGTGTCCCTAAAGATACTTTGCAACAGTGGCTCAACGATGCAGGAGCTTCGGATAGACGTTTTGTGGAAGCTATAGGCGCTTCTAAGCGTACTATTTTGGCTTTCATCTTTTATTTTGACGAGGAGCCTGGGCTTCCCCCTAGCGAAAAACTACTTAAACTTTTAGAGCCTTCGATATATGAGAATCTCTCAAAGTCTCAGTCAATTCAAAAGCCTGAAAATGTAATTACAGCATCTGAGGTTGAAATTAGTCTTCCTGAAATGAGCCAAGCGGCGGTTGGATCTGGGTTTGCTTTTTATCGTCCAGATTCCGACGGGGTTGTTCGCTGGGCTCCAATGGTTGTCAAGTATGGTGATGGATTTTATTCTCCTTTAACTCTTCAAATTATTAAACACGTTAAAAATGAACGTTTAAAAGTTGAAGCCGATGATTCTGGTTTTTCTGGAGTTCGTCTGGGTCCGTTGGATATACCTGTTTCTCCTAGAGGAGAAATGTTGGTTAATTATCGTGGACATTCAGGGACGTTTTCATATATTTCAGCGACGAAAATTTTGAGCGGACAGATTGGCAAGGAGCGGTTAAAAGATAAAATTGTTTTAATCGGTGGTACGGCTGCGGGAACCTACGATAGCGTTACCACTCCCTATGGGCCAAAATTTCCCGAGGTTGAGGTTCATGCCAATGTTATTGAAAATATATTGAGCGAAGACTTTTTAGTTCGTCCTGATTGGTTACCTTTATTAGATCTGGCCATTATTATTTTCTGGGGGCTTGTTTTTGGTTTTGGATCTTTATCTTTGAAACCCTGGACCATGGGTGGAATTCTTGCGTTTGGCATTATTTCGTATATGGGTTTTGATTATTTTCTATTTACCAAAGAAGGACTTTGGCTCAATGTAGCTTTTCCAGTTTTTTCCAAAATTTTTATATTTAGCGGAGCCTCCTTATATCACTTTTATATTGAGGATAAGAGAAAACGGTTTATTCAGAAAGCTTTCTCGAAATATCTATCTCCCGTTATGGTGAATCAACTTATTGAGCGGCCCGAGCTATTAAAATCCGGCGGCGAAGAGCGGTATATGACAGTTATGTTTAGCGATTTGGAAGGTTTTACGGCGGTGGCCGAAAAATTGGGACCAGTTGGGATGGCGAAGTTGATGACCGAGTATTTTACCGAAATGACCGCTATTATTTTAAAGGCAGAAGGAACGGTTAATCAGTATGCTGGAGATTTGGTTATGTCGACCTATGGGGCTCCGCTTCCTATGCCGGACCATGCTGAAAGAGCTGTGACGGTTGCGCTTAAGATGCAAAAGCGGTTGGCGGAACTTTGTGTTGAGTGGGCAAAAAGAGATTTGCCGCCATTAAGAGTGCGGACGGGAATTAACTCCAGCGATATGTTTTTTGGAAACTTGGGATCAGAACAAGTTTTTTATTATTCTGTTATGGGCGACGCTGTTAATTTGTCGGCAAGATTAGAATCGGCAAATAAACAATATGGCACCTTTATAATGATATCGGAAGAAACTCATAATGCTCTCACTCCAAATAAGTTTTTGACGCGAACCTTAGATGTTATCATAGCAAAAGGAAAAACGAGGGCAGTAAGAGTTTATGAAGTTTATGGCTTTATTTCCGACCATATCGAACCGGATCTTTTTGCTTATTACGATAATTATGCCGGTGGTTTTGAAAAATATTTACAAAAAGATTTCGAGGGAGCCCTAAAACTTTTTAAATATGCCGAAAACTTTAGACCTGGAGATAAAGCCGTTGAAAGGATGATTGATCGCGTTCAAACTTTAGATCCTAAAACGCTGCCAGAAGATTGGGATGGCGCTTTTGTCATGACTTCTAAATAAATTTCCATATATCACCCCAAAAAAGTTTCTTTGCTGTTCGATATTTTTCACGATCCTTTTTAGAGATTGTTTTTCGCGCTATATTTTCGGGAAGGCAAAGATCTAGTAAAATATGTCCCGTTCCTTTTTGAGGTCGTTTAATAACCCTTGCCTTTCTTTCCGTTAAATTTGAACGCGTAAACGCTACATAAGAAAACTTTTCTTCTTCATAGGGTAACGTTCCCCCTTTTAATTTTCTGTGATAATTACTACGCAGTATTTTTTGAGAAAAATGACACCAGTCGCTTTCAGGTAATGGACAATCATGATTATGAGGACAGGGAGCGGCTATGTTTGCTCCCTTTTCGACCAGGTTTTTTCGAATTTTTTTAATACGGTCAAAACCCGACCGATCCCCAGGCTCAATAATAACCAGCCATTTTTGAGTTAAGCTCCATAACGACTCTGCAACCTTAAGATAGTTAGGAGTTTCTCCTAAAGAATAAGACGCTAATATCAAATCGTGAGCTTGGATTTCTGGGTTTAAGTTATTTAAATTCATAGGTAGCCATTGAATAGAGTGGGTCTCGCTAAAGTTTGAGGGTTTAATAATTGATTTGCCTATTTCAGCAATAAGTTCGTCTTTTTCAATTAAGGTTGATCGGCGTAAATTGCTACACTCCTCTATTGCGGCCCAAAGCCCGCAGCCGGGACCCGCTCCAGCGTCTAAAAAGCTTTCTATTTTTGAAAAATCGTCATAGTGTTTTATTTTTTCAAAAACGTTTTTTATAGCTCCAAAAGTGGAAGGAACTCTTACCGCTAAATAGGCTAATCGATGTTCTTTAGAACTAAAATAATCGCCTTCTTGATTCTGGTATTTGGAAGATAGGTCTGCGCAAGAAGCTTTGACGTTTTCTAAACTTTTTGCTTCAAATTCTCTCTCAATAAAATCGCTGACGAAGCCTGGTAAATTAACTGAAGTAGGTTTCATGAAATTAGGGAACCTCTAAAAACTGTTTTTGGCTACGAGCAAACCTTATGAAATAAGGGCTTGTGAGTTGACGCAAGTAAAAAATTGAGTTATTAGAGATCCTCATTAAATAGAGTCTTTAGTTAGCATCCAAGTTAGTTCATGTTTGTTGTGGTAAAGGTGGAGAAGTTTACCGCCTGATATTTTGGAAAAATTATCTGCCGTTTCATAACTGTTGCTTCCTTGAAATTTAACGGTAACGACAAAGTTTTTACAAAGGCCTGATTCCAACCAGGACGAAACCCATTCAAAAGCTTTCTCTGGATAACAAATAACATCCCAGAAGATCCAATCAACCTTATCGGAGAATCTATTTATGTTTGAAGGTCCAATAGAAAAAGCGTCTTTTTTTTGAAACTGGACTCGTTCAAGTTTTGAAATTTTAGGATCAAGTGGCGAGCGATCGACGCTTAAAACGGTCGCTCCAAGTTTTTGTAAAACCCAGGCCCAGCCGCCGGGACTACCGCCAAAGTCTAGGCAAAAATCTCCAGGTTGAGGCATTTTTCCTAAAATTGTTAGCGCTTCTTGGAGTTTTAAGTAGGCTCGATTAGGCGGTTCCTCTTTATTTTCTATAAATTGTACTTCTCCATTAGGAAATGGGCTGGAGCAGTCAGGAGAGGCTAAGATGGAATTGGAGTCTAATAAAGTCCAGGAGCCTAATTTTGCTTTAGGCATAGTTGATGGAAATTGAATATCAGAGCAAGAAACATAAGGTAGACTTTCTTGGATTAGCTTTGCGCGCCTGTGTAACTGGAACGAGTAAAGATTCCAATTTCTTTGTATAGTTTTTAATTGGTTTGCTCCGTCTTTAATCGATTTGATTGGTACGATTATAGGAGTCTCCCAAATATTTTGAGCCCAATAGGATTTTTGAATCGGTAAATCGGTTAATACTAGACGTTCATGAACTTTAGTTATTCCTTTAATTTCTTTTTTTAGTTGTTCCAGGAAGCCATCCGCAGCTAGATAAGCCGCTCCAGTCGTTTTGTAAGCTTCTAACTTGTCGTTATTTTCTTTAATATGAATATCCAATTTTAAAACGCTACATGAAATATGTGTTTTAAGGGAACCCCTGAAAATTCAGATTCTTCAGAAGCCTGACCCTTAAATTCAAGGGCTAGGCGGTAGCAAAACAGTAAAAATGCCAATTATTAGAGGTTTCCTCAAGATAGTTTAGTTTTTATTTTGTTTTATTTTCTAACTCAGCCCATCTAGCGTAGAGATTTTCTATCTCTAGTTGAGTTTCGTGGAGTTTTGAATAATAGTCTTCAACTTCTTTAGGGTTGGACGACTTTGAAATTACTTCTTCTTGTTGCGCCAATTCGTCTAATGCAGATTCAGCGATAAGTATTTTTTCTTCCATACCGTCAAACTCTCTTTGCTCGTTATAGGAAAGACGTTTGTCGTTATTGTTAGATTTTTTCCTGGCGGTTGACTGTTTCTTTGCGGCTTTCTTTGTGTTGTTGGATTGTGAAATTTCATTTTCCCAATGAGAGTAATCCGAGTATATCTTGGTTTCTCCATTGCCGGTTAAGCCTATGAAAGAATTGCATACTTTGTTCATGAGGTAACGGTCGTGTGAAACTATAATGATTGCTCCTGGAAAATCCAGAAGGCTGTCTTCCAAAGTTTCAAGAGTGGATATATCTAAATCGTTTGTAGGTTCGTCTAGAAGGAGAACGTCTCCAGATTTCAACGTTAAACCGGCAATTAAAACCCTCGCTTGCTCGCCGCCGGAAAACTTTTTGACTTTTAGAGGAAGTTTATCGGTTGAGAATCGGAACTTGTTTGCCCAAGTAACGATGTGTACAGACTCTCCCTTATATATTACCGAGTCTCCAGTAGAAGAAAGAGCTTCTTGAAGCGTTGATTCTTGATCTAAACTTTCTCTATTTTGATCAAAATAAACTATCTTCAGATTATTGGCGTGGAGTACTTTTCCTGAGTCGGGTTCAATTTCTTTTTGAAATAATTTTAGTAATGTTGATTTGCCAGAACCGTTAAAACCTAAAATCCCCAAACGATTTTTTTTGGGAACAATCATACTTAGGTTTTTTATAATCTTTTTTTCTCCGAAGCTTTTATTTAGCTCTATCACCTCAATAAGCTTCTCAGTTTTTCTATTTGAATGTTCAAATTCAATTTTTACGTTTTGCTTTGTTAATCTTTTTTGGGTTTCTTGGAGTTCTGTTTTTAGACGTTGCGCATCTTCGACTCGGAATTTAGCTTTTGTGGTTCTGGCTCTGGGGCCTCTTCTTAGCCATTCTTCTTCTCTACGGACTTTAGAAGATAAAGATTGTTTTAATCGGGTTTGAGATTCAAGAAATTGTTCTTTGAAAGCCAATGTTTCAGTATATCCACCCTCGACAATTTGCAAACCTTTCGGATAAGCGTTATTAATATCGGCGGTTTTTTTCGCCACTTTGTCTATAAAGTAACGATCATGGCTGGCCGCTATCCAGGAAAAGGAAGATTTTTGTAAAACCGTTTCCAGCCAATAGATACCGGCTTCGTCTAGATGATTTGTTGGTTCGTCTAGTAATAAAACGTCTGGTTCTCTTGCTAATCCTCGAACGATCTCTAATCTTTTTTTCCAGCCGCCTGAAAGTTCTCTGACTTTCACGTTTAAATCATTAAAACCCGCTTGAGTTAAGTATTTTATTGCTTGTTGCTCAAACTCGATTGAAGAGAACTCGTCATTTATATTTGAATCTAGAATTGTTTCAAGAACGGAGAAATCAGGTTTGTGCGGAAAATTTTGGGGAATATAAAAAACTCTAAGACCAGAACGATAAGAGATAATACCGTCGTCGGTGGGTTCAATTTTTGCCAGAATATTGAGTAAGGTTGACTTCCCCGAACCATTATCTCCAACAATAGCTATTTTGTCATTTTCAAAAACGCTAAAACTCAGATCTTCTAATATTTTATGATGATCGAAAGATTTATATAGAGATTGGCAATTTATTAGAACTGACATACGAATGCGAAAAAAAATTAGGGTGTAACCAAAAGGACCTATTATTTAAACATAAAAACTTTCTCTAAAGCGTTAAATTTATTTGATTTTTCTAAGCTGTTTTGAGAAGCGTTTAAAAATAGGTTTGTCTCAATCGAGATTTAATTTATCCTATGCTTTAATTTAAATATAAAGCCGCAACATTGGAGGCTTAAGTTGAGCGAAAATAAAAAAATACCGCTAAATGTTCCTAGTTGCTCGGATAAATCAATTTGGGATATTTGGTTATCGTCTAATCATCTACCTGCTTTGACGGTTGCAGATGAATTAGGTTTGTTTTCTTACTTGGAAAAAGAACCGGCTTCTTCTTTAGCTATTGCGAGGAACTTTTTTTTGAGTTTTAGAGGCACGGAAGCGCTGCTCGGAATTTTAACTTCTTTAGGGTTTTTAGTTCAACAAAATGGGAAATTTTGTTTGACCCAGGAGTCAAGAAACTTTCTATTGCCTAATAGTCCATTTTATAAAGGCGCTTTGTTGAAAATGATTCGATATGATATGCCAACCCACGATGGTATTAAAGAAGCGCTGTTGAACGATCCTTTTTCTACGACCACTTCTATTCCAAAAGATAAGCCAAATACCGATAATTGGAGAAAGGGTGATTTTGGACCTGAATGGGCAAAGAAGACCACGCAGGTAATGCATGACGCTTCGTTTCCGGGAGCGATGTCCTTAGCGAACCAAGGCGTTTTTAGAAATGTAAAAAATTTGCTCGACATAGGGGGCGGGTCTGGGTGCTTTATGATAGCCGCTGCAAACTTTAATCCTGATATTAAATGCACTGTTTTGGAATGGCCTCAAGTTTGTATCGAAGCTGAAAAATATATTAGGGAATTTGGTTTCGAAAGTCGAATTGATACTTTTGGCGCGGATATGTTCAAAAAACCTTGGCCAGAAGGATATGATGGAATTTTCTTCGCAAATGTTTTTCACGATTGGATGCGGCCGGAATCTTTGGAGTTAGGCCGCAAAGCATTTGAAAACCTTCCTTCAAACGGTCGAATCTTTATTTACGATCAGTTATTAAACGATACAAAGGATGGTCCGTTAGCGGTTTCGTCTTTCACGATGCTAATGATGCGCGCGGCCCAAGGAAAAATGTTTTCCGCTCAGGAAATGGACGATATTTTGACAGAGTGTGGGTTTGTCGATATTTCAATCACTCCCGTATATACTTACTATTCTTTGGTTCAAGCAAGGAAGCCATAGTTTTCGACATCAGGTTGTTTTATGGAAATTATTTTCAGATTGTTTGTGCGGTTACTTTTAATTTTCTGTTTGGTTTTTGAAATAGGCTGTGCGTCTACTTCAGAAAAGTCCAAAAAGAAAACGGAGATGGCAAACCCGGCAGCAATTAATTGCTTCAAAAAGGGAGGGCAAATTAAAATTGAAAAAGACGGAACAGGTGCGGAATACGGCGTTTGCCTATTTGAAGATAATCGGCAATGTGAAGAATGGGCTCTATATAGAGGACGTTGTCGAGTTGGAGGAATAAAAGTGACTGGATACATAACAGACGCGGCAAGATATTGCGCAATACGTGGCGGTGAATATAGCGTAGTAACCCGTCAAACGTTAGTTAAGCCGGAGCAAGGGACCTGTACATTGCGAGGTGGTAGAGTGTGCGACGCTCAAAAATGGTTTTCTGGCGACTGTTAACTTATTTTGATATTAAAAAAATTTCGTGATTCACGATGTGTAGGCCAGTAATCCTAATTGACCGTATAAAAATGTCAATATCACCGTTCCAAGAAATAAACCGATAATCCAATAGTAAATTTCAAAAGTTTGTTCTCCCGCCTCGTGGTTTCCTTTTTTAACAGCCGTAGATAAGAGTCCTAAAGCAAGCGCAGAAAATAAAAACGGAAGAGACAGATCCGACATGTGCCAAATTAGTTCGTCTTTTCCTTTTTTTATTTGAAAGAATAATGAGGAGCATTTCGATGCAATTTGGAACTCCGCTATAAATAGAGAGCCGCATCCTGCCCATAATAAAGTAGTTCTTAGTTGATTAACCTGAATTTGACGGTTATTAACCATTAATAGGTAGAGCATCAATAAGGTAATACCGATAAGGTGAAGTGAAAAACCAAAAAATGCTAAGAAGGGATTTGTCATCAATGGAGCTGAAAATCCAGCAATAACTAAACCAACGATTAGACATTTTTTATTCTGAGATTCTATCAATTTTTATTTTATTTATTTAGTAGAGATTGGATGAGTCCGCTTCTGAAAATGAATGATTTCTTCTTCTGCAGTGGAAACAAGCAAACAAGTTTCTAAAGTTTTAGACGACTGGTCTAAAAGTTTTGTTGAACGACTTTTACGTCGTAGATAGTGTGAGGTTTTTAGAACTTTTTTCTGTGAGTAGTGCATTTTTAGAAACCATTTATTTGGAGTATTAGAATAATTTATCCCTTACTATATGATTAGCAAAAATGATTCCAAAAAATAAAAGTAAAATATCGTTGAAAAATAAAGCTTTGTTGAGGCGTTAAATTTAAATTAGGGTAATGGGTAAAGTTTTGCCGCTTCAATATGTAATGATTTACCCATAGAATTTCTTTGTTTGTAATTTTCCTAAAATAAAAAATTTAATTTTCTTGTTTTTTGGACCGATTGGTCCTATAGTGTGAATTATGATAATTGGCCGACCTAAAGAATTTGAGTTTGATGAAGCCTTAGAAGCAGCCTTGGAGGTTTTTTGGGCTAAGGGGTATGAATCAACGTCATTGCAAGATTTGATTGAAGCAATGGGTTTGTCGAAAAGTAGCTTTTATCAAACTTTCGAAAGTAAACATAAATTGTTACAAAGTTGTATCAAACGCTATCAGGATATTATTACGAAAGAGTTAATGGATTCTCTTGAAGAAGCAAAATCGGGCCGGTCGTTCATAGAAGGCGCTTTTAACGCTTTAGCGGAAAAAGCAAAGTCTCCATGCGATCATAAAGGATGTCTTATTATGAATTGCGCAAATGAGTTTGCTCAAAAGGATCCAGAGATAGCGGACCTTATAAACAAAGCCACAAAAAAGACGACGGATATTTTCCTGATGGCAATAAAACGCGCGCAAGAACAAGGCGAGGTGTCTTTAGATAAAAAACCTTTGCCTATTGCCCGATATTTAGTAAGTAATATTTGTGGAATTCAAACTATGATTAAGACAGGCGCAAGCCCAACAATAATAAAAGAAATAATTGGAGTTGTTTTACAAGCGTTAGATTAAAAATTTTTTACTTATTTTGGACCATTTGGTTCAAAATTATTATGAATTTGAATATAGGAGACTAAAAATGCCTTTAGCTCAAATTAAAGGAATTAGCGGAGTTTTAACCTTAGAGCAAAAACAGGAAATGATTAAAAGAGTTACGGACGCTATAGTTTCCGTAGAAGGCGAGGGGGTACGTCCAGTTACATGGGTGGTTGTCGAAGACGTTCCCTCAGGTCAATGGGGAGTTGGAGGAGACTTAATCACAACTTCGGCTGTCCAAGAAATGATCGAAGCCCAAAAATAATATAACTTAATTTTAGCGAGGGGTAAGAAATGAAGATCGAAAGCGCCGTAGCGTTGGTTACGGGAAGTAATCGCGGAATTGGTAAATCAATAGTCGAAGCTTTATCAAAGAGAGGAGTTAAAAAGATTTATGCTGCCATGCGAGATGTAGAAATGTTTAGAAATAGTCATGCGGCTTGCTTGGAAAAACTTGGTAGAACGGTGGAACTAATAGCGTTAAATATTACAAAAAAGGATCAGATAAAATCTGCTGCCCAAAATGCTGCCGACGTTAATTTGTTGATCAATAATGCTGGCGTGGCAAATTATGGAGGTTTAATTGCGGAAGAAAATTTGGATTCTGCCAGAGAAGAAATGGAAGTAAATTATTTGGGTTCCTTAGAAATGATCCGGGCATTTGCGCCTATTTTAAAAAAGAATGGAGGCGGGAGTATTGTTAATATTCTTTCGGTGGCTAGTTTAGTTAACTTTCCAATGTTAGGTTCGTACTCAGCTTCAAAGGCTGCGCTGCATTCATTAACGCAAGGAGTGCGAGCTGAGCTTAACCAACAAAAAACAAAAGTTATCGGCGTATACCCGGGTCCAATAGATACCGATATGGCTAGTGGAATTGATATGGAAAAAGGAGCGCCGGAAGAAACTGCCGAAGGAATTCTAGATGCAATCGAAAGAGGGGAGGAAGATGTTTTTATTGATCAAATGGCGATTCAGTTTCATAAGGATTTTAGAAACGATCCTAAGGCCCTCGAAAAACAATGCTCCGAAATGCTTCCGCAAACGATTAGTTAGGGAATAAATGAACCACGCTGGAAAACTAGGGTTTCTTTTTCTAAAGTGGAGGGGAAACTCTAAACCAGCGTGTAAAGAATCTTAAATAACCAAATATTTTTCTCCTTTTAAGAAACGCTTGGTTAAAATAAAAATTTTATAATAGTAAGGATCGACTCTTGGCAAAAATTGTTTTTTAGAAATGGCAATTGTTTTTTCCATTTTTGATTTGGTTTCCAAAAAATTCGCTTCCGTAGTCTGCGTTTCATCGGACCAAAGCTTTAACCCATTGTCAATGGAAATGGCAACTAAACCTTCGGTTGTTTCTGGATCTAGTTTAAAGTCGGAAATATCTCTAGCGCTTTCTAATAAAAACACGTGACAAAATTGCTGAACGGTTAATTCTGGCGTGGGGATAATGTTATGGCGTATTCCTAATGGAATTAGATTCTCAAAGTAAATTGTAATTCCCAACTCGTCCGACATTTCTTTAACTCCCGAAGGAATTTCTTCTCCTGCTTTGTAATGTCCCGCCGCTGTTATGTCCAAAGTTCCAGGGAAAAATTTCTTTTTGTGAGATCTTTTTTGAAAGAGAACGGTTTTTAAACTGGGATTGATTATCCATAAATGAGAAACTCTTACCCACCGACCTTCGTTTTGTGCTTGTTTACGCGGCATCGTTCCCGCTGTTGAATAATCGTCGTTATAAATTTCTATAATGTCGCTTTGATTGCTCACTTATATCTTAGATCTCACAAGAAAAATAAAACGAATATTAATATAAGGGAATCTCTAAAAACAGGCTAAGAAGTTAAAAAAAAGTTATATT
>CAYFMN010000022.1:0-27068 GCA_964344185.1 uncultured Nitrospinota bacterium
TGATTACGGGGAAAATATATAAAATAACTTCTTCCGATATAATATAACTTTTTTTAACTTCTTAGCCTGTTTTTAGAGATTCCCTAGAAATAATATTCCAGTTCAAATTGGAATAAATCGTCGTTGCGTTGTTGGAAGAAAAAATCAGATTCGTCTTGATTGAGGAAGGTTCTGACTTCTAAAGTCGCTCGTATATTATCGCCAAACCGTCGGCTCGTTTCAATAAAAGCAAGAGTGGATGGAGAACCAATGTCTTGTATCCAGCCTCCTAAAAACTCCGTGCTATCCACGTCGTTTAAGGCTAATCTTAAACCGCCCAATAAATCATTCTCAAAAGCGTTTGTGGCAAATCGACCACGATCATCATATAGCCACTCGCCGATCACTCCTAAATCCATCCGGGTTTTCCAAATCCCAGTAAAAGTATATTCAAAACCCCCCGTCCAGGCAAAAAAGGGATCTCCTTGCCCTGTTCGATAAAAACCTTCGAATTTCCATAACCAATCGTCAACCACATAAGAAATATCTGTCGCCGTTTGATTTATAACTTGATAAAAAGGGATCAGTATTGGAGAACCATTTTCGTCTTGATTCGGAAGCAACGTAGGCTCTCTATTTGTTCCATAGAAATGATAAACGCCAAAATCCATATCTCCAAAAACCCGCGTGTATCTCAACGCTAAATCGGAACGCCACTCTTTAGCCCCGCTTTCATACTGGGCTTGTCCTACAGCAATAATCGGTTCGCCTCTTAACCTTCCACCCTTTCCCGGAAACGTTCTTTCGCGAAAATAGGGAAGGAGAAAAAAGTCCAAGGTCCCCCATTCTCTATCCAACGATAGGTTTACCATGGGTTGCCCTAAAAAATCTTCGAAATCAATATTTTCAACCAGATCAATCTGGTTGATTATATTGACCAAATGAAAACCTTCAGTAACGCCCCAAAATAACTTCCGAACCCCTACCCTTAATTCGAAATCCTCTTTTAACCATAAAAAGGTTAGCTCACGAATATCAAAATGGGTCCGTTCCGAATCAGCGCTGTCTAATCTAAAAAACGGAACGAAGGTAAAACTACTTCCATCTTCAAATTCTTTGTAATATTCAGGTTGCGCTACAACGGAAACGGCGTGCTCGCTTTGGCCTTCGTATAACGCATCGTTTGGAAACAAACGAGCCTGAGCGCCGATGAACCCTGAAATCTCGCCTTCCACCGCCAACACATTAGAACAAGTTAACGTGCAAGCGATACAAATTAAAATAAATCGAACAGGATTTGATTTAAACGTTTTCATAACTTAATTTTGAGGTTTCGGCGACAAGGCGTTTGCTGTCTAAACGAATCAACAAAGGCGGTAAAAACAAAAAGTCCACTATAAGCGCAAACACGATCGCTAACCCAGTTAGCAATCCCATTTGCGCGTTAACTAAGAACCCAGAAAAATTCAGCACGAAAAATCCCGCAATCAAAATAATCGAAGTCACCATCATAGCCGTACCAACTTGATGAAAAACAATAGGAATCGCTTCTTCCGGAGTCAAACCTCTTTCTCGACGAAATCGAATATACTTGCTTAAAAAATGAACCGTATCGTCTACTACAATTCCAAGGCTGATTGCCGCGACAAGAGCGGCGGACATACCCACCTGTCCAACTAAAGATCCCCACACTCCAAAAGCCAAAACAGGCGGAAACAGATTGGCAAAAAGGCCGATCATACCATATTTAAAACTCTTCAACGCTCCGATCAAAACTACAGTGATGATTCCTACCGCCAATGCCGTTCCTCCAATCATACTTTGGATATTTCGCAACGCAATATGAGCAAACATGATTAATGGACTTGCTCCGACCGTTTCAATTCCCGTATTTTCTTTCAACCACGAGCGCGCCCTATCGTCTAACTCCAATAACTCTTTGCTGGATAAACTTTTTAAAACTGAAAAAAGTCGCGTTGAAGATTTATCTATATTGATTTGGTTATTTAAATCCAATCCAAACGGCAACGACATTTCATACAGAAGCAAAAATTGAGCGGTTAGCTCCCTGGATTCCGGCAATTTGTAATAGTTAGAATCATCTCCGTGCATATTTTTATTCAAGCGTTTTATTATGTCGGTAAAAGAACTTACGTAAAGAACTTCCGGTTGAGTTCGATACCAATTTGTGAATTTTTCCACCAATTCCAAAAACTCAGGATTTGAAATTCCTCCGGATTCTCCAGCTTCCAGAGAATAGTCGATAAACATGAATCCTGTTAAATTATCGGCAAGGTAATCGCTATCGGTTCTAAACGGGAATCGTTTATCAAAGTAGTCATTGAAGTTATCGTCTACTTGAATTTTATAAATAGGAAACGAAACCGCCACACCGGCGACTAAAACAAACCAAAACAAAAAAGTTTGCTTTTGAACGACAAACTTCCCAAACCTTTCCATGAATGGAGAATAATCGTTTTCTCTAAGCTTTCGCTTTAGAGAAGAAAAAGAAATAACCGCAGGCAGGAAAAATAAAGAGTATAAAAAAGCCGCCGCAACTCCCATAGCAATTATATTTCCCAAGTCTCTATAGGGAGGAGAATCGCAAAAGTTTAAACTTAAAAAACCGATTGCGGTTGTTAAACTTGTTAAAAAAACAGGCTGAAGATTTAAGCGAATCGACTCATAAATAGCTTCTAATTTAGACTTGCCCTGTTCTCTTTGCTGAAAAACCGTCGTTAATATGTGAACGTTGTCGGCTACGGCAATAGTGAGTATAACCGTTGGAGAAAATGATGAAACGGTGGTTAAATTAATTCCTAACCATCCCGCCAATCCCAAAGCGGTCACGTCCGCAAAAAACACGATTACTAATGTAGCGACAGTTCCAATACCTGATCGTAAGGTGATAACAAGGAATAAAATGACCGTCAAATACATTAACGGCACAAGCGTTTTCATGTCCCCTTTGACGGCGCTGACAAACGTATTGTTCATCATCACAACCCCAGAAACATACACGTTGATTCCGGGATTTTGCGTTCTAGCTCTTTCCGCTATTTCGCGGACAAATGCCGCTATATTCGGAACTTGATCTAACTTATCGTCGGGAATATTAACTGTTATATTGATCCCCGCCATATCGCCTTTTGAAGACACCAAGCGATTCACTAACGTTGGTTCCGATAAAGCAACATTACGAATGCGTTTCAATTCGGCAGATGTTAACTTGCCGGTTTTTGGAGCCAGCGGCTCGACGATCAATTCGTCTTCTTCAGCGTGGGTGTGTTGGTAATTTGTTAAAGAATCGACTCGCAGCGAATAGGGTATTTGCCAAGACCATTCCGTTAAATCGGCTACGGCTTTTAACGTTTCTTTGGAAAAAACATTTCCATTTTTTGCTTCAATGCCGATAAACACATTATCTGATTTGGAATATTTATTTTGAAGAGCTTCAAAAGCTTTTAGGTGAGGATTATCTGGATCAAAAAAGATGCGATAGTCGGTGGTAAACTTAAGGAATCTTATTCCGCTTCCGGCCCAACCTACCACAATCAACGTCGCCAAAATAATCGGCCACCGGAATTTTACGGTCCATTTACCTAGTTCCATAAGGTCAACATTTATCTAAATTTCCAAATTCACAAATACCTTTTCAAAAGGCGCAAACGCTTTCCCGGTCCATTTATCGATCTCAGAAATGTACAGCCTATAATCTTCATATCATTTTGATCTCTCTTTTTCTTTGGCGTGGTTATATTCCAGATGGTTTATTCAAGTTCCGATTATTTCCAGAATCTCACAATAATTAACCCAAAAGCGTGAGAACCGTTTCCAGCCGCTTCACCTTTCCAAAAACCAGGAATTTATTTTGCAATTCGGACAATAAAACCGAGAAAATAATTTGAAGGTTTTATTTTATTAAAAATAATTTTCCTATCTAGCCCGTTTCAGACTGTTCTTTCGAAAATCTTTTTCCGTTAATCCCACCTGGAATTCATAGTTTTTCCATTCAAGCCGGGTGCTTTTACCTGTTTGGTGATTCACAACTCGAAATTCATCGGCATACCAGTAACGATCCAAATATTTTTTATAACCGTGAAACGTTTGCGTTTTTAATAAAGAATTTTTTCGATCATAATATTCAATTTTCCAGATTCGATATTCTTTCTGATCGGACCATACAATTTGGCGGATGTATCCAGAGTTTTCATATGCAGGATATCTTTCAACCACGAAGCATTTCATTCCGTTGTATTCTTCGTCCCTTAACCATTTATAGGTATATTTTTCGACTTCTTGACTGGTAATATCTTCATAAGCAAACTCACTCCCCATAAACGGACCGGATTTATTTGAAGAGCTGATTCGTTTAACGCGCTTTAAAGCCGGTAGAAACAGCCATTGATCGTCATTGCCTTTTCGATGGGTAAAGTTTAAAAGAGCTGTTCCCTTTACGTCTCTCGGACGATCAAAAATCACCAAACTTTTGTCGCCATCGTCTTTTACTTCGAATGTTTTATTTCTTAAGTAACGCACACTGGTTTCGCCTTGTTTATTTTTCAAGGTCATGATGGTTTCGGCGGTAAAATCATGAAAGTCGTCATAACGGCTATCGCCCTCTCTAGCAATAGCGAGCCCTTTTTCCTCTGGAGTTTCCGCAAAAACCCGAGGTCCCAAAAGAAGGATAAAACCAACGGCAACAATATATTTAAAATATTTCATTTCTTTCTCCTCATTCAAAAGCTTTCCTTTTATACGCTTGCAACGGACGCTTCTTGCTTTAACGTTTTCTCTTCAAACCTAAGCAACACAGGGGGTAAAAAGAAAAAGTCGGCTAACAAAGCAAAACCGACGGCAAATACAGTCAATAATCCCATATGAGAGTTTATGACGAATCCTGATTGGGAAAGGACCAAAAATCCTGCCACCAAAACAACCGATGTAGACCATAAAGCAGACCCAACGGTTTTGAACGAATATCGAATAGCTTCTTCCGGAGATTTCCCTAACTCTCTTCGCGCGCGTAAGTATTTGCTTAAAAAATGCACCGTATCATCGACGATAATCCCCAAAGAAAGGGCGACAACAACCGATATTGCCAAACCTATTTCTCCGAAAAAGATAGCCCAAACGCCAAAAGCCATAAAGGCGGGCACTAAATTCGGAATTAAACTGATAAAACCAAACTTTAAACTTCTTAAGGCAAATATTAATATTCCGGAAATCAAGGCCAAAGCTAACACAGTCCCCGAAACCATACTTTTTACGTTGCGTAACGCAATATTAGAAAACATAATTAGCGGACTTGCGCCGTTGGAAACCATAGCTGGCAATCCGTTATCTTTCAACCATTGTTGAGCGCGTTCTTCTAATCCTAATGCGTATTTTGAAGTCGCGTCCCTAAATATTGCGGTAAATCTTGTGGCTGATTTATCCACATTGATTTGGTTGTTCAAATCCAAACCGTACGGCAAAGACATTTCGTAAAGCAACAAATACTGCGCGGCAAGCTCTCGATTTTCGGGCAGCTTGTAAAAATCGCTGTTGTCGCCGTGCATGTTTCGATTCAGCCTTTTCATAACGTCTGTTAATGTGCCTACGTACATAATTTCTGGCTGCTTTTGGTACCATTGCTTGAATTCCTCCAATTTTGCTAAATATTTTGGATTAGCAATTCCTCCTGATTCTCCCGACGGTAATGAATATTCAATCGCCTCAAAACCCGTTAAGTTCTCAATAATAAAATCGTTATCGTTGCGGAACTGATATCGCTTATCGAAATACTTTGTAAACAAATCGTTAATTTCTAATCGCGGTATTTGCGAGGCTAAGCCGACGATTAAAATCAACATTCCCCAAAATAATTCTTTACGACGACTGAGAACAAAATCGGCTAAAGGTTCCATAAAACCAGAACCCGCCGTTTTTCTTCCGCCTTTTTTTATAGGTAAAACCGACATTAAGGCAGGAAGAAATAATACCGAATAAACCAAAGCCGCCATAACTCCAACAGCAACGATATTCCCTAAGTCTCGATAAGGCGGAGAATCGCTAAAGTTTAAACTTAAAAAACCAATCGCCGTTGTAACACTGGTAACGGTAACCGGAGACAAATTGATACGAAGAGATTCAACGATCGATTCGTCTTTGGGTTTACCTCCTCGCGCCTCTTGAAAAAGCGTTATCAGAATATGAATGCTGTCGGCTATCGCCATAGTTAATATATATGTCGGCGCATTGGCTGAGACTGGAGTCAACTCAATACCAGCCCAACCGGCGAGTCCCATTGCCGTGACCGTAGAAAACGTAATAACAATTAAACCGGCAATCGTTCCTGAAATGGATCGCAAAACGACCCACATTAGAACAATGATTACCAGGTACATTCCCGGAACCAAGCTCATCATATCTTGCTGGGCCGACTCCGAAAATTGGTTGTCCATAAAAACAACCCCGGAAAGGTAGACTTTAATATCGGGATATTTTTGCCTGAATTCATTTGCCATATTCCTAACGAATCCAACAACTTCTGGAACTTCATTTAAATTTTTTCCAGGAAGGGTAACCGTCACATTGATTCCGGTTACTTTAGCCGAAGGAGCAATTAAGCGATTTACCAGAATCGGTTCGCTTAAAGCCACTTTGCGGATTTTCTCTATTTGCGCGTCACTAAGATCCTTTGCATTCTTTACAAGATCCTCGACTATAAGGTCGTCTTCTTGCGACCAGGTATTTTGAAAACTGGCGATAGACTCTACACGCGTGGAATATGGAATTTGCCAAGATTGTTTTGTTAATTCTTCGACAGCGGTCAAGGTTTCGCGGGTAAACACTTTTCCGTCAGCGGGCTCTAGAGCAATCAGAACATTATCGTTTTTGTTGTAAGTATTTTGAAGCGTATCGAAAGCTTTTAATTGTGGGTTTTCATCGCTAAAAAATACGCGGTAATCCGTTGAAAATCCTAAATGCTTCCCTCCACTCCCTGCGGCCATAACAAACAAAATGGTAGCTATAATTATCAGCCACCGCTTCTTAACCACCCAAACGCCAAAACCGTTATCTAGTTTCATGTTAGCCGCCAAATAGAAAATAATAAATTTTTTATAAAATATTCAGTCTTTAGCCAAAAAAAATCAGCTTCTCTTACCTAAACCTCGCACCAATAAATCAACCACTCCTTTTGCCTCTCTTTCCAATTCGTCAAATGGATACGAATTTATAAAATGAGGAGCGTTGAATATTGTAACAGCGGATTGAATCAAGCTAGCGGTTTCCAATATATCCGGGACGTCAAACTCCCCAGAACGGTTCCCTTCAGCTAAAATTTCGGCCAAGAGAGACTGCTGGCCTTTCATCCGAGCTTGGATCATATTAAACTTTTCTTGTTGAATATACATGACCAATTCATAAAGCTTAGGTTGCTCTGAAAACTGCTCGTATATATGATAAAATTTTTCTAGAACAAAGGTTTTAAGCTTTTTAGTCGCCGTTAAACCAGGTCGTTTAATTATTTCCCTTAATAAGGCGTCCATCTGATCAAAACACCGCATAGCGCAAGCGGCTCCAATATCCGCTTTATTTGGGTAGTAACGATACAGGTTACCGGCGGACATGTCGCAATCTTTAGCAATCTCAGCCATGGTTGTTTTTCCAAGGCCATATTGACCAAACCGGGCAAAGGCTGCGTCCAAAATTTGATTCTTAATTTCGTCTACTGTCTTTTCTATCGTTTTCATGAATCAAAGCATAGCACACCAGTAAATATTTTACAAAATATTTATTATTTATTTTTTCCCACATTTTATCCTATACTCTTGTATCGTATCAATTGGTAAGAAACCGCTGAAAGGTTAATAACTTATAAAGGGGGAAAACCATGGCATATTTTATGATTGCATATCACGGAGGGAATCAACCTAGCTCTGAAGAAGAAGGTATGGCTCAAATGGAAAAATGGAAAGCTTGGATTGGAGGCCTTGGCGAAGCGGTAGCGAATCCAGGAACGCCATTACCTGCGTCAAAACTTATAACGTCAAGCAGCGTTGAAGATGATAACGATCCAAACTCGATGAAAGGGTTTGCGATTTTTATCGCGGAAAATATGGAAGCTGCCATCGAAATTACAAAGTCTGATCCATTTTTAGAAAACGGCGGAACAATACGCCTTTCTGAAATGAAGCAAATGTAGTTATAAAGATCCTAAACTGGGATAGTCAATTTAGGCAAGATCAAACCAAACAAAAGGCGTCAAACATTCTCGAATTACTAATGACCGCTACTGGTCAAACGCCAACACTTTTTGTTACGTCTCTATCTATTTTACCAATTCACCAAAACATAAACAAATTACATCGTCTGACATCTGGGGCATTTTTTAAAAGAAAAGAGATTTTTAGGTTATTTGGAGAAACGGTTTTTCTTAATATGGACTGCTTAAAAAAATTATTATAACTTTTACTAATAAATAAATTACTTTAAATTATCGAAAGATAATTTTATCCGAAATAGTATTTATCTTTGGAAAGGATAAATTGGCAACCACCATTCTTACAAAAAAATGAACGAAACGATAAACCAAAACAAACCTCCCTTAACGCAAAAACAACTCCTTTCTAAACTCGCTCGTAGCGAGCCTTTAGATGGATTGGAAATTGGGGATGTGGATTTTACTGAATATTGTTTTAAAGAACACCTAAATTTTTGTGGTGCTATTTTTATAGGTAAAGCGGTTTTTAAAAAAACTCAATTTTTAAAAGGCGCCCAATTCAATTTGGTTCATTTTAAAGGAGAAAGTGGGGCAAACTTTAGGGGAGTTATTTTCCAAGGAAAACGTTCTGCGGAGTTCGTGGCTGCAAAATTCACCGGCAAACGAGGGGCAGATTTTAAACATGCAAAATTCTATTCTCAAATGGGGACTAATTTTAATGGTGCTGAATTTTCAGGAAAAGGTTGTGTTTCATTTGAGTCTGCAAATTTTGATAGCCATGTCCATTTTATTGGTCCAATAATACCCGTTTATGTAAATTTCACCGGCGCAAAATTTTCTGGGGAAGTTGGAGTCAGTTTTAAAAATGCAAAATTTCTTAATAGAATACAAGCCAATTTCACCAAAAGCC
This sequence comes from uncultured Nitrospinota bacterium, assembly GCA_964344185.1. Taxonomy (GTDB): domain Bacteria; phylum Nitrospinota; class Nitrospinia; order Nitrospinales; family JAJDAT01; genus JAJDAT01. The sequence continues at coordinate 9,099 of CAYFMN010000022.1, forward strand.
TTTTTTCGGGCAAGAGAGCAAATTTTAGCTACTCAACTTTTTCTGAATCAGCAAATTTCAAGGACGTTGAATTTCATAAAGATGGTTTGGTAGATTTTCAAGGTGCGAAGTTTTCTTCGCTTGCTTTTTTTGAAAGAGCCCATTTTGCAAAACATGATGGTTCAACCTTTAAAAAAACCCGTTTTTTTAATGGAGTTTCTTTTTACGAGACGGAATTTTCAGGAAATGGTGACGTAATATTTGAAAGCACGTACTTTGTAAAAAAAGGATCAGCTAATTTTAGTTATTGTAGGTTTTCCAATACCGGCCTCGTAAGCTTCCTTTTGGCTCAATTCTCTAGTGAATTGGGAGCACATTTTAGTAACGCAAAATTCTTAAACTGTAGCGAAGTAGATTTTACAAAGTGTAAATTTGCCGGAGGGAGTCGTTTTTTATTTGACCACAATAATTTTTGGTGGAGAGATGATGACCAAACGGAGGAATGTGTGGATTTTTCTTTTGCCACTTTCCCAAGCAAAGGAAAAGTTATTTTCGAAGGCACTGATTTTAAGAAAAATGGTTTATTTTTATTTAGAAATATTAAAACTAATAATCCCGAAAATGCACGATTTGAAGATGTTTTTCTAGGGAATTGTTGTTTTTATAAGACAGATATAAAAAACATTTTATTTAAAAACGTAACCTTTTTAAAAATTAAAGATTTTGGGTCCCGCGAATTTCTTGCAGATGAATTAAAATATAAGAGATTCACAACAAAAAAAGAAAAACAAAGTTTTCTGATCCATATTGAAACTCTATATCGCCAATTTAAGAAATTTTTTGAAGATCAGAGTGACTATTCCAGGGCGGGAGATTTCCATTACGGCGAAATGGAAATGCGTCGGAAACAGCTAAAATGGTTTCAACAAATCCTTTCTCTCATTTTACCCTATAAATGGTTTTCAGGTTACGGTGAAAAGTGGGAGAATGCTTTAATTTGGTTCTTTTCGTTGTGGCTAGTATTTTCTGGGCTAAACTTTTATTTCATTAATTTGAAATCCAATAAAAATCAGGAATTACCAAGAAATTCTATTCAATGTTTGAATTCTTGGAAAGATATTTGTAAAGGAATTAAATTTCGAGACTCATTTTTCTTTACCCTTAATGCTTTGACCCTGAGAACGGACTCTATTGTAGAAATCAAAAACCTTTGGCTTGCTCGGGGAGTAAAAAATGCTCAGAATCTAGCAGGTCCAACAATCATTGCCTTAATGCTTTTGGCAATAAGACGAAAATTTAAACGTTGAATACCTGCTAGTATAACTTCAAACTAAATCTCATTATCGAAAATCCAATTTTAATCTGCTTACCATTCAAATTTTACTTTGCTACATTCGCAATAGGTTTTGACTCTTAATCTTAAAGTCGCGACTGTTGTGGAAAGATTACAAAAAATTTATTAAATTAAATAAGTTGTAATTTTTGGGGATATAGCTGAGGAAAAAGGATTCGCAATTTTTATAGCGGAAAATATGGAAGCTGCCATCGAAATTACAAAGTCTGATCCATTTTTAGAAAACGGCGGAACAATACGCCTTTCTGAAATGAAACAAATGTGACTTCAATGAATAACCCAAAACTAGGCTCATGCCTTTGTGAAAAAATCAAATTTGAAATCGAAGGGGACTTTGAAAGCTTTTATCTTTGCCACTGTGACCGATGCCGCAAGGATACCGGATCAGCGCATGCAGCTAATTTATTCTCATCCACAGCAAAGCTCAAATGGATTTCGGGAGTAGAAAATGTAAAAACTTTTAACCTTCCATCAACAAAACATGTCAAAAGTTTTTGTTCAATCTGCGGCTCGGCTATGCCTAACATCCAGATGGAAGGAAAACTCCTGATGGTTCCAGCCGGAAGCCTCGACAGCTCCCTTTCAGTGAAACCAACGGCCCATATTTTTATATCTGATAAAGCTGACTGGGATGAAAACTTAGAAACAATCCCAAAATTTGAAGAACTACCAAGGTCGCTATAATATAGAAACTTTTTTCTTCAATAAGTCCACCAATATGTCGATATATAGTTTCCATGACATCCTGAGCACTGTAGATAATAATTCGTTCAGGCGAGGAAAAACTTATGCCCGCCAAAATAGAGTTAAATACTTCTTTCTGAGTAAATCAGGCTCTCATTTTATAATTGATGGTAAAGTTATAGGGTCGAAGTTGTACCATCAAACAATTCGCATTTATAAAACAAAAACAAGAGCCAAAATAATGGGAGAATGTTCGTGTCCTGTAGAATTTAACTGCAAACATGTTGTCGCATTACTCATCCACGGCCTTGAAAAACAATCAGACGTTCTGACCCAAAATCATCCTGTAAAATCGCAACTTGGCAAAGAGCTGAACGCTTGGCTGAATGTCATAAGCGAAGCTTCTAAAAACACAGAGGAAAAAAACAAATACCCAGACGATATACTCCAACGTTTGGTCTACGTCATCAATCCGGAAATTACCTCGACCTCCCAAACAGGTGTAAGAGTAACTCCGTATTCCGTTCGATTACTTGCCAATGGAGAATTTAGCAAAGCCAAGCCCAAACATTTCAATATCAACAACTTCTTTTTTGGACAACCAGCGCGTTATCTACGTCCTATCGATTTAGAAATTATTTCCGCTTTAAGAATAAATAATCAAACGTTTAGCATGAGTTTAAATGTCGAAAGGTTACAAGGAAAAACGGGAAGTCAGATTTTCTCCAAAATAGTTTCTACAGGGCGATGCCATTGGAAAGATATTCACAATCCCGTGATGAAACCAGGTCCAAGCATAAAAGGCGAATTATTCTGGAAAACTAAAGAAAACGGCGATCAAAAACCGGCAGTTTCTTCTCCCGATATTCAGAATTTTGAAACGCTCGTATTAGACCCAATTCATTATTACAATCTCAAAACTGGCGAAACTGGAGAAATACAAACCAGCGCTTCCGCCTCTCTCGCCTCAGCTTTCATGAAAGCCCCAAGTATAAAACCGGAACAAGTCGATCCTCTTATAAAAAAGATAACGAAACAGTTCCCAACTAATGAAATTCCAAAGCCCACTATTTTGCAAACAGAAATTATCAAAACCAACGCTCCCATTCCCTGCTTAAAGTTTTTTATGGGAGTGATTGATCAACCTATAAGCTACGATTCATTCGGGCCTATGGAACTACCCATGGTTTGGCTTTCATTTGAGTACGATGGAATGGAATTACCCTGGAACGAAGCTAAAGACGCTTTGCAAACGCTTCCTAATAAATCCAAAGACACATTGATAAAAATAGAACGTCATTTAGACGTTGAAGAGGCGGCCTGCGACAGGCTAATTAACCTGGATTTTGCACAATTTAAAGAAATAAATTTATTAGAACAAGACTCGCCTCTTAACGACGCCTTCGCCTATTTTCCCGAAGATCTGGAAAATCACGAAAAAAGTTTCATAAATCTATTTTTAGATGAAATTCCCCAACTAGAAAAAGAAGGTTGGAAAATCAACTTAGGCGAATTTCCATTCAAAATTCAAAAAACAGAAGATATATTTATAGAAATTGAGGACCATAATGAAAATGATTGGTTTGAAATAGACGCCTACACTACCATTGATGAAAATCGCATCGACTTGCTTCCTCTTCTCGTTGATTACCTGAGCATTTTTAAAATTACAGAGCTTTCTAAACTATCTCAATATCTAAAGGATGAAGAAACTCTTTTCCTTTTTAACGATGAGGGCGATACCATTGCGGTAAACGCAATGAAGGTAGAACCTCTTCTCCAATTTTTACTCGCTTTGTTAAACACAGGAGAAATTAAAGGAAAAAAAGCGCGCCTTTCCAGATATAGGAGCGCCGAGCTTTCTGATTTGGAGGATCGATGTGAAAATATCAAATGGTCCGGCGGGGAAACTATTCGAGATTTGGGCCGACAACTTAATAAATTCGAAGGAATCGAGCCGGTTAAAGCGCCCAAAGAATTTAAGGGTCAATTACGTCCCTATCAACAAGAAGGCTTAAATTGGCTCCAGTTTCTTCGGAAATTTAATCTGAATGGAATTTTAGCCGACGATATGGGGCTTGGAAAAACCATTCAAGCCTTGGTTCATATCAGCGTTGAAAAATCCGGAAAACGAATTACAAAACCATGCTTGGTAATAATGCCTACAAGCCTGATTCCAAATTGGACTAAAGAAGCTTTACAATTTACGCCAAATCTTTCGGTGTTGTCTTTACATGGGCCTAACAGAAAATCCTTCTTTAAAGATATAAACAAACACGATTTGGTTTTAACAACCTATCCTCTATTAAGCCGCGACAAATCGTTTTTTATGAACCAAAATTTCCATACGGTTATTCTTGACGAAGCGCAAGCCATCAAAAATTCAAAATCCCAGGCCGCCCAAGTAGCGTATCAATTAAATGCCGATCACCGATTGTGCTTAACCGGCACTCCCATGGAAAATCATCTGGGAGAGTTATGGTCTATTATGACGTTTCTTATGCCTGGATTGCTGGGGGACGAAAAGCATTTTTCCAAAACGTTTCGAACTCCAATAGAAAAACAAAACAACCAAAATCGCGGAGAACTTCTGAGCAAACGGATAAAACCATTTATTCTCCGCCGAACCAAAGAACAAGTCGCAACCGAACTTCCAAAAAAACAAGTCATGGTCGAGCTAATTCCTTTTGCAACGGAGCAAAAGAATCTTTACGAAGCGGTAAGATTGAGCATGAACAATAAAGTACGAGCTGAGATTTCAAAAAAAGGATTTGGGCGCAGTCATATCATCATTCTAGAAGCTTTGCTTAAATTGCGCCAAGTCTGTTGCGACCCGCGCCTTGTGAAAATGGAGAAAGCAAAGCAGGCAACCGCTTCGGCAAAATTAGACAGGTTGATGGAAATGCTTCCAGAAATGATCGAAGAAGGCCGCAGGGTTTTAATATTCTCTCAGTTCACCAGTATGCTGTCTCTAATTGAAAAAGAGCTCAACTCCCAATCGATCAATTTCGTCAAACTGACCGGGCAAACGAAAGACAGAAAAACTCCTGTAGAGCGATTTCAAAGCGGTCAAGTCCCTCTCTTTTTAATCAGCCTTAAAGCCGGAGGAACCGGTCTCAATTTAACAACAGCCGACACCGTTATCCATTATGATCCCTGGTGGAATCCGGCAGTCGAAGAACAAGCCACCGACCGAGCTCATCGAATAGGTCAAAGCAAAAAAGTGTTCGTTTACAAATTATTGGCGGAAAACAGCGTAGAGGAAAAAATTCTCAAATTGCAGGAAAAGAAAAAAGCTCTAACTCAAGGCTTTCTCGAAAATCAAGATGGATCTTCTTCGGCCATCACCGAAGAAGATCTTCAGAATTTATTAGAGCCTTTGCCCAATTAATCAATGCACTAACAATCTTCAACAAAGGTCTGAGTCATTTTGCCATCGCGGATTTCTAGTTTAAGATTTCCATAACGCGCAGCTTCGGGATTGTGGGTGACCATGACAAATGTGGCCTTAAAATCTTGAGAAACATTCCGCATCAAATTCAATATTTTTTCACCGTTTTCGGAATCGAGATTTCCTGTAGGCTCATCAGCTAAGATTAAGGAAGGTTTATGAACCAGCGAACGGGCGATTGCCACGCGTTGCATTTCTCCACCAGATAACTCGGCTGGAAACGATTCTCCTCGATGGAGCAACCCAACATAGTCTAAAAGCTTAACTACATTTTCAAAGTCGGCCTTAGAATCGCCATTGAGCAATAAAGGCAATTCAACATTTTCACGAACGGTCATGGTGGGCATTAAGTTAAAAAATTGGAAAACGAAACCTATTTCTTCGCGCCGCAGTTTAGTTAACTCTTTATCTTCTAATGTGGAGATTTTTTTGTCGGAGACATAAACTTCCCCTGAATCGGGCTTGTCCAATCCTCCTAAGACATTTAGCAACGTTGTTTTACCGCCGCCGCTTGGTCCCATAACGGTCGCAAAATCACCCTGGTAGATTTCAAAGCTCACGTTGTCTAACGCAACGGAGCGAACGCTTCCAGAACTATACTTTTTTGAAACGCCTACAAAACGCGCGGCTATTGAACGTTCAATTTCCATTATCTTGCTGATTTTGGAAGGTTAAGCTGGCTATTGAGTAACTTAAACGTTTACGGTGGCGGCTACAAGAACTTGCTCATTCTCGTAACTGATCGAGCCTGACAACACCTTTAAAAATCCTCTATTGTTCAATTTAAAAAGGATATTATCAAGTTCATTTTTGTCAAAGCCTGTCCTTCGTTGCAGTTCTTGAATAGAAACAGGCTCTTCAATCGCTTCCAAAACCTTCATTTCTTTTCCTAAAAGGCGGAAATAAAATCCAGTGATTGAATGGTAAGTCAGCTTGGCTGGCGTGGGCGGCAGAGAAAAATCCTTAATAGGATCTCTACCAACTGTCAGGGTATGCGTTTCTGGGGTTCGTTGAACAAAGATTTCTTCTTTATCGACAATGTTTCGAAGCAAGGGTCCCATACGTTTAGAACCGGTGATATACTTCAAGCCGTCAGGATTGCGGAGAGAATAAGGTAAATAGGCTCCGTGAATAATCATCTCTGCGTCTCCACGAGAAAGAAACGCTTCATTTAATTCCGTGCGGTCATACGGGACGCTACCGTCTTTATAACAGTATTCGTAAAAACCATCTTCCCGGCGCGATATTTCAATTCCATAACGATCCGCTTCATGGAATATAGGTTGATCCGGAAGCAAATCATAAGTTCCCGTGTAAGAAGACAAAGCAATTCGGTCTCTGCGGTCCTGGATAAAATCGTATGTCTTGTAAGCTTCTTCTTCTGTTTCCGTTGGGAAACCTATAAACCAAAAAACACTGGCTCCTATTCCCGCTTGCTTCAAATTATCCAACATACCGTCGACTTCGTCTATGTTATTTCCCTTTGCGGTCAAGTCCAAAATGCGTTGCGTCGACGATTCAAATCCAAACTGCAAAAATCGGCAACCGCCTTCCCACAGAGTTTGCGTGAATTCCTCTTTTAGAAAAATTTTTTCAAACTTTGTTTCGGCAAACCAGTGAAAATTTAAGTTTCTCTCTTTAATTTCCTTAGCGATGTATTTTAGGGTTTTGGGAGGAGATAGAGAATCCCATAAAAGAAATAAATTCACTCCTGTGGATTCATTGATTTTTATCATGTCTTCTAAAATATTTTCCGGCGTTCGCATTCGAAAATTATCTCGGTAAGACAACGAGCAAAAACTACACTTGCCGTAATAACAGCCGCGCGAGGTTTGAAAACTGGCGGTTACCCATGGGGTAAGATATTGATCCATCGGCATGTCTGTAAATTCTGGAGTCGGTAAAGCGTCTAAATCTTCAACTTGTCGAGCCGGGGTATTTTTTACGGCTCCTTTCGAATCTCTATAATATAAATTTGAAACCGTATCCAAGCTATCTTTGTTTTCTAAAGCGCTCGCTAACTCGCAAATAGATTTATCGCCTTCGCCGACAATAGCATAGTCAAATAAATCATATAATCTGGCGTCGGTCGCCATAGGATCCAAACAATTAAATATGGTCACCCCGCCAATCACAACAGGAATATCCGGAGCCTGCTTGCGAATATGCTTGATAAGCTTCATCGCCTGGTAATAAGAAATCATGAAGGGAATACTTATACCGATCAAATCCGGTTTCTCTTCTAATAAGCCGGCGACGATGGATCGATCATAAAGATCTCCTATAGGATCAACCCAATCGCGTTTTAACGCCGACAATAAATTATTAATCAGATTTGGGTGAACTCCATAAGGAAGAGGATTGCGACCAAAATAAAAACGCACTCCACCAAATAAATTATCGAGAGCGCGATTAAACTTTTCTGGATCGTAAAAATCGCTGGAACTGCGCATCACGTGGATATCTTTTGAAACTCTATTCAAAGAACTTGGGGGAACACAAAGAGATAAATGGATGTCGTGCAATTCTTCCGCTTCTTCCGAATCAAGAACCGGTTTTTGCTCCAGTTCTATCCTTCTACGATTTTTTTCGTCGTAATAACGAAGCAATGTTTCTTCGTTCATCAAGTTGTTAAAGACTTCCAAGTTGATATCGCGAAGAACCACTTCATGCCCCGCTTCTTTTAAACAAGGAGCCAAGGTGGGCAAACTTGCGTATGGAGCCGATGGAATGCCGCCATCGGGCGGATATATTAAAAGAACTTTCATTCTTTAACTCCGAATCTCATCTAATAAAAAGGAAAACACGGCAATGGTAAAACAACCATTACTTTGTGTTACGAACCGCTCGAACTCCTCCGCCTTCGCAACTTATAAAACGCCGAACATGAGGCATGCCGTTAACAAAATAAAAGGTACGGGCGCAACACTCGTCTAACTTAGTCTCGTCAATGTCGGTACTCCAGTACCAATAAGCGGCTCCATCGCCGAACCGTTCGTCCAGAGCCAGAGGATAATCAGGGTCATGGTCCCAACCCATCACATTTTCTTTTGTGTTATCGTAGATCATCGCCAATTCGCCTAACGCCGGTAACCTCCAGTCGTCATACCCACCAGTTGTCAAGTTTTCCACATACTCAATCGCTTCGTATAAATTCAAACATCGGCCTAAATCGGCATAACTATCCTTCTTCACCCACATTCTATTGTATTTGGGCGTAGATAGAGTGCCGTCTCCATGATCGACTAAATAAACCGTTGACTTTGGCGGAGGTGGAGGGACATACGGAGGAGCCACATAAACTTCGCGCTCACCATAAACAGGTTGAACGCTAGTCGATGTCAACCATAAAACCATTAAAAACTTAGAAAAAAAGCTTAGAGATTTAGGTTTCATTCTATTGCCTTGATACTTTCTTGGGTAAAAATCGGAGGTTTTAAAGATAAAATGAGATTCACCTATTTCACAAAGTTCGCGTTCTCACTATAATATGTTTCCCCCTTAATATCGATTTTTTTAAGACTAAACAATAAATCGTTCTAAGCTTGTAAATCGCTCTGTTTTTAATAAAATACGCTTTTTACTCTAGCTATTTGGCTTAGGTTTTCTATCCATTAATTCAGACAAATTTTCAAAACTCATCTAAGCTATCTCAATTTGAGAGATTATTGACTTAAAAACTTTATCGGCAATTTTCTTTAAAATAGTTAGGCTTTAATTAGGACCAAACAATTTCTAAAACTAACTAAATTTAAACCGTTTAAAACTATTTTAAAAACCGTTCTCCACAAGTTTTGTTAATAAACTGTGGAAAACAACTCATTTGAATTATTAAGTTAATATTTTTTGGTCGGTTAGTGATATTGACTAATTTTTGAGCGACACTTAACCTATTGAATATTTTATAGTTAAAAAAATCTCAACATTGAATATCGGAAATTAAAAATGAAAAAAGAAGTATAATTTTTTGCGTTTTTGTAAAACTTAGCTTACAAAAAACAAATAAATTGAAAGCTTGATCAAAAAATTAGTCTCACTTTTAGCCTATAGTTCATATTTCTAACTAACACTTTTTCATGATGAATTTGATTCATACATTTACACTGTTTTTTATATTTTTTTCCCTAGTTGGAGCGAAAGGCGTTCCTTCAGGAAAATCGCCTACTATTTTCGAGCTCTCCGAATTGGGCAAATTGACAGAACTTAAAAAGAAAATTAAAAACTCAAAAAACGCAAACGAAAGAGATAAAATTTATGGCAGAACGCTTCTCCATTGGGCGGCAAGGGATAACCAATTGGATACAGTTAAGTTTTTAGTTTCTCAAGGAGCCAAAATTAACGTCAAGGACTTAAATGGTTATTCTCCTTTTTTTTGGGCCGTGCAGGGTGGTTACACTTCAACTATGGATTTTTTGTTAAAAAATGGAGCTAATATAGATGCCCGCAACGAACATGGTTTTTCACCCCTCTTTGCAGCGGTGCAAGAAAATCGTCTGGAAGTTGTTCGATGGCTGATTAAAAACCAAGCAAAAACCAATCTGCAAGGTAATTTAGGTTCTACTCCTCTTCACTGGGCAGCCGCTAGAAATTATAAAGATATAGCTCTAACGCTTTTAGAAAATGATTCTATTGTAAATATCCAAAATTTTCTAGGCGACTCCCCATTACACTGGGCCGCTCGCCAAGGCAGTAAACAAACGGCCGAGCTTTTAATTAACAAAGAGGCCAATACTCAATTAACTAATCTCGAAGGCTTAACTCCCCTTCATATTGCGGCAAAAAACGATCAAAGCCAAATTGCCGAAACGCTTGCGATGAAAGGCAACAATTTAAACGCTCAAGATAACTCCGGTAAAACCCCGCTACATATTGCTGTACAACAAAATCATTTGAATATGGCGCGTTGGCTTCTTAAACATGGAGCCAATCCAAATATTCAAACAAAAAAGGGAACTACGCCGCTTCATATTACCGCCGTTAAAGACGCTAAACTCATGACAGATCTTTTGCTTCGGCATAAAGCAGATTTCAATATTTATGACAATCGTAATAAGACTCCTTTGGATTTAACTATTATTGAAAGCGATAAAGCGGTCGCTAAAGCCCTCATATCGGCTGGAGTAAACGTAAACGCAGTTAACAATGAAGGACAAACGCGACTGCACCAAGCTGCTAAAAACGGAGATATAGAACAATTAACGCGGTACATTTATTTAGGAGCTTCGGTAAATGTGCGCGACAAAAAGGGGAGGACGCCTGTCCATTACGCTTCCAAAAGTTCAGAAATCGCAAAACTTTTGCTCAATTCAGGCGCCTCAATTAATTCAAAAGATAACAAAGGAGAAACACCATTAATCAACGAAGTGCGATCTAGAAACTTTGAACAATCAAAATTATTCATTAAGCTTGGAGCAGACGTTAACATTAAAGAAAATAATGGCAAGACAGCTCTACATTGGGTGGGTAATGATCTTTTAATAGCCCGGTTGCTACTGGGGAAATCCGCCGACCCAAACGCTGAAGATAACAATGGCCAAACACCTTTACACATAGCGGCAAAAGACAATAATGTAGACCTGATAAAACTTCTCCTTCGCCATGGAGCCAACCCAAAAGCCAAAAACAACGAAGGCGCCAGCCCTTTCGACCTGGCCAATCAAGCAGGTAATGAAGAAGCGGCTTCTTTGTTGAAATAAGAAGCAATTGCCGACCAACATGACATTTTTTAATCTATTGGATTTTGAAGACCTGGATACGGTGGTTGTCGCTATCAACGGCGAAAAGTTGATCGCCAAAGGTGGAGACGGCAGTGATCTTTCCGAATTCTCCTAATCTTCTGCCTGGACAATGATAAACATAAATGGGTTTTAACGACTCGTCTAATAACAGAAACCGTTTATTCAAATAGTCGGAAGCAAATAACCCAAAACGATTGTCATAATGTAAGTAATACAACAAGCCAATATCCATTCCGGCTTTGTCTAAAACCGCTATGGTTTCTCCTTGAGCGTTGCATCGCTTTAAAACAGATTCCGATTTATCTGCGACAAAATAATCCCCGCCTTCAACACAACATATTGCTATAGGTTCGCTCCAACTATCTGGTCCAGTTTGCGGCGTTATGGCTTTAACCCAGGAGCCCTGCGGATCGAACACGGCAATCCTTTTATGTTGATGGTCCGCTACCCAGATTCTTCCAGCGCCGTCAAACGACATTGAATAAACTTCGCACAATCGATTCTCTTCAGACCCTTGATCGCCAAACGCCAATAAAAAATTACCGTCTGAATTGAATTTTTGAATCCGCCTGTTTAAGGTATCAACAACATATAAATTATCTGATTTGTCGCATTGAAGACTTAAAGCGGAACCTAAAGAACCTGGTGCGTTTCCTTGTCTTCCTATCGTTCGAAGCAAAATCCCTTTTGGAGAATAAACAAAAATTTGGTTTTTATCGTGATCCACGACAAATGTTTCCCCTTTTGAGTTTTGAGTCATCCCGGTAGGATATAAAAGTTGTCCCAAATTCACGCCAGTTCGCCCAAAAGCGTATTGCGGTTTTATTGAAAAATTATTTGTCTCGACTTTCGATTCTGTAACGGCGTCGATCTTATTTAAAAGTTTAAGAGCTTTAATATAACGATCACAGTTAAAATTCAGGCGATCCAAATCCAAATCAATACAAGTTTTTTGTTCTTTTAACTGGCCGGCTCGATCAATTTCTCCAGTTTCGCCTTGAAAAATAGCCGATGACAACTCTTTATCAATCTTGCCTCTTTCTAAAGTTTTTTCTTTAATCTGCCCGTTTATTTGCGCAATTTGTTTAACTAATGAACTTTTATAATCCCCAATCGATTTGATAGACACTTGAACTTCTTTTAAATCTTTTAAACTAGATTCAAATTTTAAAAGAGCCGCTCCGCGAATTAACCGAATCAAGTTATGAGTTTCATTAATCTCAAGCGTTTTTATCATGCGCTTAACCAGCGCGGTTTGAAATTCCAAAGTCAGTATATTGTTTTTAATAGGTATGGGTATTTTTTTATCTCGTGGATCGGCTTTGGCTAAATTCGCTTCTAATTGAATTCTACTCAGAGCTAAATTCTCCATATTACTCATTAACTCGTCACTGGTTTTTTCAAAAGCTTCTATACCCTTTAGAGCTTGTTGCAATTTATCGGCTATCTCTTTCGCATTAGTTTCTATAGAATCAACTGACAAAATTTCATTTGCGCACAGCAAGCCTTCATCCATTTTTTCAATAGGAGCAAACTCAAACGTTATATTACGCAACGTATCTTCTGGCGCTGTCTTTTCATAATCATGAGGAATAGCGGAAAATTCTTCCACACCTAAAGTACGGGTCATATAATTTTTGTTTTTCACGTCATACAAAATAATAGCGTCTAAAATGTCTATATAGTCGTTTTCAACAAATCCCAATAAAGGCCAATCTTCTTGTATTCCCAAAATGATTCTATGTATTTCCCAAATATGATCCGTATTTTTGAATAAATCCGCAATCGATTGCCTTAATAAAGCGCTTTCCTCTTTCAGCCAAATACTTTTAAAAGCATTGAATAAAGCCCGGATTTCGAAAACAAAAGTTTGAATTACTCCAAACAGACGCTGGTTGGTCTGAAGTTTGGACCTGAAATGTTTCCACTTCTCTTCGCTATCCTTCATTCCAGAAAAGTCGGCGACCATAGTTTCTTCCCGCTTTTCTTTATCAATTAACAAATCGACTATATTTCCACAAAGAGAAAGCCAACGCGTCGTTTGTATTTTCAAACATTCCTGAATCGTTTCAACAGAAGGCTCGCCACACAAAACTAAGTTGAAGAAACTCCATTTTCTATTGACTATGCGGCGGTATTCAAAAACAATTTCCTAACTCTATGGAACCCCTCTTTTTCTTCCTTGTCGGCCAAATACAATTCTTTATTAAAAATAAGCGGGTCTTCTTGTTGAGCCAGAATGAGGCTTTCTTCCTCTAATATTTTATCCAGGGCAATGTCAGCAATTTTATTCCAACTATTCAAGTGATCTAATATGTCCCTGGAAGCTTGAGCAATTTCTCGATCATAATATTTTAGGCTTTCAATTATCAGCGGCGCACCTGTTTTTTCAGCCCCTAATTTATTTCCTAATCGTACAAAGGCTATAGGAATTTCAAAAACGTCGCGAAATCCCGACTCTTCCCTTAATTCAACCCTGCTTTGAGCGCTTACCAGATCGGTTAACGCTTGCCCATACAACTCAAACGCCGCTTCGTTTTGTCCTGAGGTTTCAAGATCCTGACCGCGCTGAAATGTCGTTTCAATATCGTCTTGATATAGTTCTTTTAAGGATTTGCCAAGAACTTCATTATCTAATGAATCAACGTCATAAACTGAAATTGTGGACTCGAAGGTTGTTCCAACGAAAATTCGACCGTCCGGAGCCGAAGCGATCAAACATGGCGAGCTTAATGCTTCCTCACCCTGGACATCGCTAAATGCAAATAAAAACTTACCGGAGGGGCCAAAAGCGTGAACGCGATTGTTATTAAGGTCGGCGACATATACATAATCGTTCAAGCCCACCGTTACGGAAAGCGGGTATTCAAATTGACAAATTTCAGGTCCTTGTGTCCCAAGGTATCCGATAATATTCCATTGTGAATCAAATTTAATAACGCGATGATTACCACTATCAGTCAAATAAAAATATCCACGACTGTCCTTTGCCAAGGATGTCGGAAATTCAAAAACTGGTCTTGGAAATAGCTTTGGCTCTGTATCGTAGATTTGCGCTAATCGATCCTCCAATTCAATTCCACGGGTTCCTATCCAACCTTGCGAAACAAGATTGGCGTCGAAAAACTGAATACGATGGTTATAGCGCTCAACCACAATTATTGCTCCATCTGGCCGCATTAGGACATCGTATGGTTCATTAAACTGCCCTTTACCATCGCCATATTCGCCAATGGTTTTTTCATGATTACCTTCAGCATCAAACTTTTGAATCCGATGATTCCAGCTATCGGCAACATATATGGAACCTTGTGAATCGACAGCTAACCCTCTTGGGTAAGTCAGTTCTCCATCGGCTTTACCTTTTTTGCCAAAAGAGGTTACCAATTTAAACTCTTTATCATAAATTTGAATGCGATGATTAAAATCGTCAGATATAACCAACCGACCATCTGGACCAATTGCCATTCCTGATGGAGGCGATAACCGTTCGCTTTTGGAGTTCGATTTTCTAAATCGCGTTTGAAAACGAATCGAAAATATTGATTGAAGAGCCTGAAGTTTTGATAATTCTTCTTCTGACAGATTAGAATTTGCCGACAATTTTTCCAGGCGCTCCTTTGCGGATTTAGACAGCGCATTTGTCGAATATTTAGTTAAAAATTCTTGTATCAAGAATTCAAAAGACGACTCTTCAGAACCAGAGGAAGGACTTTTCATGGAGGAAAAAACAAACCGTCGAAAAAGTTATCATTGCAATTTCATGAGTCATTAAATCACAAAGGTAATAACATTACAATTAGTGGTATCTCAAAACCAGAAGGCTCTGGATAATTAAATGGCAAGAATAGATATAGAAATTTACGAATCAAGAAATTGTTAATTCGCCATTAAAAATAGTGGTCGCCCTTCCGGATAAAATGGTCCTGTTTTTCTTTAAAACCATTCGGACAACACCTCCTCTTGAAGATAATTGACGGGCTTTCAATTCGATTTTCCCAAGTCGATTTCCCCAAAACGGCCCTAGACAACAGTGAGCCGAACCAGTTACCGGATCTTCATTGATTCCAAAACGAGGAGCAAAAAACCGCGATACAAAATCAAAATCTTTTGACGAAGATGGAGCGGTGACGATGATACCTCGAACTTCGACTTTACTTAAAGTTTCAAAATCCGGTCGTAAATTTAAAACTTCATTCTCTGACTTCAACAATACAATTCCATCCATTCGATTTTTTCCATAATATTGAGGAGAAACTTTTAAAGCTTCAGTCAACTCCGGCGGAACCTCTGATGGCTCTTCAACTTCAGAAGGGAAATCCAGCTCTATCCAATCTGCTTTTTTTTTAGCTTTTAAAGTTCCGCTTAGGGTTGAAAACTCAGCGCAATTCTCAACATTTAAACGCCCAGTTTCCCAAAGGATATGAGCCGAAGCTAATGTGGCGTGACCGCAAAGGTCCACTTCCTCGGTGGGGGTGAACCACCGCAAGCGGTATCCGCTTTCCAGTTTCCATAAATAAGCGGTTTCAGAAAGATTCATCTCGGCAGCCATAGAACGCAACCAGCCGTCGTCTTTTTCTTCCTCTAAAATACAAACTGCCGCAGGATTACCAGAAAACGGTTTTTCGGAAAAAGCATCTACTTGAAAAATTGGAATTCTCATTTTAAATCGATACAAAAAGGAAAGCCCCCGTGTACGAACACGGAGGCTTTCAAGGACAAAATAAGGGGGAGGCGCCCCTTAAATATAATTAAAACTTGCTTCTTTACACGTCGTAATACATAGTAAATTCCAAAGGATGAGGACGTAAACGTAATTGAGCAATTTCATTTTCCTGCTTATAATCAATCCATGTATCAACCACGTCCTGAGTAAACACGTCGCCTTTTAATAAGAAGTCATGGTCCTCTTCCAAAGCTCTTAACGCATCTTCCAATGAATGAGGCAAGGTGCTAATATCCGCCAATTCTTCAGGCCCTAAAGCATAGATATCTTTATCCAATGGATCGCCTGGATCGATTTTATTCTCGATACCATCCAAGCCAGCCATTAACATTGCGCTAAAAGCTAAATATCCATTACAAGATGGATCTGGGAATCTGCATTCCAGCCGTTTTGCTTTTGGGCTTGGAGAATACATTGGAATACGAACCGCAGCGCTTCTGTTTCTGCTTGAGTAGGCCAAATTTACCGGCGCTTCAAAGCCTGGAACTAACCTCTTGTAGGAATTTGTTGTAGGTCCAGTGAATGCGCAAATGGCTCTAGCATGTTTTAAAATTCCACCAATATAGTGCAATCCCATTTCGCTGAATCCAGCGTAACCATTTCCTGCAAATAGCGGATTTCCACCTTTCCAAATACTTTGGTGGACATGCATTCCAGTTCCGTTATCTCCAAAAATCGGCTTTGGCATAAATGTAGCCGTTTTACCATGGCGCTTGGCGACATTCTTTACAATATATTTGTACCACATCAAATTATCAGCGCACTTGACTAAGCTTTCATACTTCATATCGATTTCGCACTGACCAGCTGTGGCTACTTCATGATGATGACACTCCATTACAATACCTACATCCTGCATTATCATCATCATTTCTGATCTGATATCCTGCAAACTGTCTGCAGGGGAAACTGGGAAATAGCCTTCCTTATGCCTTAATTTATGACCAAGGTTAGGTCCCTCATCCTTATTTGTATTCCAAGCCGCTTCAACAGAATCAACAAAATAGCTGGCCGAATTTGCAGAAGAACCATAACGTACATCGTCAAACACAAAGAATTCCGCTTCAGGCCCAAAATATGCCACATCGCCAATGCCGGTAGAATTTAAGTAAGCCTCCGCCTTTTGGGCAATATTTCTTGGATCTCGGCTATATTTTTCTTTAGTAATCGGATCTACGATATTACAAAGTATGCTCAACGTTGGAATGTGAGTGAACGGATCCATTTTTGCGGTTGTTGGATCTGGAATTACAAGCATATCACTGGCGTTAATCGCCTGCCAACCACGAACGCTGGAACCATCAAACCCTAAACCATCCTCGAAGAGGCTTTCTTCTAAAACGCTTTCTGGAACAGAAAAATGTTGCCAAGTTCCCAATAGGTCCATAAATTTAATATCGACCATATCGACGTCGTTTTTTTTCGCAAAATCTAATACTTCTTTGGGCGTCATCGGGGGGCTTCCTCCTTTTTATAAAAATGAAAAAATTATTTGGCAAACTTACTCGCTTCTTTATGATTTCTAGCATACCAGGGGACGGTCAAGCGCAGCTTTGACCATAAACTAGAAATTAAAAATAAAAGAAGGAGGGTTAAATTGCTTCTTCTCCACGTTCGCCTGTTCGAATTCGAATTGTATCCACTAAATCGGTCACAAAGATTTTTCCGTCTCCAATTCTGCCTGTTTGGGCGGTTTTCATGATTGTGTTAATCACGTCGTCTACGAGGGCATCAGAAACGATTATCTCCAGCTTGATTTTGGGCAAGAAATCTACTACATATTCAGCGCCTCGATAAAGCTCCGTATGGCCTTTTTGCCTTCCAAACCCTTTTACCTCAGAAACGGTAATACCTTTAATTCCAATTTCGTTTAATTGATCTTTAACTTCATCCAATTTGAAGGGCTTAATGATCGCCTCAACCTTTTTCATAAAAACCATCTCCTTTTAGGATATAAAGCCGTCTGCCATTGGTTAACGCAATTCCCTCTTTCCGATTGAAAAACCGACGTAATATCCCTTTTCCAAAACCTTAAATA
>CAYFMN010000022.1:27078-56236 GCA_964344185.1 uncultured Nitrospinota bacterium
ATTTGAAAACTAATTTTCGCAAAAAAAACGCCCCGACATACCTTTGGTTACTCAATTTAATTCAATTCTTGTGCCATGACCTAAATTGTGGGACAAATTCTATAAAACCAAAAAAACATATCTTTTTCAACAAGTTATAAGCCAAATAAGCTTCCTGAAAAAATATTACATAATAAATCGGCAAACTAAATGCATAATAAATACGCATTTTTTTTTTTTGCGCCCGAACTTTAAGCGCCATTTAATTAAGTCTATTTAAAAATAATGATCCAATGATTCAATAAATAACCCATTGAATTTTAAGGAATTTTTATAAAAGACGTTATCTGGAAGCCTCAAAACAATTTTCCGTCATCGAATTTAGCTTTGACTCTAATTCTATTTGGGCTTTTTCAAGTTCCTCAAGTCTGGCATCTTTTGAAAAATATAAAGGATTTCCAAAACTAATCACACATTTTGAAAAAGGCCAAGGAATAACAAACCGGTCCCAGCTATTAAGCTCGATCTTTCTGTTAGCATCAAAGGTCATTGGAACTAAACAACTTCCTGTCTTGGACGCAATAACTAGAGATCCCGGTTGAAATTTATGTCGCGGCCCTCTTGATCCATCCGCAACGATAACAACTCCTTGCTCTTTACGTAAAGCTTTAAAAATTGAACGGGTCGCCGGAATGGTCTTTTTGAAAGAAGAACCACGTATAACAATATAGCCTAGTAGTTCTCCTAAATTAGCTAAAAAATCGCCATCTGAACTCGGGCTAATTAATATATTCAGTTTGGGACGGGCTCTTAAGTAATAAAGCAATCCAAAAATTCGACTGTGCCAAAGCGTTAAGATGTAATCATTTTTTAAAGATTGAAGATTCTTTTTGCTTTCATCACTCAACTCAATTCTAAGGGTTTTGCACCAAACCATAAAAACCACATACAATATTAGCGGCAAAACTTTTCGCAAGAAAAAACATTTCAGTTTCTTCAAACCTTTAGCCCCAATTCCTTACATATACTTCGAGCAGTTTTAACAGCAAATCCCGGCTCTCCAAGCGAATCTCGAATCTTAGATAGTTTTTCCTGAATTTCTTTTTTATAAGCGGTTTCCTGATAAAAACGAAGAATATGACTGGAAATATTTTCTGGGGTCACTTCATGTTGAAGCAATTCAGGAACGGCTGTTTCCCCAGCCACGATGTTAACCAGCCCAAAGTTCTTTATCTTAACCAACTGCTTAGCAACCCAATAAGTCAAAGGTTTTAACTTATAAACTATAACCATAGGACGAGCTAACAGGCCCGCTTCTAAAGTTGCCGAGCCTGAGGCTATCATTAAACAATCACTACAATTCATCGCGTTATAGTTGTTATTTTGAATAGCTTTTATATTTAAGGAATATTTCGAAATTCTGCTTTTTATGTCTTCAGAATCTATGGAATCCGCTATGGGAAGAATAAATTGGCTATTTTTAATTTTTTCCTGAATTATTGTGGCGGCCTGCAGCATGGGTTCAAGCAAAAACTCAATTTCGCTTTTTCTACTTCCTGGCAATATACCGATGGTAAATTTATCTTGAGCCAGATCGAATTGTTTTTTCGCTTCTTGAGGACTTAATGTCGGCTTAACGATTTCGACAAAAGGATGGCCCACAAACTCAACCGGCACATTCGCTTTTCTATATATGGGTTCCTCAAACGGAAGCACAACATACATTTTTTTTATAATACGGCGAATCTTTTTTATTCGGCCCGAACGCCAGGCCCAAATTTGGGGACTAATAAAAAAAAAGGCCGGACAATTAACGCGCCGACACAATTTAGCAAACATTAAGTTTAGGGTTGGATAATCTATAAAAATAGCCGCATCAAATTGCTTCTTGGCTATTTCCGACGCAATTACTCTATATACGTTCAAATAAAAAAAAAGGCTCCCAAATATCTCAGCCAGCCCGACGGTTCCCATATTTTCAATTCCGAAAATAGTTTCAACGCCGGCTTGACGCATTTTTTGCCCGCCAATACCCTTAAAGCTCATATCTGGATGAAGCTCTTTTAACGCTTTAACCAGGTTTCCTCCATGGAGATCGCCAGATTCTTCGCCCGCTATAATCAAAATATTTAAAGACATTGGTTTTATGTATTGAGCTAAACCGCAATGATTGGAAGGCTAGCCGAATCCGCCATTTTAATTACGCTTTCCATCTCGGCAATCATGACCCTTTCCGCTTCAATGGCTAACGCCGACGCTTTACCTTTAATAAGAGTTTCGATAGTCCTTTCTCCAATCCCAGGAGCGTCATAACGATAATCTTGATCAGTCCGGCTAACTTTAATGGCCACACATCTTTTCTTTGCTATTGAACAACCTCTTTCAAGAGTTTTATCAGTGCCTTCTAAAGCTTCAACTGCAACGACCGTTTTATTTTTTACGACTATAGTTTGACCTATTTCCATATCCGCTAGCCGCTTAGCGATAGGTATTCCATATTCCACGTCCATCATCGCTTCGTCATTGGGTTTACTTTTGGTTAAAATTCCCTTTGACGGAAACAATTCTCCTAAATATTCCTTTTGGTCTAAAACTGAAAATCCCTCGCTTTCTAATTCTTTAATTACGCCAACAAGCAGTGATTTATCTTCATGCGTAGCTAACCGTTTTAAAAATTTTAAGGATCTTAGATCAAATAATTGGGGTTGAAACAAAACGCTTTTATCCACTTTTCCCAGCATGAGCAAACCTTGAACGTTTTCTTGTTTTAAAAGTTGAATTATTTTTTCGCTCTTGCCTATACCAATAGAATAATTTTTTTTCACATAAGGCTTCAGTTCTTTATCTATAGAATTTGATAGCGCAATGGAAACAATGTCAAATCCCTTTTCTGCGGCTTTTTTCGCAAAAAAAAGCGGAACGCTGCCTGCGCCCGCAATTAGGCCAATAGTTTTTTGCTTATTCGATTCCTGGGCATTCATAGTTTCACCAAACCCAATTGGAATCAGTTTTGATTTTGCCAATTAAACTGATTGAGGATTTCTAAAGCGACTTCAAGAGAGTAGAGTTCGTTATCCACTGCAACGTTACGAGGGCTTCCATTTGCCACACAATCCAGAAAATGTTTGATTTCTAACTTTAGCGGGTTATCTTTGTGGACAAAAATTCTTTCAACGTGAGATTCCTGTTTGTAACGAAGAGCGTCTTTAGTGACTACATGTTCCGAGGAGGATTTCCTATGAACATATATTTCTTGATCTGTGTAGTCTAATAAAACATAAGAATCTTCTTGGGTTATTTCCAAAGTGCGTACTTTATTTTGAGAGGCGCGACTTGCGACGATATTAGCAATACAATCATTTTCAAATTTCAACTGGGCGTTGACAATATCGTCTTTATCTGAAAATACAGAGGCTCCAGTAACATTGATCTGGGCTACTTTTGACCTAATTAGATTCAATACTATATCGATGTCGTGAATCATAACATCCAAAACAACGCCATCGTCTTTAATGCGATTGGAGAAGGGCCCCATACGTCGACACTCGACGAAAATAGGGTTAGAAACTATTTTATGTATTTCTTGAACGGCTCCATTGAAACGTTCCACATGGCCTATATGAAGCGTCAGATTATTTTTTGCGGCTATACCAAAAAGATCGCGAGCATGATCTAAGTCATTGGCGCACGGTTTTTCCAGCAATACGTTAATGCCAGATTTTAAGAAATCCTTTGCGATTGGATAATGATAAGAAGTAGGAACCGCCACTACAACAACGTCTACTTTACCAAAAAGATCTTCATGGCGGGTATAAGAGTTGGGGATATTATATTGATCGGCAATAAACGAAGCTCTTTCTTCACTTACATCGACGATACCGGTTAACTCAACGTTAGGAATTTCGGATAAAATACCCACGTGGTATTCGCCCATCTTACCAACACCAACTACGCCTGCTCGAACCGTTTTCACTATTTTGTTATCCCTCGCGAAGAAGCATTTATAAAGTCAACAAGATAACGAATTTCTGGAATCATTTCAATTTCACTTTCGATTTTTTCTATTGCTTGAGAAGTATTTAAATCTGGATCTTTAATCATTTTTATCGCCGACTTAATAGCCGACCTTATTTTAGGGGGAAAATCATTCCTCCTCAACCCCACAGAATTTACTCCCACTAATCTAGCGGGATATCCCTCCACCAGGGAAAAAGGAATCACGTCTTTTCTAACGGCAGCCATACCCCCAACCATGGCATATTTCCCAATTCTAGCAAATTGATGTATTCCAACAAGGCCTGAAATAAACGCTCTATCTTCAACGACAATATGGCCTGGCAAGCCTGTATAATTAACCATGACAACGTGATTTCCAACGATACAGTCGTGTGCAACATGTGTGTAAGCCATTAATAAACAGTCTTCACCAACTTCAGTAACGCCATTTTCAAAACCGGAACGATGAACCGTCACATATTCCCGAATCTGGGTTCTATCGCCAATTTTTATTGAAGAAGGCATATCGACATCAAATCCTAATATTTGAGGGTTTCCACCCAAGGAGGCTCCTTGGTAAATCTCACAGTTTTTACCGATTAACGATTTTCCTTCAATTTGAACGTGAGACCCTATCGTAGAATTCTCTCCTATCTTAACCTCTGGACCAACAATAGAATAAGGACCAATAGAAACATCTTTTCCTATCTCAGCTTTTGGGTCGACGATGGCGGTATGATGTATTGACATTTGGAAAGACCCGAACAAGTTGCCGGGTTATTTATTTTCGTTTTTCTATAGATTGGAGATTCTCAAAAAAACGAATATCTTATTTTGGTAGACGGTCAAGCTATTTTCCTAACACCGCTTGTAATTCGCATTGAGCGGCTAAAGCGTCTTCTACAAAAGCTTTTCCTTCAAAACGAAATAATTCTCTACGTTGTTTGATTTTCACTAATTCCATTCTTAAGGTATCGCCCGGCGTAACGGGTTTTCGAAATTTAGCATTATCTATTCCAGTAAATAATACAGAAGGATGACCTTCTTTTTTCATAACCTTCAAAGCTAAGATACAAGCTACCTGAGCCATTGCTTCGATTATTAAAACGCCTGGCATAACTGGGTAATTTGGGAAATGTCCCTGAAAAAACGGTTCATTTAAGGTAACGTTTTTAACCCCAACGATATTGGATTCATCATCACACTCAACAATCTTATCCACCAACAACATAGGGTATCTATGTGGAATTATTTTTTTTATTTCATTAATGTCTATCACTTATTTTCTAAAAACCATTGAAGATTAATAAAATAATATTGCTGAAATAATCATTAAATCTAAATTAGACTTTTTATTTATAAATACGATCATAAGTTTTAACGGCTATATCGGTAATATCTAAGCTAGGATCGCCATAGATCAAAGTTTTTTCATCCATGATTAAAGAAATTTTTTTCTCCGATCCAATTTTTCTGACGACTTTTATCATCTTAGCAATAATTTTTTCAGTAATTTCTTTTTCTTTTCGGCTAAATTCTTCATTCTTATCTTGAACAAATCTTTCAAAATCTACTTTTTCTTTCCTAAACTGATCTTCTTTTGATTTTTTTAAAGCTGGATCTAAAACAAAGCTCTGTTTTGTTAGTTCTTCATACATTGATTTTACTTTTTTTTCTTTCGCAGCAATAAGGGTTTGAACTTGTTTAAATTGGTTTTTGAAATCTGAAAGTTGTTTTTTCCATTCTTTCGTATTAGAAACCGCTTTTTGCAAATTGATATAACCAATGCGGCCTGCGGCAGAAGCTGAAGAAGTTAAACTAAACAAGATAAAAAAAACTAAAAAAGTTTGAAAAAAAAGTTTCCTAAAGAAAAAGCTTGCTATCATTGTTTTCCTTCCTAAATACGTAAAATTATAATTTTTAGAATCCGCTTCCAGCGGTGAAATGGAATTCGCCGACTTTATTTTGATCTTGCTCGTCTCTATCAAGTTTATAACCGTAAGCAAAACCTATTGGACCAAACGGGCTAATAAATCGTATACCAAGACCCACACTTGATCTCATATCAGCCAGATTAATATCCTCTCGCGTCGTTGTAATATTAGTTCCATCGCCGAAGACATTACCGCGGTCATAGAAAGTAAAGGCTCTAAATGATTTTGTGATTGGATATTGTAACTCTAAATTAAACAACAACGATTGTTTACCGCCGACAGGGTCGCCAGTGCCATTCTTGGGCCCAATGTCTCGAATGGTGTAACCTCTTAAACTATTAGGTCCTCCCATAAAGTATCGCTCAAAAATTGGCAATACGTCGTCGTTATAACCATCGGCATAGTTAATTTCCGAGTGAAAGGCGCCCACTAATTTTCCTATTATGCTTCGATAATAAGTTACTTCATAGTTTGTTCGGAAAAACTTTAATCCGCCCAAACCGCCTAGCTCCAGCTTAACTACATGCCTCCAACCTTTGGTTGGATTTAAGAAATTATCGCGGGTGTCTCTTACAAAAGTTGGCCCAATTCTACTTGTCGTTCTCTCTCCATTAAACAAAAACGCCGTTTCCTCACCCGGATCGATATCCGTAGTGCGAACATTTTCATATCGATAATTTATTCCCAGCCAATCATACTCCCCTATGGCTTTTCCTAAACGAACGCCGCCTCCTCTATTTCGCGATTCAAAACTAAAAAAATTCGATTTACGATTAAACAAATCGATTCCAGCGCTAACATCAGAATCTAATAAACGCGGGTCCGTAAAGGAGAGATTGAAGTTGTTTCTACGAGAGGATAGTTCCGTGGAAAAAGCAAGTTTTTGACCTCGTCCAAAAATATTATCCTGGGATACAGAGGCTGAAAAAATCAGATTTTCTACCGAACTAAAACCAGCGCCAATTGTAAACGAGCCAGTGGGTTTTTCTGTAACCGTCGTTTCAATATCTAACTTATCTGGTTCTTTACCCGGTTTGGTGTCAATCTTTACGTCTTCAAAAAAACCTAGGTTGTTAATTCTTTGTTTCGTTCTTTTTAATTTCTTACCGTTAAATAGCTCGCCTTCCTTCAAACGAAATTCACGTCGGATCACATTGTCCAAAGTTTTAGTATTTCCGGCAATATCAATTTGCCCGACATATACCTTACGTCCTTTGTCAGTTTTAAATTCTAAATCAACTCTTTTCTTAGCGTCGTCTATTTTGGTTAATGGAGAAACATCGGCGTAAGCAAAACCTTTTTCTGAATATAATTCAGTAATGGCAATCACATCTTCACGAATTTGCGAAAGATTATAGGTTTCGCCTTCTTTGGATTTTATAGCTTGGCGCAATTCCTTGCTTGTAAAGTTATCGTCTCCCTCAAGAATTATCTTTCCAATACTATATCGATTGCCCTCTTCTACCGGAATAGTAATAAATATTTTTTTTGTTTTCTTACTAATATCAATTTCTGGTTCCATTACCCGAATTTTGACAAATCCTTCATCGTGGTAATATGACTCTATTCGAAGCAGATCAATCTTTAAAACGTCTTTTTTATATATTCCTGAATCGTCTAACCATGAAAACCATGTTTTTGCTTTGGTCTCCATTTTATCCAGGAGATCTTTATCAGGTAAATTCCTGTTTCCAGAGAATCTAATTTTTTCAATGCTTACCACTTCTCCTTCGGAAACTTTTATGACAGCGTCAATTTGACCATCATTATTCATACGCGTTTTAACATCGACCTTTACGAAAAAATAACCTTTATCATGGTACATTTTGATTATTTCATCCAAGCTTTCTTGAACCAAATTATCTTTAAACGGAGCTCCTCTACGGATACCAATAGCTTCCAAAATCTCGTCTGTTTCAATTTGGTCATTCCCTACCAAACGTACGCTGCCTACTGAGGCAATCTCTTCAACTAAAAATATAACTTTAAGCCCATCCGGTCCTTCTTCTGTCTGAACCTGGATGTCTTTAAATTGACCTAAACTATAAATTTGTTCGATATCGGAACGAATTTGGTTTCGAGAGAGAGGTTTTCCAACCGCAGTATTAATATAATAAAGGATGGTAGAGTCGCTAACCCGGCTATTACCCCGAACTTCGACTGATTTTACGATATCCCCAGTTTGAGCTAAGGCAAAATCTATCCCTTGAGCAAACAATATCGTCAAGAAAAATAGAGTGAATAAAAAAAATCGGGGGATCTTCGTCATTTTGCCGCAACTAACTGTTATCAAATAACTTATATGGAAATTTTTGGAAACCCATTTTAAGCCCAAAAAAAAGTATTAAATCTACCGAATTTAATCGGCAGATCTAATACTTATCGTCTTGTTTTTATTTACCTTAAGAACCAATCACTATTTAATGAATTAAGATTTCTTTTAGGAACACGCAGTATCTAATGCTCCTGCTTTTTCATTAAAAACTAATTCATCATTCTGAAGGACAATTTCAATAACCCCTCCGTTTTTGAACTTGCCTTCCAGCATTTGATCGGAAATCACGTCTTCAACATGTTTTTGAAGAGCGCGCTTTAAAGGTCTTGCGCCAAAATTCTTATCGTAACCTTTTTCGGCAATCCATTTCTTGGCTTCTTCAGAAACATCTAAAGTTAAACCTTGTTGAATAAGTTGTTCATTCAATTGATTCAACTGAATATCTAAAATCTTAACGATATCATCCAATTGCAATGGATTAAACACTACAATTTCGCTTATTCGATTAAGAAATTCCGGGTTAAAGGTCTTTTTAAGATCTTGCTTGAGATCTTTTTTCATTTTGTCATGCTGAAGTTCGATATCGTCTTTATGAAACCCAAGACTCTTGCCTTTTTCCAACATACCCGTAGAAAGATTAGACGTCATAATGATTACGGTATTTTTAAAATCAATATTACGTCCATAACTATCGGTTAATCGACCTTCATCCATAATCTGCAGTAAAAGATGAAACACTTCTGGATTCGCTTTTTCAATTTCATCGAACAAAACTACCGAATAAGGCTTTCTTCTAACCTTTTCAGTTAGCTGCCCTCCGTCTTCAAACCCAACATAACCTGGAGGAGCGCCAGTCAATCTGGAAACATTAAACTTTTCCATATACTCGGACATATCTAATCGAATCAAGGAGTTCCTATCGCCAAATAAGAATTCAGCCAAGCTTGCGCACAATTCTGTTTTACCAACGCCTGTTGGCCCCATGAACATAAATGTGCCGATAGGACGACGCGCATCCTTCAAACCTGAACGCGATCTTCGAATTGCCTTGGAAATAACTTTAACCGCCTCTGGTTGTCCAACAACCTTAGAAGTTAATTCTGATTCCATATTTTTGAGTCGGGTAGATTCCTTCTCCTCAATTCGAGAAAGCGGGATCCCTGTCATACTAGAGACAACAGCGGCAATATCTTCTTCCGTAATATTTGGCTCGCTTTGCTCTTGCTGCTGATCCCATTCTCTTTTCTCAGATTCTAATTTTTCCCTAAGCTCTTCTTCTTTGTCTCTCAGATCAACAGCTCGCTCAAATTCCTGACTTTCAATACAGGTTTTTTTCTCACGAACTACTTTATCAATTTCCTTTTGTATCGCTTTCATTTCCGGAGACTGGGTCATCTTCCTCAACCTAACCCTTGACCCCGCCTCATCGATAACATCAATAGCCTTGTCTGGCAAAAATCGATCACTTATATAACGGTCAGAAAAACGCACTGCAGTAATGATGGCATCGTCCGTAATTTTTGCTTTATGGTGCACTTCATAAGGCACCTTCAAACCTTTGATAATCTCTATAGTTTCCTCAACGGTTGGCGGGTTAACCGTAATCGGTTGAAAACGTCTTTCTAAAGCGCCATTTTTCTCAATGTACTTGCGATACTCTTCTAAGGTAGTGGCTCCAATACATTGAATTTCGCCCCTAGAAAGAGCTGGCTTCAACATATTAGAAGCGTCTACAGATCCTTCAGCCGCGCCAGCGCCCACCAAAGTATGAAGCTCATCAATAAACAAAATGATATTTTCATTTTGCAAAATCTCTTTCATAATACCTTTTAAGCGAGCTTCAAACTGACCTCGATATTTTGTGCCAGCTATCAGGGAACCAAGATCTAAAGCAACAACCCTTTTACCAAATAAAGACTCAGGCACTTCCCGCTCCACAACTAATTGAGCTAACCCTTCAACAATTGCGGTTTTACCCACTCCTGGTTCGCCTATTAAAACAGGGTTATTTTTTGTCCTGCGACTTAAAATCTGGATCACCCGCTCAATCTCAGTACCTCTACCAATAATTGGATCTAATTTGCCGTTCAATGCCATCTGAGTCAAATCCCGACTAAACTCATCCAAAGTTGGCGTTTTACCGGCTTCTTTGGCTTGATGAGTTGGTTCTTTCAACATTTCGAGAATTTTTTCCTTCACATCCTCAAAATACATACCAAAACTATTCAATACACGGCAAGCCACGCCTTCTTTTTCTTTAAGTAAACCTAGAAGCAAATGCTCAGTGCCTATATAGTTATGATTTACAGAACGAGCTTCTTCTACCGCAAACTCTAAAACCTTTTTGGCTCGTGAAGTAAATGGAATATCACCAACAATTAGTGAATTAGAGCTTTTTGGAAAGTTCTTTTCAAGCTCTTGTTTTATTTGTGAAATATCAATTCCCGCTTTTTGAACAATGGCAATAGCAATACCACCGCCATCCTTTAAAATCCCTTGAAGAATATGCTCAGTACCCAAATACTCATGACGGTAAAGTTCCGCTTCTTCCCTTGCCAAGATAATGACTCTTCTTGCTCTTTCTGTAAATCTCTTAAACATAATAAAACCCTTTGTTTGAAAAGGTATTGCTTAATTTCAAACCGCCAGAAAATTCCTATTTAAACGGTTTTCTTTTAAAGCTTTTCGATTTTATTTTAGCAAATGACGTTGATAATACAAGGATTTATTTTCGCAGGAAAAGGGGCTGTCATTTAGCCAGAAATTTGCAAATCCCTATATACTTGTCGGCAATTTGCTTAAAACGCTTTAAGCTCCAACTTAAATAAATTATGAGTAACCTGCTTCCTTATGAAAACAAATGATACAACCCGTAGTGCTTGGAGGATCAAACTCATTAGCATCAGTGAGGGATACCCCTATATCTTTGCCATTAAGAATTTCATAAATAATCTTATTGTTTATCATATCCTCTAAAGCGGAATATCCCGGGCTATAACGTTGACCTGCTTTTTCTTTTTTCACTCCTAATCGTTGCCTCAACAAGTTATGAGTGTACTCCATCAAATCTTCAGCAACCCTATCGCTTAACCCTTGTAAATATAAAGCAGATTCAGAGTCGTTTTCTTTTTTAAAACTCGCTATGATTTCGTCTACTTCATTTCCTGAAGTGGAAAGCGCTAAACCCGCAACATCCATTATACCGGACTCTTTAGACCGGAAGTATTGAGCTACTGAGAATTTGTCTTTCCTTCCCTTGCCAATGCATTGATTAAACGAAATCCGACCTAACTCTGAATCCAAGTTTCCAGGGTCGTATAAAATCAATTCGTCGCCTTCAGATTGCGCTGGAAGAAGCCCAAAACGAACCCGAGGAATTATCCATCCATTGCTTTCAGATTTTTGCACCCATTCATCTTTTAGATGTTCTAAATACTCTTTGGTTACGCCTTTTTTTTCCCATTGAGACTGTTTTCCAAATTTCCAATTTAAAGAGTACAAACTTTTAGAATCCAAACGAAGTTTTCCTACTTTAAATTCAACTAGATGAATACCAAACTCGCCATTTTGCAAACTGTGATTCTTGAAACTTACTTTTCTTGGTTTTAATTCCTCTAATAACCGTTTATGCTCCGCCTTCATTCCCTTGGCTTTACAGTATTCGTGTTCCAATAACTTTTTATTTTTTTCGATATAATCTTTACGTTTTTCTTTATCAACTAATGCATTCATTGTATTAACGCCGTCCATCGCGCTTTCACAATAAAACACATTGGGTTTTAACTGATCTAAATTATCTTGACCGAACATAGAAACATAACCTGCATGACGCCAGTTAACCGGAGCTCCTCCAATAAGGATAGGGAAATCTAAATCACCGTCCTTTAACATTTTTGATACGGTGATCATGTGATTTGAGGTTTGAACAAGTAAGGCGCTCATACCTATTGCGTCTGCTTTTTCCTGTCGGGCGGTTTCAATAAATCTTTCTAAAGGAACTTGAACTCCCAAATCAATCGCCTTATAACCGTAATTTTCCAACAATGTCTTTGCCAAATCTTTACCAATGCTGTGTACATCTTGATATACAGTGCCTATAACCACGGAGCCTTTATAGCGAATCGCCTCCCCGGGCTTTACTCCGGATTTAAATTGCATATATGCTTCCAAAAATCCCATTACGTTTCTCATGACATCGGCGCTTTTCAGTAAATGCGGCAAGCTAACTTCCCCTCTGCCAAAACGATCTCCTAGTTCGCGCATGGTTTTCATTAGATAATTCGAAATAAAATCTAATGGCTCATGTTTATTGATTACTTCCGCCGCCTCCACCGCAATTTGATCCTTATAAGGAAACTTCTCTCCTTCTTTTTCTATTTCGCCGCTGGCTTTTTGCTTAAAACCATCCATGATTTTTTGGCAAATTCTGTCTTCCAAAGCCAATGAAGAATATTCAGTTTTTTTTACAACGTTTCCTGTTTTTTTTGTTAAAGCAATATCTTCCAGCTTTTCAAAAGCCTCCATATTCCTTTCTAGGATAACTTTACGCGCCAATTCCACATCTTCGCTCGGAAGATTCTCGATAGGAACATAATGATTAGGGTTCAGAATCGCACAATCCAATCCTACCTTTCTTGCTTCGTCTAAAAAAACGCTTGTTAAAACTTTTCGCATATAAGGCTTTTGAGCCAAGCCATTTGTTAAATTCCCAACGCCAATAGTCGTTTTCAAATCTGGATGAATTTTCTTGATTCTTGGCAAACAGTTTAGAGTCTCTAAACAAAAATTCATGCCCTCCACCGATTCGCTGCCTATCGGATACGCGTTCACGTCTATCAATAATTGATTTGGACTAACGTCATGTTTTTCTTTAGATTGATTCACAATCTCCAAAGCCAAATTGTATTTTTCATCCGCTGTGATGCCTGGACCTTCTGGGCCATTAACAAGGGCTATATATATTGGACCATGCTGTTTGGTTACTGAAAGAACAGCGTCTAATTTATTTTCGCCTTCGCGATACTCTTCTAAACTAATGGAATTAATGATTGGCTTTCCAGGATAAACGTCTATCGCTCTTTCTAAGGCTTCAACCGAAAAAGAGTCTAGACACATCGCCCCTTTAAAATCACTCGTTAAACTATAGATAATTTCCGGCAATATTTTTTCTGTTTCGACGATATTACTATCCATACAAACGTCAATAATATCCAGGCCCAAATCTGTCACTTGTTCGCGAGCCACTTCTTCCAAAACATCCAAATGAATTTTTTCTTCCAATTCGACAGCGTCCCTTACTTTTTTGCTGCCTCGCACATTTAAACGCTCGCCAATTCGGACTAACCCTTTCGAACCATCTAAAACAAAAGCATTTTGAGGTCCAGATAGATAAACATTATTATCTTTTTCTCTTTGTTTCGGGGTTATGTTTTTTAAACTTTCAGCCAGCCTGTGAATATGCTCGGGAGTTGTTCCACAACAACCTCCAATAATTGCAGCTCCCCATCGCTCCACGAATGGGGTCACGGCCTTTGCCATCTCCTCCGGCTCTAACTTATAGCAAGTCTTGCCATCTATCGAAACAGGTTGCCCGGCATTTGGGACAACAGAAAATGGTAAATTCGAAAATTTACTCATTTTTTCAACCGCACTATTCATTTCGTCTGGACCACAGGTACAATTAATCCCAAAAACATCGATTCCCATCTGGCTTATCGTTACGTAAGCGGCTTGGATATCGCAGTTAAAAATCTGCATTTTTGAGAATTGATCGACAGTAACTTGAGCCATTATAGGAACTTTTTTACCTTTTTCGGACATAGCTTTTTTTGCGCCTATAAGCTCTGCTTTTAATTCCAAAATGTCCTGCTGTGTTTCATAGAGTAAAATATCGGCTCCACCATCAATTAGACCTATTGCCTGACGGTACGCATTTTCAACAATTTCATCAAAAGTCGCCCTATTCAATTCTGCCTGAGTGCTTGACACAACGTAGTTGGAGGGACCGATTGATCCTGCTACAAATAGAGGAGATCCGTCATACTCTGGTGACTGCTTATACCTCTGAACAGCCTGTTGAGCAATTCGGCAAGCTTCTAAATTTAGAGAATATGCTATTTTGTTTAAATCCGCTTCTTGCAGATTTAGCCCTTCAGGAATGGCCTTTAAATCCGAAACATCGATTTTAGTAAAATCAAATTCTTTAAGCCTAAGAGGCGAAGCGCCAAATGTATTGGTTTCAATAATGTTTGCGCCCGCGCTTAAATACTTATAATGGATTTCCTCTAACTCATTAGGCCGAGAAAAAACCAAAAGGTCAGTCAACATTTTGAAATCCGGGCCTCCAAAGGCCTCGTCTGTTAACTCTAGATTTTGCACCATTGTGCCCATTGCGCCGTCTAAGATTAAGACACGACGCCTTATAGCTTCTAAAAATTCCATATTAATTGGCCGTTGAATTTTATGACTACATGACCGGAAAAGCGAATATCAACACGTCAGAGGTAAGGTTAGTTTTGAAAGATTATAATAACAGGGAAATAGTAATATAAATTTTATACTAGCCCCTGTCAACCGAAGCGAACACTTTCAAACAAATAAAAGACTTAAGCTTAAAATAAAAAAGGTAATTTTTTAGTTTTGAGCCGACTAGGAAGTGAACTCACTAAAGTAGATGTAGAATTCACGCCATAAATCGCAGCGAAAACATCTTATTTGAAGGAAGGAATTAAAACTACGCGGTAATTTTATTCAATAAATCTTTAAATTTAGGTTCGGCTGCGCCTTGCTCTATCGCCTTTTTAAGTTGGGCAACCGCCGAATCCTTGTCGTTTTTCTTAAGATAGATTTGGGCAGACTCGTAGTAAGGTTCCAAAAACTGTGGGTTTACCTCTAAAGACTTTGCGAAAGCTTTTAGCGCTTGATCTAATTTATTTTGTTCGCCATAAACTTTAGCTAGATTAAAGTGAGCCAAAAGCCCTTTGGGGTTTTCTTTAATTGAAGCCAGGAGTATTTTTTCAGCTTTCTCAACTTGACCGAGTTCCCTATAGGCCTCCGCCAAATTATTTAAATATAAATGAGACTTCTCCTGATTCGAAGCTTTTTCATAATACTCAATTGCTTTTTTGAGATCTCCTTTTTCTTTATATAAATTCCCTATATTATTAAAAGCCTTACCATCGTTATCGTTTGGATTCAAATTGATACTTTTCTCCCAATACCCCAAAGCCCCATCTTTATTTCCCTCCATATAATCAACCATTCCTAAATTAATAAGAATTTGGGGGTTTTTGGAATTAAGATCATTAGCTTTTTGAAACATCTGTCTTGCCTGAGAATAATTCTTGGTTCCAAAATAAATTAAACCCTTTTTATTATAGGGTTTCCAATCACCCGGATTGTATTTGATAGCTAAATCAAACTCATCCAGCGAGTTCTGAAACAAAGAATATTGAGCAAACTCAATACCCAGCAAATAATGCTCATTGGATTTTTCGGGATCCACCTTCCCTTCAACAGAAGACCCTGAAGAGCAAGCCGAAACCAAAAGAGCCATAAACAAAAACGGGAAAAGAAAAAAAGAAAAAAGACGTTTCATTTTAAATTCACTAAACGAAAGAAATAAAAAGGGAAGAAAAAAAAGGGAGAAGAAAAAAACAAGAGGAGGCAAAACTGCCCCCTCTCATCTATATAAAACTAGAACTAGTTAATACCTCTACCATGTGATAGAGCAACCGTGGTTTGAAGCGCGGAAGAATCATGCGCATCACCAACGAATTCCATAGCAAAACCCGTGCTGCTTGAAGGAATTACTATAGCGCCCCACATTGAGATTTGATTCAAGTTGTTAACTTTTTGCTGAGCATTTAAGAACGTAGGATTCTGAGCGCTTAAGGTCATTCTTAGTTGACCATTTTGCCCCGAACCACTGGTAGCCGCAAGAAATAAAACATTTGAATTCGTAATGGTATTACTATTGATCGTACTATGGTTAGTCGAAACAACAAAGATTCTGTAAGTTTCGCCGGCTCCAACAGTAAAAGAAGTCGATGTAACGGTATCACTAAAACCGATAGCCGCCATAGTCAAACCAACTTGAGTAACAGCTGAGTTCAAAGAAGGATGAGTAATACCAACGAAAGAATACGTTGAATTAGCATCCGTTTGAACATAAGGTGAAACTGCGGTTCTATTCTTTGGAACTGCATAAGCACTTTGGACAGAAACCAAAAATGCCAGCAAGATTGTAAGCACAAAAAATTGTGTCTTTCTCATTAGCCTCTCTCCTTTAACACAAATTACCAAATTTATAAGCTAGATAGATTAGTTAAGACCCACAGGCAACACACTCACGTTAGTAGAAGTGAGTATGCTAAATACTGAATCGTGAGTATCACCAATGAACTCCATAGCAAAACCGGAACTTGCGCTGGACACGACTATAGCACCCCAATAATTCAACGCCGTAGCATCCGTTATCCGAGTAGCCGGAACCAGAGGACTAGTAGCGCGAGGAGTGAACACTAGAGAACCAGACGAAGAGGTCGTCGTTCCTGAAATAAACACAACATCACTTGCCGTAATCGTCGAAGTGTTAATTGTGGAGTGATTTGTCGCAACGACAAAAATCCTGGTAGTACTATTTTGAGATACAGTAAAAGCCGTAGTACCAAAAGTACTGGTGCCATCATTACTAACAGCTTGCATAATAACGCCAATCTGGGAACTCATAAGGTCCAAGGAGCCGTGAGAGATAGACACGAATGTATATGCATCTCCATCGGATTGCCAATAAGGCGAAACCACCGATGTACTATTTGTAATTGCAAACGCGTTTGCCGCGCTGAATATAAGCAAGGCCATGGCTGCGATAAAAACAGAGAATCGCGTAATGATCTTGTTTTTCATTCTCTTATTCTCCTATTTTGTAATTAAATCCAAAAAGAATTTATTTATCCAGTAAAAGGATATTAGTTTTTTGGGCACCTCCTTTCCTTAGTTTAATATTAAAAGCCTTATTTTATTGATTTTTTTTTATTTGTCAACAACTATAAATCAAAAAAAATAAAAACTTTTCAATAACTTTCATACAAAAAGCCGAATTATAAAATCTAAACTCAAAAATAAGGAAATAGATCTTTAAGTATCTTACGGCAAAATCTGTAATTTCTTTATTTATTAAAAAATTACATTTAAGTTTTAGATTTTTATGAAAAAATCATGCCAAAACAAAAAAAAAACTATTCCAAATCCATATATTAAAGTTTTTATACTTATTTTTCAATATGTTATAAATGAGTAAACATCTACATCACTCAACTTTTGCCTACCATTTAAAAAGCAAAGTTCTATCAAAAAAACCGTTTCCACTATATCAACCTGAAAATTATTCCTAACCAAGTTAACTGCAGCAGAAGCCGTACCCCCAGTCGCCAGAACATCGTCAATGATTAATATCCTTTGCCCTTCCAGCATAGCGTCTTTATGAATTTCAATGCTATCAACTCCATATTCTAATTCGTAGCTTTCCTTAAATGTCTTATAAGGAAGTTTACCGGGCTTCCTTACAATAGCTAATCCAGCTCCCAGCGCATACGCTAAGCTAGCGCCAAAAATAAAGCCTCGCGCCTCTATCCCCAATACCACATCAACTTTTTTATCTTGATAACGCTCTTTTAGTTCGTCTGTCAATTTTTTGAACACTTTGCCATTACTTAATACAGGGGTAATGTCTTTAAAAATTATTCCTGGTTTTGGAAAATCTGGAATATCTCTTATTAACGCTTTAACTTCTTCCATAAAAAAATTACACTCCAAACCAATATTGATGAATAAAACTGATTAGCATAAATAGACTAAACTTCATACTACAAAATTAAGGGGATCTCAATAATTGGCATTTTTTCAACCGCTATCGCCTAGCCCTTGATTTTAAGACCTAGATTCCTTGCAAATCTGAATTTTTTGAGGTTTCCTTAATTTTTAAATATCGTATTCATTAAAATTATCGCCTGATTTTCCTTGCCGGGAGGTATTTTAGAGGATTTACCGCTTGCGATCCGCTACGAATTTCAAAATGCAAATGAGGACCCGTCGAGCGCCCTGTGCTTCCCATTGAGGCAATTTTTTGTCCGCGCTTAACTTTTAACCCCCGGCCTACATGATTAGAAGAATTATGGGCATAAACGGACATTAAACCATTGTCATGTTTGATTATTACCATTAAGCCGTAACCAGTGGGTCCCGTCCCACTAAAAACCACCTTTCCAGGCGCAGATGCATATATTGGCGTACCTGTTCTGTTGGCTATATCAATTCCATCATGGTGCCTTCTGCCTCTAATACCATACTTTGAAGTTATAGTTCCTTTTTCGACAGGCCATACAAAAAAATCTTTTGTAAGCCTGGGCAACGATGTTTTTTTTATTTTAGGCTTATTAACAACTTTCTGTTTTTTGGAAGAAAGGACTTTAGCGGTAGGT
Source organism: uncultured Nitrospinota bacterium (assembly GCA_964344185.1). Lineage (GTDB taxonomy): Bacteria > Nitrospinota > Nitrospinia > Nitrospinales > JAJDAT01 > JAJDAT01. The sequence continues at coordinate 45,744 of CAYFMN010000022.1, forward strand.
AGAACTTCTAAAACTCTTAGAGCGTCAGGTATCCATAAACGGCGGCCAACTTGCAATTTAGTGGGATCGGAAATACCATTTATTCTCTTAAGACGCTCTAGATCAACATCATATGCGGTAGCAATACGGTAAAGCGTTTGCCCTTGTTTAACAGCATGATAAACGCCAATAGTGCGCCTTTCTATAAGCCCTCCAAAGCAACCAGAAAAAAGAAAAGCGCTTAATACTATCCAAGGTAAGACCGTAAATAATAATATGTGGGATTGTCTTTGTTTAATCTTCTAGATTCCTTATAATTATTTTTGGACTATGGATATATTCCAAAAATAAGAAAATCTTAATTTTAGCTCCCTTTACAAAACCAACAAATTATTGTATAAAAAGGAATTATGATTAAAAAGATATTTTTTTTAATATTCCTCACACTTGCTAACGTAACTCTTGGTTGTAATGTTTACGACGAAATTATCGACGCTGCAATTGTCGATACAGCGGACCAAGATTCGGACGACTCAACAACCACAACCTCAAGCGATGATACAACTGACGACGATAACAATAATGGCATTAACATCACCATCAACACCACTTCGTCTGGCGCATCTGCTGTAGTCATGGCTCCGCAAACTACTTCAACTGCGTTGACAACTCCACTCCAAAACCGCCTATAATATTCGGCTGTCATTAACCAAAATAATCAGGTATCAAATGTCGCTTAAAACCCGCCATTTTTTTTGTCTTTTCGCATTTTTTTTAATCTTGTCCTGTTTTTCAGATGAAAATAAAAGGCCAAGCCCTTTTGGGTTACCCGTTACTTACCCCGTGGGAGAAAAACCTGTTGATTTAGCCGCAAAGGATATGAACAACGACGGCTACCCTGATTTACTAATTCCTAATACTGGAGATAACACCCTTTATTTTTACGAAGGTAATGGGGACGGAACTTTTAAAAAAGCCGTTGTTATGAAAACGGGTAGAGAACCAATGGCTTTAGCCGTTGAAGACTTTGACGGCGACGGATTGCCAGATATTGCGCTCTGTAATTACGGAGACAATAATATTTCCATCATTTTGGGCCAAAAAGACGGACTGTTTAAAGTTAGTAATAAAGTAAAAACTGGTAGACTTCCAATAGCTATCGACACCTCCGATTTTAATGGAGACGGCTTTATAGACCTTGCCGTCACTTTGAGATTTAATAAATTAATGATTTTTTTAGGAGTTGGAGACGGAACTTTTAAAATTGGAGAAGCTTATAAAGCAACTGGCACTCCCGCAGATTTAGTAGCCGGTAACTTTAATAACGACGAGTATCCAGATATTGCAATAGTTTCAAACGCTGTTAAAGCAAACTACATCAAATTATTTTATGGAAATGGCGATGGCACTTTTCAAAACCCTCAAAAAATCCTTGGAGGCAAACAATCCAACTATATAACAAAACACGATCTCAATAACGACACGTTTCAGGATCTAGTAATTACCAATCCTTTAGCGGATAGCGTCACATTATTTCTTGGAAGCAAAGATAGCGGGTTCACCGTCCAACCTGACCTAGCCGGTGAAAAAGGGCCTCAGTTTGTTGTTCCTGGAGAATTCACAGGAGACAATGCGATAGATTTGGTCGTCACAAACCGTCGAGACAACTCAATTTCCATTTTAGAAGGTAGAGGAGATGGAAGTTTTATTTTTCCTCACTATAACTATCCTGTTGGCCCAGACCCAAGAGCATTGGCTGCGGCAGACTTCAATAACGACGGCATGACCGATCTTGCGTTAATTTTACATCAAAGAAAATTAGTGGAAATATTAATGAGGAGTCAAGGAACTCCCGATCCTATTGATTGATCTTTAAAGTAAAAATTACAAACTTAGTTTTCTTCGAAATCTCTAAAACCCGAGTCGGGCTTATCTGGAATTTTATATTCGCCGCCCAGCCAAGCTCCTAAATCTATCAACTTACATCTTTCAGAACAAAACGGAAAATGAGAATTGGAATCTTTTTTGACAATTTCTTTACAAATAGGACAAACGCCTGTCTTATTTTTTTTGGAAGGCATAAAACAATAAAGAATGTTTTATCTTAAATAGATTAATAAAAACTAAAAATTAGATTTTATTTTGCGGGTAATTTAATAGTAAAAGTCGAACCGTTCCCTAAAACGCTTTCCACGCTAATCATTCCACCCATCATAAAACAAAATGATTGGCTAATGGCCAGCCCTAATCCAGTGCCGCCATACTTTTTTGCCACCAAAGGATCTGCTTGTGCATAGCTCTTAAATAAATTGTTTAAATTTTCTGGATTGATTCCAACTCCAGTGTCTTTAATCCGAAAAATCATCCAATCATTTTCTTCGCATCTATCTCGAAAAACTTTTAACAAAACTTCGCCTTTTTCTGTAAATTTAGCGGCGTTACTCAATATATTCATCAAAATTTGCCTTAACCGAGTTGTATCAACTTTTATAGAACCTAGGTTCTCTTCAGAATCAATTTTAAGCTGATTGCCATTTTTCCCCATCATAGGGCTAATTGTAGTGGTCACCTCCTCGATTAAATTATCGACCTCACAATCTTCTGGAAAAAGCTGCATTTTCCCCGCTTCAATTTTAGATAAATCTAAAATATCGTTTATCAAATTTAAAAGATGTTCGCCGGCTCCATGTATTTTTTTTAAATCTGGGACAAAATCCTCATCCACTTCCATATCTTCAGCAACTTCTTGTAAAAGCTCGCTATATCCTATGATCGCATTGAGAGGAGTTCGTAATTCATGACTCATATTCGCCAAAAAAACGCTCTTAGCTTGATTAGATTCTTCCGCTTCTTTTTTTGCGGTTGTTAATTCCTGATTATTTTTTTCTAAATCAGTGACCCTTTTAAAGCTTTCTGCATTTTTATCACTTAACTTTTTTAGCAATAATGCATTATTTAATCGCACGCACAATTCTTCCGCATCAATCGGATAATGGATAAAATCATGCGTTCCCATCGATAAAAGCTGAGACTTTTCTTCGCTGGTTAGGGCGTTATTCAAGGATAGAATTGGAATATTTTTTACCCCATCAACTTTTTTTAAAGCATCAAGCGTATTCGAAAGAGTAACTATATCCCCGCCAATTATCGCAACAGACAAATTTTTCAGGCGCGGGTCGTCGGAACCGGTAATTTCCGTTGAAAACTCAAGATCCCAACGAAACCTTTGTCCTTCCAGTAACCCTTCCAAAAAATTTCGAATCTGAGCGGTAGGCTCTACAAAAAGTAAACGTGGTTTCATAAAAAAATTTACAACCTGGGAAGGAAAAACCAAAACCAGGTTATTAACAAAAAATACAGCGCCTTAATTAGCCGATTAGAAAAAAGATAGCTAAAAAAATTAATACTTTCCTCTTATAAAAGCTTTTACCTCATTTTTATAAAAATCAGACAATTTATTATGTAAATTTTCGGTCAAATTTGTAATATCGCTGACAAGGGAATTTTCAGCTACTTGTTGTTTATTCTTACCTCCAGGAATAACCACTGTAACAGCATCAAAATCTAAAATCCATCTAAGAGCCAATTGCGTCATAGTCATTTCTTCAGGAACTAAACCTTTTAATCTTTCAGACAATTCAACTCCTTTTTCAAAAGGCAAACCAGAAAAAGTTTCGCCAACATTGAAACATTGCCCATTTTTATTAAAGTTACGATGATCGTTTTCTGGAAATACTCTATCAGCAGAAATTTTTCCAGACAACAAACCAGAAGCCAAGGGCAACCTAATAATCAAGGCCACCTTTTTTTCTTTAGCTTTTTCGAATAACACATCAATGGGTTTCTGGCGAAAAATATTGAAAATAATTTGAAGGGAAAATAATCCTTCTTGCTCCAAACAAATTAGAGCTTCATCCATCGACTCGACACTGGCTCCGTACCTTTTAATTTTTCCTTCTTTTTGAAGAATCCGCAACCAATCAAAAACTTCTCCGTTAACCATCAACTCAGTCGGGATACAATGAAGCTGAGTTAAATCTAAACACTCTAAACCTAATCTTTTTAAGGAAGCCTCTGTATGATTCCGAAACGATTCCAACGAAAAATTTTCAAGCCCTCCAGGCTCTGGAAACCTACCCAGTTTTGTGGCAATTATGATGTCATTAGACAAAGGTTTTAAATATTTGTTAATTAAAAACTCCGAACGCCCTTTACCGTATACATCCGCAGTGTCAAAAAAATTAATTCCATATTCAACAGCAGCCTCTAACACTTCTTGAGCTGTTGATTCTTCTACGGCTCCCCAATCTGCGCCTAATTGCCAAGTTCCCAGTCCAACTTCTGAAATATTGACATTTTCGGATCCAAAAACCCGGTAACGCATATCGTCATTCCCTTTCGATAGTTAACTTCAAGCTTAAAACAAAATTCTAACTGATTATAACTCGCTCGATTTCGCGTTTAAACTTTCTCCTTCAGAATTAGCGATTACAACCGCTCCAACCGAATCGCTAAAAATATTTACAATCCCACGATACATATCCAATGGACGATCCGCTGCCAACATAGTCCCTACAATTATAGAAACCATTTCTCCTTTTAAACCAATAGTGTCTAAAATTATAAAAATTGTCACTAGTCCAGCAGAAGGGATAGCCGCAGTCCCGATTGAAACTAATAAAGCGGTAAGAACGATTAAAGCCTGTTGGGAAATCGACAGGTCAACTCCCATTACTTGAGCAATAAAGATCACTCCCACACATTCGAATAAAGCGGTGCCATCCATATTCACGGTAGCTCCCATTGGCAGGACGAACCCAGCAACAGCCTTTGACACGCCTATATTTTTCCTAACACATTCCATTGTTACGGGTAACGTTGCCAATGAAGAACTTGTCGCAAAAACCGTCGCTAAAGCGTTGGTCATTCCGGTAAACTGTTGCGCCGGATTTCTTCGGGTAAAAAAATAATAAATTAAAGGAAGAATAATAAATAGATGAATCGTTAAACCAACAGCAATGGTCGTCATATACCATCCAACTGCTTTAAAAAAATCGGCTCCCATATTCTGATTACCAAACTTAACAGCTAACCCAAAAACCCCAATCGGAGCAATTAAAATTACCAAACGCGTCATTTCCATCATTGTCTGAAAAGCTTTCTCCAATACTTCAGCAAAAGGACTTTCTTGTCCGTCTCCAATTCGATTAACGCAAATTCCAAATAAGATTGAAAAAAATATAATGGCTAACATATCGCCATTGACTGCCGCTTTTACAGGATTTGTGGGAATAATGCGTAGAATTAAATCTAAAGGAGGAACAGGGTCGGGCAATTCTAATTCCACCACTAAACTATTATTTGATAAATCTGTAGAAAAGCCCGGTCGAATCCAATTAACCAAAAATAATCCAACTAGAATGGCCAGAAAACTAGTCGACAAATAGTAACCGACGGTCTTAATGCCAAGCCACCCTAACCTTCCCGCAGTTCCGATGCTTGTAACTCCCGTAATCATGGATAAAGCGACTAAGGGCGCCGTAACCATTTTTAATAAACGAACAAACAAATCGCCTAAAGGCTCCGCAAACGAGGAATGCTGTCCCAAGGCCTTAGAGAAAAAAACTCCTAGGAATAAAGCGATAATAATTTGCCAATGCAGTTTTAACTTTTTCATTAGAAATTAACGGCACTGGAAGAAGAAAAGGAAAGGCGGGTGAAACTCAACTGGCCAAACCGCTTTTTCTGAAGATGCAGTTTGGCCAGCATAATAATTAAATGGCAATTACAAAGTAATCAAATTAGTTAAATAACGCCGTAAGCCAACATAGCTTCGGCAACTTTAACAAAACCGGCTAAATTGGCGCCTTTGACATAATTAACTGTATCGCCCTCGCTTCCATATTTAAGGCATTGATTATGTATGTCTCTCATTATCCCTTTTAAACGTTCTTCTAATTCTTCGCGCGACCAAGAAAGACGGATGCTATTTTGTGTCATTTCTAAACCCGAAACCGCAACTCCTCCAGCATTGGAAGCTTTTCCCGGAGCATATAAAATTCCAGCGTCAAGAAACGTTTTCACTCCATCCTCATCTGTCGGCATATTGGCGCCTTCAGAAACGCCTTTACATCCGTTTGCCACCAATTGCTTTGCCTCGTCTCCATTAAGTTCGTTTTGGGTTGCGCATGGAAATGCTAAATCACAAGGCACACTCCAAGGGCGTTTACCTTCATGGAATTGAGCCTCAGGATATTTTTTGGCGTATTCTGAAATACGACCGCGTTTAACGGTTTTCAATTCGATAACATAATTTAATTTTTCTTGATCTATTCCACCGGGGTCATGAACAAATCCTGACGAATCTGACAAAGTTAGAACTTTACCGCCCAGGTGAATGATCTTTTCAGCGCAAAATTGAGCGACATTACCAGAGCCAGAAACAACACAATTTTTACCGCTGATAGAATCGCCCTTGTTTTTAAGCATTTCTTCCATAAAATACGCGTTGCCGTATCCGGTGGCTTCTTTTCGAATCAAACTACCCCCGAACTCTAAAGCCTTACCTGTTAACGCCCCTGTAAATTCATTCTTCAAACGTTTGTACTGACCAAACATATAACTAATTTCTCGAGCTCCAACGCCAATATCGCCAGCCGGCACATCAATTACTTCTCCGATATGCTTGGATAGCTCTGTCATAAAGGCTTGGCAAAACCGCATTACTTCGCGATCTGATTTTCCCTTTGGATTAAAGTCAGCCCCGCCTTTCCCAGCTCCCATAGGCAACGTGGTCAGACTATTCTTAAAGGTCTGCTCAAATCCAAGAAACTTTAATACTCCCAAGTTCACTGAATGATGAAATCGTAATCCTCCTTTATACGGTCCAATAGCGTTGTTAAATTGAACTCGATAACCTCTATTAGTCCGGACATTACCCTCGTCGTCTTCCCAACATACACGAAAAATAATCGTACGATCTGGTTCTGTCATTCGCTCCAAAATTTGGGCATCTCGATATTTTGGATTCTCATTAATGTAAGGAATAACGGTCTCCGCTACCTCATGAACCGCCTGATGAAACTCAGTTTCTCCAGGATTACGCTTAATCAAACCGTTCATAAATTCATCTAACGCAAGAGGTTCGCTTGCTGACATTTTTAACTCCTAGTCAAAAAGTTTTAAATACTGCCAAAAAAAACGTCTAATTGCCTAAAATTCTAACTTTTTTGTTTCCTTTATTTATCATAATTTTAACCTTAAATGTAAAAAAACTTTTATCATTTTTTTGTCAAACAAAATCATAATAATTCAAAAAACAATAGCGTATCTTGCCAACATAATTTTCAAAGAAAAAGAATATTTTATGATAAGTTGCAATCATAATAATAAATACATAAACGCTTTTCTCACTCAAGCGCAGTTAATTAATTTAAATCATTAAACGCCGACATTAAACGCTATGCCGAAATTTGATAATATAAACGCAATTTTATTTGATACAAATCCGAATACAGAAAAAACAAATTCATTTTTATCTCAATTTAGATTCGAGGAAATCGAAAGAGCTAAAAAAGTTTTACAAGGTCTCGCCCAACAGGCAAACTTCCAACGTTTATTTCCCAGTTTCTTTCCTAAAGTCCTCGGACTAATTCGTCAATCTTACAATCCTGACGCAGCCCTCTTGAACTTTGAGCGTTTTTCTCAAAAAATTCATGATAAGGACCATTTATATTCTCTATTATGCGGCAATCATTTTTTATTAGAAGCCTTGGTCGTCCTTTTCTCCGGCAGTCAAGTTCTAACAGACACTTTGTTAAAAAATCCAGGACACTTTGATTGGCTCAAATTACCAGAGACATTAAAAAAACCAAAATCTAAAGACGCTTTGTTCCGTGATTTTTATTCAATGGCTGAAACAGACAATTTTGATGATCGCCTACCGTCGCTTCTAAGAAAATTTAAACAAAGAGAATATATTCGCATCGGTTTGAGAGACTTAATGGGGCTGGCGGAATTAAAGGAAAATGTCGAGGATATTTCGAACTTAGCGGACGTATGCTTACAGCTTGGTTATGAATACGCCGACCGTTCCCTTAAAAAAAAATACGGCGTTCCTATGCATCAAAACGAACAAGGAGAATGGCAGGAAACAGAATTTTCAGTTTTCGGCATGGGAAAACTTGGAGGCAAGGAACTTAATTACAGCTCAGATATTGACTTAATTTATCTTTACGAATCAAGCCATGGAAACACGCAACCTGGAGAAAACGGCGACCAAGCGGCTTCTATAACAAATCATGAATATTTCACTAAGTTAGGCCAACTACTAACAAAAACAATTAACGAAATCACCGGAGAGGGCGCCGTTTTTCGAGTCGACTTAAACTTAAGACCCGAAGGTAGAAGTGGAGAAATCGCAAATTCGCTTGCTAGTTCCGAAGTTTATTATCAGGCTTGGGGGAGAACTTGGGAGCGTCAAGCGCTTATTAAAGCGCGAGTAAGCGCCGGCAGTGAAACCCTCGGAAAAACTTTCTTTAAAATGATCGAACCTTTTGTTTTTCGAAAACATCTAGATTTTGCCGCTATCGACGAAATAAAATCAATGAAACAGAAAATAGATCAAAATTTGAAACAAAAACGCGGCGAAGAACAAAATATTAAATTAGGTTTTGGCGGTATTCGCGAAATAGAATTTGTCGTCCAGGCCTACCAATTGCTCTTTGGAGGAAGGTTTAAAGATCTACGAATCACAAACACCTTGGAAGCTCTTGACCAGTTACAGCAGAAGCAGTTCTTAAACCCAGAAGAATATGACTGCCTAAAAAAAGCTTATATCTTCCTTAGAAGATTAGAAAATAGAGTTCAAATGACTTTTGGCTTACAAACTCATTCGCTGCCTAAAAAAGAAAAAGATATTGTTATTTTAGCAAAAAAAATGGGATTCCAGTCAGACGTTCCCAATGAATCTATTTCTCAATTTAATTTAGAAATGGAACAACACACTCAATTTGTTGGAAACTTTTTTGCTAACCTGCTTGTTGACCCGGCTGAAAGAGAATCCTCTCAACGACATTCTCCCGATAAAGGGACTGTTGTTTTAGACGAAAAAAGTTTTGACGAAGATTTGCTAAGATCCTATTCGTTTCCAGATCCTAAGCGCGCTTTTCAATTTTTAAAATCTCTTCGAGATGGACCGGATTTTTTTCACCCAACGGAGAAAAGCGTCAGAAATTTTTATATTCTGCTTCCTAAATTACTAGACGCCGCAATAAAAACTCCGATGCCTAATTCCTCAGTGGAAAATTTTGTAAAATTTGTCGAAGCCAGTCATGCAAGAGAAATTTTCCTGGGCATTTTGTTGGATAATCAACGTTTCCTGGAAATCTTACTGACTCTTTTCGGATCAAGCGATGGGCTATCTAACATTATTATCCGTCGTCCCGAATATATGGACGTGATCATTTCCAATGAATCCATACATCGATTTCAACATCCTGAAAAAATATACGCCAATTTGATTCAAGACCTTCAAAAGGCGACTACTCTGGATAGAAAAAAAACAATTCTTCGCCAATTTAAAAAAGGCGAAGAATTACGTATAGGAGTTAGATATTTAATACGCGAAACAGATTTAATTGGAACTTTAACAGACTTATCCACTATTGCCGATATATTCCTTCGCGCGGCTCTTGAAACAGCAAAAGAAGAAATCAAGAAAGAATCTTTTGAAGAAGGTATCTCGGAAGTTAAGAATTTTGCAATTTTTGGATTAGGGAAGCTTGGGGGAAACGAACTAAATTTTGGTTCTGACCTCGACATTATTTTTGTTTTCGACGAAAACGAAGACGCTGAAACAAATAAAAATCAACAAACAGCTACTACAAAATATATGCGTCTTGCCCAAACAATTTACACTTTATCGACGGAGATGACCTTTGAAGGCTTCGCTTACAAGATTGACACTAATTTAAGACCGGAAGGCAATCAGGGATGGATAGCCCATTCTATTCAGGGTTATGAAAATTATTTTAAGGCGAGAGGTAGAATTTGGGAACAGCAAGCAATGACCCGAGCGAGATTCATCGCGGGTAACGAAAACTTAGGAAAAAATTTCATTAAAATGGCTCAAGAATTTACTTATAAACCCAAATTAGAATACAGCTCGCTAATTGAAATAGCCCGTTTACGCGAAAGAATGGAAAAAGAAATTGCGAAAGAAATTAAAAAAGGAAAAAACGTAAAGCTCGGGTATGGAGGATTGGCAGATATCGAATTTACCGTTCAAATTCTTCAACTAATGCACGGTTATAAAAGCTCTCAATTCAGACAAACTAATACTCTCGCAGTTCTTAAGGCATTTGCAACACTGGGTGTTTTGGATCATTCAACTGCGGAAGATCTTGAGAAATATTACATTTTCTTGAGAAACCTGGAATGCGCTCTTCGGGTTCGCGACCAAAGCGAATCTAGTTATTTACCTAAAAAAGCAGAACTCCAATCTAGCCTCGCTA
>CAYFMN010000022.1:56246-81790 GCA_964344185.1 uncultured Nitrospinota bacterium
CTAAGTTAGTCGGCTATAAAAATTTAGAAGGCAAAAACTTGGCGAATCAAATGCTAGAAGACTATCGAGAAACAACATCTAAAGTTCGTGATTTTTATAACAAAAATCTAGACGCGTTACTTCGAACCTCTCTTTAAAAGCGTCTTTTATATTAAAGTTTAAGAAATATAATGGCGGTTGATTTAAAAGAGAAAAGCCCGCAAATTTAATTTGCGGGCAGTTTATACATATTCTAAGGCACCATTCGCAAAATTTGAGCGAATTCTGCGTAGCCATCGTCTTCTGCCCAAAAGGCAATCTCTTTCATCGGTTTTTGACCGTCAATAGCTTGCGCGGTGGCTGTGTCATCTTCAAGAGTTTCTCGAAAAGAGGCTATCAATTTCGCAATGGAATGACGAAATGTAACCTCATCTAATAAACAATCGGCATTTTTCCAAAACTCAGCGACAGGATCCTTAACCATATAACTCCTCTTTCTTCTTGATTCTAAGGCCCTAATCATTTTGAGCCTCCGTATGTGAATAATTTAAGCCTACCTCTTCGCTCATCAGCCAAAATTTTTCAAAATCTTTCAACCATTCTGGAACTGTGGCATTTGTTAATTCCAAATAGCTTGTGTTTTCCCTTTCGGCAACCTGCTCAGAAAACTCCATACTTACCTCCAAAAAAATAATTTAAATACCAATTAATCAATAATTAAGCAATACTCATTCCTTTTGGTTTTCGAAAAAATTAAAATCCTTATAAACCTAAAAATATAAAGATTTAGGAGATAAAAAAAAATTTGGGAGGATATAAAAATTTTGCAAAAATGTAAAAGCAGAAGAAAAACGTCAAAAATTCAACATAGAATGGCAAATCTAGAAGCAGGAATTAATTAGCGGTGGGACAACAAATATTTCTTTAGGTCAAGCTATAAATCACCGATAAACACAGTAAAATCAAATTGTTTGAGTTTATTTATTTTACTGGGTTAAATAACTTTTCACTAAAATAACGGGAAAAACTTTGCGTTTTTTTGGAGGTTTTTTATCTTTTTGTCCATCGGGAAAAAAAACCGCTTGGAAGGCTTGTTTTATAAACGTTTTCAAAAATAAACATTTCTCCCGATTCAATGGTTCCTTTTCCAGGAGGTACGAGATAGCTTAAAAGTAAATTTTCTAAAGTTAAAGATGAAAAACCCGGGCTATGAGTTGTCATTAATATAAACGAAGGATCATGGGTTAGAATTTGACAACATAATTCAAGCAGTTCAGGTAGGTTTTTTTCAATTTTCCAAACCTCATTTTTAGCTCCGCGGCCAAATGTCGGGGGATCCATGATAATCCCATGGTAACGATTGCCTCTTCGGATTTCACGTCTAAGAAATTTGATTGCATCGTCAACAATCCATCGAATAGGACAATCGCTCAGCCCAGAAAGCTCTTGGTTCTGTCGCGCCCAAGCAATGGATGGTTTGGATGCGTCAATATGAGTAACTCTGGCGCCCCCTGCAGCCGCAGATAAGGTACTGGCGCCTGTATAACCAAATAAATTAAGGATATTAGGATTTTTTATTTTAGAAACTTGTTCTCGAATCCATAACCAATTAGGAGCTTGTTCAGCAAACAAACCAATATGTCCGAAACCCGTTGGATTGATTTTTAACGTTAAATCTTGAAACTGAAGAGTCCATCCTTCTTCGGGAAATGATGAAAAAAAACGCCATTTGCCGCCTGTTTGTTTGCCTTTAAAATATTCATACTCAGCTTCGGATTTTTCCCATTCCTCACTTGGAAGCTTTCGAGGCCAAATTGCTTGTGGAGCCGGTCGAACTACATAACGAGAACCCAATAATTCGAGTTTTTTAAAATCGCCCGTATCGATTAATTTGTATTCAAAATCATCGCATGGAAAAATAAGCCGGGACGAATAACAATTTTCCGATAAACCGGGTTCCATAGTAAATAGACCAAAAGGATTGTTTAGTTTAGAATTATTTAAATCAAAAACTGACTTTTAATATCTGAACGAGTGCGAACTAATCATTAATGACCTAAACATTTGGTATTATTGAATTTTAATACTGCCTTAGTTTTCAGATTCTCGGATTATAACAAAATAAAGAAAGACTCGGTAACTCTTGAAACGTTTATTTTTTATATATTTAGCGTTATTTTGCTGCGCTTGCGACGCTCCGGAAGCAAAAAATGGACAATCTGCCCAAAAACGCGAATTAATTTTACCTGTGCAAGCCGGAAAGGCTGTTTTCCTCGATGTAGTCGAAGAAGTTAGAGGCGTTGGTAATATTCAAGCCGAACAGAGGGTTATTGTAACTTCTGAAGTTAGCGGTAGGCTTGTGGGCATCCACTTCCAAGAAGGAAAGAAAGTAAAATCAGGACAAAAACTTGCGACTATCGACCCCAGGGATTATCAATTAGAAATTAAAAAATTAGAAGCTGATCTTGCAGCCGCAGAACAAGAATACGATAAAGCTACCCGAGGCCTTCGCCCCGAAGAACAAGAAAAACTACGAGCTCAAACTCGCGCGTCTCAAAGCGCACTCGATTTATCCGTTAAAGAACGAGCAAGAATCGAACAATTAGTCGAAGAAAAAGTCGTTTCTCAATCAGACCTCGATATAGCAAATGATCGCGTTCGTCAAGCGCAGGAAACCCTTTCTTCTAACCAAGCGGCTCTAAATGCCGCGCTTAAATCCAGAGAAGAGGATATCGCACAAAAAGATTCCGATAGGGAAGCGGTTGCGCGACAACTTGAAAGAGCCAAGTTGGCTCTATCAAAGACTACTTTACGCGCTCCTTTTGACGGAATTATTTTATCTAAAAAAATTGAAAAAGGAGCTTATGCAAGTTCGGGAACGCCCATTTTAGAAATGATCGGCTCCTCTAAGTTGAAAGCTGTTATCGAGATTCCCCAAAGCTTTAGAGAAAAACTATCAAAGCTAACGACAATTGAATTTTCAGTAAAAGATCTTGGAATTAATTTTGCCTTAAAAGGCGCAGATTTAAATGGCGTTCGAGTCATCCCAGACGCCAATATTTTTTCGGGAAATATTCCGGTTCAGGTTAATTTACCAAAACCAGATCCATCCTTATTTCCCGGGGTAACGCTTGAAGCCATATTTAAATTCGAAGCAAGAAAAAACGTTTTGCACGTTCCATCTGTCGCTCTGGTCATTACTGAAAGAGGTTCAGTCGTTTATTCAATTAAAGACAAAAAAGCAAATTTAATTCCAGTAAAAGCTTTTAAAGAAAAAAACGACTTTACAGAAATTCAAGATTTTACAAATCAGATATCCAAAGACACTCCAATAATTCTTAGAGGGGCTAGCGCTGTTTTTCCTGGAGTGCAAGTTATGGAGATTGACGTGGAACCCAAAAACAAAGGTCCTGTTAATACGGCCCAAAAGTCTGGTCAAAACAACCCCGACGAAAAACCAAAAACATAATGAATCTGATTGACTACTCCATTCGTAATCCTCACCCCGTAACCGTTGTTATATTACTAGCGGGAGTGTTAGGAATTTTAAGTTTTAACTCTCTACCCAGGCAGTTAACCCCAACGGTTGAAAAACCCATTATTGAAGTAACGACTGAATATACAGGTTTGTCTCCAAATGAAGTGGAAAGATATATAACTAACAGGTTAGAGGAACAATTAAGCTCTGTTGAAGGCCTAAAAAAAATGACTTCCAGAAGCCAGCACGGAATTAGCACGGTAACTTTGGAATTCGAATGGGGAACCGATAAAAAGATCGCGATGATCGATGTGAACAACAAATTACAGCAGGTAAAAGATTTACCACAGCAAGCAGATCGACCTTCACTAAAGTCTGTTTCCAGCGACAACTCTAATCCGATTATGTGGATAATATTTGAAAAACCACATCCAGATATGCCCAATATAAACCAAAATTATATGTTTAAAATTGGAGAAGATATTGTAATGCCAGTTTTAAGGAGAGTAATTGGCGTTGGGGATGTCTGGCATTTTGGCGGTGAAGAACGGGAAATGAGAGTGGAGTTTGATCCTTATAACCTTGCGCGGCTGCATCTTACCTATGAAGAAGTGATTGACAAACTATCAGACGAAAACGTAAATATCCGCGCGGGCTTTCATGAAGAAACGCAACGCGAATATACCGTCCGTAGCATGGGTGAATTTTTAAACTCGGAAGATATTTTAAATACAGTTATAAAAAGAGACGGCGAGAAGACAATCACCGTTAGAGACTTTGCGGTCGTTAAGGATTCATATAAAAGAACAGACTCTTTAGTGCGTATTAACGGAAATCTTTCCAACGCTTTTGGAATAATACGAAAAGCAGGAGCCAACGTCGTTGAAACCTGCCGAGAGGCTAAAAAAGCTGTCAAAAAACTAAACAGAGAATTAATTAATCGCGGTTTGCCATTGCGACTTAAGATCGTCTACCAAGATGTCGACTACATCGACGAAGCAATCCAATTAGTAAAATCTAATCTGGCTCTCGGCTCTTTTTTAGCGGTTCTTGTTTTACTGGTTTTCCTGGGCTCTTTTCGATCGTTAATCATAATAAGCGTAAGTATTCCAATTAGCCTAGTATCGGTTTTCATAATTTTAAAACTTATGGGACGAACGGTAAATATAATTTCGCTTGCTGGAATGGCATTTGCCGTAGGAATGGTGGTAGATAATTCTATTGTGGTTTTAGAGAATATTTACCGACATCTCGCGATGAAAAAGGGAGCTTTAAAAGCGGCTTACGACGGCACAGTAGAAGTATGGGGAGCCGTGTTCGCTTCAACGCTAACTACTTTGGCGGTTTTTGTTCCCATCGCTTTTATTCAAGAGGAAGCCGGTCAACTCTTTCGCGACATTTCCATAACAATTAGCGCAAGTATTGCCTTGTCTCTACTAGTTTCTATAACGGCAATACCAACCTTGGCTTCGCTTTTGCTTCGCTCAAAAGAAAACGAATCATTTTCAGAGGGATTTATCCATAAAACCTTATTAAAACCGGCGGTAATTTTGGGGCATAGACTGGCTGGGAGTTATTATAACTTAATGAAAGCTTTGCTGGAAAAAAGTCCCTTAAAAGTAGCCGGTAAACTTTGCGTTGTAGGGGGAATCGGAGGATTATTAGCGCTTAGTTTGGAAATTTTGCCAGAGCAAGATTACCTTCCATATGGCAATAACAATATGGTTTTTATGTTCATCGAACCCGTAGCGGGAGCGCGCGTTGAACAAAATATGAGCTATATAAGCGATTACGAAAAAGAAATGGTCGCCATGGACGACGTTGAAAATAATTTTCTGGTATTTTCTAATCGGTTCAACGGCGGGGGAGCCATGATTCATCGCGATCTGGCAACAGGCCAACGTGGAGAAGTCAAAATGGCAATAAAATCAGCAGAGATGGGCAAGCGAATATTCTCAATTCCCGGCTATAGTTTCGCGATTGCCATGCAAAGGCCCATTTTCAGGTCAGCCGATAAAACTTTCCAAGTAGAAATTATGGGACCTGACATTTTGACGCTTAAAAATACAGCTTTACAGCTAATCAAAAAAATAATGACTATACCTGGAATTCATGGCGTTCGACCTGAGTTTAAATTTGGCAACCCAGAATTACGTTTCATTCCAAAACGCGAAAACGCCGCTCGCTTGGATATAGGGATGCCTGAATTAGGAGAAATCGTAGAATCGCTTAATGCCGGAACTTACCTAGGAGAGTTTAACGATCAAGGAGATTTGATCGACTTTACCTTTGTCCGAAAAAAAGAATTGCCTTTAAATTTAGACGAATATAGAAATCTACCTATTTGGACTAAAAAAGGACTAACAACTCACTTAGGTCATCTAGCCGATATCTCCATCGATGTCGGACCTTCGGTCATCGATCATATCGAAAAAGATCGCGCCATTGTCCTCAAAGTTCAAGTTCGTAAAGATTATCCAATGAAAACTGCCATAGCTAATGTCGATAAAAAAGTTCTAGTTAACGAACGCGCATCGCTTGACGAGGATTATAATATCCGCATTGGCGGTTCAGCGGACGATTTAGGCTCAACAATCAAATCTTTATCTAATACTTTTATGTACGCAGTCGGTTTTATTTATCTGCTCTTAGTCGCTTTATTTAAATCTTTCGGAAGACCTATAATTGTTATGTTAACCGTTATTCTGGCGGTTTCTGGTTCCTTTTTTGGCATTGCGGGAAATAATTGGTTACAACAGCAAAAAATCCTTTCTATCTTAAACAAATGGAATGTTCCAAATGCCGAAAACATGGCAAGTGATTGGAGTTGGATCACATACGATATTTTGACTCAATTGGGCGTAATTATATTAGCCGGCATAGTCGTCAACAATGCAATTCTCATTGTCCATCAAACCTTAAATAATATTATTGATGGAATGGAAGAACGCAGCGCTCTTCTTGAATCTTGCAAAACCAGATTGAGACCTATAATGATGACGGTCATTTCCAGCGTATTTGGAATGATGCCATTAGCTTTTGGAGAAGGTTCGGGAACAGAACTTTATCGAGGGCTGGGCACCGCTCTTATTGGAGGGCTTACTTTTTCCGCTGTTTTCACGTTATTTTTGGTTCCGGTACTCATGTCTCTCATGATGGATCTAGGTTTTGGGGCCAAGAGAGAGGATTTAGTTAAACAATCCTTAGCGATGGAAAAACCCTTAAAAGCGTAAAGTCATTTTATTGAATAATCAAATAAATTAATAAGGTCCAATTTTTGACGACGGGTCAATCGCTTAATTTCAGATTCGCGTATAGAAGCTTTACTTCTATTAGAATGAGTCTCTTGAAATAAAATTTTCTTTGGAGCAGAAACAGAAAAAAACTTTGCGCCTCGTTTTTTTTCTAAATGTTCTTTGAAACGCCTATCTATATCTGTAGTTATTCCTGTATATAGTTTACCTGACTCTGTCTCAATAATATAAACAGTCCAAGGCTCTTTTAAAGACATAAAAATTACGATAATTAACTAAAAAAAACTTGTGATCCATACCCAAAAAAGTTTATGCGGAATTTCCACTTCTGACCAAAAGCTAAATTCCATTAGCTATTCAGGTTAATTCCACAATGGCGACTTGGCTACTTACTCACTACCTTTCCGACGCTTACGGCTCTATCGTAGCATTCATTGCTAATAACATATAATTATTTTACAATTTATTAGATTGAAAAGAAGGAATTTTGATACGCCCGAAAACTTTTCACTAGCCGCAGACGCTTTAACGATATCGTGTATAAAAATAAGATTCCGCCAGCGCCACCCCGCAACATTAAAAATAATTCGAAACTTTTTTTAGCTTTATTAGTATTTGTTTTTTTATTTTCTTACGGTTGGAAAATAACAGAAATTGATTTGAGGGAAATGGTTCGCGACGCCCATCTTGTAAAACCTCTGGTTTCAGCTCTTTTACAACCAGATATAATTAGCTCCAATAAAAAATCACAAGAAGTTGCGACCACTTTTTTTCTGAACGAAACTCCAAGACTCCCCCCCAATGCACCTCATGAAAACGAGCCTCAAATAATATTGTCTTCGATCAGTGGAAGTCGAGGCGATTCTATAGCGGTAGAAGGTAAAAACCTAAACCCTAATGTTAAAGGACAACTTTATTGGGTTAATTCCATAGAGCAAGAATTTCCAATGGAAGCAATCGTCATAGACGCTAAAGGATCTTTTCATTCAAATATCATGGTTCCAGAAATGGCGAGGGGAGACATTCAATATATCAAAGCTAAATTGACCTGGGAAACAGGCGGCTGGCATTTTAGCGAAACGTCTTACCTAGTTTGGAACAAAATGGTCGAAACAATTTTTTTAGCTTTCATGGCGACAGTTTTTGGGGTTTTATTTGCCCTTCCATTAGGTTTCCTTGGAGCTCGAAATGTAACAGGCAATAGCGCCGTTGGATGGAGTATATACATATTTGTCCGAGGATTTTTTAATATATTGCGTTCGATAGAACCTTTAGTGCTAGCTATTATATTCGCCGTGTGGGTGGGAATCGGACCATTTGCCGGCGTTCTAGCTTTGGGGTTTCACTCCATTGCGGCATTGGGGAAATTATTTTCAGAACAAATCGAATCTGTAGATAAAGGACCAATAGAAGCTATCACGTCTGTGGGAGCGACTCCTCTACAAATAATCATTTATGCAATCATTCCCCAAGCCATTCCTCAAATATTAGCCTACACTTTTTATCGTTGGGATATCAATATTCGGATGTCTACAATTATAGGATTTGTGGGCGGCGGCGGAATCGGGTTTTTACTTCAACAATGGATTAATCTGCTCCAATACCGACAAGCCGGAACGGCTTTACTTGCCATAGCTATCGCAGTTATTACCTTAGACGCTTTAAGCGCAAAAATTAGAGCTAAGGTTCTTTAAACTTTCCACATCTCTTTTTATAAAAACTAAAATATAAATCCCAACAATAGAATTATGCTATCGTTGTCTAATATGTTAACCGCTAAATCCTTCCAAGAAGATTTAAGGTTACCTTTCTATGAAAAAGTCTTTATTATTGGACACAGCGAAACTCAAAAACAAAATTTGTTAATTTTAAAGATTCCATGTCGGTTATAAAAGAATATTTCGGCGAACAAGGCCGAGCCGCTGATTTGATGGATTCATTCGAATTCCGGCCTCAACAAATCGATATGGGAGAAGCGGTTGAGCGAGCTTTTAACGATGGCAGCCACTTGATGGTCGAAGCTGGCACAGGCACGGGCAAAAGCCTGGCTTATCTAATTCCCGCAGTAGTATGGGCCGCTAAATACAATAAAAAGGTTGTTGTTTCCACTTATACTAAAACGCTTCAACAACAAATCCTTAATAAAGACATTCCTTTTATGCGCGAAGCTTTAGGTCTCCCCTTTCGTTATGCGTTATGCGTAGGGTATGGAAATTACTTATCGCTTCGACGTATGGGGCGCGCCGCCCAGACCGAAATGTTTAATGAATCAAAAGAAGCCTGGCAACGACAAGAAATTTTTTCCTGGTCGGAAACAACTCGAACAGGCGACCGCATGGAGTTACCTTTCGAGGTTCTGCCAAATGTCTGGGAAGATATGGGACGACAAAAAGAACTTTGCATGGGAAAAAAATGTCCCACATATCGCGATTGCTTTTACTTCAAAGCGCGTAAAAAATGGTTTGGGTCTCATTTACTCATCGTAAACCACCACTTATTTTTTGCAAACATCGCTAGCGGAGGAGGCGTACTGCCTCAATACGACGCGGTAATTTTTGACGAAGCGCAAAATATTGAGGAAGCGGCTTCCCAATTTCTTGGTTTGGATTTATCCAATTCGGGACTCGGCTTTTTTTTGGATCGATTGTATAACCCAAGAACCCAAAAAGGAGTTCTCACGCGATTGGAGTCAGGTTCGAGCGGCGACACTTTAACGCGCCGGGTGGTTCGCGTCCAGGAGGCGGCTCATTCTTTTTTTAGCGAAATATTCGAAACTTACGGATTCCGAAATAGATCCATCAGGTTTTACGAACCACCTCCCATAGACAATCATCTTTTTATACCTTTAAAAGAATTGGAAGATTCGCTTAAGTCTTTTGGCGAAACATTGGAATCTGAAGAGGATCAACTGGAGATTTCCGCCGCAGCTACTCGATGTTCGGAGTTCAGCCAGGCGTTACAATTTTTTCTTCATCAAAGCCTGGAGGAATTTGTTTACTGGCTGGAAATATCGCAAATGCGTCGGGGAAGCAAAGCTGTATTGAGAGGAGTTCCCATCGACGTTAGCGGGGAATTAAAGCGGCAAGTTTTTGGAAAAACCGACACTGTTGTTATGACCTCGGCAACTCTTTCCGCAAATGGCAAGTTCGATTATACGAAGGGTCGATTGGGTTGCGATCCCCAAGAAGAATTGATCTTAGATTCTCCTTTTGATTATCCAAATCAATCGCTCTTATATATTCCAAGAGATTTGCCAGAGCCTTCGGAAGAAACAGAAAAATACATTCCCGCAATATCTCGAAGAATCTGGGACCTTATCTTTGCATCTGGAGGTCGCACTTTTGTTTTGTTTACAAGTTACGATGCGTTAAACCGCGTCTATAAAGAAATTGAAAAAATCTCGGCAAAATTTCCTTTAATTAAACAAGGAGAAATGCCCGCTTCAAAAATGATCGAAGAATTTAAAAAAAGACCATCGGTTATTTTAGCGACTAACTCATTTTGGCAAGGAGTTGATATTCCTGGAGGGGCCTTACAAAGCGTTATAATCACAAAACTACCTTTTGACGTGCCAACAGATCCCATAACCGAAGCCAGAATGGAAAGTTTTCGAAAACAGAATAAAAATCCTTTTAAATACTATCAATTACCGCGAGCAATCATTCAGTTAAAACAAGGTTTCGGAAGGCTGATTAGGAAACAAACGGACATTGGCGTCGCTTCCATATTAGACGCGCGTTTGGTTAATCGTAGCTATGGAAAACAATTTATAGAATCGCTTCCCAATAGTAAAAGAACAAACGATCTAGAACTCGTTAGAGAATTTTTTCAAAGAAATGGATCAGAACAGGATGGACTCCCGCCTTCTTTGGGACCGAAAGCTCAAATTGTAGATTTAGATTCGCGAAGGTAATTTTAAAATAATCACCCCACCAAAGAATCATAAATCCTTTTTGTTAAAGGGGGCTTATCCATCGCACAACGAAATCCAACGTCAATCTTATAAGACCTTGGGTTCATTTTTTCGCGATAAGACGCGCGAGCTTTTAACGAAACTATTTTCATGTAATCTTTCTTTGAAAAATGCCCAACGCCAAAATAAGATAACCCTCTAACAACTGTGTATTTTTCTCCATAATCTTTCGACTTAAACTTATTATCCGGATAAGGAATATAATAATCCCAAACCCATTCCCAAGCGTTACCAATCATGTCATGGACTCCAAAAGGACTCATTCCTTTTTTATGGCTGCCGCGAGGCTTTAATCCCTGCCTTCTTTTTTTTCTGTTTGACCGACTTATATTTGCCGCTGAAGGATCAAATTAACCCATTCGGGCCACGAGCGGCCTTTTCCCATTCTTTTTCTGTTGGAAGCCGTTTACCAGCCCATTGGGCAAAAGCTGCCGCTTCGAAAAAAGAAACTCCCGTTACGGGATAATCGTCTTTTCCTTCTGGATATTTAGGTCCTTTCCAAAACTTTGGAGGTTTACAGTCTATCGCCTGACAAAAGATATAATAATCTTTATTAGAAACTTCATATTTATCTATATAAAACCCTGGAAGACTAACTTGCCTTTGGGGAGACTCATCTGCAAACCAGGGTTTTTCTAATCCCAAGGCCAATGCATGTCCTTCGTCATCTGTGCGATCATCTCCCATTACAAAATAACCGCCTGGAATCAAAACCATGTCTTGTGGGACATTTTCAAACAAACAACCGCCTAACCCGCTAATCAAAAAAAGTAAAACTAGCGACTTGAGACAATTCATAATATATTGCCTGACCATGATTCGATTTCTTCCAAAAAATATACAGTGGGTTCCAACCAATAAAATTTCAAATAATAATCTTACGCTTTTCACGCAAAATTACGACTATTCATCTTTAATTCAATCAATTAAAGAATTAGGAATAACTACCCCCCTTATCCTTAAACCATTAGTCGATGAAAAGTTTCAGATCATTTGCGGTCACCGACGCGCCCATGCGGCAAAGGAGCTTGGCATAGAAATAATTCCAGCCTGGCATATCTCAAAAAATTCTTCTGAAGCCGAACTTATACGCCTAAATTTGGTGGAAAACAACAGAACTTATGACGACATTGAATGCGGAAACATCTTGGCAAAACTAGTCGACTGTAAAACTAGCGAAAATTCTATAATTAAAGAATATATGCCAATGATTGGTTTGGAAAGAAGTAAAAACCTATTCGATCAATACCTACGTTCAGCTCAATTAGAAAAAAGCCTCCAAAAAATTCTTCACGAACTAAGCATTCCTATTCGAATATATAACGTTTGCTTTTCATGGAAACCAAACTGCCAAAACGCTGTTGGCGATATTCTAGTTAAACTTAGACCTGGAGTAAATAAAGTCCGGTTTTTATTAGAAACAACCGATGAAATAGGACGTCGAGAAACAATAGCGCCAGGAAAAATTTTAAAAGAAAAACAAATCGATGAACTTTTTGAATCAGGGGAAACCGCGGGAATTATTTTTGATAAAATTCAAGAATATCTTTTTCAAAGGCGTTTTCCGGAACTAGACCGGCTTAAAACGAACGTAATTTTAGCAAGAGATAAATTAAAGCTTTTAGATCAAATAAAAATCAAAACTTCCAACAGCTTTGAAAATGGGGATATTCGCTTAGAAATTAAGTTCTCCACCCTGGAAGAAATTACTAGTTATTCAAAAAATCTTTCAGAAGTTGCGCAATCTGAAGAAATGAAGGAACTGATTAATTTATTTAAATCAATAGAGAGGACCTGATACTCTTTCGGCTTAAGACTTTCAATTAACGTAGAAATTGATTCAGCGCAATAAATATTTAAATAAATTCAAGTAGTTAGAGGAGCCGCCAGGAAGAAAACAACCTGGCGGGTCATGAAAAATACGCTCATCAATAACGCCGATTGGAATGACTTAAGCCGAAAGGAAAAAACGGAGATTTCGGTCGACGCTTTAAACTTTTGGAGATAATGAAAGGTATTTAAGAGTGGATCGCTTCCGGGAAAAGGTTTCCGTTTTACCCGCGGTTCCCCGAAGCAAGGGACTTACACTTAAGAGGTATTTTTCGTGGCAACCCGCCAAGCCATATTTATTCTCTTAACAATACCTTTTTAAGTACCCTAAAAAATCAGGTACCTAAAATTGCTGCACCAAGACACATTCTCCATCAGTATCTTGTATATTGAGAGAAAAAATACCACTATATGTTGTATCTTGTCAACTGTATTTTCGAAAGGCAACGACTATCGGAATAAAACCCGAAAAATCAAATATTTATAAGAAAGCAAGAATCATTGTTTTGGCAAATTATTTTAGACATATACTACATATTGATAATAATTTTTATTATTATCAATATGAAGAGGAAGTTAAGTTAAATTTGAAAGGAAATTGACGTAAAATCGAATCACCATAAAATTTAATCAAATTCAATCAAATTTAAAAGAGGAAATACTTCGATGATGATTGAAAAATAAAAATTCAATCGGATAATTTTGCAGCTACGTTCAGTTTTTCATCACAGTCAACATATTGAAATTGATTTCTCCCTTGACCTTTTGCTTTATATAAAGCGCCATCAGCCGCTGCAACAAAGTGTTCATAGGAAATTTTAGGAAAAGGTCTTCCGCAAACTGCTCCTAAACTCGCAGTAACATAAGAACTCGCAGAATTACCTGAATGTTCGATCTTTAAACTCTCAATATATTGATTAATTTCCTGAGCAATTTTTTTAACTCCAGAAGGCGGCGTGGAAGGCAAAATTACAACAAACTCTTCTCCGCCATACCGTGCGGCTAAATCCGCTGGGCGACGCAAGCATTCCGTTAGGCCAGCCGCAACTTGCTTTAAACAAACATCGCCAGCCTGATGGCCATAGGTATCGTTATATTTTTTAAAATGATCTATATCGAGTAAAATCAAACCTAAATAGTCGTCATCCCTTGTCGCCCGATTCCATTCGATCTTCAAAGCGTCTGCGAACCCTCTTCTATTGGTTATATTAGTCAAGGGATCTATAATACAAAGCTTTTCTAAATGCTCAGTTCGAGCCACTAATTGGTCTTGATAAACTCTCAACTCTTTTTCAATGATATCCCGCTCTGACAAATCTTCTTGTAGTTTTTTATTAATAGCAACCAAGTCATTAGTTCTTTTTATAACTTTTCGTCTTAGTTCTAATTTTTCAAAACAACTCCGAACTCTCGAAATCAAATCTTCTGAGTTGATAGGACGAAAAATATAATCAGAAGCTCCAAACTGAAGCGCTCTAACAATAGTATCCATAGAAGATCCCGAAGCCAATAATAGGACCATTGACTCGTGATTTATTGATTTTATTTCTTTTAGATTACCTAATTCCTCTTCCTCGCCATTTTCCAGATCCAAAATCGCTAATTGGGCCTTGCCTTTAGTCATGCAACCAAATAATTCTTTTTGTTTATTAACAAAGTTAATTGAAAAGCCTTCACTTTCAAATAAAGGTTTAAGCCTTTCAATAATTTCTTGTTCGGCTCTGTAAACTACGACAGAATAAAAACCCATATTTTATTGCCTATTTAAGAATATTTTTGAAAAATTAAGAAAAATAAAAGGAAATGAAAATCCTGAACCACGTGTGGGATTCTAGCAAAAAGAAAAGGGGCTTTAAAGGCGGCGAGTTTTTTTTAACAATATTGTAACAAACTGGGGAAAATTTAAATGGCGGGGCCGACGAGACTCGAACTCGCGACCTCTGGCGTGACAGGCCAGCGTTCTAACCAACTGAACTACGACCCCGCATTTATTTTGGCACAATCCCTGGTAGGCGGAACAGGGATCGAACCTGTGACCCCCGGCTTGTAAGGCCGGTGCTCTCCCAGCTGAGCTATCCGCCCACAAATAAGTTGCTTAACCAATTGCGATAGCAATAAGGAGAGGAGTATATAAATCGATTCACTGCCTTGTCAAGTTATTTTATAAATAACACTTTAGAGTTATGCCAGATTGTCTCATTTAACAATTAACAATCTTTTAGCAATGAAAATTTTCGATTATTTAAATAGCTTAATCTTAAATTGATGCGAATCAGATCTTTTATACTAACCTAATCTTTGACATAATTTATTGACAGGTTACGTCACTATCTATAATATTAGAAATAAGTTTGGCAACTGCCTAACTAACTGATTTATACGCATTTTCCAGGAAAAAACTTTTTCCGATTTTATTAAATTATGAAATCCAAAATCCTGGAAGATTTAAAAAAATTAGATAAAAATCAATTGCTCCAATTGCGAGACGAAATAGATAAGCTTATAAAAGAAAAATACGAAGAAAAACCCGAAAAAAGAAAAAATCAAAGAGTTCCACTAAATCTAGCGGCAACGTGCGAAGTCGAAAGAGAAAAACAGTTTTTTGAATTATTACATAAAATAAGAATTCTAGACCTTTCCTCTAAAGGATTACGATTTAAATCTGACGATTTATTAATAGAAAAAGATTTATTGTCTGTTTTTTTTCGCTCTCCATCTAACGGCGTTGAAAAAAAAATTGATTGTAAAATTGTTCGAGTAACAGAGGTTGAAGAAGACGGAGCAAAAAAATACCACATCGGCGCTAAAGCAGTTAGCAAAGAGGAGGTCCGCAGATATAAAGAATGGTTAAGTAAAAGGGGTAAATAAGATTAAAATTTCCGGATTTATTTTTAATTTTCTTCAGGCGACAGATTCATTCGGCCTTAATTAAAACCCCAAACAAAAATCAATTAGGTTATCTATCCATAACCCTGTTTCTTCCCAAAACCCCAACCACCTTTTATGTTTTCACCCCATGTATTAGCCCAATTAGTTGAATTAACCGCTAACGTTACGAATGCTTTCACTGTGGCATTATTTGTTACAGACCTCTACCAGAAAAAGCTTTATCTTAAAGAATCCCTTTCTTTAAGCCTGAACTTGCAAAAAAACTCCGAGTTAAATTTTGGGCAGGGATTAATCGGTCAAGTCGCTTTAACAGGCAAACCTCTTCTGGAAGAGTATTACCAGGGAAATAGTTTAGACTTGGGAATTTATAGCGAAAAGGAAGATTTAAAAGGTTTCATTGCCGTTCCAATTTTTTACGACAAGCTAGTTGGGGTCTTAGCCGTTGATAGTAAAGAAAGTTATCATTTCTCAACGCGTTCGCAAAAAATCGTAACTGGTTTCGCAGACCAAATGGCTTGGCACCTTCACCAAGAAAAACTGTTTACAGAAAATTCCGAAGATAACCTTTTCCCCTATAAAGAAGTCATAGCATATAGTCAATCTATCGCTGACTCGTTACATCCAGCCGCAATGGCGGAACAAATGGTTCAAATTCCACCTTCAATTTTAGAATACGATTCTATGGCTGTTGTATGGCTTGACGATGAACAAACTATGGGAAAGGTAGTTCACAGCGTTGGTTGGGGAGAAGACCTTAATCATTGGGAAGTGTTTCCGGGTAGAGGAGTAGCTGGTTCGGCTATTAAAAATGGAATTCCACTGTTAGTTAAAGATCTGGAAAAAAATAAATCGGTGCTTTTTCGCGAAAAAGAAAAGTTAAACAAATTTCAATGCGCCATTGCCGCGCCTATTATGTTTAAAAACCATTTACTAGCGATTTTGGTCTGCGCATCAAAAAACCCTGAAGGGCTTACAAAGTCCCACCTTGACAAACTAAACATGGTTGGTTCTTTTGTAGCTCCCGCGCTTTTTTACGCGCGGGAAAAAAGGCAATGGGATTACGATAAAAACCTAGATCAAGTCACCGGAATACCAAACCACCGATGTCTTGTAGCCTATCGCGAAAATATAGAAAAAGAAGTTATTCGCGGCCATAAACGGATTTTCTTTTTATCGGTTTTTTTAAAAAACCTATTAACGCTTTATGAAACACATGGCGTTGTTATTGGAGATCAGTTGCTAAAACAAGTGGTTTCTTTACTCTCTAAGACAACTCCTTCCCCCAAGTTTCTATTCAAGTATTCCGACACCTCATTTTTAATTATGGTTATGAAAATGAATCAAAGCGAAATAGAAAACTTGGAAACTCGTTTAAAACAAGTGTTTGAAAAAAATCCCTTTTTCGTCAATGGCGTTTCGTTAAAGCTTGAAGCGGATTTGGGCCTTTCCATTTTTCCTAATGACGGGAACAACCTATGCGAATTGGCCGGTCTTTCCTGGGCGCGGTCTTCGCAAAATTCAATCGAATCTCATGCTCAAAAAACTATTTAGACTTTTGGTCGGAAATTTTTCTTCCGGACTCGCCATGGACCTCGGAACTGCCAATACCCTTGTGCACACAAAAGAAAAAGGGATTATTTTAGACGAACCCTCCGTTGTGGCCGTAAACATAAAAGAAGGCATTGTAGAAGCCGTGGGCGCCGAAGCTAAAAAAATGTATGGAAGAACTCCAAGTCAAGTGAATGCAATTCGACCAATGAAAGACGGCGTTATTGCAGACTTTGAAGTCACCAGTAAAATGATCGCTTATTTTACAAGCAAAGCTTTAAAAAACACCTGGCTTATTAAGCCGCGCATGGTTATTGGAATTCCGACATGCATCACACAAGTAGAAAAAAAAGCGGTAATTGACGCCGCTTTATCCGCAAAAGCGGGAGAAGTGCACCTCGTGCAAGAACCAATGTCCGCCGCCATCGGCGTTGGAATACCTGTCCACAAACCCGAAGGTAATATGGTTATTGATATTGGGGGAGGGACTACCGACGTCGCGGTTATATCTCTTTCCGCGATCGCTTACGGAGAATCTATTCGAGTCGCAGGCGACGAATTAGACGAAGCGATTGTCCGCTATATGCGAATTCAACACCAACTAAATATTGGCGTATTTGAGGGCGAACGCACAAAAATTGCCGTCGGCAGCGCTTATCCATTAGTCGACAATTTAAAAACTGAAGTAAAAGGTTTAAGCGTAAAAAGCGGGGTTCCTGAGTCAATAATTGTCAACGACGAAGAAATTCGCGAAGCCATAAAAGAGCCTATTGCAGCAATTGTAAGCGTTGTTTTAAGAGCTTTAGAAAAAACTCCTCCCGAACTTTCGGCAGATATCCATTCAAATGGAATTTATCTAACTGGCGGCGGCGCGCTTATCCGCGGTTTAGATAAACTGATCGAAGAAAAAACAAGCCTCAAAGTTTATATTCCTGACTCGCCATTAACCAGCATCGTGAGAGGCGCTGGCGCAATACTGGATGATTTTCAAGAAATGAAGAAAGTTTGCATAAATTAAGTCCAAATGTAATACAATGCTTCTTTCAAATTAGCGAATCCAGGGCTCAACATAATAAGAAAATTTTTTGCTCAGTTTGTATGAAGTGCGAACAAAAATTATTCAAATGCTCTGAATGTGGCGGTTCCGCAGGGGAGCGCCCTACAACCGTTGAATATTGCGAGCAAGAAATTTTTCTCTTTAACCCAGTTATTTGCGCAAAGTGCCTTATAGAATTGTGCGAAAAATATGCCGTGCCATGCGTCAATTGTGGCGGCGTGATTCCTCCTTTTTCCCAAGTGGGGGTCCTAAAAGGAGATTGCGGCGAAAGATTATTCGTTCATATGACAACTACCTGCAATAGTGTGGGCAGCGCTTTTCATGGGTATTTGGGAAAAGGCGAAATTCGAAAATTTATTCAAATCGAAGCATGTTGATTTTGACGATTTGGGCTATATTTATTGATGGAGGTAAAATTCGTGCCAGAAGTTTCTTTTACTAATCAAAATAAAAAAATAAAGGTTGAACCGGGAGCGAATTTACGAGAATCGGCGATTAAAGAGTATATAAGCATTTACCCTCATGTATTTAAAATTTTAAATTGTAGAGGTCGAGGTTTGTGCGTTTCTTGCGTTGTAGAAGTTGTTTCAGGGGAGGTCGATCCCCCAAATGAAATTGAACTGGAAAAACTGAAAAAGAAACGCGAAAAAAACCCAAATATACGTTTAGGTTGTCAAATTACCGTAAATTCCGACTTAGAAATAAAAACTCACGTTTAAATATAGTCTTTTTTAGCGGAGTTTTTATAAGCTCTGAAAAAACAAAATGATTTCTTTTTAGAAAGCAATTGACAATCCATTATTGAAATTCGAAAATATTATGAGTCCCTTAACTGAAGAAAACTTGAAAACTATTAGGGAGCATGCCGTTGAGGAATACCCATATGAGTGTTGTGGGATAATTATTGGTAAAGTAGGCGGTACCGACGAAAATATATTATACCGTTGTGAAAATATTCAAAATCGCCTGCATGAAAAAGATCCCGAAACATTTACCAGGGACGCTCGCACGGCATTTTATATAGACCCAAAAGAACTAATGAGTATCTTAAAAGAAGCTCAGGATAAGAAGCTTGAAATTAAGGTTTTTTATCATTCCCATCCAGAGCATGACGCTTATTTTTCAGAAGAAGATAAACGGATGGCGCTATTTGACGAAGAACCTCTATATCCCAATGCTGATTATCTGGTCGTTTCGGTATATGACAAAAAAGTGAAAAGAGAAGTTTTATTTTCATGGAATACCGACACTAAAGAATTTACCGAAAAGCAGGAGAATTTGCTCATTCATTCCTGATTTTTTGTAGAACTTATTTGATTTTTCTTTGTAGGAGAAAAGCTATGGCTTTAATGATTACTGAAGATTGCGTCAATTGCGGAGTTTGCGAGCCAGAATGCCCAAATGAAGCGATAACAGACGGCGACGATATTTATGTAATTCACTGGGAAAAATGTACTGAATGCGTTGGTTGGTATGACGAGGCCCAATGTGTTGAAGTTTGTCCTGTAGACTGTATTCCAAAAGACCCAGAACATGTAGAAACGCAAGAAGAGCTTTTAGCCAAAAAAGAAGCCCTAGTTAACGGCGGCTAAACTAGCAAAAAGGAAGTTTCATGAGAGAGGAAGTCGAAGAAGTATTAGAAACTTTGCGTCCGTCTTTGTTAGCGGACGGAGGCAACGTAGAGCTTGTAGATATAGACGATGGCGTCGTTAAGTTACGTCTTGTCGGCGCTTGCGCTTCTTGTTCAAGTTCAATGATGACCTTAAAAATGGGGATTGAAAAATCTCTTAAAAAAGCAGTTCCTATGGTTAGATGCGTGGAACAAGTCGAATAGCTATAGATAAATTTAAAATTTTCTTCCTCTACACTATACCTAGTTTTTAAATTAAAGATTCTATAGAAATTGAAACTCAAAAAATTTGAAAACCTTATCTCTTCGCTTGCCATTTTAACCTTATTGACTCTGGTTTCCGGGACTGTTTTTGCGTCTCAAAAAGGCGATATGGCGCCAGACTTTGCCTTAAAATCCCTCGATGGTCCAGAAGTTAGTCTTCGAGACTTTAAAGGGCGTTATGTTTTAGTTAATTTTTGGGCGACTTGGTGTGTTCCCTGCAAGCTGGAAATGCCTTCTTTAGAAGAATTGCATAAACATTTTCCAAATGAAAAGCTAGCAGTCCTACCTATTTCAAACGATATGTTTGGAGAAAAAGTTGTTCGTCCGTATGTAGAATCTAACGAATTTTCTTTCACGATTTTATTCGACCCTACTCTCAAAGTAAGCAACCGTTATGGGGTTGTTACTTTACCTACAACGTTCTTGATCGACCCAAATGGAAGGATCATCGGAGTTTTAGAAGGAGCCGAAGACTGGTCAAAACCAGAGACATTCCTCTATTTTGAAGAATTATTAAAGAAACTAGAAACTCCCTCAACAACCGATTCCAAGCCTCAACGAAAACCGATAAAGACTGAATCGGAAATGTTCGATTTGCCGCTGGGCGGTTAACTCGGCTAAAATTCTAAAAATCGACAAAACTTTTCTTGAGGTATTAATATTTTTACTTCTCGCTGTAATACAAAGCTTAACTCAATTAATTCGTTATTCATCTTTTCCTTAATTTTTTGGACGTTACTTTTTAATCCTCTTCTTTCTTTTGGACAAAATAATACGCCCGATAACCAGTGGGAGGCCGATATGGTGTGGATTCCTCCTGGAAGCTTTAAATTTGGGACAAACCGCATTGACAAAGAAGGCGAAGCTCTTTCTATTGGCATTCCAAAACCATGGTTCGCTGATGAAACCCCGGAAAAAACCGTTTTTCTAAAAGGATTTTATATTGATCGGTATGAAGTAACAAACCGTAGATATAAAATATTTTTAAATAATACGGGAGCTCCTGCTCCAGATTATTGGGAAAACGAAGAAATTCCGCAAGGTAAGGAAGACTATCCAGTAACCTGGGTTAATTGGTATGACGCCGTTAATTTTTGCCAATGGGCCGGAAAAAGACTTCCTACAGAAAAAGAATGGGAGCGAGCGGCTAAAGGAACAAAAGGAGTGGATTACCCCTGGGGTCCGGAGTTTAAAGCGGAGAACGCTAACCTAACAACAAAAGCTGGCGGAAAAAATGGAGTTGTAAAGGTTGGCTCTTTTCCTTCAGGCGCAAGCGAAGAAGGCGTTCATGATTTGATCGGTAACGTCTGGGAATGGACCTCAAACGATTACGCGCCATATCCTGGAAATACTTATAAAAGCCCTCAATTCGAAACCGGTTCTAAAACATTACGAGGAGCTTCTGTAGCTTATATTGGTCATTTTCCCAGAAACCTCTACTCCGCAGCTCTAAAAAAAATGGCCCGCAATGGCTTTCGGCAACCTGCTTCGCCTGACGATGGCGCAGAAGACGTTGGCTTCCGTTGCGCATCCAAAAACAAACCAGCTTTGTTTGGAACCTCAACAAAGATTACTCAACCCCAATCCAAAAATTTAAAACAACCTTCAAGTTTATTTGAAGATTCTCCTTCCGGTACATCTTCCAGTTCGAGCGCGAGTCTAGGGCAAAATCCTTTTGAAGCTCAACCGGTTCTCCCTCAATCCGGAACCTTAATCTTAATCGTATTATCTTTTATCGCTGGATTAATGAGTTTTCTATCTCCTTGCACTCTCCCAATTCTTCCGGCTTATTTTGCGGTCACGGCCCAAGCAGAACGTACCCGAGTTAGCTTTATGGCTGTTGCGTTTTTCTGCGGATTAGCTACGGTTTTTGTAATGATGGGAGCTTCAGCCAGCTTCTTTGGACAATTCCTTAGAGATTATATCTTCTCATTAACCACGGTAGGTGGCATCTTCGTCGCTATTTTTGGCGTCATGACGATTTTTGGACAAGGTTTTTCTGGCGCTAATTTCCAAACTCAACCCGCAAAAACTTTTGTTGGGTCTTTTCTGTTTGGAGCTGCTTTTGCTTTAGGTTGGACCCCTTGCGTTGGTCCGGTGCTATCAGGAATTTTAATTTTAGCCGCATCGGACAAAACTATTTTCCAGGGAATGAGTCTTTTATTCTTTTACGCGGCAGGCTTGGGGTTACCGTTAATTTTGATCGCGGCTTTTTTCGGAAACCTCAAAAAGGATAGTTTATTTTGGAGAGTATTAAGAGGTAAAGGTTGGGATATAAATATTGCTGGCAAAGTTATAATTTTGCATTCCACCAACGTAGTCAGCGGGCTTTTGTTGATGACATTAGGCTTTGCCCTGGCTATGGGATATCTCACATACCTTAATAGTCTTATCCCTATAGAATTGCAAGTGTGGTTCAGCGAATTAGAAGAAAGTTTATTGAAAGCTTTTATGTAATATATCCAACTTATTCTTAGGTTATAGAAAATTTCTGGAAATTTTTGTAAAATAACCTTATTTTTTTAATGAAAAACAAACAATTTCCGTTAAGAAACTCTTAGACAAAACTTAGAACCAAAAAATCCTCGATTTAAGGAACGGCTTTTATGAAAAAATTGACCGCTTTTTGTCTTGTATTCATATTCTTCACCGCATCCTGTTCGGGAGTTAATTCAGTCGTCAAGAAGCGATGGAGAAACTCAACAAACACTATAGCAATAATGGATATGACTTCGCGGGGAGACGAATTAATGAATGCTGGCGCTCAATTACACAGATCCCTTGAAGAATCATTGCTAAAAACGAACTTCGTTGTTGGGTCGTCTGATGAAGATACGAACTATAAACTCAAATACAAAGTCGTCGAATATGAGGAAGGCAGCCGGGTAAAAAGATTTGCCGCGCTCGGAGTCCTATCTAAATCCGGCCAAGCTAACGTGAAGGTTAAAGTGGCGTTATTTGCTAATAATAAACTTGTAGGTAGATGGGATGTTGAAAGTTGGTTAAACGATGGCTTTTTTGGAGGCAGTTCCAACGCTATTTTTCATAAAGCCGCTGAAGAAATAGTCGACCACTTAAAGGGAGACTATTAACTCCAATAAATCTTTCGGAAAATTTAAAAAAGCCTTCCAAGGATTATTCCTTGGAAGGCTTTTTATTTTTGAAAATTCGAATAAAGTCAATAAATATCCCAATCTCCCTGGCGATAGTATTCTAAAATTTTATGATCAAATTCCGTATTAAGCACTATTTCATTTTCTCGATCAAAGAAACCCTTACCAAAATGACTTAATGCCATCATAGAACCAGAATTTAAAAATCTAGTTTTTACATTTTTAAATTCAAACTTAAATGCCGTACTCCTCAAACGATTCACAGTCATAAACTCCTCTGAAATTCCCAAATTCCAACCCCATTGACCCATCGTGGGAATAGAATTTTGATATGGAAGAACCGAAAACCCTGCGGCTTGCAGGCTTTTCTTAACGCATAAAAACACAAGCGGTGAATAAAGCGGACTAGAGCTTTGAGTCGTTAAAACGCCATGCGGTTTTAAATGTTTTTTAGCCAACCGGTAAAATCCAACTGAATACAGCATGGATAGAGACGCTGTCTTAGGATCGGGTAAATCAACCAAAATAACGTCGTAATATTCATTTTGATTTCTTAAGAACTTTAATGCGTCCTCATTGACGATTTGAACCCGAGGTTGTTTTAAGGACGCTTGATTAGCCTTTAGAAACACATTATGAGTTTGCGCCAATTGAGTCATAGCAGGATCTAAATCAACCAATGTCACCTTTTCTACGTCTGGATATTTTAAGACCTCGCGCGCAGCTAATCCATCGCCTCCTCCTAATATGAGAATATTTTTCCGTTCTTTAGCTAAAGCCATCGCTGGATGAACCAGAGGCTCATGGTATCGCTCTTCATCAAAAGTGCTAAATTGGATACTGCCATTTAAGAATAACCAATAATCATTTTTCCACTGAGTAACAACGATCTTTTGATACCTGGTTTGTTTTTCGTAAATAATTTTATCTTTATATTTATGTTGCTCTCCAAATAAAACAATGGGTTTAGCAAAAATACCGGACAATAATATAATCGCTAGCACAAACCCACACGCCAACCGGAGTTTTCCTATCGATTTAAATTCTTCCGAATAAAACCATATTAATATTGCGGCAACCGACAAATTAACCGCGCCCAACAATATTGGCGTATAGGTTAATCCCAAATAAGGCAACAAAAGAAAGGCGAATAATCCCCCGCCCACTAAGGCTCCATAATAATCATACTCCAGGACCGAAGAAATATTTATTTTGAGCGATTCAAAGCGATCATTTACTCTTGCAATGAGAGGAATTTCCATTCCCGTTAAAAAACCAATAAAAATGGATATCCCATAAATCGCAACGCCGATTTGAGCGGTGAAAGCGGCGATTGCGTAGCAAGCTAAAGCTGACAAAGCGCAGGATAGAGAAAGCGCGCATTCGATCGCAACATAACGATCTAATAAGTTTCCCTCAACATTTCTTGTAAATCGACTTCCCAAACCCATCGCAAATAACATGAGAGAAACTACCACAGTCCACTGAATAATGGCGTTTCCCAGCAAGTAACTGGCGAGGGTCGCAAGAGTATATTCAGCTACAATTGCGGCGCAACCGGTGGCGAAGAGACAAGCCTTTAAAACAAAGCTTAGCTTTTTTCCCGATAGAGTTCGGGGTTCCATTATCTTTTTTTCGTTATTTAGTTTTGTGTTTAAACCAGAAGCTTATTAAACACACCATGATATTAGGAAGGAAGAACCGATATAAGAACAAGCTTCTAAATAAGCGGCGCCCATATTGGGTTTTTCTTGATCGACTAATTCTGCGGCAAGACTTCTACCAGGCAATAAAACTCTATCAGTAAGAAAACGGGCGACCGGCAATATGATTATTCCGACCACCAGAAAAGCTGCAAATTCGCCAAGGTTTACTCCCCAAGAAACAAAGTCGTCCGCTGAAGCCACTCGCAACAAGTTTCCCATGGCCAATATAGCTCCCGCAAAACCAACTCCGACAGCAACGTTATCTTTCTCAATATGATCATGGACATCATATTGAGCGATGAAATTATAGTATTTTCCAATCACAACCAATACTAATTGACCAACCGCCCAAAAAACAACCGCTGTTAAAACACTACCTCCGTGGCCATATACCGCTCCAAAAATATTTAATCCGGATGCGGTAAACACGGCAAATTCAACCACGCCTGTTCCACAGTTTTGATCTTCAAGAATTTCTTTTTTTATCTTAAACTCGCAAAGAATGAAACGGTCGTTAATAACTGCGGAAACATTTAAGAAAATAATCGAAAGAATTCCATAAACAAGCACATCTAATAAATCTTGGGAAAGTCCGGCGGATGGCCCGTCTATGACGCCGCCGATAGAAAAAATTAAACCCAAATAATAACCTGCCATAGTCAACGCAAGAGCTGCGTTATCTTTCTCGATTATTTCTTCTTTCAAATTATAGTCTTTGCGACAAAAACCGAACGCAAAATGACCTAGAATAAAAATCCCAAAACAGGCAATTAAATAAATAATAGAAGTAATAATTTGATCCAACAGCATGATATTATGCGGA
>CAYFMN010000023.1:0-30625 GCA_964344185.1 uncultured Nitrospinota bacterium
AGCCTTTTTATTACTAACACATTTAGAGGTTGATCGTCTGTTTCATATTATCTGAGGTTCTCGAAGGGTCAACGATCCGTGGGAGCGTTGTTT
Source organism: uncultured Nitrospinota bacterium (assembly GCA_964344185.1). Taxonomy (GTDB): domain Bacteria; phylum Nitrospinota; class Nitrospinia; order Nitrospinales; family JAJDAT01; genus JAJDAT01. Next base: position 94 of record CAYFMN010000023.1, read on the forward strand.
CCTCTTAAATTCGAGTTAGTTCCTTAGGAGGTTCTCTAAGCCTCGACTCTATAAATCTATTCAATTAATAATTCATTTTTTGCGGCAAGCATGTTATTAAAAGGCGTTAAACAATAATCCCATGAAAGAATAGCTCCTTCCGCTCCATTATCCATTGCGCATTGGACTCCTCTGCGTATTTTCTCCTCCGACTCGGTACGTAAACAATTTATCCCGGGATAAATAGGTTTTCCCGATAATTCTCTAGCAAGTTTAACTCCCTCGCCTATTTCCTCAGGACTTAAAGGCTCATCATATGTGCAAGAATAGAACATGGGTTTAATCCAATCGCAGTATTTGGAAAGTTCGCTAAATTGTGTTTGGTATTTCCAATCGTCTTTAGCCCCATAAATATCAAGCCCAACTTTATAATCACGTTGCTTTGATTTGATTCGCTCGTACAGTCTCTTATGCAATCGCGTCATAATATTAGCTCGAAACCTTAGCCATTCTAAATATTCTGGAACCGATGTCAAAAAACGAAAAGCTTCATCAGCGGTCTTCATTTTTTCTACTCCATGAGGAATAAACCCTAGCTCTATTCCTTTCAACAAACCATTTTTTACCTTCTTCACATCAATTCCCTTTGCTTTCGCCTCAACAGTGCAAACTGCGCAAAAGCAACTCAACCCCATCTCCGGATTCGAAAAACTGGAAATGCCCAAAGTATCGGCAAGTTCGTCAGTTAAACTTTGAAACCCAAAAAGGGAATAATGGTCTAATAACGCAAAACAATAACCATCCAGCTTATACTTCTCATCCAAGTGATCTATCAAACCATCGTAAAAACTAATTACGTCGGGTTGGTTATGGCAAAGGGTTTTTGGAATACTTTGGCCATTTACTGTTCGCATATTTAGGCCTGGATATCGATCTACATCGGGAAAACGATGCAAAATTAAGGCATACACTTTAATATTAAACCTTTCACAGGCTTCCACAATTTCACGAAACAAATCTCTTTCACTAAGAACGGGAATATTAGTTTTGACAGGTTTAATCAAAGTTTTTTCATAATATTCCAGGCATGGTTCACAATTAAAACCTTCACAATCGTAATTTTCATCTGTCGAGTTAGGTAAAGGTCCCCAAGTTTTAGTGGACTGGAAATCAATATGAGTAGCCAGCAATAAAGTATTAACGCCGCCTTTTTCGACCATATTTTTAAGCGCGTTATCAATGCCTTCATGTAAAAATTGCAAAAAGTAAAAAGATTGAGCGCCAACAACTAATGATTTATTCATAATTCCAATTTATCTTCTAAAAACTTTTCAATTAAAAATGAGATTCAAGAATAGAAAAACGGTTTGTTTTTCCCATAAATATGATCGCAAAAATAATACTGAAAACTGACGAAACAAAAATTAAAAGAATTTCTTTTTTCATAAAAGAAGTTTTATCCAGCATTTTTGCAAAAAACCTTTAGCTAGTAATTTTATTGGATTTGAATAAAGAACTACGAGAAGTAAAAGATATTTTTTATGCCCTTATTACAATTTTTAAAAAGGCCCTAAATTCAGTTAATTCTACAACATATTCGGGTATAAATGTGGATAGGACAAAATATCGATAGGCAAAATATTATTTAGCTTAAGTAATATAACCCCTTCAAAACTAAACATTTATAACCTTTCAAAAACAAACGTTTTAAACTGTTTAACGACCCCTCTTATCCTTCCGTCCCTTCCGCAGTTATGCTGTCTATCAAAAGCCTCTTCTTATTATCCGATAATTGATAAAAACTCTTGTTTTTTTGTTAGCCTGCTTTAGTTTTAAAGACCAAAACTCTATTTTTGGGGATGACAACAGGGGGGAAAATGAGAAGTTTAGCCGCAATTATATTATCAACTGTATTACTTTTTTCTGGACAGGCTTATTCCAGCGAAGTCATAAACCCTTTTGAAGGGGCAAAGTTTAAAGGGGGAATTGCAACTTGGCTCAGCAAAGGTCGAACCCAAGCGGACTTTTTCAATACGACACACACCCGAATTTCAAATTTAGAATGGGACAATACAGAGAGTAATGTCGTTCAATTGGACGGAGAAATGGAACTCCCAAATCTATTTTTTGTAAGAGGAATTTACGGATATGGTGTTATTGACGATGGAAACCTAACAGATAAAGATTTTTTAACCAATGGCGCCGAATTTTCAAAAACTAATCATAACGTAACCGATGATAAACTTTGGTACATAACTATAGATGTTGGGCGACAGCTTTATAAATCCCAAAATGGAAAATTTAAATTACGAGGATTTTTAGGCTATCAACATCTTGAGGAAAAGTTAGTTTCCAAAGGATTGAATGAACAGTTACTTTTTGGAATAGATGTTACAGCTCTTTCGACGCTTGGCCAAAATGCCAATGCTATCACTTGGGAGACTCGTTGGGATTCATTACGCGTAGGACTTGAAGGCGATTACCAATTCACGGATAAGTGTGGAATGAATATCAAAACAGCTTGGATACCACATACGGATTTTGAAAACGAGGATGACCATCATCGCAGAACTGATTTATCGGAAAACCCTTCATTTAGAGACGAAGGTATTGGCGATGGAGTCGATTTCGAACTGAATGTTAATTACAGTTTAACTCAAAAATTAGACTTTAAAGTAGGTTATCACCACTGGTACTTCAGGGAAGATGGCGACTCAATAGCTTTTGCTAGCTCGGGAGCCCCAACATTCATTACAGACGGTCAAGATTATGAAGCTCAAAGGTACGGAGCGACTTTCGCCTTAACATATTCCTTCTAAGACAACTCCGGGGCCTTCCTCAAGGCCCCAAAAACCTTCCTAAAAATCACCTAATTTTGTCATTCATATATAAGCTTGTTCCACTTGACTAATAGGTAAAAAACCTTTCAGCTTCCAGATAGTAATTTATATTGATAGAGTAAAACTCTGCTTTTATCTAAACCTTCCGTATAGTCCCTAATTATGTCGCCATTAGTATAAAAAGTGCCATTTAATACTGGGAGAACACAAGGCTTCCCTTGAGAAAACATTCATTATCATTTGATTCTTTCAATTTGAGAAAAGCGAGGAAATAAGTTAGAATCTGGAGTTTTTATTCGCTAAACCTTTGAAAGGCTTTCACCTACCATATGTCTGGAACCACTTTAGTTCAATATCTTCGCGCACAAGAAAAGATCACTCCAGGGGCTACTGGCGAATTCTCCAGTTTAATGAATGAGGTATTAGTCGCGGCAAAACTGGTTTCGCGGGAAGTTAACCGCGCTGGAATTGCCGAAGACATCCTTGGTTTGACGGGCGAAGTGAATGTTCAGGGAGAAGAAGTGCAAAAACTCGACCACTACGCTAATGAAACTTTTATAAAAATACTTTCCCAATCGGGAAAAGTCTGCGCTGTTGGTTCGGAAGAAAATGAAACCGCTTTTATTGTTCCAAAAGAACAACAAACGAGCGGTAAATATATATTTATGATGGACCCATTAGACGGCTCTTCGAACATAGACGTAAATGTTTCCATAGGAACTATTTTTGCCGTCTATAAAAAGGTAAGTTCCGGCGATACGGTAACCGATGAGGATTTATTACAAAAAGCCGATCAACAAGTTGTCGCAGGTTATATTATTTATGGTTCCAGTACGATGTTTGTTTATACCACAGGAAATGGAGTTCATGGCTTTACGCTCGACCCCGCTATCGGCGAATTTTATCTTTCACATCCTGACATAAAGATTCCTTCCAAAGGCTCTTTTTATAGCATAAATGAAGGGAGTGTTTCCTTGTGGAACGACAAACAGAAGTCCTTAGTTCAATATTTTAAAGAAACGGATGAAGAGACTGGAAGACCTTACAGGCTGCGATATATTGGAACGCTGGTATCGGACTTTCATCGCACTCTACTTAAGGGCGGCATCTTTATGTATCCCGGCGATTCTAAAAATCCAAACGGCAAACTAAGATTTGCTTTTGAAGCAGCTCCTTTAGCTTTCATTGTGGAACAGGCAGGAGGCAAGGCAAGCGACGGCAAATCCAATATATATACTCAATCGCCTACTGAACTTCATCAAAGAATTCCTCTTTTTATCGGCAGCAAAAAAGATGTTGAGCTAGCCGAAAATAAATTAAGCTAATAACAGTTTTCTATTCGTCTTATATATAGAATAATTTTCTATTCTCACTACTTTTATGAAAATAAAAAAAGTTCGCGGCGTTAAAGATATCCTTCCTGGAGAAATTGAAAAATGGCAGTGGGTGGAATCCATTACCCACTCTGTATTTGCCAATTATGGGTTTAAAGAAATTCGAGTGCCTATCTTTGAGTACACGAATCTATTTTCCAGAGGGATTGGCGAAACAACGGATATCGTAGAAAAGGAAATGTATACCTTTGAAGACAAAGGCGGCGAGATGATCACTTTACGCCCCGAAGGCACAGCTTCCGTCGCTAGGGCCTACGTCGAAAACAAATTATACAATCCTCCTTCCCTAACCAAACTTTATTATATTGGTCCAATGTTTCGGTACGAACGGCCTCAAGCCGGTCGTTTCCGTCAATTTTATCAAATTGGCGTGGAAGCTATGGGGTCTCAATCCCCTGCCGTAGACGCTGAAGTAATTTGTATGGTTATGGAGCTTTTGCAACGCCTAGGTATAGAAAATACAGAACTTCAAATCAACAGCCTCGGCTGTCCCCAATGCCGACCGCAATACCGCGAAATTTTAAAAAAAGCGGGACAAGAAAAATTTGGCGAACTATGCAATAACTGCCAACAAAGGCTCGATAGAAATCCACTTCGCCTTCTTGATTGCAAAGTGGAAACTTGCTCGCAAATAGCGGAAGGATTGCCTAAAACAGCCGAACATTTATGCGAAAAATGCGATCAGGAGTTTAATCTGGTAAAAGAACTATTAAGCTCGGCAAAAACAGATTTTACCGTCAACTTTAAACTTGTAAGAGGTTTAGACTATTATTCTAAAACCGCGTTTGAAATAGTTTCTTCCAACTTAGGAGCGCAAAGCGCCGTTTGTGGCGGCGGCCGCTATGACCAATTAGTGGAAGAATTCGACGGTCCCGCAACGCCCTGTTTTGGCTTTGCCATCGGTTTAGATAGATTAGTTTCTTTAATATCCACCGACAATAATCCAGAAATTTTCAAAAAACCAAGCTTGTTTATAGTGGCTTTAGGCCAAGCTGCAGAAAAAGAAACTTTTAAGATTACTCACGAATTAAGAAATCAAGGGATCTGGGTTGATAGAGCTTACGATTCAACCAGCATGAAAAGTCAAATGAGAAAAGCCGATAAATCAGGAGCTGATTTTGTGCTTATTTTGGGCGAAAATGAACTTAATTCAGGAAAATGCCCACTTAAAAATATGTCGAATGGGGAACAAAAGGACATATCTTTGAATACGTTATTAGCCGACGCTAAAAATATTTTAAATTCCAAGTCATAATTTTGATAGTTTCAATTTTACCTTTTGTTTATACTCAATAAAGTGACTTAATTGAGAATCCTTCCATTGACCAAGCGGTATTAGCATGGTAGATTAACGGAAAAATGGGGTGAGGTTTATGGATGCAGAACAAGAAGTTTTAGAAAACTATATTTCCAAACACAACTTAAAGGTAACCCGACAAAGACGGGCCGTTCTAAAATGTTTTTTGGAATGCCAAGATCATGTTAGTGCGGAGGAGTTGTATAGAGCCGTTTCGGCAAAAGAACCTAAAATCGGCTTGGCTACGGTTTACCGTACCCTCGCTTTGCTGACCCAAAGCGGCTTGGCCATTGAGTTGGACTTTGGCGACGGTCAAAAGCGTTACGAGCATAATCACTCCAACAGCCACCACGATCATATGATTTGCACTCAATGTGGAAAGATCATTGAGTTCAACCATCCTCTTATCGAAAAATTCCAGGAAGAAGTAGCCGAGAATAACGGCTTTACCATCACTTCTCACAAACTGGATATGTTTGGCATTTGCAGCGATTGTCGCAAATAGTTTTTATTCAATTAAGAAATCGATTTAGCGCAACGGAATCCAATATAATTGTAAACTTCGTTTACAGCTCCGCCGTATAAATTAACCTTCGAATAAACCCTGTTTTTAGGGTGCAGCCAAATCCGGTTCGTAATCCGCAAAGCTCCCGCAGAGGAGTCAAACCCGCCTCCACGAATTACTTTATATTCGCCATTTGCCGGACCTTTTGGGTTATCTTTCACTAACGCGCTATAGTAAGGTTCGTACCAGTCTTCCACCCATTCCCATACGCTGCCCAACATGTCGTACAAGCCAAACTGGTTTGGTTTTTTTTGCCCCACAGGATGAGTTGTTTTACCGCTATTGTCTACATACCAGGCATAATCTGGGTCCATGATATTTCCCCAGTAATAATTCGCCTGGATTCCTAATCCCGCTGCGTATTCCCATTCAGCTTCCGTTGGTAAACGACACCGCCCATTCGATTCCTGGATAAACTCTTGAATATCATAATAATTAACCTGCTCAACGGGAAAGTTTTTCCCAATATTTTTAGATGGATTAAACCCCATGACCTTTTCCCATCTTTCCTGGGTCACTTCATATTTATCCATATAAAAATCATCTAAACAAACTTCATGCTCTGGTTTTTCGTCCGCCTGTGCAAAATCATTCCCCATAATAAAACATCCTCCCTTAATAAAAACCATTCCTTCGGGAGCTTTTTTGGCTTTTTCTTGATCTTCTGGGGCAATTTTTACTTTTTCAATGTCCACAACATCTGGATTACTATTTTTTCTAGTTTTAGTTTCATAAACTGGTTCTGCTTGCTCAATTTCGACGTTTTTCGCAGGAGTTGGGGGTTTGGCTTCCTCGCCTCCGCAACCGGAGAAAATAAATAGTAAACCCGCAATTAAGGCTAGTCGTTTCATCTAATTCCAGCGTATAAGGATTGGCGTAAAGTCAAAAATAATAACATTTTATTTCTAGTTTTCATAAAATTTTTCTAAACCTTATTAAAAAAAAAACCGATAAAAAGTTGTACGTCTATAAATAATCGAGGGGACAGGAATGATTCTATATAGAAATAGATTGCAAATACCGCTTTTTCTAGCTTTTTTAATTATAATCGGTATTTTTAACGGGTGTTCTACTTTAAACCGATCTTTAGAAAAGACCAAAACGGCGCTAGACCATTCTTTAATTAAAGCTAAAAGCCAAATTAATTATGGTTTAAATACTATTGAAGCGAAATTTGACCGCCAATATGCCGTTCGACAGTACAACGCAAGAAACTATGAGGAAGCAGAATATTATTTTAAGCAATATTTAGTCGCCCAACCTGGGGATGACGAAGCCTTAAAGTTTTTGGCATGGTCTCAATTTTTTCAAGCGCGATACGATAAAGCGGTACTTTCCTTTCAGCGAGCAAAATCTCTATTTCCCAAAGACCCTCAAGTCTATGTTGGACTGGGATGGTCCTATTTAGCCATTAAAAATTACGAAACCGCTCTAGAAAAATTTGATAGAGCTATGTTTTATAAGGCCGACCCTTATATCGTTCATAAGGGAAAGGGATTTGCTTATTTAAAGCTATTAGACATGAAAAACGCTCGTAAAGAGCTTTCAGAGCTTTATGCCCCGGAAGATATTAACTCCATCTCAGCAAAATGGAAAACAACTCCTATCAATTCATTTGCCGAGTACGATATTGACTCTATCGTAAAACAAGATTTTAGAAAAATTTTTACTTTAAATGAAGAACACCCCCGTTATAGAGGAGCCATGTTGGCTTTTCAACCGTTAGAATCCTCCAAAGAACTTGATGAAGCCTGGCAAATTTTGCGTTTTGGAAACGTAAAAAAAGCGCTTAAAATTTTTGAAGGCTTATATAAAGATGGACAATTAGATTCTTCCAATGGGCTGGGATGGAGTTATATCCAAAACGGTAAATTCCTAGAGGCTGAAGCCCTCTTTAAAGATATTCTGGAAAGGTTTAAAGGGTTTCCAGGAGCTGAAGAAGGAATAAAAACCGTCAAAAGAATAAAAAAAGATAAAGCTGCTTATGCAGATTATTACTTTAACCTGGATAAATTAATAATCGCGAAAAACAAATTTAGGCAATTAAAAAACCAATATCCTGACTGGGAATATCCTTACTTAAACTTGGGTATTATAGATATCAAAACTGATCGCTTTGAAGACGCCGAATCCCACTTTAGAAAAGCGTTGGAGATAAACCCAAATTACAAAGCGGCGAAGCTGGGAATTAACGAAATTTATAAAAGAAAGGCTCCACTACTTCTTAGGGGAAATGAAGAGCTGGCAAAGGGCAACTATATAAAAGCTTCTCGTCATTTTATGGATCAAATAGATTCTAGCGATACTCCTCTTTCCTCTCACAGTTTAGCCGAAGCATATAATGGTTTTGGCTGGAGTTATTATGGGAAAAAGCAATACGAACTGGCGATACGAAAATTTAAAGTAGCTATCGACCACGACCGCTTTCAATTTAACGCCGCGTTAGGATTAGGCCTATCTCACTATAATTTAAGAAACTATAAAAAGTCGGCAGAATATTTAGAATTGGCTCACTCCATTAAACCGGATCGTAAAAATATTAGATACAAGCTCGACTGGTCAATTTTACAAAGCTTCAATCTAAAAGAAGCAAAAGAGATTTTTCTAGAAAATATTAAAAAAGACCCATTAAGAGCTTCGTCATATATGGGACTTGGCTGGATATATTATACGGTTAATAAACCTGACCTGGCCGTTGAATACTTTGTCAAAGCCATTACTTTAGACCCAGACTTTGCCCTAACTGAAGAATTTAGTAAGATTCTGGACTTGGAACGATTTGGTTGGCAAGTATACAACCAATTTGGATGGGCTTACTATCGTCAAGAACGATACGATAAAGCCAATTATATTTTTCAAGTGGCTCTAAATAGAAAACCGGATAGCTCAGAAACCTTTAAAGGTCTGGGATTTACGAACTATAAGTTAAAGGATTACAATAAGGCAATCTTATACCTTAAACAAAGCTCAATTTTAAATAAAGACCTTAAACCTGTTGAAGAGTTAGTAAAAGATAACTCAGCGATAGCCCCTTATAACCATGAAACAAGCGTACAAACAAAACTAGGATGGAGTTATTTCCATTTAGGTCAATATAACCGAGCAATTTCGGTATTTAATGAGGAATTGGAAAAAAGGCAAAACTGGACTTCGATTTATGAGGGACTTGGCTGGAGTTATTTGAAATTAAAGAGGTTAGCTCAGTCAAGGGCGGCCTTTTCTAAAGCTATTAGACTACAACCTTTAAACAACTCAGCTCATTTTGGTCTAAATCAAGCCAAACAATTGGCAATTCGAGAAAAGCTGAAAAGAAAAGAAGTTGGAAAGAAATTATCAGGAGGTCAGATACTCAGCAGTCAGTCATTATGACCTAACTTCAATAAAAACAAAAATATTGTTTGAAAAATTATATTTTTTTTATATAATATAAAAATCCGTTTTACCAGCGGTTTTTACAACGCTTAAACTTTTGGGGAGGAAGGGGCAACCTTTCTATTTTTTACGACTAGTAAAAATTATGGGGTTGAATCGACGCGTTCAACTCCATACCCTAGGTTCTTCTTACATCTTCTTATAGGTCGCTTTCAAGTTTTCCACAACGGACGGATCAGCTAAAGTAGAAACATCTCCTAATTGATCGGCTTCATCGGCGGCTATTTTTCTCAATATTCTTCTCATAATTTTCCCTGATCGGGTTTTAGGCAATCCAGGCGCCCAATGAATAACGTCGGGAGCCGCAATTGGCCCAATTTCTTTTCGAACAAAAGCAATTAATTCTTTTTTCAGTTCGTCGGTATATTCCTCGCCTTCCATTAAAGTAACGTAAGCATAGATGCCCTGCCCTTTAATATCGTGTGGAAAACCAACTACCGCAGCTTCAGCAACCGCTTGATGCAAAACAAGTCCCGATTCAACCTCGGCAGTTCCCATACGATGACCAGAAACATTGATCACGTCATCTACTCTTCCAGTTACCCAATAATATCCATCTTCGTCTCGACGACAACCATCGCCCGTAAAATAATTACCTGGATACATTTTGAAATAAGTTTCTTCAAATCTGTCATGATCGCCATAAACTGTTCGCATTTGACCGGGCCAGGTTTCAGATATGGCCAATACGCCTTCGACACCGTTCCCTTCCACAACTTTTCCCGATTCTGATTCAATCACTACAGGTTTAATTCCAAAAAATGGCAATGTAGCGGAACCTGGTTTTGCTGGGGTGCAACCAGGCAAAGGAGTGATCAATATTCCTCCAGTTTCCGTTTGCCACCAGGTATCAACAACAGGGCAATTCCCTCTTCCAATATTTTTATGATACCAACGCCATGCTTCCGGATTAATAGGCTCTCCAACCGAACCTAAAACTTTTAGCGTGGATAAATCGTATTTTGACGGAAACTCTTCGCCATGCGACATCAAAGCTCGTATTGCCGTTGGAGCCGTATAAAATTGGGTTACTTTATGTTTCTCAACAGTCGCCCAAAACCTGCCGGCGTCTGGATAAGTAGGAATCCCTTCAAACATAATGGTTGTTGCGCCGTTTGCTAGCGGCCCATAAATAATATACGAATGCCCTGTCACCCAACCAATATCGGCAGTACACCACCAAATATCGCCATCGTGATAATCAAAAATATATTTATGAGTCAAAGCAGAGTAGATCATATATCCGCCTACATTATGCTGGACTCCTTTAGGCTTTCCTGTAGAACCTGAAGTATATAGAATAAATAATGGATCTTCCGCATCCATCGGTTCAGGTTCGCATATTTCGCTAACCTCCGCCATTTCAGAATCCCACCAAAAGTCCCTTCCTTCCGCCATCTCAATAGGGATCTTATCGCCCACTCGTTTGGCTACAACACAAGCTTGAACTTTAGTTCCTTGTTTCTCCGCTAAGGCAATAGCTTTGTCTGCGGCGGATTTTAATGGAACCGGTTTTGAGCCACGAAAAGACCCATCGGCAGTCACCACTATAGAGCAGGCAGAATCAACAATTCGGTCTGCAAGGGCATTGGCCGAAAAACCTCCAAACACAATAGAGTGAATCGCCCCAATTCTAGCGCAGGCAAGCATAGCAACGGCAAGCTCAGGAATCATCGGCATATAAATCGAAACCCTGTCTCCTTTTTTTGCGCCATGTTTTTTTAACACATTTGCAAACTTACAAACTTCTTTATGCAATTGATTATAAGTTAGGTTGAGGCTTTCGTTGGGTTCGTTACCTTCCCAAATAATCGCTGTTTGATCCCCTCTTGTTTCTAAATACCGGTCAATACAATTTACCGTTATATTGGTTTGCGCCCCTTTAAACCACTCAATAAAGATTTTGCCCTTGCGGACATCGTAATTAAAATCGCGAACCTTATCCCATTTTTTAAACCAGGTAAACTTTTCAGCTTCTCCCGACCAAAAACCTTCGGGGTCGTTAATAGAACGCTCATACATTTCCCGGTACTCGTCCATTGATTTAATCCAAGCTCTATTACTTGAATCTTCAGACGGTTTATATATCTCCGACATATAAAAACTCCATTATTAATCTTTATGGGGAAATTTTTCTAACTCCACGCGAGGCTTCAGATAAAGTCCACAAGCCGTCTGGATCATCAAAAGTCCCTTCACGAATATTCAATACGCAAGTTCGCGCCCGTCCAGCAACTATTTCCGCAACGATGGTGAACCCTCCCCCTTTTTCAAATTTATCGCTTATATGAATATCTTTGCCATAAACGTCTTTATTAGAGAATGATTCGTTATACAAAGACTCCATTTGATCTCGGGTTGGAAGACGCCAATCGTCGTAACCTGCAAACTTATTTTCCCTAAGATGCCGAACATAGTCCAAGCAATCCTGATAGCAACACCATTTTTTAAGATCATTCATGGAGTCTGTTTTAGTCCACATTAAGTTTGTTTTTAGATCTGTAATCGTGCCGTCGCCATTATCAATAAAACGTTCTTCTTCAGACATAGAATAACCAATACTGTTGACTTTAAAGCATTTAATTGAAAAAAATGATGAAAGAGAATATCATTTTTCGCGTACCTTTTCAAAGGGTCTTAAACTTGTTCCGGCCTAAAAAGTGATCAAATCAGAGTATCAAAAAATGTTCGATGAGGAACAATCGCATTGGTTTTTTGAAACCAAGCGAATGTTCATTAAAAGCTTTTTGAGCAAAGTTCCATTAAAACCAAACGCAAAAATATTTGAACCTGGTTGCGGCACAGGCGCAAACCGTTTTCTCTTGGAAAATTATGGCTCTGTGGTTAGTTTCGATTACTCACAAACCGCCGTAGAGTTTTGTAAAAAAAGAGAAATAAAAAATTTAATCAGAGGGGACTTAAATCAACTTGGAATACAAAACGAAACTTTTGATTTTGTCGCTTTGTTAGACGTTTTGTACCATCAATGGGTAAAAGATGATATATCAGCTTTGTGCGGTATTGCAAGAATTCTCAAGCCAAAGGGAAAAATTCTCATCACCGACTCCGCATTTCCTTTTTTATTAAGTTCGCATGACAAAGCGGTCATGACACGGGAAAGATACACCATATCTTCGATTACGCAAAAATTAGAAAAAGCCGGCTTTAAAGTGTTGCGGTCAAGCTATATGTTTGCAACTACCTTTCCACTCTTGACATTAGTGCGATTGTTTCAAAAAATAGGTTCTACTAAACAAATTTCTTCAAACGTTTTTAAAGTTCCAAAATTAATAAACCAACTCATTCTTAAAATAATGACTTTAGAAGCGAGAATATTAAGTCGTTCTCGCCTGCCCTTTGGCTCAAGCGTCATTATTTTAGCCGAAAAATAATCTCTTAAATTACTTTCAGGAATTTCATTTGGCCCGTTTTAAAGTAAAAGAAATTTGTTTAGCTTTCGTCGCATCCCTAATTAGTTTGATTGGAGCGTTTTTTATAATCGAAGGTTATTTCATTTTTAAAAATTGGGATCGATCAGTCGCTTTAGGAACTCAATTTGACTCACAATTAGGCTGGGTCAATATCCCCAACTACTCTTTTACTTCGGACAAAAGAACATACACTACTAATAAACTCGGACTCCGCTCGGAGCCTCTTAACCCATCGGCAAATCACGTTTTGGTCCTTGGAGACTCCGTTGCTTATGGAGCGGGAGTAAACGATGACGAAACGTTTTCTTATTTGTTGAATAAAATGTTTCCAAATTATCAAATCTTAAATCTGGCAGTTTCCGGTTACGGAGTTGACCAATATTACTTGGCGCTAAAAAACTTAATAAACAAAACTAACCCTAAATTAATCATTACTAATATCTATACAGGAAACGATTTAGCGGATACTCGAAGAGATAACTTGTTTGGAATCAGTAAACCTCTTTTTAAAATCCAGAATGGAGAATTAGTAAATATAAATTCAAAAATTTCCAGGTTCTCTTGCCCCAATTTAATCACTCGAAGCTGGATTAATAGCATAATGAAAAAGGCTAAACTTCAAAGTTTATTCTGTTCAAACCTAGAGCTTGATCTTTCTTCGGCAAAACTGACAATCAAAAATCTTCTTCAACAAATCCATCGTATTGGGAAAAGTAAAAACGCTGAAACGATATTCGTTTTATCTCCTACCCTAATAGGAACTCAATGGCTTAATTGCTATTGGAGTGGGAAACCTGATAATTGTGAAGGTTTAGACAGTGGATTTCATCACCTGTATGTAGAGTTCAAAGAAATTTTGGAAGAAAATAAGTTCCAATTTTTAGATTTAAACAACTCATTTCTTTTAAACTCAAAAGGATCAACGAAAGAGTTGGTTTCCTTATATAACCAAAACGGAAAAGACTTCCATCATTATTCGCCAAAAGGTCATCATCTTGTCGCCAAATATTTAGGCAATTTTATTAATCATGACCTAAAAGCTTCAAGACTTAAAAACAAAACCGCAATTTTATCTTCAGAGGAAAACGAAAATAAAAAATTAGCTTTTAGTTATTTACAAAATGGAAATTTTAAAAAATCTCTTGAGTTAATAAAAAAAATCATCGTCCAACGTACAAACTTATCAGAATTGTATTTCTTATTGGGTTTGGCTCATCAGGGTTTAATACAATACGACGATGCTTTAAAAGCGTTTAGGAAGGCCATTGAGCTAAACCCCTCGGATTTTAAAAGCCATAACTTGGTTGGTTTGACTTATTTTAAACTTGGAAAAAATTTTGAAGCAATCGTTGCATTCCAAAATTCTCTTAAGATTATGCCCGATTTCGCCGACACCCATTTCAATTTAGCTCTAGCTCTGGATGGGGTACAAAAAGGTAAGCAAGCCTTAACTCACATGAGTATTTCTAAAAATTTATATCGTAGAGATAAAAACGATTTAATGGCGGGACTGGCTGAAAAAGAAATCAACGCTTACTTAACCAAATATAAAATCCCAGCTTCAGCGATAAATAATCAAAGATTAACGAACGTCCTTTCCAACTTATCTGAAATTAAAAAGCTGGAAAATATTTTAAAAGAACATCCTCAAGATTTAGAGCGCCGATATCAACTGGCTCAAAAGTTACTAGACATGAATCAAGCAAAGCTGGCGCAATTAGAACTTGAAACGCTACTAAAAGCTTATCCTACAGGAGCTCAGTTTTGGAACGATTTGGGTTTTCTACTAATGAAGTTGAATCGATTTGAAGAAGCGAGTGAAAAATTAGAAGCGGCGTTAAAAATAAATCCTGACTTTGCAGGAGCTAATTTTAATTTAGCTACGGTAATGGAAATAAGAGGGAATAAGGAAAAAGCTATAACTCATTTGAAAAAGGCCTTAAAAACCTTTCGCCAATTTGATAACGCGAGATTCGTTCGCCTTTCTGAGGAAGCTTTAAATAGATTACAGTAATCTAGCTTTTACAATTTATAATTCACACGGTTTCAAAATCTAAGCAGTTTTTTAATTTCCCCACCTTCAAAAGATAAATACAGTCGAAGGACCTCGTATTTCGTAATTTTCAAAAAAAATATCCATTCTATTGACACACCGGTTATCAGGAGCTTTACTTAATTAAACGGTGAGTTGTAACTCTAGAACAACATAACCAGCCTAGAAGTTAAACAAGGCTAAAATATTATTCTAGAGCGTTTTTTGTCTATCATTTGGCTATCCTCTCGCTGATAGGCTGTTATTTACCCCATTAGCGAGAGAGCCAAATACTATTTGATATCGGAAATATTCTCAGAAAAATTAAATACTTCCATAAAACAGCTCATATTAAACAAAAGAATGAATTAAGCATTAATCCTCGTTTTCCCCATTAAATTAAACCGCCCTAAAAACATCTCTTTTCCAGCAATAGCAGCTAAATCTCTTAAACTATTATTCAAGGAATAAAAAATGATTGACAACAAAACAATCCACCGCAACTATCCATTGCCCGACGCAAATAACACGTTGAAAAACGACGTATTTAGAATCAGAGATTCATTTGAACAAACTGATATAGATATCAACGATTTATATAATACTTCCGCTGGACTTTCGACCCAAATCGACAGTTTATCCGAAAACATTTCTTCAGGTAGTTTCTGGCAGGGGGTTTCTACCGGAAATGGAACAGCATATGATGTAGCCTTAACCCCGCCCCCTTCAAGTTTGAATTTTGGTTTATTTATTCACATGAAGGCCCACGTTCAAAATACTGGGCCTGCCACATTAAACGTAAACTCTTTAGGAGCCAAAACGATAATAAAATCGGATGGTAGCAACTTAAAAGCGGGAGACATATCTACAAACGCTCTTTTAACTATGATTTATGATGGAAGCAATTTCCAACTGTTAAATCCAAAAAACTCAAACGAAGAATTGGAAAATGTTAAAAGCAATCTTTTCCGAGCTTTTGAAGAAATTCAAGAAAATCACGGTGGTTCCCTGCTTATGGAGGCGGGCTGGTCCGACTCGTTTTCAAACTCTAACGAACAAGGCGCCGACGAAGCCAGTTCAACAGGATATCAATACGACCCAACAAACAAACTTTATAAAGGAACAGACCCAGAAACCGGACTAAATACCGACCAGGACTTTACAACCGAGGTTGATTACGAATTTTACAAAGAAACCTTGTCCGACGTCAGCATTACCGGGGGTGTTGTCACTTTAAATTCAGGAATATTAACCTCAAATATAAATTCAGCGAGAGCGATTATCGGCGCTAATGAGGCAATTATTCTAAGCAGAGATTCTGATACGCAATTCACTGTCGAATCGGGCCATTCACTGTCAGGAACCAATGTTGCATGCGAGATTTGGTTTCACCAGTTTAAGTCCGGTAAGTTGAGATTAAATGATCGCGAAAATACATCAATAGATGTTTCAATTACAACGTCGGGGAGCAACGGAGAAATTCAAGTTGGCGCCTCTACCTCAACTTCTGAAAAAGTAGGACAAAGCGCGACAACAACACAATCGGGGACATTACATTCTGTTGAATTTAAATTAAAGAAAATTGGTTCGCCAACAGATAATTATCGTTGTGAAGTTTATGGAATGAATTCACTTAACCCAACTTATCCTGTGTTAGCCACTTCGGACAATGTGAATGCGTCGGAAATAAGCACAAGTTATGAAATGGTTACTTTTCGGTTTTCCGGATCACAAAAAATAGAACTTTCTGCATCAACAGAATACGGATTTCTATTAACTAGATTAGGAACTATAGACGCCTCAAATCATTTATTAATGGATGGACAAAATACAAGCGTCTATTCAGGCGGGCGTCAAGTTTTTTTTGCAAATAACTTGTGGCAAAATCATCCTTCAAGAGATAGTGATTTTGTTTTAAATTTTGGAGAAACCGAAAACGTTACTAATAAGTACATTCCAATCTACCCAAAGTATTCTAATTTAGTCGACCCTGCCTCCTGGTCGGATGAAAACTCCATGACTCAAACAGAAACGCTAAATTCGGCCAATATCTGGTATTTTGAAATATATGCTACAAACAATTATGGGGCAAACACTATCTTAAAAATTACCGACGGAGCTAGCGGTAATATCCGTTCCATCGCTCAAAACAATGCAGGTACCTGGGAATACAATACAAACCCTATCTTTGCCTCCACTTCCTGGACAAGCGCAACGTCCAACTCTATGACTCAGGCTATCATAGACGCTATGGGAATATCTGTTAATCAAATGACAGGTATTGATAGAGCAGCTACTCCAGACACGGCAATACTTATCGATACTTCAAAAAAACGCGGAACAGGCGTCGTCTTAAATTCAACAATCAACACAAATAATCCCGAAGTCGAGCAAACCAGAATCACTTACGATACCAAGCGTGGGGCGATGGACCTAATAAGTAAAACCTACAACCCAGACTTTGTGCCTAGTTCCGCTTACGTCTGGTCGCGTGCAGAACATTCAGATAATGACGGTCCTGGAACATTTTCTGTCAGTAGAAACGGAGGAATCGAATGGACAGTCGTCCCCATGGCTCAACAAGGACTTCCATTAAGTGGTAATATTCGCATTCTTCGCGGAACGGTTGATATAAGCGAACAAATCTCTGGGCAAGATATACGTTGTCGGTACCAAACTACCCAAGGTAAAAACCAATTTTTACATTCTTGGGGCCTGCAAGGGAAATCATAAAGATTACTCAATAATTAGTAATTAAAGCATGGCAATTAAACCTATATAATTAGAAGGGACATGCTACTTCAAACCATGTTCCTTCTACAACTTTTTTCACATTAAAATCAATTGTGGCCAGATCGCCCCGAAACCATTTAACTTTTAATCATGAATTAAAAAAGTCTTTCTACCTATAAAATAAGCTTTATTATCATGTAGTTCGATTAAATTCCTGACTTTATAATTTCCTTCTTTAATTGGGGAAAGCCTAAATTGTATTTTCCAAAAATGATTAATTTCGTCTGACGGGTGCAAATATATTTTATGCGGGTGGAGTTTTTGAGGCTCTAGTTTTCCATTTTGGATGTTAAATATGCCAAAAAAAGGGGCCAAATAAAAGTATCTCGCAATGCTATTAGCGCCTTTTAGCCAAAATGGAACTGCGCCTTGAGTTCTTGAAATAATACTTCTAGAGTTTTGTTTATACTTTCTACCATAAATATGAAGAAGGAAACTGTTCTTTGTTTTTATGTTAATGTTTTTTTCTTCATTGGACATAGCTATAATGGCTTTCTCAACTTTTCTTTTTAAAACCAGTATTTTTCCTTCCATTGCTTTATACTTTTCAGCGTTTTCCACAGTAAATAAAGAATTAGTTTTTAGGGTAAATGTTTCGTTATTGCTTGGCTCAACATTTGTGAATTTGAGATCTTCAATTTTGAGATTTAGAGAATGGATTCTTAAAGAATTAATTTCCTTTTCGATATCAAAGTTTTTTTCAGTCCAAGGAAAAGCCCACCAAGTTTTTTTATTTACGCCCGCAACCGAAAAAATTTGATTAGGTTTTATATTCTTATTACTAACGGTTAAAATACGGTTTAATTTCCCTTTTTTGAGAATATTTAGCATTTTCTTAGTGGATATACTCTCAACATAATGCCTAAGTACCCTATCTGAGTATGGAAATAAAATTAGATCATAGGGACTAGTATTTGAAAGTAAATACTCTAGGGCTTCTTTAGATTCGGCCAATCGAGTTAAAGATGAATCTAATTTTTGATCTATGTAATGCTTCGACTCATTAATTGAAACCCCTCCAAAAACTAATAAGACGGAACAAACAAAAACTATCCTTCCATTGATAGAAATTTTTTGAGCTATTTCATAAATGCCTAAAGAAGCTAATATCATTATGGGAGGAATCCAAAAAACAAACGTTCTTGGCGGTCCCATAATTTTACTGAGTAAAACAAATAAAATAGGGAAGATAAAAATACAGGAAAACAGAAATAATAATTGTGTGTTTTTTCTTAATGAAATCAGTCCTAACGCAGAGAATAAATAGAGAAAGTTACCCCACGGCTGAGATAAATAACTCATTGTTTCTAGAAACCGGGAAACAGTTATATTTAAATCTTTTAGATTTAAATATAAATTTGCATATTTCGTATAACTAATTACTCCTCTTTGCAAATCGTCATAAATTATTCCAAAATAAAATGATAAAATAATAAAAAGAGTCCACACCCCCCAAACTTCGATTAAAAATTTTAAATTTAGAGTTTTTTTATATTTAGCCGCAATTAAAAAATAAGCTCCCAAACCGCACAATAAGCCCAGGTTACTAGGGATAGCAAATATAAAACTTACGCCACCCAAACCCCATAAAATCATCCATAATAAATTTGATTTTTGTTCTAAAATTTTAATCAGAGCTATCAATAGAACTATGGTCAAAAAAATAGAGAATATATAGCCTCTTCCGGCCATTGAGTAAACAAAACGTGGAAAGGAAAACAAAAGAAGAAACGCCGCTATACACCCGACTTGGCGATTAGGAAATATAAGTTGGGTCAATAAATAAATAAATGGAATTGAAAATGCTCCTGCTAAAAAAACTGGAAGTCGAAAAACCCACTCATAATCTCCAAAAACCCCCATACTAATTCGAGATAAAATGGTAAATAACTTATGATTTGTTATATCTGAATAATTAAAAAATAAACTAGAAAATGGATAAGACCAATCCATTAAGAAACTAGCCGCTTCGTCGCCTTGAATAGGAAGTATAAAAGCAAATAATGATGAAACCATTCCAAAAATTAATAAGAGAATGGTTATTTGAAAATTTGTTCGAATTGCTGTCATTTTTTAGGATTTAATAAACGAAAAACATTATTTTCCATATATTGATATAGAAATTATAAACTAAATCATAAAAAAAGGGTCATGAGGAACATTAGAATATTTCAATGTCCTCATAACCCTATAAAGGAACAGAAGTCTCGTTTTTTTATGAATCATTCAAAGCTGAAAACCCGAATTACTTACTGACCAATCAAAAAAAGAGTTTTCCCAAAATCAATTTTGGAAAATGAAACCGCCTTTTTCATCAACGCTTACCGTTACTTGATCCCCATCTTTAAACTTTCCATCCAAAATTTGAGTCGCTAGAGGATCTTTAATATATTTTTGGATAGCTCTTTTTAAGGGCCTTGCTCCATAGACAGGGTCGTAGCCCTTTTCAGCCAACAACGCTTTAGCATCTTCCTTCATATCCAAGGAGATCCTCCTTTCGCCCAATCTTTTCTTAAGATCGGTTAATTGAATATCCACGATATTTTTAATTTGATCTTTTCCTAAGTTTCTAAAAATAACGCAATCGTCTATCCGATTTAAAAACTCGGGGCGGAAATATTTCTTTAACTCTAAAGTTACCGCTTGGCGAACTTTTTCCCACTCCGATTCAAAAGCTCCATTTTGCGAATGCTCCTTGCTGATTCGTTCGCTCTCTTCCTGAATTAATTGCCCGGCGATATTGGAAGTCATTAAAATAACCGTATTCTTAAAATCTACGGTTCTTCCCTGTCCATCCGTAATCCGACCATCGTCTAATATTTGAAGAAAAATATTAAAAACATCTTGATGAGCTTTTTCCATCTCGTCAAACAAAACTACGGAATAAGGTTTACGACGAACATGTTCCGTTAAATAACCGCCTTCTTCATATCCAACATATCCTGGAGGCGCTCCAATCAAACGAGACACCGAGTGCTTTTCCATAAATTCTGACATATCGATACGAACCATAGCCTGCTCGTCGTCGAATAAAAATTCGGCCAGCGTTCGAGCAAGTTGAGTTTTACCTACTCCAGTCGGTCCAAGAAAAAGAAAGGTTCCGATAGGTTTATTTGGATCGTCCAAACCGGCGCGAGCCCTGCGTATAGCGTTAGCAACCGAGCCAACGGCTTCTTCCTGCCCTACGACTTTTTTTCTTAAGTGAGACTCCATTTGAATTAGACGCTCTTTTTCCGACTGTAACATCTTATCCAATGGAATTCCCGTCCAACGAGAAACAATATAAGCGATATCTTCTTCGCTAACTTCTTCATTTAGGATTTTTTTATTTTGATCCGGCTTTACAGCAGTCTGCAACGATTCCAGTTCCTTGCTTAACCGGGGTAATTCGCCATACTTTAAAGAAGCGGCTTTCTCCAAAGCGCCTTCTCGTTCTGCTTGTTCGGCTTCTCTTCGGGTTTGCTCAATCTGCTCTTTTAGTTTTTGCTTTTTACCGATAGATTGCTTTTCTTCCTCCCATTGTTTGCGCAATTTGTCGCATGCGCTTTTAGCGGAGGAAATCTCATCTTCTATTTTTTTGCTTCTTTCTATTGATCCAACGTCTTCTTCTTTTTTTAGAGCTTCACGTTCAATTTCTAGTTGGGTAATTTTTCTTTGAAATTTATCAATCTCGACAGGCAATGAATCTATTTGCATCCTCAGCCGAGAAGCCGCCTCGTCGATTAAATCGATGGCTTTATCAGGCAAGAACCTGTCGGTAATATACCGATTTGAAAGCCTTGCAGCGGCGACAATCGCCCCATCTTGTATTCGAACGCCATGATGCACTTCGTATTTTGGTTTTAAACCTCTCAATATTGATATGGCATCCTCTTCTGTTGGTTCTCCAACCAATACAGGTTGAAACCTTCGTTCCAGGGCTTTGTCTTTTTCTATATATTTTTTATATTCGTTTAAAGTAGTCGCTCCAACACAGTGCAGCTCCCCTCTAGCCAAAGCAGGTTTTAGCATATTTGAAGCGTCCATTGAACCTTCTGTCGAACCCGCTCCCACAAGGGTATGGAGTTCGTCTATGAATAAAATTATTTCGCCGCCGGCAGATCCAATCTCTTTCAAGACAGATTTTAAGCGGTCTTCGAACTCTCCTCTGTACTTGGTTCCCGCAACCAATGCGGCCAAATCTAAAGTCAAAATTCTTTTATCTTTTAGCGTCTCTGGTACGTCTCCATGAAAAATCCTTTGGGCCAACCCTTCAACAATAGCGGTCTTCCCCACTCCAGGCTCTCCAATTAAAACTGGATTGTTTTTAGTCCTTCTCGACAAAACTTGAACCACTCGACGAATCTCTTCGTCTCGTCCAATAACAGGATCTAGTTTCCCGGATTGAGCGCGCTCGGTAACGTCTACGCAATATTTCTCTAAAACTTGATATTTTTCTTCAGGATTTTGATCGGTAACACGCTGATTGCCCCGCAACTCAAAAAGAGCTTTTAATATATGATCTTTTCGAATTCCATTTTTCACAAACAGCTTGCCAATATTAGATTTTGGAGTTTCGCAAATAGCCAGCAAAATATGTTCTGCGCTAAGAAACTCATCCTTCATAGCGCTAGACTCTTCGAACGCTTTATTTAAAATGGATTTAAACGTAAGCGATATATGAATTTGGGGAATTTCGTTTGTTACTTTTGGAAAATTAGAACATTGAGTTTGAAGTTGAGAAACAAGGTTATCCGGATTAGAGCCGGACTTATTCAAAATACCATAGACTACCCCGCCTTTATCTTTCAGCAGTTCCAACAACAAGTGTTCGCACTCGATATACGGTTGTTTTTCTCTTTCGCAATAAGATTGGGCTTCTGCCAAAGCTTCTTGCAATTTAATTGTCATCTTATCGAATCGCATAACTAGCTCCTGGTTTTATCTAACTAGAATTAACTGCCTACTCTGTAATAAGATTCGAAAAAACGGTTGTCAAGCAACTCAATTTTGGGGGTATATAAGAAAGGAAAGCAAAAAAATGGGAGGAAGAAAAAACAAACCGGAAACCAGGGTTCCCGGTCTTAAAAAATTATTCAATACCTTGTTCGGCCAACCAACGCTCAGCTTCTAAAGCAGAAGCGCAACCTGCGCCAGCGGCGGTAATAGCTTGTCTATAAACTTTGTCATGAACGTCGCCAGCGGCGAAAACGCCTTCAACATTTGTTTGCTGGGTTCCGGACTTCACTTTTATATAGCCCGTTTCGTCTAAGTCGATTTGACCTTTAAATACCGAAGTATTTGGAGTATGTCCTATAGCGTAAAAAATGCCCGCTAATGGAATTTCTCTTTCTTCGCCGGATTTTACATTTTTAATTTTAGCGCCGGTTACAAAGTCATCACCCAAAGCGTCTACAAAAACCGAATCCCAAATAATATCTATTTTAGAATTATCAAAAGCCCGTTTTTGCATAATTTTAGAGGCTCGCAATTCATCTCTACGATGCACTAAGTAAACAACTGAACCAAATTTAGTTAAATAAGAAGCTTCTTCAACCGCGGTATCGCCTCCCCCAATAACCATTAAAGGCTGGTTTCTGAAAAAAGGCAACGCGCCATCGCAAACTGCGCAAGCGGACATGCCGTTGTTCCACATTTTTTCTTCGTTGGGCACGCCCATTCTTCGAGCGGTGGCGCCAGTCGAGATAATAACGGAATGGGCTTGCACTTCTGTCTTATCGGATTTAATAGTGAAAGGCCTTTTGCTAAAATCTACTTCCGCAACATCTTCCCTAACCATTTCGGTTCCAAAACGCTCAGCTTGTTTGCGAAACAGTTCCATCAAATCAGGACCGTTTACGCCTTCTGGAAACCCAGGATAATTTTCGACGTCCGTTGTTGTGGTTAATTGGCCGCCAGCCGGTCCGCCTGCAATATACCCTTCAAACATGAATGGATTTAAATTAGCCCTGGCTGCATAAATAGCAGCCGTATGGCCTGCCGGTCCCGAACCAATGATGACAACCTTTTTTACTTCAGACATCAAGAATCTTCCTTTCCATTATTTGATTTAACGCAACGAAAACCTAAATCGCTATATCTAAACTCAGGATTACGCGCGACCCTATCCGCAACTCTTAAATAATGCGCTGGAGAATTCCAAGCGCCTCCCTTAATAACTTTTCGCTCTCCTGTTTCAGGGCCTTTGGGATTGATTTGGACCTCGTTGGTTTCATAAGGTCCATACCAATCTTGAGTCCACTCATAAACATTGCCTAGCATATCAAAAAGACCTTTAGAATTCGGTTTAACCGATTCAACTCTATTTGGAGCCCCTAAATTATATTGTTTGCCATAAACAGCTCCGCCCAAATTGTCCCTTTTAGCCGCTTTTTCCCATTCCGCTTCTGTTGGCAGCCTGCCTCCAGCCCACAAGCAAAAATTATTGGCCTGTTTCCAGGAAACAAAAACCACCGGTTGATCTCTTCCTGAAAAATCTCTTGGTCTTGAATCGTGTAACTCATTAGGCTCGCAAAAGCCCTCTTTAAAACATCGATAATATAATTGATTTGTTACTTCAGTCCTTAAAATCATGAAACCGTCTAATTGAACCTTATGAGGCGTTTCGTCAGAACACCAATCCGAATTACCCTGTTCTTCAATGCAATAAGAGTCGCCCATAATCAAATCCCCACCAGATATAAATTGCCAATCCAGGTTTGGAGACTCCTGAGCGCCAACGGAAATTGTCATACACGAAACAATTCCAAATATTCCAATTAGTTTTTTCAACATACGTTTAAACCGTTTATTTATCCAGGTTTTCCAATATCGCGTCGCGAACTTTATCGTAGTCGGCGTTCAATTCATGTGGCTCATATTTAAACTTGGAATCGACTCCCACAATCTTATTGGCATGGTAATTATTCAAAAATTCCGAAAACTTCAATCCATTGGCGGTGGATATTACAATAACGCTATCGCTCTTTTTGATATCGCCTCTTTGAACTAATTTTTCAGTAACCGCAAGAGCGACAGCGGTATGAGGGCAACATAGAAGTCCCGTTCGGTTTGCTCTACCCGCTACATTTGCCAATTCTTCCTCAGAAGCGTCTTCGGCAATTCCGTCAAAAGCTTTAAGGATTCTAATAGCTTTTTTAACGCTCACCGGAGCTCCAATTTGAATAGCAGACGCTAGAGTTTCTTCCGCGTGAACATTTTCAAAATCTTTAAAGCCTCTTTTATAACTCCGGACTAATGGATTTGCTTTTTCCGCTTGAGCGCAAACTAATCTGGGTAGTTTATCGATTATTCCCAAGTCTTTTAGCATTAAAAAACCTTTTCCTAACGCGCTCACATTTCCCAGATTGCCTCCAGGAACAACTACAACGTCGGGAACTTCCCAATCAAACTGTTGGACCAATTCAAAACTAATTGTTTTCTGCCCCTCAATCCGAAGCGAGTTCATGGAATTAGCAAGATAAATATCATTTTTCATGCAAATCTCTTTCACAATCCCCATACAACCGTCAAAGTCTGTATCCAGCGAAATGGTCATAACCCCATGCGTTATGGGTTGAATCAATTGCGTTAAAGAAATTTTATTTTTTGGAAGAAAAACGATAGCTGGAATCCCCGCAACGGCGCAATAAGCCGCTAACGCCGCTGAAGTGTCGCCTGTAGAAGCGCAGGCAACCGCTCGAATATTTTTACCTTCGCTTCTCATTTGCTTGACCATCGAAACAAGAACGGTCATTCCGATATCTTTAAAAGAACCGGTATGCGACAGTCCGCATTGCTTGACCCATAAATCGTCGATGCCTATCTCTTGACCAAATCGTTCCGCATAAAAAAGATTACTGCCTCCTTCATAAGTCGATACGATGTTATCGTTGTCTACATTAGGACAAACAAGTTCTTTTTTACCCCAAACGCTACTTCCATAAGGCCACTCATGCTTACGATAACGTTCTTCAAATAAAGATTTCCAATCCTGCGCAGAACGTTTTTTAAGCTCGTTCAAATCATGATTAACTTCCAACAAATCATCGCAAGTTGGGCAACGATAGATAATTTCGGTCAAATCATAACGCCCCGAACAACCGTTAATACATCCAAACCAAGCTTTAAAATTCATACTTAACTCTCGCACCGTATAACAATAGGTTTTTCAGAAATGACGTCAGTTTGATTCAATTTGGCTAAAGCGTCCTGGATATTTTCTTCTCTAGCCTGGTGCGTCATCAAAATCAACGGAACTCCTTTGCCGTCCACATCTCTTCCTTGTTGAATAACAGATTTAATGCTAATCGAATGTTCTCCCAAAACTCCTGAAATCACTGATAAAACTCCTGGTTTATCTACGGCGTTAAACCGGAGAAAATATTCAGTTTCAATTTGCCTGATATCTTTAATCGGTAAATTTTTAAAGTTTTTTGAGCTAAAGGCTTGCACTGGCACTCGAGAAGATAAACCAAGCAACACATCCCGCGCAATTTCAATTACATCGCTCATCACGGCTGCGGCAGTCGGTAAAGACCCCGCTCCATGCCCGATTAGAGCGCTCTTTTCCATTAAATCATCATAAACCTGCACGGCATTAAACACGCCGTTAATTTGCGCCAATGAATGGTCTTCGGGGATCATAGCTGGATGCACTCTAACTTCAACGGAGTTGTCGCTCAATTTAGATATCGCCAGCAACTTAATTTTATACCCAAACTCTTTAGCGCAATCGATATCTCTTAAAGTAATATCGGAAATTCCTTGAATGTAAATTTCGTCAAAGTTAACGGAAGTGCCATAAGCCAAACGAGTTAGCAACGCAGCCTTATGCGCAGTATCAATACCCTCGATATCAAAAGTCGGATCGGCTTCGGCAAAACCCAATTCCTGAGCTTCCTTTAAGGCAACGTCAAACTCGCGCCTATTTTCGGTCATTTGACTCAAAATATAATTTGCGGTGCCGTTTACAATTCCTATGATAGATTTGATTTCAGTCGCCGCAAAAGATTCTTTCAATGATCGAATAATGGGTATGCAACCGCCAACAGCGGCTTCAAAACCAAGAGCGAACCCTTTTTCATCAGCTAAAGAAAATATTTCATCGCCATGTTTCGCCAAAAGGGCTTTGTTTGCTGTCACTACCCGCTTTCCATTTTCCATGGCTTTGATCATGAAGGTTTTGGCGGGCTCCATTCCTCCAATAAGCTCGATAACAATATCAATTTCTGGATTGGTTAGAATCTCATCGGCGTCTTTGGTCAAAATTCCAGGGTCGACTTGCACCCCTCTATCCGTCGTAATATCCAAATCGGCTATTTTAACCAGTTCAAGGTTAGTTCCAAGCCGTTGAGAAATTATGTTTGCATTCTCGGATAAGATTTTGACAACTCCCGAGCCGACAATACCAAATCCAATTAAACCAACCTTAACGGTTTTCATAACCTATTCCTATCGCTCTAAAAATTCATCCGGCTTATTAAAAATATCGCGAATTCCGCGAATCGCCTGCCGGGTGCGGTGTTCATTTTCTACTAAAGAAAAGCGAACATAACGGTCGCCCCCCTCGCCAAAACCAATACCTGGAGATACCGCTACCTTTGCTTTTTTAATTAATCTTTTAACAAATTCCAAAGAACCTATTTCTTGAAACTGTTCGGGAATCTCCGCCCAAACAAACATAGTAGCTTTTGGTTTCTCTACTTTCCACCCTAGCCTGTTAAGCCCATCGCACAAAACATCCCTGCGGCTTTTATATACGTTGCGAATCTCTTGCGCGCAACCTTCCAATTCGTTAAGCGCAATAATAGAAGCAATTTGTATAGGCTGAAAAATACCATAATCATGGTAACTTTTCACCCTGGCCAGTGCGTGAATAAGTTCCGAGTTTCCAACGACAAACCCCACTCTCCAACCTGGCATATTATAACTTTTTGAGAGAGTAAAAATCTCGACTCCCACTTCCTTGGCGCCAGGAACTTGAAGGAAACTTGGGGCTTTATAATCATCGAACACAATATCGGCGTATGCAAAATCATGAATAACAATTAGATCGTGTTCTTTTGCAAAATCCACAACCTTTTCAAAAAAGTCTATCTCAACAACTTCAGTAGTCGGGTTATGTGGAAAGTTTATAACAAGGGCAAAAGGCCTTGGCCAATTCTGTTTAAAAGCTTTTAATAACGATTCAAAAAAATCGACTTCCCGAGAACATGGAACATGAATAACGTCTCCATTAGCCAATATAAAAGCATATGTATGAATTGGATACGTTGGCGTCGGAACCAAAATTGAATCCCCAGGATTAGTAATCGCCAAAGCTAATTGGGATATCCCCTCTTTAGACCCAATTGTGGCGATCGCTTCGTTTTCAGGATCTAAATCCACGTCAAATCTGCGTTTATACCAATCGGTAATCGCAAGACGTAGCTTGGGTATCCCCCTCGAAAGAGAATAGCGATGGTTCTGCGGTTTATTTGCCGCTTCGCACAACTTGTCCACAATTTTGGGAGGCGTGGGCATATCTGGATTGCCCATCCCAAAATCTAATATATCTTCGCCCCTGCGTCTTGCGTCGATTTTTAGTTCGTTGACGCTATTAAAAACGTAGGGAGGTAATCTCTTTATCCTGGAAAACTCTTTCACTTTCCAATTGCAATATTGGGACTAAATGTTTGGGTAAAACGATGGGTTGGAAATCTTCAAGGGCGGTAAACCGGCTTTCTTAGACAACCACAAAAGCGTTCTAACCACGAAAGCCCTTGTTAAATCAAAAGATGGGGCTAAGATACCACAAATTTTCAATTCCGGCAAAGATAAAAAAACCCTTATTTAATAGTAACTTATAACTATATAAAACCTTTAATAAATCGTTTTACTTGTTTATAAAAAATAATCGCTCAAACAACCTTAGATCCAAATATTAGAGTATTTTCAATAGTTTAGAAACAGATAACTCGCGTTTTATACCAAGAGTTAGCCCATTCCCAACCTTTTAATATAACGTTCCACTGTAATTGAATTTATTCCAATCCCTTGTTTGTGCATGCTGTTATTATAACTATCCATCATGCTAACAATACCCGCCAGGTTTCCATTACAAGATACGATCGCCCCGCCGGAATTTCCAAAAAATATTTCGTTATCTTTAAAAAAAATATAGTTGGAATCTCGGATTCTTTCTTTTTTCTTGATTCTAGCTTTTTGCAAAGAGTAATATTTGCCATTCGGATGTCCAACGACCATCAAGTTCTCGTCGTCCTTAAAATCTCTTTCCAGGTTAAGCCAGAATGGGCTTCCGTCTCTGGTTATTATAAACGCAAGATCCAAACCTTTAACTTGGGTCACTTTTCTAATCGAAATTTGCTCGCCGGGTTTGGCTAAATACTCTTCTTTAACGGAAGCCAGATAAACCTTTAATTCGTTCCCATCCACCACATGGGCGGCTGTCGCAATCAAATTGGGCCGCACAAAGACGCCTGCCCCAAGCCCTTGATCAGTTTTAATAAGAACGGTAGCGGAAGCGACAGTTTTATAAAGCTCATTACGGTTATCGCAGGCGATGCCTTTTCCAATCAGATGTTCTTCCAACTCATTTTGAGCCGGATTGATCCAGAGTCGAATAGCCCGTCTTATCCTTTTAGGATAAGTATTTTCAGGATCGGTAACAGAAAGCTTTTGATTATGAAGTACAATAACCAGGAAACCAATGAAAGCAACCGTGGTTAATTGTTTTTTTAATTTTGGATGCATTAAGCTATATTTAAACCCGTCTCCTTTGTTTCCCCACCTACTCTGCTTGTAGTAAGGTCATCTTTTAGGGTCGGATAAGTTTACGTTGAATGATAAAAGAGTTAGAATCACACTGCTTACGTCGCGTGTCATCCTGAAGCGAACCCTAAGGTTCGGTGAAGGATCTCGCCTTGACATAAAAAAATACTTCATTAATAAATTTTAGTTAACCCTCCGGCTCCTAAAAAATTTCGAGATTAGCCTAACTTATCAGGTCCTACATGGAATATTGGCAAATCATACTCTTGGGAATCATTCAAGGAATCACCGAATTCCTTCCAATTTCAAGCTCCGGCCATTTAATTTTAGCTCCCATTTTATTTAACTTCCCGGATCAGGGGCTGGCCCTGGACGCAATTCTCCATGTGGCCACTTTATTAGCCATTATAATCTTTTTTAAAAAAGACCTGATAAATTTAAGTAAAGGTTTATTTCTCAAAAACGCAAGCCCAGATCATAAAAGAGTTTCTTGGGGGATTGTATTAGCATGTTTTCCAGCGGGACTAGCCGGTTTGTTTTTCGGAGATTATATAGAAAATAACCTAAGAGATCCCAATTTTGTAGCCGCTAACCTTTTCTTATGGTCGCTGATTTTTTTTGCGGCGGATCGTTTTGGTAAAAAAGCCGCTTCTCCCACTAAAGAACTCGAATCTCTAACGCTTAAACAGATTCTAATAGTAGGATTTGCGCAAATGCTGGCTCTACTACCGGGCACTTCACGATCAGGAGTGACTATAGCGGCGTGACTGTTTGGAAATATCTCAAAACTCACAGCCGCCCGTTTTTCTTTTCTGCTAGGGGCGCCGATTATATTAGCGGCGGGACTTTTAAAAGTCTGGCATTTAATATCCGGACCGGCAGCAACCATCCCCTACTCTATAGGTCAGCTAGCGATTGGATTTGTAACAGCATTTATAGTGGGATATTTATCAATTAAGTTGTTGTTAGGAATTTTAGAAAAAGCAGGTTTGATCCCGTTTATTATCTACAGGATCGT
>CAYFMN010000023.1:30635-55583 GCA_964344185.1 uncultured Nitrospinota bacterium
TCCCTTGGAATCTTGGTGTATTTTAATATTTTTGGTGTATTTTAATATTTAAAAACGATAAAAAATCGAATTTTTTTAAATATTTGTAACCTGAGACACAAAAAATTATAATTAATACTGACACAATAAGCCCCCGTAGCTCAGCAGGATAGAGCGCCGGATTCCTAATCCGTAGGTCGTGAGTTCGAATCTCGCCGGGGGCATTGCCTACAGCTAAAAGATTTTTGAGTGTCATTAAATGGAAGACGCTGAAAAAACAGACCATCTTAAAAAATTTGAAATCTTGCAAGAATTACCGCATTTTTTCTTATCTCAATTAGCCAAAGACAGCCAAGAAAAGCGCTTAAAACCTGTTTAAAGAAGGCTCTCCTGGTCAAACTATGTATTTCATCCTAGAAGGGGAACCAGGAGTTTATAAAAAAGACGAATACATTCTTTCACGCGGCTCTAATGAATTTTTTGGAGAAATGGCTTTAATCGAGGCAAAACCGCTAGAAGCGCCATTACTTTCAAGAATCCATTTTACATACCATGTACGGGCTTGTCGCTGAAGCTACACATAGGGGGTTTGGAGCTGAAATTGCCTATTGATGAATTATCAATATTGTGAACAGCATCAAATCTTGCCCAACTTGTTTTTGCTTTATTGGTTCCATCAACACACGGAAATTGTGTCGGGATAGTTTTTCCGTTTTTCACAATAGTTCTAGGAGTTCCACATACATTGCAACTACTATCCTTAACAACGTTAGGGTCTCGCCTACATGCATGAAATTGCTGGTATTCTGCTTCAGCATCTGTGTTTGAATTATGACCCCATAGTCCAGTAACAATCCTGCTCTGCCCCGTCAGGAAGATAGCCATATTGGAAAGCGCCTGTTGGCCTCTATTAGATCCCATACTGACACAATGCGTATAGGGATCTTTATATTCATCGTCTCCCCATTTAACTGACGCCCTATTTCCACCACGTACATAATCGACATTATTCAAGCCGCCCGTTAAAGATTCTTCACGATTAAATTCCACTGTAGAACCGGTAATTTCAAATAAAGCGGCTCCCCTTTCAGGAAGAACATAACTACAATTGCCGCAAACAGAATCACAATAACCATCTGTAATGTTTCGCAAACAGGAATCAACTTCGGATTTTCTGACTATTTTTTCATTATCAGGTTTCTCCCATTGTTTATAATCGAGCGGCCCAACTGAAATCACACCCATAACTGTAGCCGGAATTTCTGCCTGAGAATTATCGCCAAACTCTAAAGCGCTTATAGTTTCGCCTTCCAAACTAGTAGCCAATGTTCTACCATGATTGCGAATCATGTTTTTGTGAATTAATTTATGAAAACACAAAGCGTCGGAGCTGATATCGGCAATTGCTCTACTTGCGGACTCATCGTCTGCGGGCCTGGTTACCGGCCTAATAAATGGATCTTCCTTAAGCCACGGCTTTTCTATTCCTGAATCTTCCCGGAAACGAGGATCATAATGATATTCATTGCCTAATATAGCAATTCCCTGATGTTCGCCAAAACGCCAAGTCCTAGGAACTTTATAATTGCTGGCAAGCATTTTCCATTGCCAAAATTTTTTGACGCATTTCGGTGAACAGGCATCTAAAACATATTGTCCCGCTTTTTTAGTATCGCAACTTTCTGGTATTCTATCGATGGAAACATCGATATGGAATTCAGGAAGGTCAAATCTTTCCCCCTTATACACAGGCGAGAAAATTCTCATACTATAAAATTGTTCCAGCTGAGCCTCAAGACGTCTAATGGTGCGATTTTTTTCTTCTTCAACTAGAAAAGATTCTTTTACTTCAAGAAGCGCTTGGGTTAATTGTTTGATTGCCTCATGGGCCTCAAAAAATCTATTGACCCCGTCATTAATGTAATCAAAATCTGATTGTAAAATGAAGTCCTGACCAAAGGCATAATCGGATGAGGCTAGTAATGCCCAAATATGATAGGGATAAAAGTCGTTCGTACCAGAAAGGCCATGATACACTTCGTCCACAATAGTATGATCATATAGTTTCTTTAGCTCCTCCTGCGCTTTAATCGCAGGTTCGCGAAACATATATCGAAATGTATTGCCTGCATACTCACCCGAAACGGTTGGATCAGGCGGGGGTATAAAAGCGATGCGAAGTTGTTGGACGATTTCTTGAAATAACCCGACTTCCTGCGTTGCTTTATCCAGCTTTTTATTAAATATCCTGGCTGTTTCTTCTCCTATTTCATCCGCCGCTATTCCCTGTTGCAGGCGAGATGTTGCATTCCGATATTTTTCTTTAATTTCCTCCAATATCTCAACTGCTTTATCAAGTTCTTCCACTTTACGATCATGTGTTGCGTTATCCATTTTCTGTAAAAACTTAGGCGTTAACTCTTGGGCTTCGTTATACAACTTTCTGGCTTTCTCGTAGTTTGTTTCAGCCACTGCAATATTAGGCAATATCGTTAAAACAACCATTACAATGTAAAAAAAAACTTTCCAACTTCCTTGCGAAACTATAAGCGACATAATATATGCCTTAATACTAGGTAGTGGGTTCATAAAATTGACTCCAAATAACCTAAAAATTAATAAGTTTCCTTATTCTGATTTACGGAATAGATCATAAATATCTTCCATTTTGTATCCTTCCCCATACTTGGTTATTACCATAGGTAATATCCAATACTATGTTTGGAAAGTTCCAACTAAATTCAATAAATATATTTTGACAGCTTATACAAGGCGGGAGTTCTGTATAAAGGTAAAGCGTCCCTATAATATTGGTTTGCCCAGAAAATTTGTTTGCAAAACTTTCTAAAAGTTTAGCTTCTGCATCGTTTGTTCGATCTTGACCGGAAACGTAACGTCTAAACACCCTATATGAAGGGCTAACTCCTTGCTGACCTTGCCCGCTAATTCCAAATTTATTCCACAAAGTTTGATTGCTCTGATTTATAAAAAGACCAATTCCTATATTTCTAGCTCCCCCTAAAGGGTGTGATGTCGGCTTTATATTATATCTAATTTGACTTGCTGTAGCGTTATCTGGATTGTACATAATTAAAATTGACCTCTAAGGATTTTCAATTTTGACCTTCAATCAAATAAAACAGCCAGTTACTTAATTATGATATAATCCAGTAATTTTTCATATACCAAATGCCCATGAAAACACTTTTCAAAAACCAATTAAGCTTCTTCTTGGCTATAATTATAACAATCGGTGGCGGTTGTAGTACCGCGCCCACCCCTGGCGTCAATAATAGCATTCCACCTAGGTTTGAAACGCCTCAGCCAAAAGCGCGGATTCTTCTTAAACCAAAACCCAAATTTCTACCGGAAGGGGCGCGGGCTAGTTTCCCCGCTTACGATGGCGACCATTTTTTCATTACCCTTCCCGTTCGCGAACAAAACTTTGTTTCCTCCAAACAGGTTCTTCGCCAAGTCGTTCTGCCTATCTTAAAAGCAATAGGGTTTGAACGAGGTAGAGAGGCGCTATCTATTCCGCCCGCTAAAGGAATCAAAGCTCAAACCGCAAACTT
Source organism: uncultured Nitrospinota bacterium (assembly GCA_964344185.1). Classification (GTDB taxonomy): domain Bacteria; phylum Nitrospinota; class Nitrospinia; order Nitrospinales; family JAJDAT01; genus JAJDAT01. The sequence continues at coordinate 34,187 of CAYFMN010000023.1, forward strand.
CAAAAAACTGGCGCAAGACGTTGCTTTGGAATATAAAAACTATCCCCAACTCTATCGGCCCAAAACACAAAAAATACTCGATGCCTATCTGGGAAAAAGCAATCCGGAATGGGAAATCGATCATGTTTTAGAAATCGGCGAAGGAATGAATTTTAATCAGTTCATCGCGGGTATCGAGCGACAAGAGATTCAATTCCCTTTTCAACAAGTTTTGGGAGATGTTCCTATTGAACACACGATGGTCCTTGCTTCCCGTTGGGAAGGCCAAAGCGTCACCACCGTGCGAGGTGTGGTTTTCAACAATTACATTATTACGAATCAAGTTAAATTAAACACGCAAAAACCCGCCATAGATGCGGCAATTAAATCTCTTTCAACGGTAAAAGGAGTCAATCAGGTTGTTTCTAAAACTCCTGAAGACGGGCCGCATTTGGTTCTACTGCCTTATGGTAGCGATCCCACTGGACGCACAATTCTTCGATACAGTTATCGAATGATCCTGCGAACGGTTTTTCAAAAAGAAGACGGTCCTTTCATGATATGGCTGGACGCAGAAACCGGCAAAATACTCAAACTGAACCCGCTATTTAATAACGTCCAAGCTGTAGGTCTGTCATATCGACGCGACCCCGCGGGCGGCGAATTTCAAAATACGTTTGATGTCGATCCCGCTACTGGAGGCCAATACATTCTTAAATCGCAAGGCTTGTCTAACCCTGTCGACTATCAAGGCGACGGCGACCTCACAAACGATCTTAGCGTCTCCGATAACGCTAATGGAAGCAGTTCCACTCTGGCAAATTTCAATCAAGCGCCAATCAACGATCCAAACGAAGCGCTTTGCGGAACTGGAAGCAATAAAGGATTTCAACAGGTCAATTTTCTTTCGTCATTAAACTTTTATGTAAAACATATGATTAACCTGGGTATCTACACCCCATTCCCAAAATTGGGAGGAACTTCTTCAGACTCGCCCGATCCCTGGAATCCGCAAATCGAAGTGGCGGGATACTGCAACGCGCATTCTTCAATGAGATTTGGAGCGTGCGAATCTTATTTCAACCCTGCGTGTCCTGATTATTCTGTAGGAGGTAATAACGGTCAAAACTATATGAACTTTGTTCACGACAAAACCGTTATCGCTCACGAATTAGGACACACTATACAACCTCGGTTATCCTATGCGCGACCATCCGATTGGTGCGGGTCGGGTACCTGCAGCGTACCCGTTGGATGGATCGGTTTTCACGACTTGGCCGACGCCTGGGCCGCTCATTTGGAGTCCACTAACTGCACGGGAGGATGGGTCGGAAAAAATCAATTGGGCGTAGACGCAAGCCTGAACTGCGCCAACCATTTCGAAGGAAGCATACCTCGACTCCATGAAGTTTCGGTCCCGTTAGACCCTTCCCAACCCGGCGATCACTTTCCCGAAAAACCTGTCTATAGCCTTTTTGGAGGAGGCGATTACGCAAACGGTCAAATACCAGCGGCGGCGCTTTGGGAAATACGTTCAGGGATGCGAAGTAAATGCCGCTCGTCCGGCGTTATGCAATATGCTGTTCGCCTTGTTCGCGCCTTAAAAAATGCAGGCTTTGTTGGTTCCGTCAATCCAACAAACCATATCGGACTCTTTAAACAACTCTATGACTTGGAATTGGAAATGGTCGACCAATGGGCCATATCCGGTTCTCCCGCAGGACCGCCAGCGTTTAATCATAACGGCCCGCACACCACAAACAAAGTCACCGCCGGATTCGCTCGAACAGGCTTGTTCCTTATTCCTTATCAATGTCTGGATGGCGATTCTACGACAGGCGAACCTGGTTTTTGTCCAATTTCTGCAGGCGGCGGGAATGGCGGCGACGCCGTTATCGATATAGACGATAACGATACGGCAGACGATCTAACCATCGGCGGCGTTACGCATCCGGAAACCGATTTTTTGGAACTCGGCGGCGATGCTCCAACTTTCAATATATGGACCGGACCGCGTTACACATTTGATAGTAGCGGCGACCCAGTTTTTAGTAATCCCGCCCCCTGCAACTCTCGGTTTCGCGTCGAGGTTTCCACCGATGAAACTTTCACAGGAGGAACGGTTATCACAAGTCCCTGGATCAACGTCGATACCGATTCCACCACTCCCGGAAGCCCCGAATGTTACGGCACATGGACTCCCAACGCTTCGACATGGACTACTTTGCAAGCGGGAGGTCCTCTTTCTTTGCTTTATTACCGCGTGAGAACCCAAGACGATTCGGGAGGTAATGAACGGCTTTCCACCATGCCAGGAAACAACCTTTGGACGGTATCGCCATCTTATGCAGTACTAACGTCAGACGGCCAATCCGACTACTAAAGTTTTTTATAAAATTAATAGTGTTGTCTATTATCCAAAAATATTGGTGGGTTTACCGTCGATACTGGTTACGTTTTTTCTTTCCCAATAGTTTTTTATTTCATCCTGGGTTTTACTACCCGCCCACTCAATCAAATCTTCTCGATTCCCTTTATGTTCAAATAAGGGAACGCCAAAACCGCATGACCCTGCAACACGGTCTATGTCTAATACGAAAAATTGCCTTTTACCTGGCAAATTTGAAAAAAGAGAAGCGGTTTCTTCCCACTCGTTATCTCTTTGATGAATTACTGTCGCCTTTCCATATAACCTTAAAATTAATGGATTTCCTTCAAACGCGCAAAACATAATCGTCATTCGTTGGTTCTCTATAACATGAGCTGCCGTCTCATTGCCGCTGCCGGTTAGATTTAGCCAGACAACTTTTTTTTCATTTACGACTCGCAGCGAATCCATTCCTTTTGGAGAAATATTCACTCGACCCTCGGCGCCAGCCGTTCCGACAAAAAACATTTTTTGTCTTTTAATAAAATCAATCAGATTGTTGTCTAATTGCTCGTGAGCTTGTCCCATTGAAATTCCCAGGTAGCAAAGGTTAATTTATGAAGGGAAAAAGAAAACTGTTTTTAGTATCCAATAAAGAATATTCAAATTCAATACTACTTAAATGCCTCGATAAAATTTGCCTTATACAAAGTCTTGGTTTGTGTTAAAATTCAACCTTTTGGAAGTTCCTTCCTAAATCTGCAAAAATCCGAAGCGTTTCTCATACCGCTGCTGAATAGGTCTCTATATGGGCGAAAAACAATTAGTTCCTGAAATGGACTTTCAGGTTCTTACCCAACTACAAAAAACCGAAGGGTTAATTTCTATTCCCGATTTGGCGGAAAAAGCCAATATCGACCAAAGTAAAGCCTCCGCTGTTTGCTTATTTCGAGCCGATTTAGGCGAAATTGAAATACAAGAAACCAGCGAATCAGAATGGAAATTAGGAAAAAAGGCTAAAACGCTCCCTGGGAAGTCTCTTCCGGAAAGGGACATCATAGAAGCCCTCAATAAAATTGGAGGCAACGCGGAAATTCCTCAGGTTGCCGAAACCACCGGACTCGAAAACAAAATTATTGGCCAATCGCTTCGTTGGCTGGAACAAAAGAAGTGGGCTCAAAAAGACGGCAAATCCCTCAAGCTATTACCAGACGGGCAAAACGCTTTATCTAATGATTACGACGACGAAAAACTTATCAAACATTTGATTGAACATGGCAACGCCACCAGTTCAGATTTAGAAGCTCAGGGAATTAATATAAAAACCGCTTGCGAGTTATTAGACGGTCGTAATTTCATTGAAGAAAAATCCAGAAAAACCCGAATGGTTTGCCTTACCTCCAAAGGCCGTGCAATGGTAGACCAAGGATTAGAGGTGCGGCAAGAAATTAATCAATTAACAACGGAAATGTTACGGTCTGGCGAATGGCGCAACGCCACTTTTCGCCCTTACGACGTAACGGTCCCGGGAGATCCCGTTTTTCCAGGTAAAAACCATCCTCTCGTTTCAATTTTTGATCAAACTCGTCGCGTTTTTGTGGAACTTGGCTTTGAAGAAACAGAAAGCCCTTTTGTCGAATCCAGTTTTTGGGATTTCGACGCCCTGTTTCAACCTCAAGACCATCCCGCACGCGATATGCAGGATACGTTTTATATCAAACGCCCTAACATATGCCAATTGCCATCAGACGACTTGGTCGGCAATATTGGTCGTGTTCATGAAAATGGAGGAGATACCGGCTCCATAGGCTGGCGTTATATTTGGAACAAAGAACAAGCTCAAAAACCCGTATTAAGGACTCATACGACCGCCGCCAGCGTTAGAGCTTTAGCCGCAAACCCTAAACCGCCGCGCAAGGTATTTTGCATCGGTCCGGTTTTTAGAAGGGAAACGGTCGACTATAAACATTTACCTGTTTTTCACCAGGTAGAGGGAATCATCGTCGATGAAAAAGCCACCTTCGCCAATTTACTAGGCGTACTTTCGGTTTTTTATAAAAAGATGGGCTTTGACCGTTTTGATTTCCGGCCCGCGTTTTTCCCATACACAGAGCCAAGTACCGAAATATTTGTTTGGTCTGAAAAGAAAAAAGATTGGATTGAAATGGGCGGCGCCGGAATATTCAGGCCCGAAGTAACCGAACCTCTTGGCTGTACCACACCTGTACTTGCCTGGGGATTGGGATTAGAACGATTAGCCATGTTTCGATATGAACTGGCTAACATAACTCATTTGTATCGAGCTAGGATTAACTGGCTGAAGGAGACTCCACTATGCCGGTAGTTTCTATCTCGCTTGATACGCTTCTATCCAGAATTAAAACCGAGATTCCACGCGAAGACTTGGCTAAAAAACTACGGCAATTGGGTTGCGACGTGGAGGGTTACGCCACTGTCAAACGTTTCAAATGCTCCAGTTGCGACAATATAATGGAAATTACAGAAACGGAAAACCCGCCTGTCGTTTGCGATCAATGCGGCGCAGATTATAAAGAAAACCCAGATCATTTAGTTTTCCTAAACGATCACAGCGTTATCCGTATGGAGCTTTTGGCGGTGCGACCCGATATGTTTGATCCTGGTGGACTCGCTAGAACTCTTAGAGGTTATTTAGGAGAAGAAACGCATCCTGGATACAAGCTTCAATCAGGCCCCTACTCTGTTACGGTTGATCCTGCTTTATCGCAAAAAGAAAATTTTCGACCTAATATCGCTTGCGCGATTATTCAAAATATGTCTTTTACCGAAGATACCCTTCGCGCCATAATGAAACTCCAGGAAAACTTACACTGGGCATTAGGTAGAGATCGTAAGCGGGCTTCTATAGGCGTTTACGACCTGGAAAAACTTGAGGGTAACGATTTCCAATATCGCGCCGTAGCAAACGATGAAACCCGTTTTACGCCTTTAGGTTACGATCTGAACAAAGATTCCGATAAACTAAGTCCAAAGGAAATTTTGGACAAACATCCAAAGGGAGTTCAATACAAACGCTTACTCGAAAAGTTCCCGAAATATCCTTTATTAACTGATTGCAAAGGAACCGTTCTCAGCATGCCGCCAATCATTAATGGCGAAAGCTCGCGAGTAACTCCAAATAGCCGAGATTTATTCGTAGACGTTACAGGGACAGATGAACGATTGGTCAATAAAACTCTTAACGTTTTTGTGACCAGCGTTTCAGAGCTGGCGTCCAACGTAAAAATCGAACAAGTGGAAATTCATTATCCTGCCAAAAAAGTGTCCACTCCTGATTTTACGCCCCAAAAAATGAAGGTATCTCCCGGCCATGCGCAAAAAGTTTTGGGAGTGGAACTAGATAAAGCAAAGGTTAAAAATCATTTGGAAAGAATGGGACATAAAATTGAAGAAAATAGCGGCGACGAATTAACCGTTTTAGTTCCCCCTTATCGCAACGACATATTGCACCCAATTGATTTGGTGGAAGACGTCGCTATAGCCTATGGTTATCATAACTTTCCGTTGACTTTGGTTCCCACATCAACGGTTGGAAAACAATTACAAGACCAGGAGCTTTTCGATCTTTGCCGAAAGTCATTAACCGGCCTAGGATTATTCGAAGCGCTGACTTTAATTTTGTCGTCAGAAGAAGCTCAATACGACAAACTATTATTGCCAAGAGACGACGACCATATCGTTATCGACAATCCAATTAGCGTGGAACAGACGATGATTCGGAGACGATTAATCCCTGGTTTATTGGATACTTTTTCCGCAAATGCAGATCAGGAATTACCGCAACAAATATTCGAAGTTGGATATATAAGCCAATTAAATTCGCAATGCGAAACTGGGTCGCTCGAATTAAGTCGTTTAGCTGGCGCGATTATTGGACCTAAGGTAGATTTCTCTGGTATTCGGTCTATATGCGAAGCTTTAATAAAAGATTTTGGCGGCTCTATCAAAACAGTGCCTACTGAAAACCCTGCGTTTATTCCTGGACGAGTTGCAATGGTCCATGCTGTCGTAAAAGGCCAAGAAATTGTAATGGGAGTTTTAGGAGAAATTCATCCCCAAGTATTAGAAAACTTCAAATTAGTTTATCCGGTTTCCGCATTCGAAATTCAACTAAGCCCCCTTAGTTCAATTCCTCTTGCTTAAACAAGCTAAATAGCTCTTAGAGCTAAAAACTTCTGAACTCGCTAAAAAAAGCAAAAAAAAACCGGTTGGGAAAAATCCCAACCGGTTTAATTTTAATTTGGATTAGTTGCAGGCTACGCTAACACCAATAGTACCGGTATTAGTAATTCGTACTTCACCGCCAATATCACCGATAGAGTCGCCTCGGCTGAAATTAGGTTGAGGATACAAGGTAACGCTCTTTCGTCCCATGATGTGCTTGGAACCCATTTGAACTACATCATTACCATTTTTACCTTTATATCCAGCGCTACCGCCGCCAGCTCCTGGAAAACCATTATTGTCGCCAGGTCCTAAAGTAATAGGAACAGTGGTGAAGTTAGCTTGTTTCCAAACAACCAAGTTAGCGTTGGTGCGATCAACACCAGAACCACCGGAATTGGTTAAGGTGATAGACTTAGCATTGTTACAGCTAGTTGATTGGCCTGGATTCAAACTTCCTGCGAAAGCGGAAGCTGCAAAACAAATCGATACAGCTACCACAAGACTGATTAAAGCCACTTTCTTCATTAGCTTATCCTCCCTATCCCTGCATTAAAATTGAAACGGTTATTGATTCCTGCTCCGTTCCCTAATTTACAAAATACTACTTTTATCTAAACGATCTCTCGGTTTAAATTCTATTCAATTTTCGTTGCAATTATACCCACCCACACCTACATGTCAACCTTTTATTTCGCTTTATTTTGGGGTTTTTTTTACTTTTTTACTGCCTAAAAACCCCACTGTTCCGATATTAGGTAAGATAAAAAACCAATCTAAAATTAAAATTTTTTAATTTTAGACTAAGTCCAATCAATTCAATTAGTTAAAAAGTTTGCAAAAATTTAGGTATTTTTTGATCGAATCAAAGGAATTGTTATTAAATCTCCTGGCATTATCGATTTCACATCCGTTCCAGGGTTATAAACGCTCAAAAGCCAATAAGGCATCGAATATAAACTATTGCAAATTTTCCAAATTGTCTCGCCTTTCCGTACTTTTCGCGATAATGTTTTATGAACATGGTAATTTTTGAAAAAATCTTGTTGAATAGCTAAATGGTGCTCTCGTCTTCTTTGCTCAAAAGTTTCAGGTCTGGTATTTAAAAACGATATTCTTAGCGGCCTGTTCACGATTATAGTTTTTTTCCGGCCAAATCCATTTAGAGCTTTTAACTCTTTGATCGAAACTTTAGCCCACTCAGCATAGTGACTCAACGTTTCGTCGAAATCCACAACTATAGTTCCAACCTTGGCTCCCTTGATCGCTTTGGGGAACTGCACAGGGGTAAAAGCAGGTCTGGCTTTAAGATTTTCGGTTGTAATAGCTGGAGGCTTGGAAAACTCTAATTTAATATTTTTAGGAGTTTCTTCCTTTTTGAGATCGGAAATCTGAATACTATCGTCTGTCCTCACAACCTTAAGCGAAGGTCCCGAGGTCCAGGCTTGCTTTTCTTGAGTTTCCAAAGGAATTTTTAACAACTGCCCAGGATATAGGGTATCTGGGTTTCTAATTTCATTAAAAGCGGCTAACCCGATTGGGTCAACTTTGAAACGTTTTGCTATGACCGATAAATTTTCTCTTTTTCTAACTTTATATTTAAAAAAATCGCTCGACTCATTATAGTTAAAACTGGCTTTAACTACACGCCCAGAGCCTCTTGCCTTGCTACGGTTAGGGATTTTTAAAATTTGGCCGGAAAAAAGAGTATCCGGATTTTCAATATTATTAAAAGTCGCCAACCCAATTGGGCTCACCCTATATTTTCTTGCAATAGTCGATAGGTTCTCCCTTTTTCTTACTCTATGTCTAAAAAAATCACTTGATTTATCATAATCAAACTTAGCTTGAGTAATCACCGGAGACGATGTCCAACTTCGTCTTTTACCGTTAGGCAATTGTAATACCTGCCCCGCATAAATCAGGTTCCTCCTGCCAATACCATTAAGTCGTTTTAACGCTCTTAAACTAATTCTAAAGCGAGAAGCGATTTGTGAAAGATTATCCCCTCTTCTAACTCGATACCACTTTGAAGGTTTCTGTCGCTTATACTTTAGCGAACTGGGAATCTCTGTATAAACTGATCGCAAGTTAGAATGTCGCGATTTCGGAGCATTAAACTGAAAACCCTTTGGAATTCTCTTTTGCCCGGACATGACCGTACCCCTTAAAGAAGGATTGAATTCCAAAATTTTTTCTTTGGACATCCCAAAATAACGAACCGCCGTTTTCACATCCAAATAGTGAGGTAACCGCATAGAAGCTGTTTTTAACCGAGGCTCCTTTTTCAAACCGGGAAAATACTTCTTACTATTATTAACAACATCCAAAGCGGCTAAAAATTCAGCGTAAAAATTTCGAGAAGCAAAACCAAATGTCCTACTGCGGTATCTCTTGATTATCTCTACAATATTGGAGCCATGCCTTCTCTTCGCCCTTGCCATTCCCTGGGAGCCATGATTGTAAGCCGTTATTGCCAGGGGCCAACTTTTAAGTTTATTAAAATTCCTCTTTAGCAACTTAGCCGCCGCTTCTGTCGCTAATATAGGATCTAGTCTCTCGTCAACCTCATAGCCAATATTCATAAACAATTTTCCGGTAGAACGAGTGAATTGCCAAATACCAGCGGCGCCGGCGCTTGAGTAAGCGGAAACTTGAAAAGAAGATTCAACATGCGGAAGAACGGTCAGTTCATCGGGAAGTCCGTGATATCGAAAAATTTTTTTAATTTGCCCCATGTATTTCCCAGAGATCTCTAACCCTCTCCGGAATCTATCTTTTTGACCAATTTGCAGCCTTATATTGCGGGCCGCTCGGTAATAACCGCCTTTAACAAGTTTAGAAACTCTTTTCTCTTCTACGGTCAATCGTTTATTGCCGCTTACCGCAAGCTTGCGAAGTATTTTTTTATATTTAGATTTTACTCTGTTTACCTTTCGCTCTTTGGCGCGGGATGATAACGAAGGACTCAAGAAAACCACTTCATAAATTACGTCTAAATGGTCTTCATCATGAATAATTGCGTGATTGGTCGTGTATTTGGAGTAAACAAGTTTCCAAAAGTTAACGCGAGTTTCTAGCCCTGACGGGACAGCAAAAGGACGGTTTGCGTTTCTTAGGTAAGAAGTTTTCGCTTCAAGTAAAGGAGGATATAAAACTCCACATACCAGGAAGAATATGACAAGATAACTTTTAAATCGATTTAGCAAAACGCGTCGTCTCTTCCTTAACTTAAGATTAGTCAAACATGGAATTTTAATTCATTTAAGCCCGATATTTTAAGGCATTTGTGAATCATGGCGGGAAAAACTTTGTAACTAACTGAAATCACATTACTTAAGTTATTGAATAACGATAACAAACAAGCGGTTTAGAGTCAAGTTCTAAAGTTTTGGAAATCTTTCCTAATACATACCTAAAATTGCCTGGTATAAACTTAAGATTAAAATAAATCAGAATTTTTTTAAACTTTATTGATCATAGTTTATGAAAAGAAATTGTTCGTCAATAAGGCCAGTTACTTTAAATATAGCTACTACTTAGGCATAATCAACTTTATCTTGACTTGACCCGTATTCACTATTTACGATAGAATCTTACCTTTATTTTCAAATATTAATCTAAAAATTATTCAAAAATCTCCCTATTGTCCACGGTTTAGCCCGGCTTATTGATCAAACTAATAGCCATATTGTTTTAGGAGAATTATAGATGTTGAAGAGCAAATTGGGTTTGAGCGCATTTACCATTTTATTTTTATTAGCCTCGAACACCTGGGCCTACCAAGAAATCGATGTTAAAAATGGCGGAACAATACAGGGACGCGCAATTTTAACCGGCAAAAAACCACAACCACGCGTTTTCCATCTCGTTTTATATCCTAATATAGATTTATGCGCCGAAGTTGTACCTGACCAGGGTGTCGATACTGACGACGAAGAAAACCGGGTTGTTCATGATTTTATAACCGACGATAACAGCGGCATGAGAAATGTGGTGGTTGCTATTGACCACGTAGAAGCGGGGAAAAGCTTCCCTGAAAAAACAATCGACATTTTATCTGAAAACTGTAAATTCACGCCAGATGTCAGCTTGATACGCCAAAACGGTAAATTTACCGTAGATAATGTAGATCCCGTTATGCACAACAGCCAAGTCTATCAAGCAGAAAGGGGAAAAATCATACAAAATCTTCCTGTCCCGGCAGAAGATGTCACTCACGGTCAAGTTACTTTTCAAAAGAATTTTAAAATTTTTCAAATGATTTGCGGAATGCATGAGTTCATGCAGACCTGGGGATATCGCATTCAAAACCCGTATAATCAAATCACGGGAAAAGACGGAACTTTTAAAATTGACAATATCCCTCCCGGAGATTATACGGTCACGGCTTGGCATTATTTAATGAAGAAAGTTAAGAAAAAGATTCATATAGAACCTAACCAAACAGTCGATCTTGAGTTTGCGTTTAATGGCGATAAAGTCGTTCGCCCTCAATACGAAATCATCAAATCGGGTAGAATTAAAAAAGAAGCAAAGAAAGCTTTTTCAAAAGATAAATAAAAACTTTTGGTCTTAACAGTTCAAAATTCTTTTAAAAGCTTTCTATAATCGAACAAAGAAAATGACAAAACCCTCGCTCTTTTTTTTCACTGTTTTATTTTATTTGTCTCTCGGTACCCAAGCTTTTGCTTTTAGCCCCCCTTCGGCAATGGATATGCCTGCCAAAATTGAAGTTAATGGAAAAACTTACGCTTTAAAAAATCTGGAACCCCCATTTCCTTTAAGAGGCAAAGCCGGAGAAAAAGCTTTTCAAAAAGGTTCTGATATCTATTTTAAAAGATGTTTTTTGTGCCATGGAGACTTGTTAAACGGTAAAGGATTGTTTGGCGAGAGCTTTTTCCCCCCTCCAGCGAACTTCATAGGCAAAGATACAATTCTAAAAAAACCGCCGGCTTATGCTTTCTGGAGAATTATGAAAGGCGGACAGGGGTTGCCTCAAAAGTTTGAGCCTTGGAATTCAGCCATGCCTGCTTGGGAAAAGTCTCTTTCGGAAAACGAAGTGTGGCAAGTAATCGCCTACATTTACCAAAGGACTCATTACCTGTTAACCATTTACGAAAACAAATCGAAACCTTCTGTCAAACGTGGAAAAGCCCTTTTCCAGGAAAACTGTATTCAGTGTCATGGAGAAAAAGGCGATGGCAATGGAATGACCGTTAACTATTCTAGTCCTCCGCCAAGAAATTTAACCAAAGGGCAATATAAATTACGGTCTACGCCTGTTGGCAAAATTCCAACCGACGAAGATATGTTTAAAACCCTGACTCACGGCATGGAAGGTACAACAATGCCCGGTTGGGAAGTTCTTTCAGAACAAGATCGAAAGAGCTTGGTATTATACCTAAAAACTTTAGCCAGAAAATTTGAAAAGTTTGCTGAGCGTGGAAGAGAACATAAAATTGTAAAAGTTCCCGAACCTCCAAAAACTATTTCGTTAGAAAGTTTAAAAGAAGGACGCCAGCTCTTTTTGGAAAGCTGTTCGGGATGTCATGGTTTTGAAGGAAGAAGCGACGGCGAAGCTTCTGACAGAATCGTAAGCATATCTTCTGGGGATATTTGGCCAAGAAACTTAACCAAAGCCTGGACCTTTAGAAGAGGATCAAAAAGAAAAGATCTATATCTAACCTTAAGAACCGGGCTATATGGTTCGGCAATGCCCAGGTTTTCTAAACGGATACTTTCGAACGGTCAAATTTGGAGTATCGTAAATTACGTGCAAACTCTTTCTCCAGCCATAAAACCTAAAGTCGATAAACTCATTCATATAAAAAGAATCGAAGGAGATTTGCCAAATGATCCTGATGACAAAAAATGGAACTCAATAGATTCTCACTTTTACCCCTTAGGCGGTCAAGTAGCGGATAAAGAAAAGTCCTATTTCCCAATGATTGACAGCGTCAAGATTAAAGCGGTTCACAACGGTTCAGAGATTGCAATTTTAGCGTCCTGGGACGACCCTAAGTTTGATCCTGTTCTGCAAAAGTTAATTCCATTAAAAGAATCCCCGGTTCCGCCCATTCCGGAAAAACTTAAAGGCCTAAAAGAACCCACAGTTAAAGAGCCAATTCCTCCAAACCCGCAAGAGTTTGCGGACTCGTTTGCAATTCAGTTTCCTGTCGAAAATAAAGGCAATGGACAAAAACCATATTTTCTAAACGGAGACGCTGATAACCCGGTAAATATCTGGAAATGGAATTCATATCCGCTGGGAGTTGCGGAATCAAACTCAAATGGACTGGGTACGTTTATACCTCAATCGATTGAATCGCAAGAAGTGGAGTCAAAAGCTATTTACAGGTATGGACAATATCGGGTGGTTTTTAAAAGAAAACTTAAAACCCCCAACGCTTCAGACACCCAACTTGAACCGGGAAAAACCCACGCTTTCGCTTTTAACGCCTGGGACGGTTCCTCGGGCGAAATTGGAACGAACAAATCAGTTTCCAATTGGTTTGAATTTGTCTTGGAATAATCTCTCGGGACGATTGGCAAAGCCGTTTTAAAAGAATTAGAGCAACGCCACGAAGTCGTCAAAGTGGGAAAGCGGCGGCTATTGAACTGCAACGCGATAATCCCCAGCATTGTTGAAAAATCTATGAAAAAAATCGGCGACTTTTTCGAGGACACATCCCCGTCCCAGCCGCCAAAGCGGCCCTCTCCTACAGCGAAAGCGTCGAAGGCAAATTAACGGGCAAAATTATCCCTGCCCTTTAATCCATATCTCCCTTCTCAAAGTTTAGCTTAACCCAAGCTTACTTTGCGCTTTTTTAGCGTATACTCAACTTTAATGACAGAATCCGAAATAAATTCCCATCGCCATTGGAAATTTGACGATTTCATTCCAATCGCTACGTTAGCCGGCGTTTTCGTCGCTTTTTATTTCCCACTGCTTTCCGGTAGCCACACTTTATTTAACGGCGACTTTTTATCCATGGCTTTCCCATGGAAGTTCATCGTTTATAAAGCCCTGCATGAAAATTATCTTCCCTTCTGGAACCCATCGATATTTTCGGGTATCCCGCTCATGGAGGCTATGCATCCTGGAGCCCTTTATCCCCCAAATATTATTTTCTTATTAAACGATTATGTTTATGCCATAAACCTGTTTTTTGTTCTTCACCACGGATTCCTGACATTTACAACTTACTTTTTATGTCGATATTGGAAAATGTCTAACCCGGCTTCGTTAAGCGCGGCGTTCATATCCCTGTTCGGGGGCTTCTTTATTTCGATATTGGACGTATACAACCATTTCACTTCCCTGACATGGTTGCCTCTTATTTTTCTACTCTTCAACAAATTACTCGATACAAAAAAAATAAAATATTTAGCGGGAACAGTTTCTTGCTTAACCTGCCAAACGTTAGCGGGAAGCCCGGAATATAGCGCCCTTACGGTAATTCTCCTTGCGGGTTATTATTTATTTGCGGTTTCGCAAAAAGACATTCAACTGTCTATCCCCAAAAGGATAGCGGCCATTGCGACGATGGTAATAATAACGCTGGGAATCTCGGCCATACAACTCGTTCCATCTTATTTATTGGTAAAAGACTCCCCCAGAGGCCAGGGGCTATCCTTTAAACTACACTCGGTCTGGTCGATGGAACCTCGGTCTTTTTGGAAATTGATTGGACCCGATAACTTTTCAGGATTCTTGACCAGGGGAATCGACATTCCTTTTAACTTTATTCAAAGTTTCTACAATGGAATTTTACCGTGCCTTCTTTTCTTATTGGCTTTTCGATATTGGACTGATAGAAAAATAAGGATCTGGATTATATTTTTTTTCATCGGAGCATTTTTCGCTATCGGCCGCTTAAACCCGGTTTATGAGTTTCTGTACCAGATTATTCCACTGTTAAGCATGTTCCGGTTTCCGGAAAAATATTTTTTTCTTTGCCAGTTCAGTCTAATTTTTATTTCCGGTTTTTTGATAGACCGCTTTTTAAAGGAAAGTCATAATCTAAAAAACACCTTTTTCTGGCTCTCTTTTTTATCAATCACCGTAGTCGCTAGTATTAAATACCATCCTGGGGTCAATTGGAAAATCCCGGTTTCGATCTTGGCCGTCTTTGGGCTTATTATTTTTTTATCGACTATTAAAAAAAGTGGTAAAACCTTTATTCCATATGCTTTTCCAGCTCTGATTTTATTAGACACGTTTCTTGGCAATGCTCCCATGCTTCCGATGATAGAAGCTAATTTTTTAAAAGATAAAGCCGCAGTCCTAAAAAAAATAAATATAAATTCCCAAAACCCATATCGGATTTATTCAAGTCCCGTGAAAATGGATTTTAATCGCCCGATCATTCCAATAGCGCCAAATCTCTTAATTGCCTACCAATTAACCAAAGATTACGCACTGCCTAACCTGGGAACGGCCTTCGGATTGGAATACCCCGACGGCTGGTCGACTATGTTTTTAGAAGATTCTAGAAAATGGGCGGCGCAGTTTATTAGCGCTTCAATTCAAAAAAGAAAATTAATTCTTCAAAGAAGCAATGTGAAATATTGGATTTCCTATGTCGACTTTACGGGCAAGGGAAAACAAATTTCGCTTTTAGGAAAACCCAACGTAAAAGAATTTAGAGAAACCTTGCCAAGGGCCTTTTTGGTTTCAGACATTAAAATATTAGAGGGTAAAAAATTATTCGATGTTTATTACGATCCAAACTTTGACCCATTAAAAGAAGCTATTCTAAATGAAAAAATCGATTGCCCCCCCAGCCAAACCTTTTCGGGAAAGGTTGAGTCCATTAAATATAAAGGCAATCAAGTTCAAATTAAAACAGAACAAAGCGGAGACGGATTTTTAATCTTGTTAGACAGTTGGTCTCCGGGATGGAAAGCGACAATAGATGGAGAAGGCTCTCCAATATACCGGGCAAATTACTTTTATCGCGCCGTTCCCTTAAAGTCGGGTAAACACGTAACAAAATTCACTTATGAACCTCAAGGTTGGAAAACCGGCTGGATGATTTCTTCAGGGTTTATTTTAATATTTGTCTCGACTTTATTTATTTTAAGAATTAAAGGAATCAAACAAATACAATAAACCGCATATCCGGTATCCAAACCTAAAAAATACCCCCTCTCCCACTGGTTTAACAGTTTTCTAGATTTTTTAATTTGTCGAAGCGGCAAAAGATCTATAAAATAGAATCAAAATCTCAATTAAGCTAATTAATCCAATAATTTATTTGATTAGAGAAGAAAATAAAGAATCAGGTTCCGAAACTTTGCATCAAAAAAGAATCTAATTTCTAAATTCCCTCTCAGGCGGCGCCTTGCTCCTTCGGAAGGATTTAACGAGGGATCTCATAAAACATATGACTAATATAAAAACTAATTTTGCCCAGCCCCTCCCGCGTATCATATTGAATCGATACGTTATTAGTATCAGTGAAGGATCTTGCCTCGATTTAATGATAATTTCTTTAAAAGAGTCGAAATAAATGAACTCTAAAGAAATCATTCGAATAGAAAATGTCTCCTTCAGTTATGGAGGTCCAAAGGTCTTGGAAAACGTTAATCTTTCCATTAAGGAAAACGAGTTCATTGGAATCGTTGGACCGAATGGCGGCGGCAAAACAACCTTGCTAAAAATCATATTAGGTATCCTCGAACCAGATTACGGAAAAATAACCGTATTCGGCGGCTCTACGGAAAATAGCCGAAGCGAAATCGGCTACATGCCGCAAATAGCCAAGTTCAACCGAGACTTCCCTATAACTGTTGAAGAAACCGTCTTGCTGGGACGACTAGGCCGAACGTCCAAGTTTGGTTTTTACAAAAAAGCCGACAAAATAATTGCGGAAAGAGCCATGGAAGACGTAGAAGTATTGGAGTTTAAAGATAGAACGATTGGGAGTCTTTCTGGAGGCCAGTTACAAAGAGTATTGATCGCGCGCGCTTTGGCCTGCGAACCCAAAATTTTAATCTTGGACGAACCCACCGCTAACGTGGATTTTCGTATTGAAAAAGACATCTTCGAACTATTAAAAACTTTAAACGAACGCATCGCTATTTTAGTGGTTTCGCACGACATTGGGTTTATATCGGAATACATACATAGAGCGGCCTGCCTGAACCGAACCTTAATCACTCATCAAATTTCTAGTTTGGATGGCGAAGCGATTCAAGACTTATACGGCAAACACGTTAAAATGATTGCACACGATCATGGCCACGGTCACCATCACTAAGGATTTATCTAATTCATGTCCGAATTTTTCGAAGCCCTAACCTCTCACTATTTTTTGCAAAACGCCCTGCTTGGCGGAATCCTGGCCAGTATTGCGTGCGGCGTGGTGGGATCATATGTTGTGGTCAAGCGAATCAGCTATTTGGCCGGAGGCATAGCGCACGCCATTTTAGGCGGAATGGGGATCGCCTATTTTTTTGGAAAAAGTCCAATGACCGGCGCTTTGGCGGCGGCGATCGCCTTCGCATTAATATTGGGGTG
This sequence comes from uncultured Nitrospinota bacterium, assembly GCA_964344185.1. Taxonomy (GTDB): domain Bacteria; phylum Nitrospinota; class Nitrospinia; order Nitrospinales; family JAJDAT01; genus JAJDAT01. The sequence continues at coordinate 51,265 of CAYFMN010000023.1, forward strand.
GGTGAGCCTGCGTTGGAAACAGCAGGAAGACACCATCATCGGCGCGTTGTGGGCGATGGGAATGGCGGTAGGAATTCTCTTTTTATCAAAAGCCCCTGGTTACCAAATGGACCTGATGAGCTACTTGTTTGGAAACATCTTAATGATTTCCAGCGAGGACTTATTTCTTATCGGAGGCCTGGACCTGGTTATCCTGATAACGGTGGGATTATTCTACAAACAACTGCTGGCGGTGGCTTTTGACGAAGAGTTTGCCAAACTACGCGGGATTAGCGTCGAGTGGTTTTACATACTTTTTTTGATTTTGATTGGCTTTACAGTAGTCATCATGATCCGAATCGTCGGTTTAATTTTGGTGATCGCTTTGTTAACCATCCCTCCGGCGATTGCGAATCACTATATTCGGTCGCTTAACCACATGATGATATTAGCCGTTATCCTGGGAATCTTTTTTACCTGTTCCGGTCTGGCTTTATCTTATGAACCCGACCTGCCCTCCGGACCGCTGATAATCGTTTTATCCGGTTCGGTATTCATTGTTTCCGTACTCGCGCAAAACGCTTTCCGTAAGAAGCGGTTTTAAATTTAGCTATTCCAGTTTAAACCTTTCACTAAACCCCAATTTTTTTATCAGATGTTTTTGAATATTACTTAATCTATTTATTGGCCCCTTTCCATAATCGTCAATATCAGCCATTAAGTTGCCAATATCATTTTTCTCATCCTCATTCAATTTACTATTCCATTTCTCGTTAAAATATTCCACAACTAACTTTTGTTCATAACTATTCAAAATCGAAAAATATAAGTAAGTTCTAATTGCTCTCCATTCATAGGATTTTTTAAATTCTCCTTTTATATCGACCTCATTCAAGAAACTAAGAAAGCTTTTATGAGTAAAAAATTCGCTAATTAATCTCTTAAATAAGCTAGGTTTACTTAATTTCAAAACAACTAAAAAAGCTAGATAACAAGGATACAATAAATGATTTTTATCAGTTGTAGTTAAAATAATATTAATTTGACTAAAACATGTAATCATTGTTCTAAGACTTAAATTAAATTCTTCGGAAAACCCCCAAACCGTATTCAGCAGTTGGTCATAAGTTCCTGATCGATCAGTTCTACCCATAAAAAGGCTATCAAAATAAAATTTCCGATATAAAAAACTTTTAAACTCCTCTCTATTAGGATTGGGTAAACTATAGTCTAAGTCAAAAAACCTTCTAAGATAACCATCTGAATCCATTCCATTGCCATATACCGACTTAACCGAATGGGCTAATTGTTCATTATCGATCCCTAGAACAAAAACAAAACCAGGAACACTAAATATATGCTTAATATTTTCCAAAAGCTCTATTGCAAAACTCGGACGACAACGGTCTAACTCATCTACAAAAATGATAATGGGTTGTTTGGAAAACTCTTCTCTTGAAAATACTTCTTTGGCAAAAGCCTGTAAGCTTTTCTTAAATGAAGATATGGACTCCTTTTTTTCCTGATATTCTTTGATTTGGTTCTCAGCCAGTTTTTCCGCAAAATTATCTAAAGCCTTATCAGTTTCTTTATCGAAATTAATTAACCCTTGTGAAGCAAGTCGAACCAAAGTAGGAATAGCATATTTCAGAAAACTTTTCCCTGCAGATTTTACATTTTTATAATTGGCGCTTAATTTATCTTTTTCATGTTGACTTATTTCTGACTCGCTAATAATACTCTCTATTTCTGAAATAAAAGAAACTATAGGTTTTTCGCAATGATCATTTTCCCAGGTGTTAAAATACAGAGTTAAATGACCTTCATTTTTTAAGTGTTGCTGCCACATCTTAATAAATGTGGTTTTGCCCATTCCCCACGGAGCGTTAACTGCAAGAACTAATGGAGATTGAGAACTTTGGATCAACGTTGTTAAATTTTCAGCGCAATCTTTTCGGTTTAATACGTCGTTTTTAAAGGGCTCGTTTTCATCGATTTCTAAGTCATCTAGTCTTTTAATCATTTCCACAGTTTAATCTCCTAGATACTCAAGGCATAAAAGGAAGTTATTTTATTAAATCGAGGCGAGATCCTTCACCGAACCTAATGGTTCGCTTCAGGATGACATTCGGCACTATCCATAAAAATCCAGTTTTCCATTTAACCACATATTATTTTGAAAACCAAAACCTATTTCTAAAAATACAATAGGCGATAAATGGTAAATCTGCTAGAATCTCGGCAGATTTTTAAACCTACGAGTTTAACTTCCTAAAAAATAAAATCTTTAAAACAACTGTTATTTGGATTTTTATGTGTTGGTAGGATCAAACATAACCGGTTGCCCTGGCAGCCCGGCACAAAAAGATAAAACGGTAACCAATAAAACAGGGCCAGTTAAATATATCAACCCCAACAAGGATAATTACGGTTACTGAGTTTTAGAAAAGCTTAAGCAGGGGCGAGTGTGGTGAGTCTTTCTTGAATGTTCTCGCGCTCGTGATGGCCTAAGTATAACAAGCCATCAGACAACGAATAGTTATGCGGAAAGGTTTCCACAACTTCGTTGAGTCTCTCAACCATTTCCTGATAACAAGCCGTCGCTTCTTCGGCGTTCATCCCTACGCTGATATCGTAAGAATAACCTAAACTCAGATCGTGATCTGGCGGCGTATACAAATTTGAGATATGCCATTTTTGAGCGTTGCGCTCCAGAGGAGTACCTCTTTCCAAATCAAATTGCGACATGATGGCGGAGAATCCCGGCGTTTCCAACATCAATGGATTGTCTAAGACAAAGTTGAGCGTATCCAACACTTCTTCTCGGGTCTCTGTTGGGAACCCGCAAATCAAATAAAAATGCATCGCAATACCAATATCCATACATTGCTTGACGGTGCCGTCAATCACTTCCAGGTCGACGCCTTTATCCATGCAGTCTAAAACTCGCTGGTTGTAAGATTCCAAACCAAAAATCAATTTTCTCAATCCGGAGCGGTACAGCATTTCTAAACGATTACCTCGTAACAAACTTTTTTCGAACTTCAATTCACCCGTCCACTGGACATTGATGCCCTCTTCTAGAATTTTCTCCGCAAACGATTTCAAGAAATTGATCGGCAACGCCTCGTCGGTAAAGAAGAAGTAGTTACAATCGTATTTTTCCTGCAAGTTTTTAAAATCCTGAACCACGTTCTCTGCATAGCGGACATGGAAATCCATATGGTCAAACGGAATCGAACAGAATGCGCATCGCTCCCAGTAGCAACCGCGCGACCCCATCACTGGCAAAACTCTCTCCGGCGCCAAATAAAGGTCGAAAGGCATGCCATCAAAGTCCGGCGTTGGCAATGCGTTCAAGTCTTCTTTCGCAAAAGGTCGGTTAACCACTACTTTGCCTTCGCGTTCATAAATCAAGTTAGGAACTTTTGATAAGTCCCCTTCCCCGCGCAATTGTTGCACTAAATTGAGCAACGGCGTTTCGCCTTCATGAACGATAAAACTGTCTATAAATTTAAATAATGGCGAACCTTGTTCTAACCGGTCTACCAGTTTGGTGAAGACGCTGCCGCCAACGGTTATGTGGATATCCGGTCTGGCTTCCTTCATTAAATGGGCAAAGGTCAAACCAGGAATCACTTGCTCAACAGAAGTGATCGAAACGCCCAGGATGTCGATATCTTCTTTAGCAATGGACGGAATGTAATGTTCTTTATAAAGATCGTAAAAATAATTTTCTTCCGGACGACTGAACGAATCGATAATTTCTCCAGATGAATAAGGAGAAAACCTCATTTGACTGCCGATAACTGTCAACTGCGACGGGAAATAAGGAGCCAAAATGTTATCGAGCCAAACATCGATAATTTTCAGGCTTTCCATATAACGGTCTACGTCGTAAAAGTCCTGGTTACGCAAGGACATTTTTGCGGAGTCGATTTCGTGCATCAACGCGGGGATAACTTCTTCAGCTTCTTTAAGCTTGGTTAGCTTTTCCCTTTCGAATTGGGAAAGCGAAGGTTGAGAAGTGAGTTGACGAATTTGGTTCAGTATTTTTTCATAAAGCGGTTCGGTTTTTTCCCAGGTGCAAAGATGGTCGAGAAGTTCAATCGCCAAATCTCTTTGCACAACGTCTTCAATCCCATGTTTATTCAAGAATGCCTTAAGCGCAGGCAAACTCAAATAAGGTTGAGAAGGATGCCAAGATGAAGGAAAAACCAGATAAATCATTTCACTTTCCTTTTATTTTCTAAAAGTAGTCAAACTAAGAAAAAAACTTTTATCGAGCAGATCCCATAGCTTGTCATCCTGAAGCGAACCTTTAGGTTCGGTGAAGGATC
>CAYFMN010000023.1:55593-75513 GCA_964344185.1 uncultured Nitrospinota bacterium
CGACTCAATATTTGTCATGCTGAGGCTCTCGAAGCATGATAACTTTTACTAAGGCTTCGGCGCCATAAAAACGAGCATAACCAACTGACCGCCGCTATCATTGACCACACCATGATCTTCGCCAGCGGGAGCGATGGTGATTTCGTCTTTTTTCAATGTTTTTTCTTCCGAGCCCACGGTCACTTTACCGGAGCCTTCTATTACGTAATATACCTTATCCGAGTCGCCGTGAGAATGCACTTTTTGAAATTGTCCCGGTTCCATGCAATACACGTCGCAAAAGAATTTATCGGTATCGAATAAACTGACTTTATTCAGTTTTTCGGGTTTGAATACGATTGAATCTCGAACGTTGATTACTTTCATGCTATCCAGAATCCTGCGATGGGTTAAACTACAGTCGGCTGTTGATAAAACAAGACTTAAAGGTCTAAAACAGCAGACGGATTAAATGAAAATAGTACCATAGAAAGGGTTTTCGCCCAAAAAAAACCATCTGTTGAGCGGGGGTATTTCTTATTGATTTATAGGCAGGTATACACTATCCTAAAGCTCTTATCCCTAAGGGAACAAACGCTTCTCGCATAGACTGGGACAAACGAACGTAAAATCCCATATTCCAAATATTCCAAACAAATTCATTTCGGGGCGTGGCGCAGTCTGGTAGCGCACTCGGCTGGGGGTCGAGTGGTCGGAGGTTCAAATCCTCTCGCCCCGACCAGTTAAATTAAGGGCCTAGAGGAAGTTCCTTTAAGCTCTTTTTTTATTTTATTGCAGCTTTTTTTCTACCTTTTTTAGAAAAGATCTTTTGGGGCTTTTCTTTTACTATGTCAGTTTCCTCCCCTTCATTATCCTTTTGACGAAATCGAGAAACCATTATGTCATTCAACAATGCTCGATCATAAGAATCCATATTTTTAAATTCCATTTTTTCCCGCATCTCATCTAAACTATATTTAAAAGCTAACTTACCAAAAGCTTCATCAATAAAAGAAACTGAAGCAATTTGAATGTTGCTGAAATCTACAGTTATCTTTTTTTCTTTCCTCCACGCTCCAACAATCTTCTTATTAATTTTTTCCCCTTCAGAACGCGTGATTGTGTCTTTCTTACAGGTAGTTTTCAGATTTATTTTCATAATTCTTATATTAAAACAAGAAATCTGCTTCACTTTCTAAAAGGTAAAAACCAGTCTTATCAGTATTAATTAACATTTTAATTATAGTTCCGGGAAAAGGAATTTTCATTGTTTGTTCAAGTACTTTGCTCTGATCAAACTTCCAAAATACTTTTCCCTTTTGTGAAATTATACATAATTGTCCTTCATTGACGTCTAAAAATTTTTTAATGTGATTTAAACCTAATCCCGCATTTCGTTCTGGGTTTGAAGTAACATTCTTTTCTGTGGCTTTTTTAATTGCTTGATAAGCGTCGCTCAAATATTCATATTTAGAATAACTTCTCAATGAATCCAAAATACCAATACCTAAATCGGCGATACATAATCGTATTTGTTTTTTTCGCTTATCCAATACAGAACAAATGTAATATCCTTCGCTAAGACTATGGTCGATAACATTGGCCATAGTTTCTGTAAGACTCATTCGAAGTGAACCCTTAACACCTTTGGACATATTAAGATGAAATTCTAACATTTCAATTAATTCGTCAATAAATAAAGGGTTTATTCCATCTAATTTTCTTAATTGAACTTTCGCAGATTCAATCCTTACTGGTTCAGGCTTTTTATCAGGCTTAAAAAAACTAAAAAAGCCCATTTCATTTAAGAATCGAAGTAACCTCAAATTTTTTGGACGTCTATACGAGCATTTCTTCCCTTGCTTCATGCATTCCGAAACAGTGATCGCAATAATTATTATACTAACTGGGGTTAGAGAAACCGATTTACTAAAATCAAAAACAATATCTTCTTTTTTATCTGCTTCTACCGCCTTTTTATAAAGCTGTAACAGCTGGTTTGATAACGCAATACTCTGTTTTTGAGGATAAATCAATCTGATCATTGGAGTATTATACTAATAAAGAGAGAGCTGATCATATGAATCGTAAGATGACGGACTGTTTGGCATACTTGACTGAGAGGCAATTGGTCACTCTCGCCCCAAACATTAAAACCGAGGCCTAGAGAAACTTTCTTTAGGGGTTTTTTGAAATTAATCTTGAGGAATTCCTCTTCTGATCATAAATTCGATATCGTCGTTGGCGTTTAAATAATCGATTTTAATATTTGGGTTCTTATTCTTAAAAACTCGAAAAACTTCGTCGACAAACGCCTGCCCAACCGCTTCTACTTTTTTAAAATCCAAAATTATATGTTCAAATTTTTCCAAGTTTAATAAAAGCCTTTTTGCCTGGGAACGTGAAACGTATCTTTCTTGATCCAGTTGAGCTAACTGAACGGCGATCTTTGTTTTATTAAATCCTGGAATTCCATCTTCATTTTCGCTTGAATATTCCTTAAAAATATCGAGAAGGTTCTTTTCCGAATTCAAACGAACTTTCATTTTAACCACGGTTCCTTTTCCGGAATCGTCTCTCGTTTCGAAATAAAAATCGTCCTCTGAGTTATCTCTGAAATAAAGCAGTTCATTTGAATAAATGGCAAACTCGTCAAAAGCCCTTGACGTAAAAAAAATTCCTTCGCCGCTATGGTTCTCTGGATCGGTCGTTAACTTTCCTTTGGACAATTGCAAAATACTTTCTCGTTTATCCGTTAATTGAAACGCCTTTTTAATTTTTTCAAATATCCCTACCCCGTCGTCCATAACCGATAAAATTAATACGTCATTTTCCCAGTCAATATGAACCGTCGCTCCCGTACCTTCCGAATGATCGATAGCGTTATTAAAAATTTCCGTAAATCCATACGCGACTATGTCGTAAATATTTTTTCTAAGACCTTTAAAATTTTCTTCTAGGTACTTAATCCATACTTCATACTCCCCTAACCCCAAATCAAAAAGGATGGTAAATTTTTTGCTAGCCGAGTCTTTTAAATAATAACTAACTTGGGTGGTAAAACCAGATTTAACGATTGCGCCCTTTTCAAGAAGAATACGCAAATGCCTGTGAACAGAAACTTTCGAAACACCAAGTTTGTTTTGAGCAAAAGGAATAATATCGTTAGGGTGTTTAGGTATATGCTTGATTAAAAAATCAGGTATTTTGCTTTTGTTCTTCATAAGCTTTTTCTAACTAGTTAACTATTTATAAATTAACAAGCTATCTTATTAACGTTAATAAGATAGAACAATACTATTAATAAGTCAAAAAAAACCCTATTAATAAGACTTAAATATTTTATTTTATAAATAGTTAACTAACATGACTAATTAACCTAAAAACAATTGATACATGTTTATAAGTGTATTTTATTAGATTTCAGGAAGGAGATATAACTTGTTGGCCCTGCTTGGCTTAAGTAGTCGGAGGTTCAAATCCTCTCGCCCCGACCATTTATATCAAGGGTTTCAGGATTTCGACGTTGAAACCCTTTTTTTAAATTCTTTAGGAAATAACCCCCTATGTTAAACTGCCCGTAATTGTCGAAGAATTGTATAGGGGATAATAATGAAAATAGATTCTTTATTCGCCGCCGCTCATAGCGGTAATGCAGATATGGCGCTTTATTTTCTGGACCGTGGAGACGATCCTAATTTTCAAGACGACTATGGTTCAACAGCTTTAATGTATGCCGCCGATAAAGGAAGCAGAGTTATAGTTCAACTTCTCATAAAAAGGGGCGCCGATGTTAATATTCAAGCTAACGACGGTTCAACCGCTCTAACGATTGCGTCTCAAAAGGAACATAAAATTATCGAAACGCTATTGAAAGAGGCAGGAGCAAAATAAACTTCTCTTATCCATCCTAAAAACCGCTAAATAACCTATCAGCTTCCGAGACCTTAGATTTTTTGGTTTATTTTATATTTACTACTGGGGGCTGTAGCCAATCCGCGACAATAGATTTTTTCCCTTTAAGTTTTCTTATGGTTTTATGTTGGCTGTCGATAACGCGACTTTGAAAGCATACTTCCTTTTCCAATTGGTCTATTTCCTCCTGTTTTTCCTGCAACAACTCCAGATAGTCCGTGTTTGAAAATCTCAAATCACACCCCAATACCCATTGGCCATTTATTCCCTCATCCCTTTTAATTATTTTTAAAACACCCATTACTTATACCTCCCACTTTAATTGCTTTTCATTATTTTCGCTAAATTTTCGCTTTTTGTAAAATAAAGCAAAAATAAGATTTTGTCAAGCGTAGGCCTTTGAATTATTGGCAAAAATTTCGTTGATTCTGCTTATCCACATCAAGCTATGAAGTTTTCCAACGTTGTTTCTTCTTTTGGTGGAGTTTTTTCTAAAATCTTCTTATGAGAGTTTTTAACCTGAGTACGTTAAAGCGGTTTTGGACAAAATATCCTGATTCTAAAGCCTCCAGAAAGGCTAGTTAATATTAAACGCCTTTGTTTTATTTCTACTCCTTATCCATCAAACCGTTAATTATTACAATAGCGATCAATCCCTTTTTTGATATCGTCGATGACGTAGGCTCTCTTCTTTGCGGCGGTGATTTTTCTTTCCAATAAAGCAAAATCTCTACTTAAGTTGTTTAACGCTTTATCCATATCAACTTTCAATTGCTCGTGATTTTCTGAACGGTAAACTCCATCCTTAATGTCTTCGGCCAAATCCCAAACAACTCTTATTGTCTGCCTCAATCCACCGGACACCGATAATATTAAATTTTCGTAGGCTATTTTTAACTCATTAACGCTAACGCTTTGGATGGGCTCGTTTTCTAAAAGAGCCCGATAAACATATAAAAATGTCATTTCCGTATCAGCGTCGGCGCTGGCCACAGAGGTTGGCAGTCCAGTTCTTGGATCAATATTCGCCAAATTTGCAACCAAGTTTGTGGTTGTTTTTAGTCTCTGCGAAATAGTGCGAACGACAACAGACCAATCATTTGTCCCTGCAAGGCGGCTCCATGTCTTCGTATCGCTTATCAAATCCTTTTTAATTTTATTGAGCGATTCATTTGCCTCATTAAATAAACCTTGCCTATCGAAGACTTTCTCAAAATCTTTATACAATCCCTCATCGCTGTATTCGGCTAGTTCATCGCAGTTTTTCTTTGGTTGCCAAACTCGTTTATCATTGCTCCACTCTCCTATCCAGATACTGCCATCAGCATAGGTTTTAGTTCCATGACCGTTTCTTTTACCGTCCTTATACTCGCCTGCGAACCTATCGCCATTAAACCAATAATACGTTCCATAGCCGTGTTTTTTGCCGTCCTTATATTCGCCTACATATTTATCCCCGTCCCAATACTTTCGAGTCCCTTGACCATTAGCTTGACCGCCTTTAAAATATCCCTCATGTTCGTCTCCATTAGCCCATGAAAAAATCCCGTAACCGTTTTGGCAATCGCCTGAAATACATACAGCTTCAACCCAGCTTGGCGAAACGAATAAAAGCACAAAGAAAAGTAGAAAGATAATTGGGCGTCGGTTCATGGCAACAGTAAATTTCTCCACAACTAGGCGATTTCTTTTTGTTTTCAGTATTCTTAGATCATATCAAAACTTATTGAGAATTGTACTGGTAGAACCGCCCACACCCTCATTTCGGTAAAAAACTCTATAAAGTTTGAAAATTGAAATCCCGATAAGAAGGTATAAGAATTTAACTACGAGGTTACTATGGAAACGCCAATTGAAAACATTGCAACTCAAAACAAAATTCCGGCGACGCAACCGGCTATGACAGCTAAAAATTTGGAAGCTTTTAAGAAATCTAAAGAAGTGAATTCTGTTGTGTCAGTTCAGGGTCAAACGGAAACGACTGTTTCTGAGTCTGAAGAGCATCAGGTTGACGTAGCAATCTAAATGGATCGCATAGCCAAAATAGCGAACATTTTTAATTCTGCTTTTCACGCTATTCTATCTTTTTGAATCATGCCGCCTCTTCTGGCGGTATGATATGCCCTGCCCTAATCCCATCAATTGAATAATTGATGAAACAAATTCTCCGCAAGACCTTTCCCAAAACTGATAAATATAATTCCGATTAAGCAATTCCAAAACTTCAAAAAATCTTTTCCAAAATGTCTTCTAATGAAAGACTGACCGTAAATAAAATTAGAACCGTCGGGGGGATCAGATATCGAAGGCCATTCTTTAAGGGTTCCGAAAATTAAAAGAAAGCCCATGATAATAAAAAATAATGGGAACACAATATCCAGGAAAATAATCCGAATGAGAACCATTGGATCTTCAATAACCAAAGTAACTCCTTAGATTAAGCTAATAAATTTAAGAGGACCTCTAATAATTGGCATTTTTACTGATTTTCTGTCGTCTGGTCCTTGAATTTAATAATCAGGCTCTTGGCAAATCTGATTTTTTGGAGGTTCCGTTAATTCGAACAAACTCCCAAATATAACTTTCTACCCTATCTTTACTTGTGGGAATTTATTCTTCCAAGCCGAGAAGGCGATAAGATTGAATAAAATTCTATAATTGTTTTTCTTACCGTTTAAATGATCAGAAATTAGCCGCTTTAAAACCTTTTTATCGATTAATTCGTTTAACGATTCATCTGCAACTAAATCGTCTAACCTTGGTTTTAATTCTGTTTTTAGCCAACGGGCAACGGGCAAGGCAAAACCCTGTTTTTTTTGATTGGTTATTTTTGAAGGAAATCCCCATCGATTCACGGTTAATTTAAGGATTCTTTTCAGGCTGTTTCCTCCTTGTTTGAAATGATCGGGAAGGCGATTAGCAAATTCAATAATTGAACGTGTAAGAAATGGGGACCTTATTTCAAAACTCGATTGCATGGATGCCCGGTCTGTATGGTTACATATAAACTCCGGCAAAAACACTTTTTGATAAAAATAGAGGAGTTGCTGGGTCAGAGTCTTATCCTCCATCTTTTTCATAAATTTACCTTCATAATCAAAAATAGTTCCATCCATTCCCGACGCTTCAAAAAACTCCTTCGGTTGACTCGGACATAACCTCCCAATATCTCTAAAAGGTAGGGTCGAAAGCCAAAGCGGATAACGCATTATGCGCAATGCGGGAAAACCTTGAAAATAAGCCATCGCCTTTAACTGCAACCCCAGATAAGTGTCGGAAGATGGAATAAAAGTTTCAGCAAGTCTTAGTAAATTAGATTGAATAAATTTTGGCAACATTTCAAAAACCCAAACAAACTTTAGGCCGGCAAACGTTATATACCCAGCAAAAAGCTCGTCGCCGCCATCTCCAGAAATAGCGACTGTAATATCCCTTTTGCACGATTCGGATAAAAATTGCATATTGATAAAAGCAGGGTCTCCGTTTGGCTCGTCTAAATGATTCAGGAATTTTTCAATTTCTATCTTCGCCGTTTCTTCATTTATTTCAAAAATTTTGTGCCGAAAAACTCCAAGATGATTTGCAACCTCTTTAGCTTTAACGCTCTCGTCATAGTCTTTCTCGCTCATTCCCACGCTAAAAGCGTCTACGTTTGGATTGCTTTTTAAACTGGACCGAAGCGACATCGAACTGTCTATTCCACCGGATAGCAATACTCCATATGGAACATCCGACCTCATACACATTTTGCAGGACTTTTCAAAAAGCGTTTCGAATTGAGTCGCCGCTTCGTCTATTCCAATCGTTAATGTTTGCTCTCCAGGAATAGAATCCCAATACAGGATGGTTTTCACTTCTTGATTTTTGATTTTAATAAAGTGACCAGGGAGAAGCTTGTAAACATTTTTCAGCGGAGTTCTATTACCTCCATAATACGATGCCATTAAATACCGGACAAAATTATCCTTATCTAACCGCCAGTCAAAGTTTTCCAATTGCAATAATGCGCGAAGTTCTGAGGCATAAACCACTCCCTCATCATATGAATGAAAATATAGAGGCTTTTGTCCAAGGTGATCCCTCACAAGATAATGCTCGCCCGTTTCAGAGTCGTGAATAGCGGCGGCAAACATGCCCTCCATCTTTACAAAAGCATCCGTCCCCCACGCTATAAAAGCGTTCAAAAAAACTTCCGTATCGGAATCTGTCTGAAAAACGACTCCCTGACTTTTAAGCTCTTCGCGCAGCTCTATGTAGTTATAAATTTCACCGTTATAACTAAGAGTATATCGTTTGTCGTCGCTAAAAAAAGGCTGCGCCGCCTTTTGGGACAGGTCCAATATTTTTAGCCGTTGATGCCCCATATAGAGGTTCGGCCTAAGCCATTCTCCAAAATCGTCAGGGCCTCTATGTTTTAAAGATGCAATCGCTAACTTTGCGTCGTTTATCTCTTTGTCCGACAATTCATTTTCGAATTTAAACCATCCAAAAAGTCCGCACATACTCAATCCAAAATGATCAAAACAAAATTAGTGGGATTTTAACGTTAACGCATCCCAAAAGTTAAAGAATAAATTAAGGGAACCTCTAAAAATTCAGATTTGCCGGAAATCTGCCCCTTAGACTCAGGGGCTAGGCGATAATAAACCAGTAAAAATGTCAATTATTAGAGATCCTCTAAAGATATTTAATGAGCAAATCATCTCTTCAGCATAACCACACTACACCCCTGAAATCTAAACTAACAACATCTAAGGTGTAATTTTTTTCATTTTTTTTCGGAATCCCAACACAGCTTCAAAAAATAAATTTTGGAAAAACAAACTTTTTGCTCTTTAAAAAAATTAAGCTTTTTAATCATCAAATTTCCATAAGCACAAAAATGATTTTTAATGCACTATTCCGTCTAACGAAAAATGTTGAAAATCGGGATCTTATGTAAATCTAATTGGACTTTTGCATAAAAAAAATATACATTAAGGCTTAGTCTGCAACAATTTATGCGTTTGAAAATTGTTGCGTACATCACAAAAAAGCATTCTCGAATACTACTCTGCGACCTTTAAAAAATTCCCGCTGCCGATAATAATGACTGGTTTGTTATACACATCACAAAAAAAGTTCCCGAAACCGAATACAAAGGTGTTTTTACTTCGGTTATGGGTTGGCTTTTTAGTGTATTTGATTGGCGGCTGGCCTACGTTAGTATACGCGCTTCCTCAAGACGGTCAAATTGTAGCGGGGAAAGGCAATATTCAACAGCCCTCTTCGACCAACATGGTCGTTAATCAGTCTTCCGAAAAACTTATTACTAATTGGAAAAGCTTTGGCATTAGCAACCAGGAGTCCGTTCAATTCAACCAGCCCGGTTCAAACTCTGTCGCTTTAAACCGAGTTCTAGGACCAAACCCCAGCGAAATCCTTGGAAAACTATCCGCTAATGGCCAGGTTTTCCTGACAAACCCTTCCGGAATTATTTTTGGCCAAAACGCCAAAGTCAATGTCGGCGGTTTGATGGCCACTACGCTTGGTATTTCAAACCAAGACTTTTTAAACGGCAACTATAAATTCACTCAAGACCCAAGTAAAGCCCTGGCTTCTATAATTAATAAAGGACAAATCCAGTCTTCTGGTTATGTGGGACTCTTGGCTCCTAACGTAGAAAATCATGGGACCATTATTGCGAATGCCGGTTCTGTTGCAATGGGATCAGGTAACGCCGCTTCTTTAGATTTTAATGGCGATGGTCTCATCAATTTTGCCATCACGGAACCTGTCGAAGGCGAAGTGTTGGATGAAGAAGGTAACGTTGTAGAACATCGAGTTTTAAACACCGGAAAAATACAATCTGGTTATGTAGCCCTCACCGCAAAGAACGCTAGCGATGTCGTTAAAAACGTAGTCAATAACACTGGCGTTATAGAAGCCTATGCAGCCGTAGAAAAGGATGGAGAAATTTACTTAATGGGCGAAGGCGGCGAGGTTTCGGTTTCCGGTACATTGGATGCCTCTGGTAAAAACGCGGGAGAAAAAGGCGGAACAATACATATATTAGGCGACGAAGTCGAACTTGACAACGCCACAATCGACGCTTCCGGCGAGGCTGGCGGCGGTACGGTTTTAGTGGGCGGCGACTATCAAGGAAAAGGTTCCATAAAAACGGCTAATAACACCCAAGTTAGCGAAGATACGGTAATCAATGCAGACGCTGTCAATCAAGGCGATGGCGGTAAGATAATCATCTGGTCTGAAAACTCAACCGTCACTAAAGGAATATTGACCGCACGCGGCGGCGCAGTAAACGGAGACGGCGGACTGATCGAAACTTCAGGAAAAAACAAACTCGTCGTAACTAAAGCGGCGGACGTTTCAGCGAAAAACGGTTTGGCGGGAACTTGGTTATTAGACCCTCGAAATATAGAAATCACCAACGTCACGAGCGGGGTCGATCAAAATGGCGGCGAGTTTACTCCAAATTCCGACGACTCTACCGTCGACGTCGCTTTAATCAACCAAGCTCTAAATAATGGAACAAGCGTTGTCATCACAACCAGTAGCGACGGCGACCAGGAAGGCAACATAACCGTCACTTCCGCCATTTTAAAATCTTCAGGCGGCGATACTTCTCTAACATTAAACGCCGCTGGAAAAATAATAGTAAATAATACGATCACTTCCAGCAATGGAAAATTAGACGTTAATCTAGTTGCCAAGTCAGACATCGACATCAACTCCGCGATTACCACTAACGGCGGAAATTTCATTGCCAATAGTCAAGGTCAAGGCGGTGTTGCCCCGCACATTTGCGGAGTTGCTCCATCGATTAACCATGTTTCAGGAGCCCCAACTCAAGCCAATTCCACAAAAATTACAATTGGAGCCGACATCAATACAAACGGCGGCGATGTCACTCTTGGTGATGCTAATGGAACACAGACTGTCGCCCTACTTGGCGCTGGAATCATTGAAACGGCTCAAAAGAAATCAAACGTAATATTTGACGGCGGTTCGATCAATCAGGCAAAAGACTTAAACATCAATGCCGACATTAGAATAGAACAAACCCAAAACATAACCCTTGCGGCAACAAACGATATAAACTTTAAAGGATCGGTTTTAATTGATCCAGACGCCCCTGCTCTTACTTCCGCTAACCTCATTATAAATGCAGATAGCGACGCCGATGGCTCCGGCGATCTGATAGTTCTTGAAGAATCCACAATTGATCCCGGCGGTACGGTGACCATTACCGCTAACGACATCGATTTACAAGGAAAGATTAACGCATCCACCACCATCTTAGTTTCAGATAACGGCACAATTGGTTTAGGTAACGCCGCAGGCAACATGACCTTATCCGACGCCGAACTAAACAGGATCACGGGTCTATCGTTAACAATCGGTTCTTTCAACAACGGCAATATCGTTGTAGAAGGGATCACTCTTACCTCTGGCTCTACCGTAACTTTAAATTCCGGCGGCAGTATTACTTTCCAAAATACCGATTCTAACTTCAGCGCTTTGACGGTGAACGCTAACGTTGACATTAACGTCAATCACATCATCAACGTTTCGGGAGATTTTGTAGCGACAGCCGATCAGGATAACAACGGAGCCGGTAATTTTACATTAGCTTCTGGATTCACTTTAGTTGCCGTAAATAGCCTGACAGTCAATGCAGTCAACATTTTTCAAAACGGTAACTTCAGCACAGGCGGTACTCTAACGCTAAACGGAAACGTAGTCGTGTCGGGAGCAGTTAGTCTCACCGCCGCTGATGGAATAATCATCACCAACGATCTCGTTAATAACGGAACGATTACTATCGACGCCGACAGCGATAGAGACGGAACAGGCGATTTTACTCTAAACTCCGGTATTCAAATCGTCTCCAATAATAATGATATTTCAATTACCGCTAACGACTTCATTATTAACGGAACCATCGACAGCGGCAGCGGTACATTGAGTCTATTATCTTCCGTTGACGGCGCCACGATAGGAATTGGCGACGGAGCTGGAGATATCTCAATCACCAGAACCGAATTACAAAATATTACTGCGGCGAATTTAATTATTGGCGGTTCAAATAACGGAAACATTACAGTTGATGGCGTTACTTCTGCCCAAAGCAATAACATTAATTCCCTTGCACTCAAAGCTATCGCAGATGGAAGTTCAGTCAACTTCACAAATGCCGCTTCAACATTTAAAGCCCTATCCGTTCAAGCGGGCAACGGTATTACCGTTGATGCAGCTCTAACAACAAATGGCGACCTTTCTTTAGAAGCAAGCAATGCTGATATAACTCTGAATCAAGATATTTCTACAAATGGCGGTAATTTCTTTGCCGATGCAGGAGCTGAATTTAATAACAACCCGATAATTCATGTCTCGGGCGTTGCTATTACAAACCAACATATCTCCGGTTCCGGAGGACAATCGCTTTCTTCCAACAAGTCTACTATTTTCATTAACGCCGATATCAATACAAGTGGCGGCGATATCACTTTAGGAAGGGCTATTCAAGAAACTAAATCTTTAATAGGTTTTGGCTCTATCACAACCTCAAGTTTATCTTCCAAAGTAGTTTTTGGAGATCTAGCCGGAGGCGCGAACGATACGTTAACAACTGGTTCTGGAATTGGAACCGGAACTCTTAACTTTAATGCTTTTCTGGATTTAATTGGCAAGGGCGTTAACACCCTAACCTTAGGCGCGCATCAAAATGTTAACTTCAACGGACAAATTCTGCTCGGGGATACAGACCAACTTGATCTCATTATCATTGCCGATAGCGATAACAACGGTACAAGCGACTTAGTTGTTGGAGAAGGAGCATCCTTAATAACAAACGGCGGTTCCATAAATATTACCGCTAAAGACATCGATCTATTAGGGGAAATCGACTCTGGCAATGGCGACATCAGTATCATCGTTTCTACTAACGGTTCAATAGGACTAGGTAACGCAACGGGAACTCTAACATTAGACAACGCCGAATTGTCCAAACTAAAAGGCCACGCCTTGACTCTAGGAAATAGCTCTGGCGGAGATATCGTCGTTCAAGGCATTGACGCTGATCTAATTTCTACGGTCACGCTAATTAGTGGCGGTGATATCGCGTTTGATAGCGAACCGTCAACATTCATTAACCTCAACATCAATTCCGATGGAAACATAGCTATTAATCGCGATTTAACAATCCAGGGAAATTTGGTTGCCGTCGCCGATGCCGATAACAGTGGCACAGGCGATTTTACTCTTGAGCTTGGAAACTCTATAGAATCGGCTGGCGATATAAACATCACCGCAATAACGATTGTCCAAAACGGCGATCTTACAAGCGGCGGCGCGTTAACCTTAGATGGTGACGTTCAGGTAACTGAAACCACCACAGGCCAAGCCACAATCATTGCCGCGAACGGCGTTACCATTTCTGAAAATATTATCCAAAACCAAAATATTTTTATAAACGCCGATTCGGACAACGATAATATCGGCGACTTCGTATTAAACTCGGGAATTCGGATAATATCTAACGATAACGATATTACGATTATTGCCGCAGGATTTGTCATTGACGGAACCATCGACAGCGGTTCGGGAACCACAACTCTGCAATACCATGCCGATGGAACAATTCGCGTAGGCCATCAGGATGAACTTGTTATTACAAATCCTGCCGATCCTAATTTTGTTCCAGAGTCATCTTTTAAAGGAATCGCCGGCTCAGAATTGGCCAATATTACAGCCAATAAATTAGAAATAAATACTAATTTTACGGGCTTTGTCTTAAACGACATTAAAGCTTCAGACACTCAAAATATCGATACGTTCTCCATTACCGGCCCTGGCGGCGTTTTCATACAAGGCGATAGCGTCAATTTTAATTCACTTGAAATTGACACCAACCATCAAATAGCAATCTCCACCCAAGTAGTGGCTACTGGAGATATTTCTATAAAAACTGAAAAGCGCCCATCCACTCAATATGGAAATATCGATCTCTTTTCGGGAGGCATCCGGTCCATATACGGAAATATTAATTTAGAAATGGTTGATATTAGAATTGAAACCGCATTTATTGAAGCTGTCAACGGCACGATTTCAATCCAATCTTCAGAAAATGGAACCATTGCTATAGGCGCCGCAAGCGGTGATTTAAAAATAGATAATAACGAACTTCTACAATTTACTGCTCAGAGTTTAACACTTGGCAGAAACGCAGGAGATTCTATTTTCGTCGAAGGCGTTTCTTCAAGTTCCAGCAACGGTATAGGAGTGGTTAACTTAATCAGCGGTCAAGATATAAACTTCCAAAATGCGGAGTCCACTTTTAATTCGTTAACGGCAACCGCAAACGGCAATATCAATGTAAATGCCAATTTGACAATAGACAACGGTGATTTTAATGGAACGGCGGATGCGGATAATAATAACGTGGGCGATTTTACAGTTACGGGAGCATCCACTCTCTTCGCCTCAAACGATGTAACGATCATCGCGGAAAACATACTAGCCAATGGCGATATTGCGGCGGGAGGACAACTTTCGCTAAATGGAGTAATAACAACTTCCGGAGCAATTAATTTATCGGCAATCGATGGAATAACCATTTCCGATAACATTATTAATTATGGAATTATCACTATCAACGCCGATTCCAACAACGATGGGAACGGTACTTTTACTTTAAATTCCGGAATCCAAATCGATTCCATTGGTAAACGTATTACCATAACCGCAAATGATTTTATTATAAATGGAACCATAAATAGCGGTTCGGCTCAAACTATTCTTCAACTGACCCAACAAGGTAATGTCGGAATTGGAAACGCTTCTGGCAACGCAACTATTTCGGGAGCAGAACTTCAAAACATAACGGCGTCGAACTTGACCATCGACAGTAACGGCGGCAATATCAGCGTCGACGGCATAACGGCAGCTAATAGCGGTAATATTGGACGGCTTACCTTGAAGTCCATCGGCACGGCTGGGGCGATCACGTTTAACAACGCCAATACGTTTAATTCCATAACCATCGATACAACCGGCGAGGTTAATATTAACGCTAACTTAATGTTAACCTCCGGCGACTCTACAATAAATTCCGACATAGACGCTAATGAATCGGGAACCTTTACCGTAGCGTCTGGAGCCACAATCAATACAAACAATAACGACTTAGCTATCTCTACTCGCGAATTCGTTTTGGATGGCAATATCAATGTTGGCGATGGAACGCTCGTCATGACTCCAAGCCAAATTAACGTAACATTTGTGCTTGGCGATTTAAGCGCTGGTTACAATATTGGTATCGATAATGACGAGTTACGCAGAATCTCCGCCGATACGTTTTCATTAGTTACGGGCGAAGGGTCAACAATCCATAACATTTATTCCGGAGATACCGCAAACATTAATAACCTAGTTTTTATCGCCACCAACGAGCTCAGCGACATGAGCGTTGGAAATTCAGTTATTGATTCTAACCTTTCTATCAGCGTTAATAAACAAGTTTTTATTAATTTTGACTTAACCGCAAAAAGTATTGAGATTAACGCCGACGCAGACGGCGATGGCAACGGGAACATAAGGCATGAACATAACCGAACAATCACCTCAACGGACGGCGATATCACTTTAACCGGCAACGACTTGGTAATGACAAACGGATCGTTTATTAACGCCGCTGGAGACGTAAAGATAGCAAGTAGTTCGAACTTGGGATCTACGATAGTAGGCAACCTTTATAGCCCTCAAACTATTTATGACATGTTTGTTTCCCAGTCTGAACTTGGAAATATTTCAGCTCAAAATTTAATCTTTGAAGGTTTGGATATTTTAATCAATGGCGTCAATTTGAGCGATACCGCCGGTATAGCCAACACTGTAAAATTTCAAGGCGTTGATAAAGGAAACATACAAGGGCGAGTTAAGTTTTATCATAATGCTTCGTCATTTAAGAATCTCGAAGCCGCGGCAAAACTCTTTGTTCAAGTTGCAACCGATATAACAACAACCGAAAACCTTTCATTCAATGCCGATAATATATCCATAATTCCAGGAACTGCAATTAATCCTGGCGGCTCTCCTACCACAAGCATTTCTACCGGTGGTCAAGCAACATTCGAAGCAAAGTTGTTTGAATTTATTATGAATTCCGGCGCCAGCATTAACACTAATGGTAATACTTTAGATATTACCGCCCGAGACATTTACTTAAATGGAACGCTGAATAGTGGAACCGGAGATACAATCATTCGAAGCAATAACAATGGTTTGATTTTCCTAGGCGATGCGGCAGGAAATGTGTTTACCGATACAATTGGTTTAAATTTAAGTCGCAGTGAACTCCAAAATATAACGGCTCAAAACCTTGTTTTCGGAGATAGCGATACCACGGGAATTACTCTAGAAAACCTTCATATAGAAGACACGGCTAACATCGCCGACACTGTCACATTAAATGCATTAGCGGATACTGGCTCAATTAATTTTAATGGCTTAAATAATCAAAACGATGGGGCGGCTAACTCTTTAAAAAGTATTATTGCCAATGCCAATAACGGAATCGTTTTCAATAGTCAATTGGTAACAACTGTGGGCGATATTATCTTAGACGGCGATTTCAACCGAACCGTTGACGGCGCCGATGGAATTTTAATTTTACCTACTGATCCAGAAAACTCAAATTCCCTTTACAGAATGCGTTCTGCGGGAGATGTTGTTTTAAAAGCAAAAAATGGAGGCATTAACGTAACATCAGGCGAAATTACAATTTCTACAGAAGACGACATTATCGTTCATGATGATTTTACCGGAACAAACGATATCACCTTCTACGCTAGTAGTGGTTCTCCTTTAAACGATGGGGATTTCATATTGCATGATGGAGCCACTGTTTCCACAGTCGGAAATCCCATCCATATAGTAGCCAAAAAAGTCTTTCTTAATAATGGTTCTTTAAATATTGGAACACCAACATCAAATGCTTCTGTGAGAATAATAATTCTAGACGACGGAACAGTTGGAGTGGGAGATGCGGCCGGAGACATTACTTTTACCAGAGCTCAATTACAGAATATATCCGGATATGGATTACGGATTCAGGCGAACGGTCTCATTAAAATCGATAATGTACAAACTCAAGATATCCAAGGCCTAGTAGACAATACTTTTCTTGGCTCTCAAGGCGTCACTCTTTCTGGAGGAGCCTCGGCTTTCCGAAGTTTAACTTTAGGCGGCCCTGACATCAATGTAGAAACAGACGTTACAACGATGGGAAGGTTTAACGCGACATCTTCAAACCAAACTAACTTTTCTGCAGGAGTGACGATTTCCGCAACTGGAGACGTAGAAGTTGGCGGAAAAATTATAAACCATAACGGTTTTGTAATTGCCGGAGGCGATCTACGGTTTAGGTCGGAAGATGGAATAAATATTCAAGGCGATATCCAAGCT
Source organism: uncultured Nitrospinota bacterium (assembly GCA_964344185.1). Taxonomy (GTDB): domain Bacteria; phylum Nitrospinota; class Nitrospinia; order Nitrospinales; family JAJDAT01; genus JAJDAT01. The sequence continues at coordinate 72,955 of CAYFMN010000023.1, forward strand.
AATGGAGATGTTAGGATATTAGGAAATGGGAACAATAGCTATAACACGGGTCCCGGAATAATTAATATAAGTTCGGGTGTTTCCATAACTTCAGTTGGTAGCTACATTACTTTGGAAACGTCATCGGGCCCAATCAACACCCTTGGCCTTGCAACCTTTAATGCCGCTACCAACATTAATATCTATGACAACTTAAACGCACAAGGCGATCTAGTTTTTAACGCCGATTCTAACAACAATGGAACTGGGGGTTTCACTTTACATACAGGTGTAATATTAGACTCCACAAATGACATTACAATTCAAGCTGCAAATATAACAACAGAGATTGACGCCTTAATTAAAGGTAACGTTTTAACAACCACCACCATTACCGGAATGGATGTAAATACCAAAGTTAACGCCTTAAACTTCACTAACACTGGAACCGGAGACGTTATTGTCGATAATCAAGGCGGTATTGTGGTTACCGGAACGAACCCTGGCGGTTTGGTCGATATCACAACGCATAGTCCGTTAACCGTTGGAGCGGCGGGCATTTCCGCAGGTCAACATATAACCTTAACGGCAGCTGGAGCAAGCGGACAAAACGACGATAACTTGACGATCCAAGGAGCCGTCACATCTACTAGCGGTAATATCCTCTTGACAGCAGACGACGCATTACAAGCAAACGCGGCTATCTTCGCTTCTTCTGGAACAGTTTCAGCAATTTCCACAAACAACGCAATTACCTTTAACGATACCGTATCTTCTGGAGGTAATTTAACGGTAAGCGCAGCTGAAGGCGTCACGGTAAATTCAAACATTAATTCTAACGGCGCAATTACCATCAATGCAGACTCTGACTCCAATAATTCTGGGAACTTCACCCTATCCTCTGGTCAAACCATCGCTTCGTCAGGGGACCTTGCCATCGAAGCTGAAATCCTAATTCAAGAGGGGACTCTTGATTCTGATGGTGAAATAACACTTGATGGTCTGGTTCAAGTAGGCGGTAATATTTTCGCGGCAGATGGCGTCACTATCAGTCAAGATCTTATCTTAGATGAAGCGATTAATATTGACGCCGACTATGACCGTAATGGAACCGGTGATTTTACTCTGCTAACTGGAGTTTCTATTAACTCTAATAACAATGACATCACTATCACCGCTAACGATTTCATTATCAATGGAACGATTGATAGCGGAACGGCGGATACCTATTTATTGTCTTCCGTTTCTGGCACCGCTATAGGAGTAGGAGTTACCGCTTATCCAATTGCAATTTCAAACACTGAATTAAGCAACATTACCTCAAACAATTTAATTATCGGTAATGATCGAACTTCCCGAATTGTTGTAAACCATGTAAATGCAGCCGATGTTGCCAATATTGAAACCGTAATTTTCAATGCTTTGGATACAGATGCTGACATTACCCTTATAAACTCCTCATTTAACGTTTTAGAAGTTAATTCTACTAGACACATTACCGTTCAGAATAATTTGTCGACAACAGGACCATTGACTCTTAATGCGGATCGAAATGATGGATTTGGTTATTTATCGATTCAAGGAGGGGCTTCCGTTTCAACTGATAACTCAGATATCAATATCAGTATGAAGACATTTTATCATTTTGGCTCTTTGGATAGTGGTAGTGCGACAATCACTATTAAATCAACAGCTCCGTTTGACGGTATTGGAGGAGTAGGTTTGGGCGCAAGCTGCTTCCGATGTATGAAAATTGAAAAGAGCGCTATCCAAAGGATGACTGCGGGGAATCTGGTTATTGACGCATCGTCTACCGAACATATAACAATTGGAGAAGTGGATACAAACGATCTAGCCAATATTTCTGGTTTGGTTACCCTAATAGCCAAGGACGTTATTATTTTTAGCGACGCTGAATTTAACGACCTAATAATACATTCGGAATCTGATATTGTCTCAAACTATTTTAAAACATTAACGGCTGACAATTTAACAACAAACACGGTAACGGGTATGGATATCGATACCCAGGTAAACACGTTAACCTTTACCAATACGGGTACGGGAGACATCGTTGTTTATAACCAGGGAGGAATTACTGCAACAGGAACCAACCCAGGCGGTTCGGTCGATATCACAACCCATAGTCCATTAACTGTTGGCGCGGCAGGCATTTCCGCAGGACAAAATGTTACTTTAACGGCGGCAGGAGCAAGCGGGCAAAATGACGATAACCTAACGATTCAAGGAAACGTCTCTTCTACTAACGGTAATATTGTTCTAACAGCGGATGATACGCTACAAGCTAACGGAACCATAACCGCCTCTTCAGGAACGGTTTCTGCCACTTCTACAAACGATGCAATTACCTTTAACGATACCGTATCTTCTAACGGAGATTTGACTGTAACCTCCGCAGAAGGCGTCACCGTAAACTCAGACGTCAATTCTAATGGCGCAATTACAATCGATGCAGATTCCGATTCTAATAACTCAGGAGATTTTACTCTTTCCGCGGGACAAATAATCAGTTCGGATGGCGACCTTACTATTGACGCCGAAACAATGGTTCAAAATGGC
>CAYFMN010000024.1:0-31244 GCA_964344185.1 uncultured Nitrospinota bacterium
TAAATTCTTGACTACAATAAACCAGGATCTCGCCTCGATTCAATAAAATAAACTCAACTTGTCGAAGAGGCAGCGCCGTAGGATTGTTGTTTCCTAATTAACTTGGAGTTAGCTTCTTAGAAGAGGTTAAGAAAGAACAAGCTGGTCTAAATAGGATGCAATTTCTTGCAATGGCAATACCTGATCAATACTCCCCGAACTGATAGCCTCTTTTGCCATTCCAAAAACCAAAGAGGTGTTTTCATCTTGCGCAACGGTGATTCCATTATTTTTTTTTATTTGCATAATGCCGTCAACGCCGTCGTTACCGGCTCCCGTTAAAATTATTCCAACCGAACTTTCTCGATAAGTTGAAGCCACCGATGATAACAGTATATTGCATGAGGGTTTATATGCGCCGCCTGTTTTTCTAGTTGATAATTTTAGCTTCCCGCCTTCTTCAACTTCCATATTGTTGTTTGTTGGTAAAAGGTAGACTTGGCCGGGAATAATAGTTTCGCCATCCTCGCCTTCTTTGACGTTTAAATTGGAAGTTTTATTCAGCCATTTGACAAAACCTGGAACAAAACCGTCCGACATATGTTGAGCTATTAGAATTGGACAGCTGAACCCGGAGGAAATATTAGAAAGGATTTTTGTTAAAGCGCTGGGGCCCCCAGTTGAACCGGCAATAGCGATGATCTGTTTTTTTTTCGGTTTTGAACCTTGGCTTGGTCCGCCCTCTCCCGTGCCTTCGAAATTATTTTTTTTATCAATTTTTGCTTTGCTTAGCGTTTTTACTTTTCTAATTAGATCTTCCATTTTTTCCATGGAAAGATCCGATTTTGAAATAATGTCGACGGCGCCAATGGAAAGGGCTTTAAACGCTACATGAGAATCTTTCAGATCGGAAACGACTAAAATTGGCGTGGGATGTTGTTTCATAATCTTATACATAGCTTTTAAGCCATTCATTATAGGCATTCTCAGGTCCATGGTGATGAAATCTGGGTTGAGAGTTGCCGTTTTTTCGACCGCTTCTTTCCCATTTTCGGCAGTCCCAATAATTTCAATATCATTATCAGAAGATAAAATTGCTGTTAATGCGTCTCTAATAATTTTAACGTCGTCTACAATTAGACCCTTCAGCTTCCCCACTCTATTAAGCTCCCAAAATTTAGTTATTATGAACGACGCAGTATTTTATTCGATAATTGAGTTACATTACTAAGGAAAAATAGATGTCTTGAAAGAAAATTTATTGTGTAATAATAACTCGGAGCTATATTAATTAATAAATGAGACTGTCAAACCTTCAAAGTTAAGTTTATCCAAATAAGAATAAAGTAAATAATTTTCCTTCCCTCCCTAAAAAAACCATGAGCGATCATTTCGAAGTTGCCATTATCGGAGCCGGTCCCGGCGGATTAAGCGCCGCGGCTAATGCGGCTTTTCACAAAGTGTCCCATGTCTTGCTTGAAAAAGGGGAAGTTGGCAATACAATATTTGATTATCAGTTGCGTAAGCTTGTTATGGATGAGCCGAAAAAACTTCCTCTACGGTCACGCATCAAATTTAAAAAAGGAAGCCGCGAAGAGGTTTTAGAGTCTTGGAATCGAACCGTTGCGGAACTTGAAATTAATATTATCCAGAAAGCTAATGTAAGCCGGGTAGATAAAGTTGAGAAAGGATTTAAACTCTATTTCGCTGGTCGTGCCGTTACTTGCTCCTCCCTCATTCTTGCGATGGGTTCTATGGGAACTCCGAGGCAATTAGAAATTCCCGGGGCCGAATTATCTCATGTTTCTTATCATTTAAATGATCCTGACGCTTTTTCTGATAGAGATATTATTGTGATTGGAGCGGGAGACGCCGCTATTGAAAATGCTTTGGCTCTTTGCGAAAAAAACAGAGTGTCTTTAATTAACCGTAAGGGAGAGTTTGCAAGGGCTAAAGACGATAACGTTAATTTAATTAGCGCAGCGATGGAAGACGGAAAGATCCGTTGCTACTTTGAATCTTCTCCTTCAAGGATTGAACCGAAGGAGATTTTCATTAATTCCCCAGAAGGAGAAGTCGCTATTCCCTGCGATCTTGTCATAGCGCGTTTGGGAGGTATTATGCCAAGAGGTTTTGTAGAAAGTTTTGGAGTTGTTTTTGCTTCTCAAAACCCTTCGTCTCCCCCCATCATTGACAGTCGATATCAATCGAGCGTTGATAATTTGTATATTATAGGATCTCTTATTGGATATCCATTAATCAAACAAGCGATTAATCAGGGACACGAGGTAATCGAACATATTTTAGGGAATGATATAGAACCGGCCGATCAAGTTTTGATTGAAGAAAAGTTAGGACATCTGCCTGGCGAAGTTAACGATAACCTGAAATTAATTTGTGATTCAATGCCCGTCTTTAAAGATCTGAGCGAGCCTCAATTTCGCGAATTGATTTCTGAATCGACTGCGCATCTAAAAAAAACAAACGACATTATATTCAATATTAAAGATTACACAGATACGTTCTTTAATATTATTACCGGGTCGGTCAAAATTAACTTGCCGGGAGACAGATTTGTGGAAATTGAATCTGGAAATTTTTTTGGAGAAATGGGTTTGCTTTCTGGCAGAAGAAGATCGGCTACTATCACTATGAACAAGCCGGGTATTTTACTGGAAACCCCTCGAAAACAAGTTTTAAAATTAATGAGTTCGGTTCCTTCAGTTAAGAGAGCTTTAGATGAAATTTTTATGGAAAGGGCTTTTTACGATATTTTTCCTAACGTAAACCGGGATTTATTGAAAAAAGTAATTAGCAAATCTGATCTAAGGTATTTTAACAAAGACGATATTCTTTTTAAAGAAGGTGAAATTGGAAATGAGTTTTTTGTTATTCGAAAAGGATCGGTAAAGATTTCTCGAATGATTAATGGAGTCGACGTAACTCAAACTTATTTGTCCGCAGGACATTATGTTGGGGAAATGGCTGTTATGGATCCGGACCCAGTTCCGCGTAGCGCGACAGTGACCGCAGCGGTAGCCTGCGAAACTATGGTTATTGGGAAGCGGGATTTTCTGGATTTTCTGTACGATGATCCAGCGGCTCAAGAAAAAATTGCGCAAATGGTTAAAGAGCGTCGTATTGCTAATATGACGACACAAAAGAATAAAGAGTCGGGCGCTATGATGGATTTTATGTTGAATAAAGGTATTTCTGATGCCGATAATGTATTGATTATTAGCTCCGATTTATGTGTAGGTTGTGACAATTGTGAAACTGCTTGCGCCTCCACGCACGATGGCTATAGCAGATTGGATCGGCATGGAGGAGAGAGCTATAAAGCTCTTCAAATTCCAGTTTCTTGTCGGCATTGCGCAGACCCTCTTTGTATGACAGATTGTCCGCCTGATGCTTTGACCAGGAAGCGCGACGGCGAGATAATTATTAAAGACACTTGTATTGGTTGTGGTAATTGCGAGAAAAATTGTCCTTATGATGTGATACAAATGGTGTATGAGCAACCTAAGAAAAGTATTTTTTCGGCGTTAACTTCTTGGTTTAAACCAAAGGTAAATCATAAAGGAAACGCTAAAGCGGCAAAATGTGATTTATGCGCTACTTTAACTGGTGGGCCGGCGTGCGTGCGTTCTTGCCCTACTGGCGCTGCAATGCGAGTGAGTCCAGCGGAGATGTTTGAATTGATAGGAAATAAATACTAGAAAAAAAACTCTAAAAGCAAAAACGCCGACAAATAAATTTTTGTCGGCGTTTAAAGCTGCTGATAATATCAATAAAGTTCGATTCAAAAACTATCTAAATATTTAAGTTTGCTAAAAAATTTGATTCTAAGATTTATGCGATAAATTCGATGAGAGGTCTTATTAATTGGTAGGAACGTGCATAGAGCCGCTTCCTTCCTCGTAATAATGACCCATGCCGTGGCTTTTTTTATCCATCATGTGTTCTCCGTTTTTTCTCATATCCTCATAGTTTTCCTTGGCTCGCGCAGGCATTCCTTCCATTTCCTTTATTGTGCCGCTACCTTCTTCCATTGCTTGCTGGGTTTGTCCTTTTTTATTTTCATATTCGTGCATAGCTGAAGAACCGCTGCCTTCATCGTAGATTCCTCTTAAATGATCCGATGCCCGGCCATGATCTTCTCCTTCATGGGAAAAACTATTTGATACGAAAATACAAGAGAACCAAAAAAATACGGCTGCAATACAAAGCGCTTTAATTTTCATTTAATGCTCCTTTTCCAAATTAATTGGCGCCGACTTTTCCCCTATCGGTACCAATAGTGTGGGATCGGCAATACAGGTTTTTTCTCCGAGCGGCTAGTACAACGAGTATGGAAAAACTTTAAATACTCGCACAACCGCCGTATATTATGCGTCGTAAGAAAAACTATTACCTTACGTTATAAGGTTTTTAAGATAATTTCTAACGTTAAAATATTATACTGCTAGGAGATTTATAAGAGAAAGGAAAAAATTGAGTGGAGGAACTCAGCTTATTTTTTTGATGAAGGTTTTTGAAATTCCAAGTTGGCTCAATTCGTTTTGGGATGATTTAGCTTGTTTGATATTCGAAAAAGCTCCGAACTGGACGGCGTAAGTTGTTCTCTGAGATTCTTGCGTACTGACGCTTGATAAAAAGCCTTTATTGGTTAGTTCGCTGCGAAGTTTTTGGGCTTTGTTTTTGTTTGGAAATTTTCCGGCAATTACAGAAAATTGGCCTATAGAATTCTTTTCTAACATTGGTTTAAAACCGGCTTTTTTTAGATCATCTAACGCTGTTTGTCCCGATTTTTTGTTGTTAAATTCGCCTGTGATAACGGAATAAGTTGTTTTATTAGCTTGTCGTACGTCAATTATGGGTTTAATTCCTTTTTTCTGAATTTTTTTGACGAAATCTTTTGCGTTATCTTTAATAGAAAAAGCCCCTAATTGGATTGCGTATTTAGCTTTTTGAGTATTTACTTGGGACGCCTTTGATTTTTGATTTTGCTTTTTATTTGAATTTATTTCTTTTTTGGTTACGACTTTTTTTAGAAGATTAACCAATGGGGTTGGAGCTGGGATTTCATTTAGTGGAACACCGATTTTAGAATCTGATTTTTCCGCAACGGGTATTTTGGAAGTTCCAGCTGCTTGTTGTAATGGTTTTTTTTCTAAAGGTTTGGCGTCAGAGCTTACTTGCTTGTTTTCTAAAGCCTCCAATTCGGCCAATAAATCGTTAGTTTTGGAAGAGGTAGGTTGTTTAGGAGTTTCTATTGGAAATGGAATTGGTTTTAGTTTAGGTTCTTCATTAAGTTGAGCTACTTTTGAAACTGAAGAAACAGGTTGCAAAGTTTGGGCGGTTGGCTGAGAATCGGACCAAAAGTAAAGTACTCCAAGAGAAATTAAACCAACTGAGGAAATTAGCATCCATTTAGCGTTTTTAATCCTGATATGACGTTCGGCTTCAAGTTCCGCTTCAATTTCAGCGTCTTCAATTAAATCTTCGATTCGCTTATTGTATTTGCTGGAAATTTCTTGGGCTTCAAGTGTGGTAGACATAACTTTTATTTGAAAAGAGTTTTTTTAAGTTTAGTAAACGCTAGATTTTTAAAGTTTGTTTAACTTTTTGAAAAATATACTTTTATTGCAACTTGTATTATCAAATATAATCTATATAAAGTAAATGTCAATAGTTAAAATTTAAATAAATTTGTTTAAAATTTAATATATTTACTGTTTTGCTTTAGTTTTTAACAATACGATCAAGAAGATTAAAATTAAATGACCGATTTATCAGTTGATTTAGGAGCCATAAAACTCAGCAATCCCGTTATAGCCGCTTCGGGGACCTTCGGTTATGGTTTAGAATTTAGGGAATTTTTAGATCTTAATCGACTAGGAGCATTTTGTACAAAAGGATTGTCTTTGAACCCCAAAATTGGCAATGAAGGTCCAAGGGTTGTAGAAACTCCGTCAGGTATGCTTAATGCTATTGGATTAGAGAATATTGGTTTTGAGCGGTTTCTTGGAGAAAAATTGCCCTTGCTTCATGATTTTAAAACAAAAATTTTTGTTAACTTTTTTGGCAAGACAATCGAAGAATATGTGGAAATGGCCAAAGCTTTAGATGGGGTCCAAAGAATTGATGGAATTGAGATGAATGTCTCTTGTCCGAATGTTTCTGAAGGCGGTACTTATTTTAGTAGTAGGCCGGAAATTTTATACGATGTTGTTTCATCGGTAAGAAAAGCTAGCGATAAGTTTCTGATCGTTAAGCTTTCTCCTAACGTGGGAAATATTTGTGAGATTGCTAAAGCGGCGGAAGATGCGGGCGCAAACGCTCTATCGTTAATTAATACATTGACGGGGATGACTTATGATTTAGAAACTAAAAAGCCTTACTTGGGAAATATAACAGGGGGATTGTCGGGGCCAGCTATTAAACCAATCGCGTTGCGTATGGTTCACGATGTGTCTAAAGAGGTTTCTCTGCCAGTTATTGGGATTGGAGGTATACGATCAGCAGAAGATGCTTTAGAGTTTTTATTAGCTGGAGCCAAAGCTGTTCAGATTGGCACAGCTAACTTTTTTGATCCCGCGATTACCGTTAAAATTATTGATGGTTTGGAAAGTTTTTTTGATAGAAATGGAATCGAAAAAATTTCAGACTTTAAACCAAAATAATTTTATGAAATCATTTGATATAAATTCTTGGGACGCGCTTACCAATTGAACACAATATTTCGTAAGGAATTGTTTGAGCTAATTTAGAAACCTCTTCTACGGAAATTTTATTTTCTCCCTGTTTTCCAATTATTACCGCTTCGTCTTCTTCCTTTACTTCGGGTATTTCGCTAACGTCTATTAAACAGAAATCCATGCAGATCGCGCCAACTTGCGGGGCTTTTTTCCCGCGTATAATAACTTCCATCTTATTAGATAAGACTCTCGGCAAGCCGTCGGCGTATCCCACTGGCAAGGTTGCTATTAAGCTATCGCGTTGAGCTATAAATTGCCTTCCATACCCAAGAGATGTTCCCTTAGAGACAGATTTTAATAAAATAATTTTACTTTTCCACTCCATAACTGGAGTCAATGTATTTTCTTCAATAGAAACAAGGGCGTTTAATTTGCTTGTTAAATTAGGAGAAGGTAAAGCCCCGTAAAGCGCCAGGCCTGGACGGATCATATCTTTCCAGGTTTGCGGGTATTGCAATATAGCTGAGCTATTTGCGCAGTGTACAAGAGGAAGTGAGCGTCCCATTTGTTTGAAACCTTCCAAAGCGGTTTCAAATAAAGCTAGTTGTTTCAACGTATATTCTGGGTCTTCGATATCGGCTGTAGCGAAGTGCGTAGATATGCCTTGCAGTTGAAGACCGGGAAGCGATGTTGTTTGTTTCAGAAGTTCCATATAATTATTCATGGTTACTCCCATTCGACTCATACCCGTATCTATTTTTAAATGAATATACGCTGGGTGTCCGCTTTTTAAGGCGTGTTTGGAAATTGATTGAGCGATAGATGAATTGCTAATCGTTGTTGCAAGCCGGTAGTTCAATAAATCAGGGATCTCTTCGTTAAAAACTCCGCCTAAAACTAATATTGGCAGTTCGAATCCTTGTTTTCTTAGTTCAATACCTTCTCCTATGACTCCCACTCCCAATAAATCCGCTCCTGCATTGACAGCCGTTTTTGAGCATTCAATAGCCCCATGACCATATGCGTCCGCCTTAACGACCGCCATCACTTTTGTTTGGTTGCCAACGATATTTTTTATGAGTCGAAAATTGTTTCGAAAAGAAGAAAGGTTTACATAAGCTCGGGTTGCCCGGTGAGTGGCCATATTATTGTAAGAATGGAAATTGAAATGTGTTTGGTAAATCTATGGAAAAAGTTATCCCCTTAGAGTTCTACCTGTTCCGGAAGTTCTATCAGAAACTTTTACTCGCGGTCCGGAAGATCTAACGGGTCGGCAGCTCATATTTCCCTCATCCTTGGCGTTTTTTCGAACGTTATAGCCCCGGTCGCTATAAAAATTATAAGCGGCGGCCATGTGTCCCGATTCTTCGGAGCACCAATAGGTTGACCCGCAACCTTCGGGAAACAAATAATCTATGTGTACTATATCATCGTCGAAGTCATAATTTTTGCATTCGTGGTCGTAAAGGTTTCTGGACTCTTTAGTAGTTGGTAACCGCCAATCGTCAAAGCCGCCATATTTTTTTTCGTTTAATTTTGCGACAAATTTATTGGCTCCGTTCCAACTGCACCATTTTCCCCTTATTTGATAATAATCTCTTTTTAACCAGGTGAGATTGAATTTAGTATCTGTTATGGTATCGTTTTCGTTGTCAACAAATCGTTCGTTTTCCGACATAATAGATTATTCCATTAGGTTTATATAAAAAATTATTCAATTATGATAATAATTAAAAATGGCAAACCGCAATATTTTTTTATTATTTAAACGAATACTGTAATAGAAAAACAAAATTGCTTTAATATTAAACTTGGAAGGTTTTAAGAATGAAAATAGAAGTTAAACATTTTTTTTATGATTTATTCCATTGTAAAGATAAAATTTTAGCCGCTTTCGATAAATGGGACGAGAAATATGAAAATGACGAACGCGGTCCTTTGGTTGCGGGAATTCAAGAATCGTCGCCGGAAGAATTAGTCACCTTATTGATAACTATCCAAAAGATGGCTTCAGGCTATCAGGAAATTCAAGATATGATTACCGCTGCCGAGGATCAGGAGCTTCAAGGTTATATGGAAGACGAAGACGAGGACGAGGATGAAGACGATGATTTTTAAAAAAACCTTGCTAATCGATAACCGCTAAATTTCCTGTGTCTGGTTCCATATGAAGCTGGTTTACGCCATAATATCCTCCTAGCCAAACTGAATGGTCGAGGGTGAACTCTACGCTAAAAATAAAATCGCTAATGAGGCCGTTAAGGGTTGAAAAATTTTCAAATGTTTTTCCATTGAATCTACTGAGGCCTTTATTTGTTCCTATCCAGAGTTTTCCGTTGGGTCCCTCTTTTAAAGCTAGAATAAAATTTCCAGGAAGCCCGTCTTTTTGAGTAAAATTGCGAAAAGTGTTTTTTCCTGCATTAAATAAGCTCAATCCCCCTCCCCAGGTGCCCACCCATAAATTATTTTGAGAGTCTAATAACATAGATAAAACGTAATTGGGGCGATAATTTGGAGAGGCGCTGTCATGGGTTGAGTATAAACTATGATGAGAGCCCTGAAAATTGGAAGTGACTTCGATATTTTCTTTTTCTACGGTTTCATAGGGGGCTCCAAGTCCGTTTTCGTGAGTCCAGTAACGCCAAGAGCCATTGTCAAGTAGCGATACTCCAGACTCGGTTCCAAACCAAACTTTACCGTCTTTTCCGATTTGAATAGCATACACCCAATTATCGATTAACCCCTTATTGGTGTTTTCAACTGTGAAGGTTTTTATTTTTCCACCTTTGATTGGATCGTCTTCGAAATAATTTGCGCCGCTCCAAGTTGCTATCCAAACTCCGTTATTGGCGAATTGAATGTCAAAAACGAAAGCGTCGGCTAAGCCGTGTGGAGTGTTTATATTCTCCCAGGTTTTTCCATTAAAGCGGCTTAGTCCTCCTCCATAGGTTCCAATCCAAGGCGTTTGGTTTTTGTCGATTGCAATGGAAAAAATTCCGTTGCTTAATAGACCATTTTGATTGTCGAATAACTTGTAGTCCTCATCTTCTGAAATCAGATTGTATCTTATAGCTCCTTTTGCCGTTCCTATCCAAAGATATTGGTCGTAGGCTTTAAGAGTTTTAACATTTCGTACGTTTAGAGAATAAGTTTCGGCGTCTAATATGTACGGAAATACGCGACTTTCTGTTTTATCGGCAATTTTATATTCCAATGCGTTTATAGATTGAACAAACTGGAAGTTAAAAAATAGACAAATTAAGGCGATTAGAATATTTTGGTTCATTACGATATAGTAAATAGTTTAATTTTTTTCGAAAACATTCTGGATTTTGGATTCAATGAATAACAGGACGAATTATATCTTAATTTTTGTGGTTGCGCTGCTTGCATTTTTTATAGGTCGCGTTACTATGCAACCCTTTGTAAAAAATAGTTTTGGTAAATTAAAACCCCAGATAATTTCAGAAGTTGACGGCAAGGAAATGGTTCTCATTCCTGCTGGCGAATTCCTTATGGGGACGGATAAAGTTGATAATGAAAATACTCACAGAAAAATTGGGACGGTTAAGCCTCTTTATTTGGATCAACAACCTGAAAGAAAAATATTCCTTGATAGTTACTATATGGACAAGTATGAGGTTACAAATAAAGAATATAAACGGTTTTTAGATGATACTAGTTTTTATGAAGCTCCTGGAAATTGGGAGAATGGGCAATATCCGGAGGAACTAACAGATGCGCCTGTAACTCATATTACTTGGTACGAAGCTTTTACTTATGCTGTTTGGGCCGGTAAAAGATTGCCGACCGAAGCTCAATGGGAAAAAGCCGCTCGAGGAACTGACGGTCGAAATTACCCGTGGGGTAATGAGTATGATAAATCCTTCGCTAATATGGGAGTGGATGGAGCTCGTAAAATTATGCCCGTAAGCGCTTATCCCAATGATGTTAGTTCGTATGGCGTTTTTGGGTTGGCTGGCAACGTAATGGAATGGACTTTAAATTGGTATGACGCCTATCCTGGGAGTTCTTATGAATACAAAAGATTTGGAAAGCGATTTAAAGTTATTCGAGGAAATGGTTTTCAGAAAGCTGGCCATTACTTTTTAGAAGCTTATGGATATGCTTTTTATAGAACTGAGGCGGAACCGGATGATTATTTTGAAAATGTGGGGTTTCGCTGCGTCACTCCTTTTCTAAAGAAGGATTAATTGGTTTTTTTAGGGGGTAATGGTTTCCAATAAAAAGACGATAAAACTATCATCGCGAAAGATATGTCTATAAAAAAAATCGTTTGAGGATTTATCCAAGGAAGATAAATAATTTGTTTCAGCCAGTAAGCGATGAAAGATCCTTCCATGGAAGCGGCTCCAAAATATTCTTCTAGCAAAGTTAATGGACAGGGGATATTTAGAATCATGAGGCAAGATATAAACGCCAATGATACAAGGTGTATGATTCTAAATTTTCTATTATTCAGGATTAATCCAACAGGAAATCCTAAGACTATATAGATGATAATAAGAAAATGGATAAATAATAAAAACGTGGCGGGAGAGGGCAAGTGAACAGGACTTTTAGAGAGTTTTTGAAAGAGCTAGGTTTCGGTTAGTCCAGTATTTTCAAGGTTAGCGCCTTTGGTTTTAATATTATGCGTGTTGGCGTCTACAAAAAAAGCGTCTTTTAAATTTGCGCTGGTTAAGTTGGCGCCGTGCAAATTAGCTTCTAGAAAGAACGCATTTTGTAAATTGGCTCCTTCTAAGCTGGCATATGTTAAGTCTGCTCCTTCAAAGTTTACTTCTTCCAATTTTATCCTAGGGCAAACGGCATCTTTGAATTCAACTCCAAGCATGTTCGAAAGGGTTAAATCCACATCCTTCATAGAACATGAATTGAGATCGACATGCTTAAAATTGGCGCCCTTAATTTTAGCCTCTGTTATATTTGAAAAACTAAAATCAGAGCCTCGCGCGTTACAACCTGAAAGGTTAGACTTTTCTATGGACACTTGTTTCAAATTCGAATACATGATGCGCGAAAAGGATAGGTTGGAATCTTCTATATTTGCCGAATAAAAATTACAAAAACTTAAGTTGGCGCCTTTGAAGTTACAATTTGTAGCGATGAAAGAAGAAAAATTGCTTTGTTCGACGCTAGCATTCTCAAAGTTACAGTTCACTAGGGTAGCGTTTTCAAAGTCTGATTCTTGTATTTGGACATTACTAAAAATTACGTCTTTTAATTTGGCCCCTTTAAAAGTGGCTTTCCCTAAATCCGCTTTGCTAAAGTTTACGTCCACCAGCTCGCATTCGTCGAAGTTTACTTCTTTAAGGGTGGCAAAAATAAAAGTGACTCCATTTAGACTGATTCCTTTAAGGTCATATCCTGTAAAATCCACTCCGTCTTGGCATGGAGCCTGCGAAGTTAGGCCTAAAATTTCGTCTACGTTTGACATTATCTTTGTTGATCCGGTGGAAGTAATGAGTTCATACTTCTTTGAATTTTTTGTGGATTTAAACGATCATGAATTCCAATAACGCCTAATCTAATAGCCTTAATTAACATGGCTTCGTTTTCAGTTCGAGCGTTTAGTTTTGCCACTATGGGCGTGAGAATTAAGTTGGCGAAAATAATTCCGTAAAAAGTTGTTATTAATGCAACTGCCAGAGATGGGCCAATACTAGAAGGATCGTCGATGTGCATCAACATTTGAATAAGCCCGATCAACGTTCCCGCCATTCCAAAAATTGGAGCTTGAACCGCCATAAATCTGAGAATTTTTTGTCCCTGATTATGTCGTTCTACAACCGAGGATATCTGTCTTTCCATTATTTCGGTTATTTCTCTGGCATTAAAGCCATCCACGACCATTGCAATGCCTTCTTTTAAAAAACGGTTATCCAAAAATTCTTCGGCGCTTTCCAAGCCCTTCATACCTCCAGAACGATATTTGGTTACTAACGCCATAATCTCATCGATGTAATCCGACGGTTGATGTACGTCGGGCTTAAATGCGTTAATAATAATAGGAATCATACCCGTAATTTTTTTGGATGGGAAAGCTATAAAAGCTGTGGCAAGCGTACCCCCACATACGATAAAAACTCCGTTTAAATTGACAAAAACATCGGCGCTTCCGCCACGGATGATAGCTATAACTATTAGAGAAACTCCCGCAAGGATACCAAATATTGTACCCTTATCCATTCCAGCTTCAGTGCGCTGGGATTCCTCTTCATCAGGCAGTGCGGTACTTTTAACTGCGGTTGCCATACGATCTATCTATAAGGTTGAGTTTATTATTTACCTTTGATTTTCAGAGATTTAAGGGTGTAGTTGTATAGCCAACTACACTCAAAAATATCTTTTCGGCCAGTTGGGATGAAAACCTTAAGGAAATTTGGAGAGTCCACTTGTGAATGGGAAACTTTTTTGGTTAATTCGTTAACACATCGGCCAAAACTATTAATACCTGCAAATGTTTTACAGAAAAGCTCTCCCCATGAATTCATAATGATATATGTCATACTTTTGATTCGTTCTAAGCGTTTATGAATGAATTCTCCATATTCTGCATTCGTTTTGCATTGTCTAATGTCAGCCATCATAATTTCGCGTGGAAATGGGTATCCAAAATCAATAACTGAAAAAAACTGTTTAACATATGCTGGATTTAACAAATCCTCGTTAGAAATATTTGCAATATTAACGGAAGAAATAAATGAAGAAAGCATATCTAACATTGACTTTACGTCATGGTCCCTCATAGCGGTTTGATCCGCTCTCATGAGTATTTTGGTGTCTTTAGCGTAAATATTATTTAAAGCTGCAAAAGCGCAAACAGACTCCAATGTGGCGGCTTTTTTCATTATTTCTCCAGGATCAATAGCGTCTAAGCCGGACAAATTTCTTCCGCGGATTAAATACCAAACTCCTTTGTCTCTAATATTTTCTTGATGTTGGAAAAAAGTGAGTTCTTTTTCTCCGCTTCCTCCATCAATAATACCCGCCATATTTTCAACTTTATAGGACGCTTTATTAAATACGCTAAATAACTTTCGACCTAGCAAATGGGTATCTTTTTCCGTAATTAAACTATCCTTCGGATCTAATGTTTTATTCCTATCCGAAATGTTTTTGTAAGACCCCATGAGAATCTTATTGATTCGAGTTCCTAACACAACTTTTTGTTGCATTTGCCAATTGCTATAATCGTTAAGTTGTTCAACCTTAAATGAAGACCAATCCCAGTCGTTAAGCATCTTAATGAGGGTGGATTTTTTATAATTCGGCGAGCCATGTTCTATTTCATCTGCATTAACTTGAGTTCCAACTTTTAAGTAGAAGGCGGATCTAAGCGCGTCAACATCCGCTTCGTCTTTTATATCCTTGAAAAAATTTTGCACACGATTAAACATAGTTAAATATGGGTCTATTTCAATGTAAGGATCTTCTCCTTTGTAAACTCTTTTTTTTATTTCGTGGCAAAGCAGATTAGATTTGGAATCATTGAACATGTATTCCTCTAAAAGGCCCATTTTCATAAGAGTTTTGAAAGGGGACTTAAAAGACTTAATCAAAGCCCAAATTGACCCACCAAAGAACTCTCCATCGGATATGTCGTCAACGTTGCCCATATCGACAAACTCTTCTCGATGTAAAAGAGTTTTACGGCTATTAATTAAGTTGCAGTATTCGTCATATTGTTTGTCGTCTGTTTCAACAGGCATAATCCACCAAAAAGGAACCCTTCCTGCCACAATAATCATGGTCCGGAACATTTCTTCTTTAAGCAGTTTGGCCATAGCCGTACCTGTGCTTTCGCTATCACTTTCTCCAAAGTTATTATTTCTTACGTCTGTTATGTCGTTTACGAAAAAGTGAGTTTCTAAATTGTAATTAAACCAAGTCCATTCTTCTATGGCCCGAAGCTTCTTTTGAAAAAGCTCCATACCTTCAGGGGTAAATTCTTTTTTATTTATTAATAGTGTGTAGTCTAAGTCGGATTTTTTTGTTTGAGCAATACTGCCGACACTACCCATTAAAAGTATAGTTTGGATAATGGGTCTACCGCCCGAGTTTCTTCTGACAATAATATCTGGAAAAAGCTTTTCCAAGGCAATTTGGGTTTCGCTATCAAGTGTATAGTTGAATATACCGCATGGAACGTCCTCGTTTATATAGCCCGGCAGCCCTTTTTGATTTACATGGAGGAGTCGAGGAACAACTGTATAAATGAGACGGTCAATTTCAGACAAGGTTTTGAGGGTTTGGCTGGTTTTGAATCGATTAAATCTTAGAAAGTGTTGCCTGTTTTCGAATAATATCTCGGAAATGGATTGTTTATCGTCACCCATAATAACCTATATAAAATTGAAGGGAAGAATAGCGACGTTGCGCTGATTTTTAATTTTACGGTTTTTTAAAGTTTGTCGGCAAAAATACCTTTAAGTGAAAGTATAAACCAAAGTTCATGCTAAACATTATAATACTAGCTTGTGTGAATATTATAACTCTACCTTTTCTTAAATGTAATTTATTTAAATGAATTTAGCGCGCTATTAAAATCACTGGTTTTTTTGCCGTTTTTATCTTTTGGATTATCAATACTATTCTCTTTCTCTTTCTCTTTCTTTCTTTTCGCCGTTGCGTCTTTAGTTGATTTCGCTAACCCACCGATACCTTTCTCTTTTTGGTCCTTAGAGTCGGCTTTTTTGTCTTTTTCTTTTTGGTCTTGTTTTTTATCTTTTTCTTCTGGGACTAGGTCTTTTTGTCCCTCTTTAATAACGTCTTTGTCTTTTAGAATTTTTACTTCAACTCGACGATTTAAAGCTCTATTAAAGTCGTTTGTATTAGGTTTTATAGGGCGATGTGGGCCATAGCCGGATACGGCGACAAATTTTGCTGGGAAACGCATTTTCTCAACAATAAATCGAGCTACACGAGATGCTCTAGCTGTTGAAAGTTCCCAATTGGATGGGAATTGCGCGGATTTAATTGGGATGTCGTCCGTATGTCCATCAACAATAACTTGTTTTACGCCATCGATCATGTCTTCTTTAATGGTCTCTTCAATCAATTTTTCGGCTCCTTCCACTAATTCGGCGCTACCTGGTCCAAATAACTCGGAAGTGGGAAGTCTTTTCAAAATAGTACGAGTATCGCTACGAACAATACTATCGGGATCTACGTTGTCTTTAACCAGTTCTTTAACCCGCGCTAACATTAATAGCTCCGCTTTAGTTAGGCGCATGTTCATAGTTTCGACACGCACTTTCTTTTCTTGGAAGGATGAAAGAGCTTCTGCGAATTTTTCTTCGTCAAGCTTCGATACGGTGTACATAAGTACGAAAATAACTAGAAGAAGAGTGATCATATCGCTATAGGTTACCAAGAAGCCTTCTAAACCTCCCGAAAACTCTGCACTTGCAGCCGCGCGGCTGTCTTGCCTTGCTCCCGCTTCTAGAATATCGGAAGTTGAAGATTCTTCGGTCAAGCTAATTTTAAGTTCTAACTCTGCGTTTAGCTCTTTGAGTTCTTCTAACTCTGTGACCATTACTTTTTTTTCTTCAAGTCTTTCTTTCAACTCCTCTTTTAGGTCTTCAATTATTTCTGAAGGAAGCATACCTTCTTGTCCAGCTTCCGTTTCCCCGTAGAGCATTTTTTCATATGAAGCTATGACCTCGTCTTTTTCCATTAATAGCTCTTCTAAATTATTAGCGGTTTCTAAAGACCGGTCTTTCATTTTTTTAATTTCATCATTTAAACTTTCAATCTGGTCTTTCAAATTATTGACAGTTTCAGGATCTTTCTTTAAACGCCTCATTTCTTTGAGGAGAATGGTTTTTTCGCGGTTGAATTTTTCTTTTTCAACCGTTTCAGCTTTAATTTGCGCCGCTAACTCTTGATCCTTTTTTCTAAGGGCTTCAAGTTCTTCCAGAAGCTTAGGGTCTTGGACAACCTTTTCTTTAACGACGGTTGCTCCACCGCCTCCACCTCCACCGCCGCCTTCTTGTTCTCCATCAGAAGATTCGCTCTCTTTTTTTGAGCTAGAGTCTGATGTGTAAGACATATTTGCGGTTGATTGTGCGGCAATAACAGCTTCTTCTTTTTCTTTAACAAGATTTTTGAGTTCTTTTATTTTCTTGTCATTCAGCGCCAGAACGCTTTTAATCTTTTCGCTAATTTTCTCTTTCTCTACTTCATGCTTTTTTACTTCTGCTGTCTTAAGCTTTAATTGCTCTTTGACTAATTGCAGGGTTTCCATGTTTTGCATATTGGCAATGTCCTAACGCTAAAACTTTGTAAGAAAATAGAGAATGAGCTTTTATTTTTATTAAAATTAAAACTTCAATTGATTTTATTGATCATTCCGGTTTAATGTCAAACCCGATTCGGTTCAAAACCGAAACAATTAAATTTCTCATATAGTTATATTTTAGGAACATTTTAACTATTTTAGAAGGTTTGTTTTAATTTATCTGATTTATCGGTAAAAACGTTGATTTTATTGAGCTTTTTGTTCTCGCTGACTTAGTTTCAAGTCAATATAGTATTTTCCGCTTAAGATATTAGCTTCTTACTTAGAATTTGGAAAAATTTATGGATGGTTCTTTTAAAAAATTGATCAATAAGCGAGTTGGCGTTTTAACTATTTTGGGTTTTTCGTCTGGACTACCTTTAGCCTTATCGGGAAGTTCTTTGCAAGCATGGATGACTGTTGAAGGAGTTGATTTAAAGACAATAGGTATTTTCTCATTAGTTGGGTTGCCTTATACGCTCAAGTTTTTATGGTCTCCTTTAATGGATAGATTTGTTCCTCCCATTTTGGGGCGTCGACGAGGTTGGGTTTTAGTGTGTCAAGTTTTACTCCTAGTTTTTATATTTTTAATGGGAGTTACTTCGCCCAAAGAAGCTCCATGGATGATGGCTTTTTTGGCGGTTTTTGTCGCGTTTTTTTCAGCCTCTCAAGATGTTGTGATTGACGCTTATAGAACTGACGTAACCCGCCAAGAAGAGAGAGGACTGGCTGTAGCGGTTTCTGTAACAGGGTATAGAGTAGCGATGTTAGTGTCGGGAGCTATGGCTATGGTTCTTTCTCAACCTATAGGTTGGGAAAATACATATATTCTAATGGCTTTTTTAATGACTATTGGGATGTGTGGGACATTTTGGGGACCGGAACCTGAAAGGTTGGCAAGCGCTCCTCGAACTTTGGCTGAAGCAGTTTCTGGACCTTTTAAAAACTTTATGAGCAAACCAACCGCTTTAATGCTTTTGGCTTTGATTATTTTATACAAATTAGGCGATGCTTTTGCAGGAAGTTTAACGACAGCTTTTTTAATTAGGGGTAAAACATTTTCTGCCGCTGAAGTTGGAGTGGTCAACAAAGGGATGGGTTTGGCGGCTACTTTAATTGGGGCTCTTTTAGGCGGAACTTTAATGGCAAGGCTAGGGTTATTTAAATCCCTTTTCTATTATGGAATTTTACAGGCTATTTCCAATTTGTCGTTTATGGCTGTAGCTGCATTTGAAAAAAGTTATGTTTTGATGGCTTTGGCTGTTGGAATTGAAAATTTATCTGGTGGGATGGGAACAGCCGCTTTTGTAGCTTTTTTGATGGCGTTATGCGATTCCAGATACACTGCGACACAATTCGCTCTTTTATCTGCTTTTGCCTCTTTAGGTAGAGTTTTTGTCGGACCTCCTTCTGGCGTAATTGCGGAACAAGTGGGTTGGGTTTCGTTTTTTGGAATAACCTTTTTAGCTGCTATTCCCGGGCTAGTTTTATTATGGGTAATGCGTGAAAGTATTAAAATTCTGGGGCAAGAGTATAAGATTAATGATTAAGTTTGTAATTCAAGATCTTAGGTTTATGACTAATTTAATTTGTTGAGTAAATGTGACGGTTCGATTTATTTATTTACATGGATTTGCGTCTAGTCCGTATTCAAATAAGGCTAAAGCTTTTAAAACTCTCTTTGGAAAAAAAGGATTGAGTTTAACAATTCCAGATTTAGATGGCGGTAATTTCGAATGTATGACTCTTTCCAGCCAGATAAATATTATTGAAAACTTATTGGATATGGATAAAAACGCTCGTTACGCGTTAATTGGAAGCAGCATGGGGGGATATCTTGCGGCGTTGGTTAGTCAATTGAGAAAAGAGATAGAAGCAATATATCTGATGGCTCCTGCTTTTGAGTTTCTTACTCGTTGGAATTTAAAAATTGAAAAACAATTTGGGAAAAATAATATTCCAGATACCATTAAAGTTTTTCATTATAGGCAGAATAGAGAAGTTATTTTTAAGACAAAAATATTTGAAGACGCTAAAAAGTGGGAGAAAATTAGTTTTTTGCGCAAATTGCCTATTCGGATAGCTCATGGATTACATGACGATTCGGTTCCAATTGAAGTTTCAAGAAGGTTTATCGCTTCTCACCCATGGGGAACTCTCGAAGAGTTGGATTCTGATCATGGTTTAGGATCGCATGCTTACTGGCTTTCTGAAGATTGTATAGCTTTTTTCCAGACTTTAAATTTGATATAGAAGTTTTTTGAGGGAAGAAGGCTAAGTTTTGAACTTATTTGTTGGATTTTTCAAAAAAAGTAGTTTTTTTACTATAATTAAACGAATTTATTTTTTCGATTTTTAAATTAGTATAAAATAAAGCCAACAAGTTGGAAGGTAGTTAATTGGATATTTAATAAAAATGATTTTCCAATTTGGTTTGGAGGTTTCATGAGCAATGAAAAAACTATTTTAATTGTTGACGACGATACCGAGCTGATTGATTTCCTGGCATTGAAATTAAATAAAGAAAATTTCAAGATCCATCGAGCAACTGATGGGGAGTCAGGATATTCTAAATTGCAAGAAATAAGACCTTCTTTGATTTTATTGGACATTAATATGCCCAAGATGAATGGTTTAGAGCTTTGTAAAAAAATTAAACTCAATGAGACTCTAAAGCACACCCCAATTATTATGTTGACCGCAAAAGGAGAAACTATAGATAGAATACTTGGTTTAGAGTTTGGGGCTGATGACTACATCACAAAACCTTTTAATTATCGTGAATTAATTTTACGCATAAAAAATGTTTTGAAGCGGGGAGATGGGGGTTCTAGAGAAAGAAAAAAATATGAATGGCCAGATTTAACCGTTGATATAGAAAATCACGAAGTATTGGTTAATGGAGAAGTAGTTCGTCTAACTTCGACAGAATTTAAATTGCTATCCAATTTAATGGAAAAACCGGGCCAAGTTAAATCCAGAGATTACTTACTTGAGCGCATTTGGGGCTACAACGAAAAAATCTTTTCCCGCACAGTTGATACCCATATTCAGAGATTGAGAACGAAACTAAAGACTGCTGGTAATCATATTGAAACTGTTCGTGGAGTTGGTTACCGGTTTGAGGAAAAAGTTTACCCTTAATTTTTGCCAAGTTCCTAAGAAGCCTACGTTCTATCTCCAAATTAGGTAAAAGCCTTTTCTACCAGGATTTGATCTTTCCTTTTTATCTTTCCCCAATTGTATTAAAAAATTTTCATGAGAGTTTATTTTTTCCAACCCTAATTTGGAAGTTAATGGAGCAAGTCAAATTGGTTGTTTGAAAAAAATGGAAAATATTTTATAGGCAGAAAATTAACCTCTTGCTAATATATTTTTGCTTGCGAAAATATTTACCTTGTTAAATCTTCTCGAAAAAACGTAAAATAGTGACTTTTCTTCCAGAAGATTGATAATATAATGATTTATTGCTTGTAATGTTGAGCAAGTAATATTATAGAATAGGTCCAATCAAAAGATGACTGACGGCGAAATTATAAAAACTAAATGGTAATCGGAAAATTTTTTTGATAACCTAAAAACATTTAGGTTTTAGGTTTAATTGTTTGAGAACTTTGTTTATTGGGTTAAAAATTTTAACAAAGTAATAATCTAAAAAATAAAATCGAAACTATTGGGTGGTTAGCGAAAAGGCGAGTTACTAGTTATGGAAAATGATTCAATAGGAAAGAGGTTGAGAAAATGGCGGTCAACCTCGAAACTTAAATTAATCGGTTTGTCGGAGAAAATTAACGTTGCTGCCAGCTCTTTGTCGGAGCTAGAGAATGATAAATCCCTTCCTTCTTCTGAAACCTTGGTTAAGTTATATAAGGAAACGGATTTAGACATTATCTGGCTATTAACTGGCGACGGTAGAATGTTTAGACAAGGAAATGACAATAATTCCGGAACAGATTTTTATGAAGATATTTTGCCTCAGAAAAGAGACGAAAGATTGAGGGAAATGCTTAAAAAATTCATCAGAGTTTATAATGGCAACCAGGAAAAAGCGGCTTTGTTAAGAGGGTTTTTAGAGGGGGCAGATCCTCAAAATTAAACCTTCCAAAGTATGGAAAAATACTAATTAATTTAATTGTATCAACCAAATACCTACTGATTAAGGAAATGGATTGAAACATGTTCGTCGCTTAGTTTAAACTCAAGTAGATTGAAACTCGTTAATTTAAAAGGTCAAATTTCCTCTTCAAAGCTGGATTTTGTATTTTACTAGCTTGGAAAATTGGTCTTTAAATGATTTTGAGGAAAATGGCTTGTGGATGCGAATTTGCTTGGCGACGATTGGATAGCTACCCTTCCCGTTATTTATTTTAAGATTCAAAAAACTATCAAAGACCCGGACTCCTCTTTCTGGGAAATCGCAGATATAATTAAGGGGGACCCCAACCTGACTACGCGCTTGCTTCGTATTGTAAACAGTTCGTATTATGGGTTTTCCGCCAAAATAGAAACCGTTGCGCATGCTTTAAATGTTATTGGGACTCAGCAATTAACAGATTTGGTTTTAGCCGCTTCAGTCGTAAATCAGTTCAAAGGCGGTAATCAAAAATGCGTTGCAATGGACGCTTTTTGGAAACACAGTTTGGGGTGCGGACTTGCGGCAAAATCTCTTGCTTCTCAAAAAGGGGAAAAAGATCCTGACAGATTTTATGCGATGGGTATGTTACATGATTTAGGCAGCTTGATCGTTTTTAATAAAATGCCCAATCGATCCATAAAGGTAGTTGAAGAGTCCGCTAAACGGAACGAACCATTATTTATTTTAGAGAGAGAGTCTTTTGGTTTTGACCATTCCGTAGTAGCCGACGCTTTATTGAAAGCCTGGGAACTACCAAACAGATTGATTGAACCAATCGCTTTTCATCATGATCCCGGCAAATCGAAAAACTTTCCTATGGAAGCCGCCATATTGCATTTAGGAGATATCATGGCCTATGAATTGACGCTTGGAGGAAGCGGGTCTTCGGTTATTCCGCTGGTAAAATTAGAAGCTTGGGATATGATTGGGCTTTCAGAAAAAAAATGGAATGAAGTAAAAGAGTTTGTTAAAGAGGAATTTGATTCAGCGGTAGGTATGTTTCTTTCGGATAATTAGGTTTAAAATTACATTAAACTTTAGATATAGTTTTTTGAGGAGCCCAACCGATTTTTTTGTCCTTCAATTGAATTTTATACCATCCGTTTTCCTCCCCCAATATTCTGAAAATTGCGCCTTTATGGATTTTGAATAAAGTAATATTAGTATCTCCTTGCCCCGACTTTATTTCGATTTGTTCCGCCATAGCCACCCCTGTTATATAGTTTTTTTGATGATAAAACTTAGCTCCAACAGAAGCGATCATAATAGCTAACAAAATAACTGTTCCTATTTTTAAATTATTAATTAGTTCGGTTCGGAGCCAAATATTTAGAATGAGACAAAGCCAAAATAAAATATTAACTACAACAAGGATATTTACGAGTTCCCAGAACTCGAAGTCATCTAACCACACTAAAATTTGATTCAAAAAAGGCGAGGGAGCTTCATAAATTTTATCTTCAGTTTTGGACACAACATAACGAAAGTTTGCTTCAATGTTTTGATCGCGAGGGGCCAAGCGTTTTGCGCGACTATAAAACAATATTGATTTCTCAATTTCTCCTAGCCGGAAATATATATTTGCCATATTGTAATATGCATATGCGTTCTCGTAGTTTTGGTTAACGAGCTTGCCATAAATTGCAAGAGCTTCTTGGTATTTTGAATTTAAAGCGAGATCGTTGGCTAAGGCAATTTTAGATAATATGTTGTTTTCCTGCGCTAAGCTGGGTAAAGCCAGTAGATGCAGCCATAGCATGAGCGTTGATATAAAAAACTTTTGCTTCACGACAGTTTTTCCAATTTTTGCAATGTTTCTAAAGACTGATTTATTAAACTTTTTTGGGAATCGTTAGCGGCTTCAATTCCTCCATATTGGATTTTTTCAAGCTTTTCTAATAAATCTTGAATTTCAATAATTTGGTCTTTTGAGAATTTTCTTTCTTTCAGTCTGTTTATTGCTTCGTCTGAAGTGAAAGCCGCTCCATTGAGATTTAATTTGTCGCCAATGTATTCCCTCAAAATTTGAGAAAGTTCTTGAATGAATAACTTAGGGCTATGGTCTTTTGACGTAAGAGATTCTAATTTTGTTTTTGCGAGTTTATAGGCTTTTTTGTTTCGGGCAAACGCTGAATCATATTGAAATTTTCTCTTTTTCCGAACAATCGCTGCGATAGTAAAGTAACTTAAAATGGGAATAAATCCGCTGGCAAAATAAACTACCTTAACTTCTTTTGTCGGTTTTTGATTTGAGAAATCTTCCAAATTAGTATGGTTTGGGAAAATATCCGTTCCTAAAATTTTGATTTTACCCTGAGTTAAGTTTTTGGAATCCACTACGTTCATTTTCTCGTTGTTTTCCCCAGGCAAAACTTCCAGGCGAATGGGTTCTGTTTTAGTGGTTATATAGCGTTCTTCTTCAGGATCAAAATAAGATAGGGATAAGGATGGAATTTGGTAATTGCCTTCATTTAGAGGGACCAAGGCGAATTTAAAAATCTTTTCCCCATAGAGTTTTTGGTTTTTTGTTCTTTTTTCTAATTTTGGTTCGTCTGAGTATGTTTTAAAGTTTTTAGTGAGATCGGGTAAATTAAAAACAGCGTCTTGAATATTTCCTATTCCTGAAACTTTGACGGTTAGCGTTGAAGTGTCTCCTGTTTTAATTTTCGGTTTTCCAATCTTTGCGGATATTTCGAATTTTCCCACAAGATTAGAAAAGTCCAAAGGTTTTCCATTTTCGGGCAACGGTCTTACATTTATTAAGATAGGTTTAGTCCGAATAACTTTATGTTGCAGTCTTCCTGAATGTCCAAAAAAAGGATCGTTAAAAAATAAATTAAATGGATCTTGAGATCGAGGTCTTTGATCTCTTATGACTAAATCTAAATTTACAGAGGCTCCAGGAATTTCTATCGGTCCAGTTTTTGTTGGAAATAGAGCGGTCGAAAATTCGCTGGTTTGATATTGTAATCCATTTAAAACCTGAGAGTAATCGCTGGGTTTGCCGAGCTGCTCTTCTCTAAAGTCGTCAAAAGGAAGGTTTAACTGAACATTTTTCGTTTCTACCCTTCTATATAATTTAAATGTAAAAGTAATTTGTTCGTTGACATAAGGCGCGGTTGTTGAAGCAAAGGTTTCGGCAAATACGGGAGCTTGGTTTTGCGCAGTTTGCTTTGAGATGTCGCTAACTTCTAACTGGATTGAGTTTGATAGATATTCTTTCCCTTTATATTCAAGTTTTACTGAATCTAGAGTAAATTTACCTGTTTTTTGAGGAGTTAATAAAAAATTATGCTTAGTTGAAGCCGCCATTTTCCCATTCACTATTGTAATGGAGGATTGGGTCCCTGATTGCCTTAAAGTAAAATTTGGAATTGCCGGTAAAATTGGTTTAGGAGAATTTTGAATTCCTTTAACGGTGACCGTTAGATTAAAGACATCTTCGAGAGTTCCGCGATTTTTATCTACCGTTGTTAAAATCGAGATTTCGTCGGCATAAGCCGGATAAACGAATAGATTTAACAAGTTGGCGAATAAGAAAAACTTGATAGCTTTCTCTATGAAATTATTTTTCTTAGATTCCATGAGCGCTTTACCAATCTTTACCACGGTATTCTGAATTAGGTTTAAGTTTCTTTGCTTGCATTTGTCCAAACTTTTTACGATTTTCATTAATCGATAATAACCATTGTTCGGCTTGTTCTTTTGTGAGCTCTTCCTGTTGGGGGTTTCCTGCAATAGATTGGGAGCCTTGTTCTTCGTTTTTTGGGTTTTGATTATTTTCGTAATTTTCTTGAGGTTTTTCTAAAGGCTGGTTTTTAGAAGTTTTTGATTCTGAATTATCTTCATTTTGGTTTGGTTGAGAATCGTGTTCCTGATCTTTTTTAGAATCCTTGGCGCTCTCTTGATTCTCTTGAGAGTCAGATTTGTTTGAATTTTTTTTCGAGTCTTTACTATCTTTATCTGATGATTTTTTTTGCTGATTGTCTTGTTGTTGATTTTGTTGGCGCTTTTTTAACTGTTTTTGAGAAAGCTCTAAATTATATTTAGCGTCCATATCGTTTGGATCTAATTCCAGAGCTTTTTTATAAGAATTAATGGCTTGTTTAAGTTTTCCAAGATTAAAGGACGCGTTTCCCGCATTATAGTAAGCTTTTTGTTTTAACTTAGAATCTTGCGTAATAACAGCCGCTTGATTAAAAGATTGAAGAGCCTGGTCAAATTGTCCAAGTCGATATTGGCTATTCGCCAGGTTGTAGGCCAAAGAAGCGTCATTTGGAGATTGATCAAAGGCAGAATTAAAGTTTTTAGCGGCTTCTTGGAAGTTTCCGCTTAAATAGTTAGATTGGCCGATTTCCGCCAGAGGTTTATTTATTTGTGCAGAAGCGAACTTGGAAAACAAAAAAGAAAATAGAAAAATATAAAAAACGATTTTCATATAAAAATTTTACTTCTTAATTTGCCGCAAAAAAAAGAAAAACTTTCAACTAGTTTGACGACGTTTTGCGATTTTTAATAGAGGTATTCTGAATTGTCCTATTTTGCTGTGTTGATTCAAAAGCTAATAGCGCCAACGCTAAAACTAAAAACCATTGAAATCGATCTTGCCAAATTTTTTTTCGTCCACTTTTTAATTCGCTATCGTTTAAATGTTCCTTAATGTTTTCGATATAGATTTTCTTTAAATCCATATCTCCAGTGACGGACCTAACGTACGCGCCTCCTGTTTCTATCGCTACGGTTTGCAAGGCGTTTTCATTTAGTTTAGTAAGAGCGACTTCTCCTTGCTCATCAATTTTAAAGCCAGATTCTCTGCGTTTTGGAATTGGGGCTCCAATGTCTCCTCCGATTCCTATTGCAAAGACCTTAACGCCCATTTCCTTAGCTTTTTGCGTTGCGGCTTCTAATTTTCCTCCATGGTCTTCTCCGTCGGTAATTATGATGATCGTTTTGGACGTGTTATCTGTTTCTTTGAAAGCTTGCAGCGACTTAATTATTGCCGCTCCCAAATCGGTTCCAGGAATTGGAATGAGGTCGGCGTCTAAGATATCTAAAAAAATGTTTGCCGCTGAGTAGTCTAAAGTGAGTGGGCATTGGATGTAGCTTACTCCCGCAAAAGCAACTAAGCCAATTCTGTCTCCCATTAGCATTTGTATAAGATCCGAAACTTTTCTTTTGGCTCGTTCTAATCTGTTAGGTTTTATATCTTTAGCGAGCATACTTGAAGATACGTCCATAGCGACGACGATGTCGACGCCTCTTTGTTTTAAGTCTTCCCATTGAAATCCCCATTGAGGTCGGCAAAGAGCAAGAACAAGACAGGATAGAATTAAAAAAATTAGAAAAGATTTACGTTTTCTTTTTTTTCCAACAATGGGATCGATTATCGACGCTTGTATTTCCGGAGATGAAAAGTTATCTAGTTTCTTTTGGCGTTGTCGATTAGCCCAGCGTATAAAAACTACATAAAGTGGCAGTAACCAAAACAAATAAAGATATTCAGGTTGTTCAAAACGCATATTTAAGGAATCTGCTGATAACGAGTTTGACTTGTTATTGTTTCCAAGGCAAATAAAAGTAGACCTGGAATCAAGAAATATGGAAATAATTCAAAATATCGGCTGTATTCCAAAGTTTTGACCTCTGTTTTTTCTAACCGATCAATTTGGTTATAGATGTTTTGCAGTGATTTTAGGTCGGTCGCTCGGAAATAAGCGGCGCCGGTTATTTTTGCTATTTCTTTTAAAGTGTTCTCGTCCAGATCAACGTTTTGATATACGTACCTTTGACCAAAAAGCGTGTTGACAAGGAACGGAGCTTTTCCCCTTGATCCAACGCCAATCGTATAGACTTTAATGCCTAATGCTTTAGCGATTTCGGCTCCTTGTATGGGGGCTAGAGTTCCTGCATTGTTCCTTCCGTCGGTTAATAGAATAATTATTTTCGACTTTGACTCTAAGTCTTTAAGACGTTTTACAGCGATACCCAAAGCAGAGCCAATTGCCGTTGAATCTCCGGCAATGCCAACAGTTAATTGAGATAAAAATGAAAGTAAAATGTTTTGGTCTAAAGTAAGCGGGCATTGAGTGAACGCTTCTTGACCAAAGGCGACTAAACCGATTCGGTCTTGTTGCCTCTTTTGAATGAACTCTGAAGCGACGTCTTTTAAAGCTTCCAATCGCGTAATTCTTTGTTCGTCTTTTTTGAAATCTAAAGCCCTCATGCTTCCTGAAGCGTCTACCGCTAAAACAATGTCTACGCCTTTTGTCGATACTTCGCGTGTTGTTTGACCTTGTTGGGGCCTTGCTAAAGATAAAATTATAAAAAATACCGTCAGGCATCTGAGGGCAGGAGAAATGTAAAGCGCTCTAGAAAGCCCTTTGGGATGTATAGTTTTTAAGTATCCAATAGATGAATATAAAATTGTCGATTTTTTGTCTAAACGGTTCCAATAAGCCCATAATGGGATTATAAACAATAAAAAAAGGGCTAGAGGTTCTTCAAATCGAAATTGAGTTGTCATTTTAAAACAGGGCTTGTGGTTGTTTCTTTTTGTTCTTGTACAACAGGAATAGTTGATTTTATAAATCTTACAATTGATTCCATGATTTCGTTTGATTCGTGGATAGATGGGGACACTTTAGCAAATTTAACTTTGTCGGTTTGTTCCAAGATGGATTCGATTTCATTTTTTAATTGGTTGTTTATTTCCAATTTTCTTTTAATGCACTCAAATATTTCCTGGCGCGTCCTATCTAAAGCAGGAAAGACATATCTCGTTCCCAAATATTTTCTAAAAATTTCTGAAAGCTCAAAATAATGTTCGCGAACGGCGTTTTTGGCCAGTAAATCTTTCTTTTTTAAGGCATCTAGTTCCTGAAGGGCTAGAACGTGACAGGGTATTATTTTAATAGGTTCGGTTTGGTTTTTTGTGGGCTTTCTTTTTCGTTTTTTTAAGAAAAAATAAATTATCAAAGCTACTAATATTACCGCCAGAGCATAGGGCCAGTAATGCATCCAGGATCGTTCAATTTCAATCAAAGGTTTTATGTCTTGGAGTTGAGGAGGGCCTTCTTTTTCTCGTAAAACTGAACGCACTTCTACGAATGTTTTGGGCGAAGTGATAGCGCCTTCAATAGCAGTTCCCGGCGTTTTTGAATCTGGCGCTAAAAACTTTATTTTTATTGGAGGGATGGCAAAACGGCCAACTAAATCGGCGCGAAATATGTAATAAAAAATAGTAATGTTGCGATCATTTTCAAAACGTATTTCTGGCGTTTCCCGTTTAATATAGATTAACCCCTCTTTGGTCTGTAACGGACTGGGTTCCTGAGGACGAATATCCTTTGCCGTTTGCAGTTCAATTTTAAATTTGATTATGTCTCCAATGGTAGCGACGGGTTTATCCACTGACGCCTTAATTTCAACTGGCGGCAGCGCTGGATTTTCTTGAGCTCTTGTGTTCGCAGATATCAATGAGAGAGTTGAAAAAGTCACCCAGATAAAAATAATTGAAAAATATATTGAAATTTTCCTAGTTTTCATATGGAGTCTTTAGTTCTTTCATTTTTTCTCTAAGCAAGTATTTATGTTTGAGTTCAATTTTTCTTTCTTAGGAAAACTTTTGTCGGCCATGTCGGTTTGGAAGAACCAAACTAGAGCTTCTGGACAGTTCCCGGATTCCATATATAATTTTCCAACATTAAACGAAACCAAAGCTCGTTTTTTCATATCAATATTAGTTTGATCCAGGAATTTTTTGTATTGTTTAATGGCTTGTGTATGAAGGCCATTTTCTTTTAGGCGATCGCCTAATTGTTCAAAACGGGCTTCCCATTGCTTTTCTTCGCTTGAGTCAAAGACTTTTTTTATTAAAATGGCAAAAAAGACCCCAAATAGAAGAAATGTGAATAATACGAAAGATATAACAAGTATCTTAAGTCTTCCCGAAAAACCTTCATTGTGTGGAGGGGTGTTTTCTTCCATATTATTTTTTTTTCTCTCTAAATTTAAAATAGCGAATTATTGGGTCGGCCAAGGGTTTATCTGTATATATCTCAACCGAATCTATGCCGTTCAACCTTAAAAAATCTTGAAGACGTTTTTTCTCATCCGCTTTGATTTTTTCGAAATGTTTAATCGTGTTTTTATTGTGAGTGTCGACGAGTATGGATTCTCCCGTTTCCGCGTCTTCTAAATGAAGAATGCCAGAGTTTAAAGGGAGACTTTGTTCTCTTGGGTCAATAATTATCATGGCTGCAAGATCGTGTTTTTGTCGAGCAAGGCGCATTGACTTTTCGTAACCAGTGGCTTGGAAGTCAGAAATAAAAAAAGCGGCTGTCTTTCTTTTATGAACTTGGAGCAGGTATTCCAATGGTAAATTCAAATCGGTTTTTTTGCCTTTTGGGGAATAGCTAAGTATGGCGCGGATAACATTCCAAATGTGCGCTCTTCCTTTTTTAGGCGGTATATAGTGTTCGATGCGATCAGAGAATAAAATTAATCCTACTTTGTCGTTATTTTTTATTGCTGAAAACGCAAGAATTGAGGCGATTTCAGCGGATACTTCTTCTTTAGTTTCTATAGCTGATCCAAACTTTCCAGATGAACTAATATCAACTAATAGCATTACAGTTAGTTCGCGTTCTTCTTGAAAACCTTTAATGAATGGACGGTCCATCCGAGCCGTAACGTTCCAATCAATTAGGCGGACATCGTCGCCTGGAACGTATTCCCTAACTTCTGAAAACTCCATTCCCGAACCTTTAAAGGCGGATACATATTCTCCAGCCATGATATCGTTTACCAAATAGTTGGTTTTGATTTGTATTTTTCTGATTTTTTTT
Source organism: uncultured Nitrospinota bacterium (assembly GCA_964344185.1). GTDB lineage: Bacteria > Nitrospinota > Nitrospinia > Nitrospinales > JAJDAT01 > JAJDAT01. The sequence continues at coordinate 29,965 of CAYFMN010000024.1, forward strand.
AGCAGCTCTGGAGATAATTCTTTTGTTTTCTCAATGACTACCGGTGGAGTGTCGCGAAATGTTTTAATGAAGTTTTTAATTAGAGAGCCAAGCATAAAATTTTTTGATATCAAGGAACCTCAACTGCATCAAAAATTTGTTTTATAACTTCGTCTGTAGAGATATTTTCGGCTTCAGCTTCATAGGTAAGGATAATTCTATGTCGCAAAACGTCGCATCCAATAGTTTTTATATCTTGTGGCATAACATAACCTCTACCATTTAAAAATGCGAAAGCTTTTGCCGCCTTAGAAAGAAAAATGGACGCTCTGGGGGAAGCTCCATAGCCAATTAATTTTCTTAAAGCCGGTAATTTGAATTTTTCAGGGAATCTAGTAGCCGAGATTACGTCTACGATGTAACTTTCCAAGTTTTCATCAATATAAATCAACTCGGCCGTTTTTCGGGCGTTATGGATATCATCTTTACTTGCGACGACTTGAACCTCTTTGGAAGAAGTTGGCGCCGCCATTTGTCTAACAATAAGCCTTTCTTCTTCAGGTGTGGGATATTCGACTTTTAATTTAAACATGAAACGATCAAGTTGAGCTTCGGGAAGAGGATAGGTACCCTCTTGCTCGATCGGATTTTGAGTCGCCATCACTAAAAAAGGTTGTTCCAATCCAAAACTTTCATCGGCAATAGTGATTTGTCGTTCTTGCATTGATTCTAGTAGCGCGCTTTGAACTTTTGCGGGAGCCCTATTTATTTCGTCCGCTAAAACGACATTGGCAAAAAGCGGACCTTTTTTGACTGTAAATTCCCCCGTTTTGGGTTGGTAAACCTGAGTGCCCAATATATCTGCAGGTAATAGGTCGGGCGTAAATTGAATTCTTTTAAATTTCCCGTGAATTGACTGGGCGAGGGTTTTTACGGCTGTGGTTTTTGCCAATCCAGGAAGACCTTCAACTAAAATATGCTCGCCGGAAATTAAGCCGAGAGTAAGTCCTTGAATAAGGTATTTTTGCCCAATAATGACTTTGCCGATTTCGTCTAAAATTTGCCTTATTGGTTCATTAGCTTTTTTTACAGTTTGACTAATTTCTTCAATGTTTCGTGACATTATGATTAATTTGTAAAGATTTTTAGCTGTTTAAGAAGATTTTGACTTGGTTTCACAACGTTTTATGGAAATATAACGTTTGATTTTAACGTGTTTTTTTTAAGCGTTTGTTTTTTCTTGACGAATAATTTAGTTCCTTGAGATCAGAAGTATTCCTTATAGTATATTTTTTAAAAGA
>CAYFMN010000024.1:31254-75063 GCA_964344185.1 uncultured Nitrospinota bacterium
TTTATTCCAATGTAAAAATAGTATCAATAAGCAATATTTTTTAAAAGATTTTAGGATGAATTCCAACCCCAAAAATAATTAAAAAATATTAATAAAATTTCCGGGTTTAATTTAAGGAAGCCGATTTTTTGATTTTACATAACTTTTGATCTGAATATTTCTTAAATAATCAAAAACTTTTCAATTTTTTAACTTTGACATTGATAAGATTTCTGCTTTAGAATACTTGGTTTAATTTCAAAAGCATTGAAAACCCTTTGATTGGATTGTGGGGGAGATTGAAGAATGGCGGACAAAAATATCGATCAGTTGATCGACGAAAGCCTGAATATTGAAAATAACGAATTAGATTTGCGGGAAAAAGAGATCAATGACGATGATCTAAAAGAAATCGTCAAATCCGATAAGATTAAAACTGTAACCGCCATGTTTCTGGAGTTTAACGAGATTAGCGACGAAGGGATTACCGCCGTAGCGGAGTCTGAATATTGTAAGCACATTACTGTTTTAAATTTATTTAAGAATGAAGTAACTGATGAGGGCGTAAAAAGCATTGCTAATTCAAAAAACTTTTTGAATCTTTCTGAATTAATAATGAGCGATAATAAAGTTACTGCCGAAGGGGCTAGAATAATTGCTTCATCCAAGATTTTAGGCAATCTAGTTTCTTTATGGATTGGGGACTCTCTAGGAGATGAAGGGGTAATAGCTATAGCGGAATCAAAGACTTTGACCCGTTTAAACCTTCTTTCCTTATATAGGAATGATGTAGGCGATGATGGAGCAAAAGCGTTGGCAAACTCCAAGAACCTTTCAAAATTGACTGAATTAAATTTGAATTGGAATTTTATTGAAGCAGATGGAGTCAACGCTATTGCTAACTCGGAAACTTTACAAAACCTGACTCAACTTACGTTGACTTATAATCCTATTGGTTTGTCTGGGGCAAAAGCAATTGCAAATTCTCCTTACTTTAGTAATTTGACGCTTTTAGATTTATTCGAGACAGAAATTGGGGATTCTGGAGCCCGAGTTATTGCCGAGTCTGATAAACTGCCAAATTTGGAAACCTTAATTTTGATTCATAATGATGTTAAAAGTGAGACCCAAGAAATGTTTAAGGATTCCGAAAATTTTAAAAAGCTTTCCAAAGTAGTTTTCCGACAGTAGTTTTCCGACGCTTTATTTAGCTTAGCGTTGTTTTTCCTCAGATTGTGAAACTTTAAAAAAGAATAAGATGTTTATTGGCGAAAAACCGGATTTAAACGATATTTGGCCATTCAGTGAAGATAGTATTTATGTTTGCGGTAAAGATGGCATCCCACAACATTTTGACGGGGAAGAATGGACTCCTGTTAGAACGGATAACACGAATCCTCTAATGGGACTTTGGGCATCCAGTGAAGATGATTTGTATGCCGTAGGAATTGGAGGCGTTGTCTTAAGATATAACGGAAAAGAATGGAACCAAGTCGAAACCGGAAATATGGATTCTTTAAATTCCGTATATGGTTTTGGCCCCGATTTCGTTTTTATTTTTGGGACAGGCGGCATGGTTTTGCTCTGGACGGGCGAATCTTGGGAATATAGGGAACCTAATACGATTCATGATTTATTTTGCCTTTGGGGAGAAGATAAAAATAGGATTCATGCAGTTGGCGGCGAAGGAATTTATCGATTCTATAACGGGAAAGAGTTCTTGCGTAAAGAAGAGCTGACTGATGAAACTAAATCTCTTTATGGAGTTTGGGGGACTTCTAACGAAAATGTATACACGGTTGGATCGGACGGAGTTATTTTACATTTTAACGGAGAAGGGTGGACTCCGATGGAATCTGGAACGGAAGATTATTTACTTAGTATTTGGGGAACTTCTAATGACAATATTTTTGCGGTAGGCGACAAGGCAACCATATTGCATTACGACGGAAATAAATGGAGTAAGCAGGAATCTTGTTCCGAAAGTTATCTAACCAAAGTAAGAGGTCTAAGACCCGATTGCGTTTATGCTGTTGGCGATGATGGTTGCGTAATAAAATACGATGGCGAACAATGGACAGATATGTCTCTATGAGCCGATTTGTTTTTCTTAATAACCTGAGGTTAATTTAGTGGGAAGTCTTACCGAAAGTCACTTAATTTGCATTAAAGGTTTTGGCAAAGACGACGTCTTTGTTGGCGGCGCCGATGGGACCATGCTTCATTATAATGGTTCTGAGTGGTCTAAGATGGACACCAAGGGCCGGTGGGCTATTAAAAACCTATGGGGGACAGGGTCGGATAATTTATATGCAGTTTGCACTGATGGCAAAATCTTGCGGTACGACGGTTCAGAATGGAATGTAGAAGAAACGGAGAATTTGCCTCCAATGACCGGAATTTGGGGGCTAGCCGCAGATGAAATTTATGCCTGTAGCCGTATTGGAAAAATTTTAAAATACGACGGTTCAGAGTGGAAATTCATGAGAACTGGGACAGATGTCGATATCACTCGTTTATGGGGTTGTAAAGAAGGCGGGATGTATGCAGTTGGCTATGACGGCCTTGTACTAAGGCTTGAAGATGACCGTTGGGTGCGAATGACTTTGATGACAGGTTCTGAGCTTTATGGGATTTATGGATTTAGCCCAACCGATATGTATATTGTTGGATCTGACGGCGCTACTTTTAAATTCAATGGAGCTGAATTTACTGAAATACCTTCTGGTACCATGAACTTTTTCCTCGATGTTTGGGGGCCTGATAGCGAAATGGTTTTTGCTGTTGGCGACGAAGGTATGATTATGTATTTAGACGGCGATCAGTGGACAAGAATTGAGTCCAATACGGAGGAGTATTTGACGGCCATCTGGGGAACATCCGAAGATAATATTTATGCCGTTGGAGACAACGGTGTAATTATTCATTGGAGTGGAGAGGATTGGAAGTTAGTGGATTGAGACTCCTGTTATGGATCCAAAAATTTCCGTAATTATTCCCGCCTTTAATGAAGAACTTTCCATTGGTTTAGTTTTAAAAGACCTACCTCAAGATAAACTTCACGAAATAATTGTTGTAGATAATCAATCTACTGACAAGACCGCGGAGGTTGCCGCAGAAAATGGAGCCTGCGTAGTTTCCGAACCTCGTAGAGGTTATGGTTCAGCTTGCCTTAAAGGAATCTCCGTTTTAAACAATCCAGACATTGTTGTATTTCTCGACGGTGATTATAGCGACTACCCGGAGGAAATTTCTCTTTTGATCGATCCTATTATCAAAGGTGAAAAAGATTTTGTACTAGGTAGTCGAATGATATTACCTGAAAGCCGTAAGGCTCTCTTGCCGCAATCGCGTTATGGAAACCAATTAGCGGTTTTTTTGATGTCTATTTTTTTTGGTGGATACTCTTTTACCGATCTTGGGCCGTTTCGGGCAATCAGTTATGACGCTCTTCAGCGAATCAAAATGGAGGATACAAATTTTGGTTGGACTGTTGAAATGCAGATAAAAGCTCTTAAAAACGATCTTAAGGTTTTGGAAGTTCCAGTGAAATACCGAATGCGTGTTGGCGTTTCAAAAATTACCGGAACGATTTCTGGGACTTTTAAAGCTGGAACAAAAATTATCTACACGATTTTTAAATATTTCCTGGCATAAGAGGGTTTTTCATTGTCTAATTTTTAGAAATTTTCTTAACTTAAAAAACTTTTCTCCCCTGCTTTTCTAAAATAAAATCTGTCAATTTAAATTCCAAAATACCTTGCAATGGGAATAAAGACTGACAATTCAAATCCTACCGTATCTTTCTTCATTTTATTTTCATTAATGTTCTTAGGAATTGGTTTACGTTTTTATGGTTTAAACCATGCCTTAGGAGGCGGAGATGAAAATGAAGTGCTGATGTATTATGTCTATAAGCCCATTTCTTTTATTGTCTCTACCTTTATCTATAACTACCACCACGTTTTTCACACAATATTGCTCCATTTTATGGCGGAGTGGTTTGGAGAATTAAATGAATATGCAATTCGCGCTCCAGCTTTTTTCTCTGGAATTGGAACTCTTTGGCTCATATATAAAGTCGCGGAAAAAATGTTCGCTACTCTTTGGGTTGCTCGGTTAGCGCTCCTTATTGCGGCATTGTCACCTATTCATATTTATTATTCACAAACCGCTCGAGGTTATAGTCTTAGTATTTTTATTTCTATTTTGATGGTTTATGCCCTTATTCGTTTTTTAGAATCGGGTTTGTCCACAAGATGGGCGTTATTGTTGGCGCTTTGTGGTTTTTTAATCACATACACAATTCCACTGAATGCTTTATTCGTTTTTTCAATAGGAATATGGGCAATGTTTGTAGCGGCATCGTCTAATTATGCGAAGGAGTTTGGTTTTGATGAAAATTCAACACGCAGGCGCTTTATATATATACTTCTCACTTTCGTTTGCATGGCTTTGTTATCTTTGATCGCTTATTCTCCTTTGTTGAAAGATATGTTTAAAATTGCGGGGGACCGCTATTTAAAGATGCTTCATTATTCATCTCGGATCGATTTGATAATTTATTTTTTCCCTGATCTTATAAAAGTTTTTTTCCCTGGTCCTTTAGCTTTTTTTACTCCATTTATACTAATTGGCCTCTTTAAGGCTAAGCCCATACGTATTTGCTACAGGCTTTTGCCGATTTTTGTTCTAGCAATAATTTATTTGATTTCAGCGATTAGTTTTGTGGTTTGGTTTCCTAGAAGTTATTTGTTTACCTTACCGCTTTTAATTATTTTTCTTTCTGCAGGGGTGGTTTCTAGCGTTGAGTATGTCTCACGGTTTTTTTCTACGTTATTAAAGCCGAATCAATATTTATTAATTGTTATTACGGTTTACGTTTTATTGTCGTTTAAATGGTTATTGCCAAATTATTATTTTTCTAAGAATTGGCAGAGTGGGGGAGAGTATTTGAAGTTTATCAATGCAGAAACTCATCCATTGGATTTACTAGTAATTGGAAACCCTACAAATTACTTGTATTCGAGGTATAGATACAAAGAAAACCTGAAAAATATTTTCTTTAAAGGACAGGTTAACGGCGTTAAATTTATTGCGTTGACGGATCAAGAGTTTGAAAAAATGGAGCTTCCAGGTAGAAGTAATGAGGGTTCCGGGTTTCCAGTATTTAAAGGTTTTTTTGATCGAGGTTTGAAAAGTTTGAAAATGCCAAATGAAAAGCGACTTTATTATTTGACTGGAGAAAAAAAACTATCGGTTTTAGAAGAAGATTTTGAGGTCGGTGGAAATTTTATTGGAAAACTTGGGGTTGGGCGAGTTGTTCTGGACAAGGAACGAATGTTATCGGGCAATAGTTCATTAGCCATTATTGCCAGTGCAAATAAGGATATGATTCTGGAAAAACCAATTTATCAGATGATAGAAGTCAAGGAACCAAGTTTAGTTGTTTTGATTTGGGCTGAGAAGTATATAGGCCGAGAATTTGGTTTTCCCTTATTAAAGCTTAATTTTTCTGAAGTGGATTTGGATCAAGAGACTCCAGCCTCTTTTAAGGAGATCAAACCTTTTATTCTACAAAATTCAGAATATCAATTGAGAACTGGGCTTGTAAACGATGGGATAGGAATGAATTTGTATGTAAGCGATAAAAAGGTTGCCAAACCTGAATGGGCTATTCGCGCTGTAATTGGTAAAATCCCTCCTGGCCGGTATCAAGCTAAAATTGAATTTTTTTGTCCAAAGGGACAGGTCATTCATTATGATGGAGTTCGGTTATTTTTTCTTGAAAAAGCTAGAGAGTGAATTAGGTAATAGCCGTTTTTATTTTATTCCCCCCCAAATGTTACCCCATAACCTTGCCTGTATAGGGTAGAATACTTCTGCGATAAATAGATTTCTTTCCAAAATAAAATTTAGTTTGTCCAGGAACTTTATTTTAAATTTTTAATTGGTATCGATTTGGAACCCAATATATCCGTAGTTTTATTATGTTATCGCAGTGGCGAACAGGTTCGCGATTTTGTAGAACGTGTAAAAGATTCCCTTGAGAGTTTTGATAATAATTGGGAAATAATTTTAGTAGGAAATTATTTCCCTAATACGAATGATTCTACGCCTGATGTTGTTAGAGAAATAGCCGCAAAGCATCCGCAGATCCAATCGGTGGTTCGAGAAAAAGAGGGAATGATGGGATGGGATATGAGAAGCGGATTGTATGCGGCTAAAGGTAAATATATAGCCGTAATTGACGGCGATGGGCAGATGCCGCTTGAAGATGTTGTACGTGTTTACAAAAAAATGATCGAAGGAAATTACGATATGGTTAAAACATATCGTACAAAACGCGACGATGGAGTGTATAGAAAACTTCTATCTTATTTTTATAACGTTATTTTTCGAGTCCTGTTTCCTGGTTCTAATTTTAGGGATGTTAACGCCAAACCAAAAATTATTAAACGCGAATATTTGAATAAGATGAATTTAAAATCCGATGGCTGGTTTGTTGACGCTGAAATTATGATAATTGCTCTTAGATTAAAGATGAAAATTCTGGAATTGCCAACAACCTTTAATGAAATTTTAACTCGCCCTTCATTTGTGAAACCCTGGGCAGTTTTTGAGTTTTTGGTTAACCTGATTTCTTATAGATTCCAAGAATCGTTTTACAAGAAATCCAAAAACGAATCCGAATAGAAATCATGAAAATTCTTTTGACAGGAGCTTCTGGAACTTTAGGAAAGCGATTACTTAAGGCCCTTCAGACGAGTGATTTTGAATTTAGAGCCCTGATTCATAAAACTCCATTAGAAATAGAAGGAATTGAAACAATCAAAGGCGATTTAAATGATCTGGAAATTTTGAACTCAGCCACTCAAGGAGTTGATACAGTAGTTCATTTAGCTGCAGTTACTCATTCCAATTGCGAAAGCGATTATTTAAATATAAACTGGGAAGGTTGCCGCAATTTACATGACGCTTGTGTTCGAAACGGCGTTAAACGTTTTGTTTTTATGAGTTCTAGAGCGGCAAGCTCGTCTGGCGGCCCTTATTCAATAAGTAAGCAAAAAGCGGAAGAGTTAGTTTCACAAGGGGCGATCCCGTGGGTCATCTTACGTCCTTCTGAAGTATATGGACCGGGGTCTCCTGATGCGATTAACCAGCTTATTAGATGGATAAAAAAATTTAGGGTTGTTCCAATTGTAGGAAACGGTCAATATAAATTGTCTCCGGTTTTTATTGAAGATGTGATTCCTGCTTTTGTTGAAGTCATTTTAAAACCGAATATAACTGAAGAAGTTTTTACTTTTTGCGGCCCAGAAGAAATTACATTCAATAGTTTGGTTGACCGTTTGTCTAAATTTTTGAAGGTTCGGCCAATTAAATTTTTTATCCCCGCGTTTTTGATGAAAGTTGGGATAAATATATTAGTTTTGTTAGGAATCAAATTATTGACTAAGGACCAAGTGGCTAGATTGATTTCTGAAAAAAAAGGGAATAATGAAAACTCGCAAAAATTACTGAATTATAGGCCAAGGACTTTGGAGGAAGGGCTTGAAGTTTCACTGGGCTGATTAAAGTTGTCGAGCGTTTTCTGAATGTTGTTAGGGTATTTGATTTTTGTTTATTAAAGAAATTGATCTTCCAAAGCCCAAAACTTTTAATGTTTATTAACTATGTATAAAAAAATTAAATTTAAAAAAACGGCTATTAGTTTTTCATTACTTTTATGCAGTCTTTTATTTTTTTGTGTAGCGGAAGGTTTGGAAGATCTTGACGCTTTGGTGGAACAACGCCTAAGTAAAAACGACACTGTTTTGGATTTAGGAGGCCTGAAAATAGGAATCTCTGGAGCCAAAAAGCTTGCAAAGATGGAGAAGTTATCAAAAGTTGAAGTGTTGTTGCTACAAGGAAATAAAATCCAATACAAAGGGATGAAGGCTTTAGCGAAGTCTCCACATGTGAAGAATATTAAGCAGCTTGATTTATGGGGAAATTATTTAGGCGATTTAGGTCTTAAGGCGTTAATTGATTCTTCAAACTTCGGTAGTTTGGAAACTTTAAAGCTTTGGAAAAATGAGATCGGCGACGATGGTTTAGAGCTAATGATCAATTCTACAAAGTTTAAAAATTTAAAAACTTTTTTATTGAACGATAATTTTATTACAGAAAGAGGGATTGGGTATCTTGTTAAAGTAGATTTGTCGAATTTAGAGACATTAGGTTTATTCCGAAATCGAATTGGCGATGAAGGGGCTGTTAAGTTATCTAATGCCGATAATTTACCTAATTTAAAAACACTTTATGTTGGGCAAAATTCTCTTACCGACGCGGGGTCAATCTCGATGATAGAGTCGTCTCGATTTCCCAAATTAAAATTATTAGATCTTTCTTTAAATGGATTGGGGAAAAATACCGTCAAAGCCGTTTTTAAACGTAACAAAAAGAACCCCATTCAAATCATTTATCGTTAAGCTATATTCAGAAACAATTTTGCCAATCGTTCGATTTTTTTTGCGAGTCAAACTTTTGTAGTTAGGGTAAAAACTATACTGTCCTAAGGATTTTAAATATGAAAGTTTTAGTCAATTGGAGTTTCGTTGTTCTTAGCGTTTTTTGTCTATCTATAGATTCTTATGCTGAAGATGTGCCTCTCGATAAAATGCAGGATAAAATATACGAGTATGAAGACTCTGTCTACGATAAAGAAGGAGAAGTAGAGAAAAAAGAAAAAGATTATCGAGAGACAATTCGAGAATTGAAGAGAAAAGAAGCTCGACAATGTTTTGAATCTAGAAGCGATTATCAAGCTTGTGTAGGAGATCGTGGGGCGGATATACAAAGAGCGCAATGGGCGGTAGATGGCGCCTTAGAAAGTCTAGATTCTGCTGAAGAAAATTTGGAGGACGCTAAGATAGAATTGGCGAATGTTTTAGAAAGGTTGGTAGACGTTAAAGAGAAGTTCTATAGAGAGAATAGGTCGAAATTACCTCAATCGATATGGAATGAAAAGATAAGCGTTATTGCAATTGAAAGAAAAGAAATTGCCGTTTTTAAAGAAAAGTTTAATATCTCGCAACTTAAAAGAAGCGTTAGACAATTAGAGGCCAAACTTCAAAAGGCTGTACATAATTTGAACTCCAAAAAAGAAAGGCCATGCATGGAGTCCAGAAGCGATTACCAAGCTTGCCTAGCAGATAGAGGGGCGGATATTCAAAAAGCCCAATGGGGAGTTGATGGACAGTACAAGAAACTAGAAGCGAAGAGGAGAGAATTAGAATCCGCTGAGGACGAATTTGGATATTCGAAAACAAGCTTAGAGCAAGAACGCGAACACGTTAGGTGAAGATACTAGGTCGCCTAAAAATAGACTACGGAAATGGCGTGTTAAAAAAGCGTCCCCAGCGGGATTCGAACCCGCGTCGCCGGCGTGAAAGGCCGGTGTCCTAGGCCGGGCTAGACGATGGGGACTAGCTTCTTAAAATGAATGAGCCGCGAAGGGCTCGAACCTTCGACCCACGCCTTAAAAGGGCGTTGCTCTACCAACTGAGCTAGCGGCCCAAAAAGGTTTTTAAACTATCAGACAGCGGTTTCTATGTCAACATAATTAATTGGCTTGCTTTTATCAAACGCCCTCAATACAATATATTTCCATTTATTCACACTATTTTGAGCGTATTTTTTGGAAAAATCAGAAAAAATTTGGCTTGATGGAGAATTAGTTCCATGGAACGAAGCAAATATTCATGTTTTGACTCATACTCTTCATTACGGCCTTGGCGTTTTTGAAGGTATTCGTTGCTATCAGTCTCAATCTAATGGATCTGCAATTTTTAGACTTCAAGCTCATGTTGATCGTTTATTCAATTCGGCAAAGGTTTTGGGGATAGATATTCCTTTTAAGAATAAAGAGATTTTTGACGCAATTGTTGAAGTTGTTGCTATAAATAAATTGGAAGAATGTTATATAAGACCCATTGTATTTTTAGGAAGCAACAAAATGGGATTAAACCCCGAAGGAGTCGAGGTCAGAACCGCAATTGCGGCTTGGCCCTGGGGAGCTTATTTAGGCGACGAGGGTTTGAGTAAAGGAATTAGAGTTCGAATTTCTTCATTTACTCGACACCATGTCAATATTTCGATGACTAAGGCAAAAGCTTGCGGTTACTACATCAATTCAATTTTGGCTAAAGCTGAAGCGGTTCGAGACGGTTATGATGAAGCAATTTTATTAGATCCTGCTGGTTATATCTCAGAAGGTTCTGGAGAAAATATCTTCGTTTACTCAAAAGGAAAGCTATATACTCCGCCTCTCTCGCGAGGAAATTTAGACGGCATTACACGGGATACAGTTCTTGATATTTGTAAGGAATTGAAAATTGACTGTATCGAGAAAGATATGACCCGGGATGATTTGTATTTAGCGGAAGAGATTTTTCTGACTGGAACTGCAGCAGAAATTACTCCCGTCAGGGAAGTTGAAAGCAGGGTAATTGGGTCTGGAAAAAGAGGCGAAATCACTGAAAAAATTCAGGCTTATTTCTTTGATATTGTCCGAGGTAAAAGGTCCGAATATAAAGAATGGTTAACTCCTGTATAAGATTTGCAAAAAATATAGTGTAGAACTTGCTTTTTTTGATTTTTGATTTTATCAATGATAAATAGCTTATTTTAAGACTAATCATTTAGGGAAAAACTAGATGCCTATTTACGAGTATGAATGTCAAAAATGCGGCTCTGTATTCGAGATGATGCAATCCATTTCGGCTAAACCTTTGAAAATACATACTGGAACAGATTGTAAGGGGAAGGTTAAAAGGCTAGTTTCTGCATCTGGCTTTATTTTAAAGGGCGATGGTTGGTATGCAAACGATTACCCTTCTGAATCAAGGAAAAAAGGTTGGGAGCAGGAGAAAAGAGAATCTGACCCGAACGCTAATGCAAAACATACATGTGGTTCGGGATGTAATCATTCTGGAAGCTCTCCAGAGTCTAAACCTGCCGCGTCAGAATCTAAGCCCGCTCCTTCCAAGCCGAAAACAAAAAATCCTTATTCTTCTAAGAAGAGACCCAAGGCCTCAAAATCTTAATACAGACTGACCTCTATGAGGGACGAAAATTTATTTAAAAACGTATTTTCGTCCCTTATTGAAGGGGTAGCTGTTGTTTCTAGCGAGATGAAAATTCTTGCTGGAAACCTTGCCTTCCAAGAGTTATTTCGCCAATCCCTGGACGCATTGCGAGAAAAGTCCGTTGACGAACTTTTCCCATATCACCCCGAAGTCTCCGCTATGGCGCGCGAATCCTTCGAATCAGCCGCTGCTTTTCGAGATAAGGAAGCCACTATTTTTATAAAAGATTCATTCACTGAAATTCCCGTTCTCATTTCGATTTCTCCTTATTTTTCAAGCAAAGGAGTTCCCATAGGAGCTTTAATTTTGTGTAGAGACGCCCGTTTTCAAAAGGAAGTCGAAAATAGCGTTAGGCAATCAGATAGTATGTTAAATTTGGGCGTTTTAGCTTTAGGCATGGCGCATGAAATACGAAATCCTCTTGGTGGAATTCGGGGTTCTGCGCAATTGTTGCGAGACGAGTTATCCGATAAAGATCAAAAAGAGTATCTTGATGTAGTGGTTAAAGAAGCTGATCGGATTGATCGCATGATTCGAAATATGATGGGATTAGCCGATCCACAAAAAATGGATATTAAAAAAATAAATATCCACATGATATTGGAAGATATAATCACGCTGGAGAAAAATTCTTTAGCTCAAAAAAATGGTTTTTTTATTCAGGATTACGATCCAAGTTTACCCTTAATTGACGCCGATGAGGATAAATTAAAGCAGGTTTTTTTGAACTTGATTAAAAATGCAATTGACGCCAATTTTGACGGTAAGGCGATAACCGTATTGACAAGAATGTATGGGGATTTTACTAGCAGGATGGCTCCCATAAGCGGCTTGAAATCGGGAATCATTGTTGAAATAATCGACAACGGCTCGGGAATTTCCGAAGAGAATCAAAAACAAATTTTTACCCCATTTTTCTCAACTAAGAAAAAGGGAGCTGGGTTGGGAATGCCAATTTCGCTAAAGATAATTGAATCACATAACGGAAAAATGAAAATTATATCCGATGGTAAATCGGGCACAACGGTTCAAATTATTTTGCCGTATAGACAAATAGATTGAAGGGGTTTTTATGCCTGGAAATAAAAAGGTTTTAGTTGTTGACGACGAAGAAAATATTCGGTGGATATTTAAAAAAGCTCTAGAGAAAAAAGGGTTTGAAGTTCACACTGTCGTTAGCGGCGAAGAAGCTTTGAATAAAATCTCCACGACAGATTATTTACTCGTGTTTTCGGATATTTTTTTGGGCGGTATGGATGGAATTGTGCTTCTTGAAAAAGTCAATGAGATAAAACCTGATCAGCGTGTTGTTGTTATGACGGCTCAAGATACTATGAATAACGCTATCGAGGCTATGAGAAAAGGCGCGTTAGATTACATTTCTAAACCGTTTGATTTCGAAGAGATATACGCTTTGCTTGATAAAGCGGTTCAAAGCCAAACGGTAAAAATGGTACCAGAGGACAGTGAAGCCGTGGAAGAAGCGGCCGAGGATGTCATTGTTGGTAAAAGCAGAGAAATGCAAAATATTTTTAAAACGATTGGTCGTTCGGCTTCGTCTGATCTAGCTGTATTAATTACGGGAGAAAGCGGAACCGGCAAGGAGATGGTTGCTAGAGCCGTTCATAATTATTCAAAACGAGCGGATAAACCTCTTATTTCGATCAACTGTGCTGCTATTTCTCGCGAACTGTTGGAATCTGAATTATTTGGTCATGAGAAAGGGGCTTTTACCGGAGCAACGGAGACTAAATCAGGAAAATTCGAGCTAGCCCAAGGTGGGACGATTTTTTTAGACGAAATTGGCGATATGGAAATCCAATTGCAAGCAAAGATACTAAGGGTTTTACAAAATAGCGAATTTTATCGTGTAGGAGGTAAATATCCTGTAAAAGTTGACGTTCGTATAGTTGCTGCGACAAACCAGAACCTCGAACACTTAATGGAAACGAATTTATTTCGAGAGGATTTGTATCATAGGTTAAATGTCATTCATATTCCGCTGCCTCCCTTACGCGAACGGAAGGAGGATATTCCTATTTTGGCTCAGAGGTTTTTGAAGCAGTTTTCATCTGATTCCGACGTTAATAAACCTAAATTGTCGCCTGAAACCCTCAAGATACTTGAAAGTTATGATTGGAGGGGAAATATCAGAGAATTAGAAAATGCTATCAAACGAGGTATTACGTTAGCCGCTTATGGCATTATTTTGCCGGAACATCTCCCAAGTCATATTTTGGAGGCCCGTCCTCAAAAAGACAATGGAGGATGGGAGACGAAGTTTGAAGAGGCTGTAGCAGAATTCTTGAAAGAGAATGGCAACGAAGAAAACTTACATGAAAAGGCGGTACGGGTCTTAGAAAAATATTTGTTTCAAAAAATATTAAAAAAGTATTCTGGAAAACAAGTTACAGCTGCGCAGGTTTTAGGTATTAATAGAAATACGTTGAAGAGAAAATTGGATTCGATGGATATTCGACCCAAAGGAGAGATTAAGAACGACGATAATGAATAAAACCCTCCACTCTTATAAGACTCCTCTCGGACATTCTATACAAATAGAAAAGAAAACCTACGGGTCTTCTTCAGGAAAGTCTAAAAATCGTTTGGCTATTATTTCTGGATTGCATGGAGATGAATTAGAAGGGATCGCTCTTTGTGGACGTTTAGTTTCTTTTTTGTCAAATTTGCAAAAAGAGAATCCGAAAGCGATTCAAGGGCAGATAGAAATTTATCCCATGGCAAATCCGCAATCTCTTGGTTCTAGCCAACGCTTATGGCCGATGGGAGGAATTGATATGAATCGGCAATTTGCGGGAAATGGAAAATCGCTTCTTTCGGATATTTCTAAGCGTATTTTAAACGATATTATTCAGAATTCTGATATAGCTATAGATGTTCACGCTGGTAATTTGTTTTTGAAGGAATTACCGCAAGTAAGGATTATTGAAGGATACGATAAAAAGCTAATACCTTTAGCCTTGCAGTGCAATGTAGATTTGATATGGGTTCATCCGATTGCCGACTTTTTTAAACTTACTTTAGGTTTTAATTTAAATAAAGCCAAGGTCCGGACAATTGTGATTGAAGCGGGAGTTGGCGCTCGGCTTGATAAGAGGATAGGCGATCAGCTATTCCATGGAATGATACAATTAATGCGCTCAATAGGAGTTCTAGATTGCGACAAACCAATTGTGCAAAAAAAAGAGCCTATTCTAGTAAACCCTGATGAGGTTACTATGGCCGCTTCAAATAGCTTTGGTTTTTTTATTTCTGAAATTAGTCTTGGCGAATGGATTAAAAAAGGCGATTTAATTGGTAAGGTTATTTGTCCCAACGATGGGAGTGTTTTGGAAGAAATTGTAGCGAACTCAGATGGGTTGGCGTTTACTCTCAGAGAAGACCCTTTGACTTACGAGGGAAGCGTTGTCGCCAGAATTGCAAATAAAGAATTAGTTCAGTGATAGAGAAAGCATTAACTATAAAAGGGCCTTGTGGCGAAGCGGGTTCCCTTAAATTTTCTACTTGGGACGGGGAGGACCGCTTCGATTCGTTGTCTATTGTAACCGGTCTACAAGGTAGCGAAGTTAATGGAACTTATATTGCGCTTAAATTGGCTAAATTCGTTTCAGAAGTTCAAGCCGGAAACTCAAAAAGCCATTGCTTATTGGGAAAAATTCAAATTATTCCTGTTGTTAATTTTTTAGCTTTTGAGGAAGGAAAAAAGAATTGGACCTTTGATGAATTAGATTTGAATTTTGCGTTTCCCGGCAATCCCAGCGGGGAAGTTTCTGAAAGAATTTGCCAAGAGATATTAAAAATTACTATGGATGCGACTTATGGCGTGGTTTTAGAATCTCCGAGTCCTTGTTATTTAGATTTTCCACATGTAAATATATGGGACTCAGATAGAAAGCTAAAAAAGGTTGCGAATAGTTTGCAGTTAGGGGGCGTAAGGATACGCGAAGAGTCTATTCATTTCCAAACACAACTTGTTCGGTTTTGGATGGATAGAGAGATACAAGCTTTAAGCGTTTCTTGTGGCAAACTCGATTCTTTAAATATTCCGTTTTGTGATTTAGTTGTTAATGGCTTAATTGATATGATGGTTTATTTAGGTATCTTAGAATCTTTTAAAACATCAAAGGAAAAAAAGAAGGTTCCTTTTTTTAGCCCAGGAGATCAGTCTACCGTTTTAGCGAAAGAATCTGGGTTCTTTGTTCCAGAAGTTAAAGTCGGAGAATTTGTTGAAGAAAAACAATTTCTAGGGAAAACTTTAGAAGTTCAAACTGGAAATACGCTAGAAGAGGTATTTGCTTCTAAGCCGGGATTATTACTTAAAATCCGCGATTATCCCACCGTTTATCAAAGTGAAGTTTTGGCTGAAATTTTAACGCCTAAAAAAGGATTGAGTTTCTGGCCGTTTTAATTTTTTGATTTTGATTGTATTGAACCTTGCCGCTTACTGTTGCCTTTTGTGATTTCTATACCATAGAGCTCAAAAAGTTTTTTAGTCGTATCGCTTTCAAATCCTAATAGTTTTGCTTGGATTAGTTGCGACATGGCCTTTTTATGTTCGGCTTTTATAAAATAAACAACCGCTAGATTTGCATGAAAATCTCCATATCGATTATCAAGCTTAATCGCGGTTAAAAACATTTTCTCCGCGTTGTCTAAGTTTTTGAGCTTAGTTTCCGCTTGGCCAAGATAATTATAGATCTTACTTGAAAGTGGGTCGATGGATCTGGCTCTTGTTAAATACGTTTTTGCGTCTTTCCAATTAGCTTGTTTTATATATATCTCTCCAATACGACTTAGAGCGAAAAAGTTTTTTGGGTTTTCTTTTATGACTTTGTAGTAATAGTCAAGAGCCTCATCATATTTTCCAAGGGCTTGCCAGGAAAGCCCTATTTGAAGATATGGAAGCCAATGATTTGGATATAATTGGTTAGATTGAATTCCTAATTTTATTGCTGCTGAGAAATCTTGCTCGTCAATAGCCAAGCGGGTTTTATCGGTTATTTTTCGAAAGTTTTTCCTGCGTTTTTGTTCTTCGAGGGACAATTTTTCGGTTGTCGCTACGAGATATATGATTAGCGCCATAGAGAAAATGACGAACCCTTTGACTAGTAAATGAGTTTGAAAAATTTTTTTTGTGGTTTTTTGAATTATTGCAGATTGGAATGCGAATATCGATAGACTTAAAAATATCAGTTGGATTAAAGGGAATCCAATTAGGAATAGAAAATCCACATAGGACCAGGAGATAGGTTTTTTAGATAATAGAACTCTAAAAATATTGGAAGATCTAAGAAAATCAAGCGGTTCATGGTTAATAATTGTTTTTAGTTCTTCTAAAGCGCTAATTGAATAATGCGGGGCGTTATAGGTTAAATAAGTTTTGTATTCAATTATTAAGATGTATTGCCATGAGACGCATAAAATAAGTAGGCCGTATAAAAAGTACTTTTTTTGCTTGTCGCGCGAAGCCCAATTTAGCGCTCCAACCAAACCTAGGACGAGCAAAGGTATTGAAGAAATAAAGTGACGCTCTCCATAAGAGTCCGAATTCTCAGGGTAGACAGCGATGATAAAGACTATTGAAGCCAGGTAAGCCAAAATACCTAGTCTGATATCCGCAAATTTTTTTTCTGAAAAAAGTCCGATTACCGCAATGATTGAAATTGGAAATGAAAATATTAATCCCCATTTAGGACTGAAAAAAATATCTAGAAATTTCTTGAATAAATCTGGTGATAATAAAAAAGATAGGCCCGCGCCAGCCATTTCGAAGTGTCGCGTTGGCAGAGGAACTCCATTTAAAGTTTGCCATACAAGAAGTTGAGGAGAAAGAACTATTAAAAAACTCAAAAATACCCATATGGAACGATTGATAATATTTTTAAACAAAAACTGTCTTTCAGCTATAGAATTATTTTTTAATGACGATAGCTGGTCTATAAAATAAAGAGCGAAAAAAGAAATATTTATAATCCGAATGACGCAAAAAAAACCCAAAAGAGCCCCTAACAAAGCGTGGTCTATATGGTTTTGGGATCTTCTTTTTTGGAGCCACGCTGAGAAAAAAATGACAGCCATAACAAACTCGACAGTATGGGCCATTCTTTGACGAATAAACGAATAATAAAGCAGAGGAGAAGCTATCCAAATTGCAATTACCGCTATAAGGGCGATTTTTTCTGTCGTAAATTGTTTAATCAACCTACTTAAGTGAAGGAGCCCAATAAATAGATAGGTGTGTGAAGCAATCGCGGTAGATAAATAATAGGGAGTTGAGTAGCCGTCTAAAGATGTTGTAAGGCCAAAAGCATTAAGGATAATGGCAAAAAGATGGCCAATTAAGAAAAAAGGAAAAAATAGAATTCCCTGGCCGATTTGCCAATTATTAAATGCAAAACCGGTTGAGGTGATGTTGTCAAAATGTGCGTAGTTTTTCTCGTTAAAAAAGTCAATATCGCCGTCAAAAAACAAAGAACGCAAAAAGGCATAATAACCTGTGTCGTCTCCCTGATCTATTTTAGTAACGGAATAATAGCCTTTATGAATCTCTGGAGGAACCCAATCGTTAAAAACTCCTAGGGGGGTTAAAATTAAGAAGAAAAAGAAGAAAGTTGTCGCTAAAATATATCCATATTTGGATTTTAATTGCATTCTTGGTATTGGATGGTTTTGGGGAACCGTTAAGTGAGGTTTAGTCTTTTAGAGGAAAATAATTTGATATTTGTTTTGTATGGAAAGTTTTCCAGCGCTAAAAAAGGTTCTTTGAATTTGCGTAAATTCTAGTTTGCTGTATATCTAGTTAAAATAAGAATTATATTTCAATTAACTTTATTATCACAGGTATTTTTAGAAGGGTCGAAAAATGGTTCAAAAACGTATAATATATAAGAAACCAAACTGAGGTATAGGGAAAATTGAGAAGCAAAATTTCTCGGAAAATTTGTGGACTAGACTTTTAAAAAATACGAGGGGCAAACGATCTATGGATAGCATTGATTATTTTGATAAGCGAAAAGATCCTAAAAAAGAGAAGAACGATTTTCTTAATGAGTGGAACGCGCTGAAAAAAAATAAGAAAACGCTAGAAAATAAGAGTAAAGAATCAAAATTTAGCGCTCAGAAAAATGATGAAAAAATAAATGAATAATACGGTTAAGTTTTAAAATAACTATTGAACTGTTATTGATCGTTAATTTTGATTGATTTGTGAGGTAATTTGGATATTAAGCAATTTTTTAAATTAAATTAAGTTTTTTCCACTACATTAAGATAAAATATCCAGAATTTTCTCTTTACTAAAATAAAAGGATTGTCCATGAAGTCATATAATTTTTTGAAGATTTTGCGGTTTATTAGTTTGATCTTTTTTAGCTGGGTTATTTTTATTATCCCTGCGTTTGCCGAGGACGTCGCTAAAGTTATCGTGGCAGGAGAAGAAGCTTTTGTACAAAAAGATTTTGCTAAAGCTGAGGAAATATTTACCAAGGCAGATAATTTGGATCCTGGTAACTATAGGATTTTGAAGCGGCTTGCCGAGTCGAAAGTTGAGCAAGGTAAATATACTGAAGCGGATCCCATTTTGGATAAGATTTTAGCAATGCCTGTTTCTACTGGAAGAGACGTATTAGTCTTCTTAGATGGAAGCAATAAAGGTAGAAAGGCGGAGTTAGTTGACGAAACAGTAGTGACGCCTGAAAGCGGTCAAAACAATATGAGAAATTATGTGGATCTAGACCGCAAAGCCCCGATCCCTCATTATCGATTTTTCTTTAAAGATACCGGCAAAATGCAGTTAGTTCCAAAATATAAAGCAAAAATAAAATACGAAGGCGTTTTAAGCCGTGTTTACTTTATGATTAAAGAAACAAGCGTCAAAGTAAAAAAGAAAATTATTGATGCCTCGCCGGAAATTGGCGACCCTATGGTCACTATCAAAGCAGGTTGTTTCAAAATGGGCAGCAATAAAGGTCATCTTGATGAAAGACCTGTTCATGAAGTATGCCTGGCCAAGTTTGAGATGGATCAGTATGAAGTTAATCAAAAATCCTTTCAGGATGTAATGGGAGATAATCCTTCGCTAAATTTAGGAGCGAATAATCCTGTTGATAGCGTGACATGGTTTGAAGCTAATCAATACTGTAGAAGGTTAGGAAAGAGACTGCCTACAGAGGCAGAATGGGAATATGCGGCTCGTGCCGGCACCAATACAGAATATTACTGGGGTGATAAGATTGATCCTGAATACGCTAACTTTTGCGATAGACGATGTAAATTGAACGATAAAGTGGCGGAATTAGATGATGGATATGCCCATACTGCTCCTATTGGAACCTATAAACCTAATGCGTTTGGTTTATATGAAATGTCGGGAAATTTGAGCGAGTGGGTAGAGGACTTTATGCAAGAAAACTATTACCAGATCAGTCCAAAGTACAATCCCCCAGGTCCAGAGATGCAAAAAGTTAGAAGGATTTTCAGAGGTGGCGCTTGGAATATGAAACCTGATGAATTACGGCTTGCGAATAGAAATAGTATTGTTATGAATTATCGCCCAGAAAGCATGGGATTCCGTTGCGTGAAGTAAAATTTGTTTTTACATATTGGAGTTATGGGGAATAGCTAAAGTTAAGTATTTCCCTTTTTCTCCAAATATTATTCCTTGCTGAACTAAATCTTGCAATATTAGTTCTAAAGGTTGAGAATTTTCTGATTTTTGATTTTTGTTTTGTAAAGATTCCCTAATTTGTTCTAGCGATTTAGGGCTATCGTTACAAAATGAAATGATTGACGCTGCCGTCCCCTCAAAACGTTTTTTGATCGGCTGATCGGCCGGTCTTCCATCGTAAACGTTGATGAAATTAGGCGATTTAGTGAAAAAGAGAAAAGGCATTTGGTCGGATTCATGGCGACTTTTCCAATTAGCCACAACCTCGCGCAATTCTTGAATTAAAGCTGGATCAATTTTTGCTGGAGTCTCAAACTCAAAGTCATAAGCAATTTTCATTAAGTCTAATTGCTCCTCATCATATACATAAGTATATGCTTCTCCTGGGCCTTTTATTTTGACTCCATATTCTTCAGGTCTCGTAAAGTAAGGGCTAAATCTTTCTAACCAAAGGTCGCCCACTCCAATAGGCGGTTTTAAATGCGTCAGGTGTTTTAATATATCAATTTGTTTTCGATAATCGTCGTCGGTTTCTCCTGGAAAACCGGTTAATATATTCCACTCACAGTCAATCCCATAATACATGGACCATTTTAAGCATGTAATATTTTGAATGGGTCTGACTCCTTTATCCATTTCTCTTAGCTGGTTAGGACTGAAACTTTCTATTCCTGGTTGAATTACGTTTACGCCGCCGTGAGCCAGGGTTTTAATTTGTTTTTTAGTTAAGTTGCTTTTAACTTCGAGAAAAAATTGGAAGTCGTAGTTTTCCTGCGCGAAATTGTTAAAAACTCCATCTATATATTTCATTTCCAGAATATTATCGACAATTCGAAACCTAAAGGTGTCGTGTTTTTGAGAAAGCTTGGCAATTTCTTTGCGGACTTGTTCTGGAGGTTTTGATCGAAACTCCATTGTAAATGCGTTAAGGCCACAGAAAGTACAATGATGTTTTTCTCCCCACCAGCAACCTCTAGCTGTTTCATAGAGGACAATGGGGTTTTCTAATAATGAGGAGTTGGGATCAATTTGCCTGATTTGATCGTAAAAATCGTCGTAGTCGGGAGGGCCATAATCTGCAAAATTTTGGAATGTTTCTGAGCAACGTTCAAAAATGACCGTTCCATCTTTTCTATGAGCGACTCCAGCAGGCGGTTCTGTATTTGTATCAATAGCTTTCATTAGTTGTGGGAGCGTTGGTTCTGCTTCTCCCAAAATAGCGTAATCAATCCATGGGAAAGCTCTAAAATATTCTAACCCCATCTCCGACTCAAAGTTTGATCCTCCAAATAATATTTTGAGTTTGGGATTTTCTTTTTTTATCAGTTTGGCCAATGTGAGACTGGCTACATTTTGGTTAAATGTCGAGGAAAATCCAACGACATCGAAAAGGGTCCAATCTACGGCGTTTTTGGCCCAATTCAAAAACTCAGGAACCATTTTCGTTTTTATATCTAATAAGAATTCTACTGGTCGATTAATTTTTTGGGCTACGTTTTCTAAATGAGTTGAGTAGCGTTTTGAATAATTTTGGTTTTTGGCCGAAGAACCAAAAAGAATTTCTGAAAATAACCATTCTCCGATCAAATGTCTCTCTTCGCAAAGCTGATTATAAATGGGCAATTCAATTTGATGGGCAAATTGAAGGTTGAAATAAAAGCTATGAGCTTCCCATCCATGGGATTTTACAAGGGTTGATAGAGTGCCTAGCTGAATGGATGGGTAAATATGAAACCCAAAAGGCATATTTATAAGAGCAATTTTTTTAGACATGATGATTTATTGTATCAATTTTGTCTGTTTAACCCAATATCGAGTCAATTTTCTCTCAGACGGTTTTTGAGAATTTTACCCGTAGGATTTTTAGGAAGCTCCTCATAAAACTGAACGATGTCCGGAGTCATGTATGCGGGTAGAGTTTCTTTGCAGAAACTCTTTATTTCGCCTTCGGTTGTTTTTCCTTTTTCTTTAAGTACCACACACGCTTTAATCTGCTCTCCTAATCGATCATGAGATACGCCTACAGCGG
Source organism: uncultured Nitrospinota bacterium (assembly GCA_964344185.1). Classification (GTDB taxonomy): domain Bacteria; phylum Nitrospinota; class Nitrospinia; order Nitrospinales; family JAJDAT01; genus JAJDAT01. Next base: position 53,081 of record CAYFMN010000024.1, read on the forward strand.
CAGCCTCGGTTATTTGAGGATGTTGAATAAGTCTATTTTCAATCACTAAAGGCGAAACATTTTCTCCCGCTCTGATGATTAAGTCTTTTTTTCTGCCAGCTGAAATATAAAGACGACCTTCTTTATCCAAGTGGCCAAGGTCTCCAGTTCGGAACCATCCGTCCTCGTCAAAAGCTAGTTTTGTTTCGTTTGGTCGCTTCCAATACGAATCCATTATTGTTGGACCTTTTACTAAAATTTCTCCAACTTTTTCTTGAGGAACAGACTCTCCAGAGTCGTCAATAATCTTAAGTTTGACATTGGCTAATGGTTTGCCGACTGATCCGGGAACACTTCCTTCGGAAACGGAATTGACTGAAAGCACAGGCGATGTTTCAGTTAATCCATATCCTTCTATAACGGTTACTCCTAAAACATCTTCCACACGATGTAAGAGAATTTCTGGTAACGACGCTCCTCCTGATATGCATAAGCGAAGGGTGGATATTTCGTAATTGCCTTTACTATATAGATCGATTAAAAATGAATAGATCGTTGGGACCAAAGGTAATATTGTCGCTTGACATTTTTCTATCAGAGAAAGGATGGTTTTGGGCGCAAATTGCGGCAACATAATTAGAGTAGCGCCAATTCTAAATAAAGTCAGAGCCATAATGTTGCCAAAGGAATGAAAGAGAGGTAAGGCTACGATTCCTTTATCGTTAGAAGTTAAGTTTAAACGGTCTAAGAAGGCTCCCGTATTTAGATAGAATTGTTTTTCATTTAAGGAAACTCCTTTAGGGCGATTTGTAGTCCCAGATGTATATAGAATGACATCTGGAATGTTATCGGGTCGTTTATGAAATTCGATGGAACCAGACGATTCTTTACCTGATTTCAAAAAATCTTTAAAAGTAACTGCGTCGTTTTTAAGTAAATTATTTTGAGATGAATTATTGGTTAATATTACCTTGCTGAATGAATTAAAAAGTGGGGCGGTTTCCTCTTTTAAGAATATTGGATTGACCAGTAAATTATCTATTTCTGCATCTTTAATTATAAAAGCTATCGTTTCTGGATTTAATAGGGCGTTTAGAGGTACGACGGGCAATCCCTTTCGAAACGCTCCTAGCAAAGCGATCAAATATTCTTTTTGGTTTAAGCACAAAAGCCCAAGTTTGCTGTTTTCTAATAGTTTAAGTTTTCCTAGAGCCCGTGAAAAATCATCAATTTGCTCAATTAGTTCCTTATATGAAATGGATGATTCTCCATCAATAATTGCTGGGTGGTTTGGTATTTTATTTGAATGATCTAAAATTAGATTATAGAACTCAAGAGCCATAGATATATAAATTATTGAAAAGATTCTGTAAGTTAGCCCATAATAATTAGGGCCGCAAAGAGTAAATTTATTAAATATTACTCGTTTTTAATGATATTAATCAAAAATCTTTTCGAAAAATGGAAAACTTAGTAAATAGAAAACAAAGGTTTATATATTTTTAAGATTTACATTATATGTAAAATGTATTTTTTGTGTTATAATTTCCAAATTATTAAATTAAATCAAGATCTCACGTTGAGATTCAATTGCTGTTTTCTTTTCTAATCGGTAATATTGTTTAGCAATTTATGAACATGCAAATGGTAAGAGATGTCATATGAGTGGTTATAATGACAAAAAGGTTTTAGTTGTAGAAAACTCTCGCGTTATATCCGGGATAATTAAGAAAGCATTAGTTGCCAGCGGAATTAATAGCGATAATATAACGACTGCAACGGACGGTCACCAAGCTTTATTAATTGCAGAATTGGTAGATTTTTCGTTAGTGACAACGGCGGTTCATCTAAGGCTTAAAGATGGAGCACAGTTGCTAGAAGCCTTGAGGAAGAATCCAAAAAAGGAATCACTCCAAAAAATTCCTGTTTTAGTTATATCGTCGGAGACCGACTTAGGTTATGCCGAAAAATTTTTGAATTTAGGCATTCAAGGTTTTATCAAAAAACCGTTTAAAACTGAAGATATAAAAAAATCTTTACGCCAAATATTTGGGGAGCCGAGCGATACTATACAACCCGGCGGCTCGTCTAATAATGGAGATGAATCCGCTATTAGTCCAGATTTTATTAAAGCGTTTACTGATAGCGCTTTAGAAGCGTTGGGGCAATATATGGTTGTGGCTGATATAGTGGACCCCTTAGAAGAAGAAAACTGGAAAAGTTATTTTAGTTCTTATATTACCCTTATTAATAAAGATTATGATATCCGAATTTCAATATCTTTGTATTTTCCTAAAAAAGTGGCTTGTGATATCTATGCCGGTATTTTCGGAGAAGTAGATTTAGATCAAGTGAATGGGGTTGTTCAGGAATTAGGGAATATTATTGGCGGGATTGTTAAGCCAAAGATCACGGGATTCTCAAGCGAAATATATAAATTGGTTCATGGATCAAATGGAACGTTTAACGAAGATACTGTTATTCATTTTGATCTTGGATTGCCTGAAGGAAAAATGGGCGATGAAGAAACAACAATTCCTACAGATTGTCCCAAATCTAAATTCATCGTGCCTTTTGAAGTCGATGAAAATTTGATTATTTATATGGTGCAAATAGAAAAAAACTCAGAGGTATCGTAAATTTAAAGCGACCTTCTTATAATAATTCTGCCGCTTCTTTTAGCAATGGAAAACCTTCCTCAAAAATTTTTGGATCGAAATATAATCCTTCCAATCTAGTATTTTCTAATTTTACGAAAAATTCATGAATTGATTTTAATCGTTCACTAGCTTGAGATATTGCCCAATCTTTTAAATATTTATCGAATTGATCTCCGCGAGTTTCTTGAATATTACCTTGCGTTGTAGAAAGAAATTCTCCCATTTTTAGAAGTTCGGCAAATTGTTCTTGAGCTTCGGCCATGAGATCGCCTAATTCTTCCGGCGGAAAGCTTTTGTTTGCTTTATATTCTTCCCGGCGGTCGTTAATTGATTTCATAATTCGTGAAAACTTTGCTCGTAAGAGCCCGACTATACCAAGTAAAGATTCAATTTTTTCTAAAGGAGTCATAATAAATCTTTTGGGTTAGCTATTTGCGTTTTTGTTTGTTTTGGGATTAACTTTGTCATTTTTTACCGATGTTTCCTTTTTCTTTTTTTCTGAATCGTTTTTTAATTTCTCATCGGCGTTTTTTTCTTGTTCTAAATATGCGGTGGGGAAAAACTCAAGAGTTCCTAAGCTAATTATTCTTGCGGAACGTCTTTCTTTTAAATTTAAATCCGCCAGTTTTTTGTCCGCTGTTTCATAGTCTAAGTATCTACCAACACGAACGGCATGCCACAATTGTTTTTTTTCTCCCCATACGCTAACGCTATACGCGGGGTATTTTTTCCTTTTTAAGTTGTCCAGTAATTCGTCTGCAAACTCTTTAAAAAGAAACGCGTCGATATGTAATGTATAAGTTAATCGGTCAGTAGCCAACTCTTTAGGGAACTTGTAGGTTGCGTCGTTTTTTTGTTTTTGAGGCGTATCTTTTTTAACTTTGTCTTCTTTGGCGAGAGATTTTTTTTGTTTTTCGCTGTTTGTCTTTTTCTCGTCTTCTTTTTTATCTAAGGGTAGTTTTACTTTTTCTATTATCTTAGAGGCCTCTCCTTTAGCTTTATCTAGTTTTTCACCATCTTTTAGGGAAGCCGTTTTTTCTCCAAGAGGGTTTGCGGGTTGCATAGCCCACATCACTCCCACAAAAATAATGCCTACAACAAAAATTACGATAAGTATTTTAAAAATGGTTTTTAACATTTGGATTGTTGGATGAAATTTTTAATTATAGAAAAAATAATGTTTATTTTGAGCCAAGCTCTTGAGAGCGTTTAGTAGCTTCTTCAACCGCGTCAATCAGAGCGTTTCGAATTCCGCCAGCTTCCAGCGCATGGATGCCATAAATCGTAGTGCCGCCAGGCGACGTAACCATATCTTTTAATTGGCCAGGGTGTTTGCCGCTTTCTAAAGCTAGTTGTGCGGATCCCAAAACCGTTTGGAACGTTAATTTGTTGGCCACGTCTCTTGATAAACCCATCTTAACTCCAGCGTCCGATAGAGCTTCCATCATTGTAAAAATATACGCTGGACCGCTTCCGCTTAAGCCGGTTACTGCATCTAGCTTATCTTCTTCTACTACAACAGTTTTACCGATGGCCTCAAAAATTTGATGTACGATTCGCCGGTCGTTTTTTTTCACATGATCGGAAAAAGATATTGCCGTCGCTCCTTGTAAAACCAGGGCGGGCGTATTGGGCATTGTTCGCGCCACCGCCAATTTCTTTTGTTGTTTACCAGATAAAAGATTGGTTATTTTAGCGATCGGAACGCCCGCCGCTACAGATACAAATAGTTTTTTCCCTTGAGCCAAGTCGGACGTTTCTCGAAGGGCTTCGTCAACTATTTGGGGTTTAACCGAAATAATTATTACGTCTGAGTTTTTGACAACGTCTCTATTATTCAAAGTAGTGTTTATTTTAAAGTCTTTTTTTAAACTATTTAGCTTTTTAGCGTCGACGTCTGAAACAATTATCTCTTTGGGATTTATAACAGTAGCGGAAAGAAGGCCTTTAAGGATAGCTTGAGACATGTTGCCGCCTCCTAAAAACCCTAATTTAATATTTTTTAACACGAATTGATCTCCCAAATAAAAATGAAAGCGTTTTTTTGTAATATTTTTTAATTTGTTCTTTTGCCAAAAATTGCGGAACCAACGCGAACGAAGGTGGCGCCTTCCTCAATTGCTATTTTATAATCTCCACTCATTCCCATAGAAAGCTCATTTAGTCCTACATTTTCTATGTTGGAGATTGCTATTTTGTCTCTAAGTTCTCTAAGCTGGGCGAAATATTTTCTCGATTTTTCGGGATCGGAATTTAATGGCGGTATAGTCATTAAACCTTGAACATTTAATCCGCTTAGAGTTGATAGTTTGGTTAATAACTCTTCTAGGTTTAGCGGTTCGACCCCTGATTTCGTCGTTTCAGAAGCTATATTAACTTGGACTAGTACCGGCACAACGATTTTTCTAGTTTGAGCTCCTTTGTGGATAGCTTGGCCTAACTCTATGCTATCTACTGTGTGAACGAGGTCAAATAAATCATAAATGTATTTCACTTTATTTTTTTGTAGATGTCCGATTAAATGCCATTGTATTTGATCGCGTCCTAGAGTTTCTATTTTTCTTTTTGCTTCTTGTATTCGATTTTCTCCAAATATTAAACAGCCGACTTTAAGAGCTTCGAGTATATATTTTTCTTCAAAGGTTTTTGAAACTGCAATGAGTTTAACAGAACCATTGGGACGTCCCGATTTTTTTTCAGCGGCGGCAATCTCCTCTCGGACTTGAGCTAATCGTTCAGATATCAACTAAATCTCCAAAAATCCTGTTGAATTTGAATATTAATTGTTTTGTCGCGACATACTGTAAAGCCATCATTATGTTTTAAAGCAAAAAGAAAGGCTTTTCAACTAACTTGTTGAAAAGCCTTTCCTTAATAAATAATTAATGATGCGCTTTTGGAGGAAAAGGATTACTTCTGGTGAGACTTGGCTTTGCGTAATTTTTACTAAGCGTACTGAAAATCCTGTTCTTCGGAAAAAATACGCGAAACAGTTTTTAGTAGCTTTTCTTTTGAAACCGGTTTAACAAGATAATCTTTTACTCCTTTGCCAATTAAAGAAACGGCTAGTTCGGTATCTGGGTATCCTGTCACTACCAATACAGGAATTGAGGTTGCGTTCTGCCTGAAAAAATCAATTGCTTCGACGCCATTAATTTTAGGCATCCGAATGTCGCAGATAATAAGGCCTACATTGACTAGATTGGTTCCCTTTTCCATAAGATGAACTGCCTCTGATCCATCTTTAGCTTCAATAGTGTCGAACCCCGCTTTTTTCAGGTGAAGCGCTAGAACCTCTCTTACTTCTTCTTCGTCGTCAACGATGAGAATTTTTCCTTGTGCCATAGCCAACCTCCGGTTGAAAAGTAGCATTACAATTTTGAGCCCTTCAAAATATTAAAAAACTTCTATCTTTTATAAGTTTGTTTCCCTTTTCCTCCTATTGCGAAAATTGCGTCAAAGCTTATATTTAATATGGAGTGATTTTCTGATTTCGCCAATTTTTTTTTCTAAAAACTTAGTTTTAAGCTTTTTCATCCAAAAGATTACTGACTGCAGTCGCCTAAGAATCGTAAGGCAAAAAGCTTTTAAAGCTTATGGCTTATGAAAACTGGAGTAAATTATGGCTGTCCTTGCGGAAAGTTTTTTCCCAAAAGGGTTAAAACGCAAGCTGATTTGGACAACGTTAGGAATTGGAATAATCCCTCTTGTGCTAGCGACTGCTATTTCTTATCTTCAGGGAAACAAGTCGTTGCAGGGAGTTGTCGGCGCTAGTTTTAAAGCTTTAGCCTATGAAACCTCTACGAAAATAGACCTTTTAATTAGAGAAGAAATAAAAGTCAATAGACGGTTTTCATCACATCCTACATTTGGATTATTTATAAAGGAACATAATAAAAGGTGGGATCAATTATCCGCTAACGAGAAAAAAGAGAAGTTGAAATTAAATAAAAAGCTTTGGAAGGAAAAAGGAGCGGTTTTTAATGAACTAACACAAAATCCTTCCGCGAGGCAATTGGAAAAGTTTTTTTTACATGGTGAAAAGTTTGGTTTATCGACACTTTCTATTTTTTTGATAGATAAGAACGGTATTTTAGTAGCCGCGATAAACGAAAAGCAGCCGTACTTTAACCCTCCCAGTAAAAGTCCATTAAGTGTTAAAGAACCTTTTGTATCCGATATTTATCACGACCAAATAAGCGATCAATACGTTTTTTATATTTCTATACCAATAAAAGATTCGCAGGGAAATACAATTGGATATTTCCGGCGAATATATTCCGCAAAAGATTTCTTTTCTTTATTTTTAGAACCCATAATCTTTGGAGAAACGGGCCACGTAATGTTAGTAAACTCGGATGGCATCGTTGTCGATTGTCCCATATTACAAACAGGTTCACGCCTTCCCACAGATTTGGCAAGAAGTGTAACCAAGCCGGAACCTAATTGGGTAATAACGCAAGGTAATGGCCATGGGAGTCAAGAAGTCTCTATTATAGGATATTCGCCAATTTCGACATTGCTACAAATTGAAAGCGAAAAATTTAAAGGTCCTCCCTGGTTTACGTTTGTTTGGCAATCGTCCGAGGAATTATTTGAACCTATGGACAATTTATTTATATGGATTTGTTCCGCTAGTATTTTTTCCGGTTTTTTAATTCTATTAATGGGATCTGCCGCGGCGGAAAAGATTGTAAAACCAATAAAATTATTACAAACCGCAGCTGGCCGGATAGGAAGAGGGGAGCGGGTCGACGATATAAAAATGCAAACAGGCGACGAACTTGAGGCTTTATGCGACGAAATAAATACCATGAACAAAATGCTTCAAAAGTCTTTTTCAGGTTTGGAACGGCAAGTCGAAATGAAGGCTCAAGAAGTGCTTTATATAAAAGATTATACAGATAGTATTTTGATGAGCGTTCCGGACATCGTTCTAATAATCGATGAAAATCGAAAAGTGGAATACGTAAACTCAGCTATTGAAAAGTTAACTCATCTAAAAGAAGAAAACGTGATTGGAAAAACGTTTGATCAGTTAGATGATGAATATCAGTCTGTTTGGGAAGAGTTACAAAGAGAGATGGAAAGAGTATTTCCAAAGTTATCGAATACGAATGGCGAACCTTTGGAAATTACCGAGGATTATGAACCGCGAGACCCTTTATCCCCGTCTTCTAGAAAAAATGAAATGGCTCTACGACCCTATGTTTCTTTTGGCGATAGGGTATTTACGTTTAGATTTTTTAACGTCAGAATTCGTGGTGAAGGGGAAAAACGAATAGGTCTATTGATGCGGGAGGTTACGGAAGAGAAAAAATTAATGGATCAGCTTATTATGGCGGAAAAACTTTCAGGACTGGGTACTTTAACCGCTGGGATAGCTCATGAAATGAATAATCCGCTTTATTCGATTATGGGGTTTACCGAAGCGATTAAGGATGAAACTGATTTAAATAAAATTCACAAATTCGCATCGAAAGTTTTGAATAGTTCCAGGCATATGGCGTCAATAATTTTGAATTTTTCAGGTTATAGCCGAAACAAAATCGAAGAAAAAGCCATTGAGGTGGATATCAATAATTGTATAAAAGTCGCGATCGATATTGCCCGGATGGCGTCTTTTACAGATGGGATTCAATTTGAAAAAAATTTTTCGCCTTTAAGGCCTATCAAGGCCAAACCTGAAGAGATTCAACAAGTCTTTGTAAATATAATTAAAAATTCGGTCCAAGCGATGGAAGGAAAAGGACGCTTAACTATTTCGACATCGCTTAAAGACAATAACATTAGAATTATCATAAAGGATACTGGCCCAGGAATACCTAAGGAGTATTTGCCAAAAATATTCGATCCGTTTTTTACGACTAAACCCCAAGGAGAAGGAACTGGACTAGGATTAAATATAGTGCATAGGATAATACAAAAATATGGAGGATATATAAGAGTTGATTCGGCCTTGGGAAAAGGAGCTAAATTTACTATATCTTTTCCGATAAAAAACGTCGTAAAAGAAGACGCTTCGGAAGTATTGACTTAGAGAATAAAAAATATTTGCATTTTTATTGTTTAATCAGGTAGGCAAAAAAACGGATTATTGTTTAATTCTTGTCCAACTGTTGTAGAGGGGCCATGCCCTGGGAAAATACCGGTGTCTTTTGGAAGAGCCAGAAGTTTATTTAAAACGGAATCATGCAATAAACGGAACGAGTAATTGGCTCTACCCATTGATCCGGCAAAAAGCACGTCGCCGCTGATTACAGTGTTATTAATTCTGTAGCAACATCCTCCTGAAGTATGTCCTGGAGTTTCCATAACTTCTACTTTTAGCTTTCCTAATTCGACGATCTCGCCTTGCGATAAGGTTCTTAAATCGTCGCTTCCAGTGGGATGAGGTTCGGCGCGGTCAATGAAAGTCGGACAACGATATTCACGGTCTAATAAATTAAGGCCACCGGCATGATCAGGGTGCGTGTGTGTGAGAAAAATTTTTGAAGGCTTAACCTTCAGTTCATTTGCCTTTTGAATTAGAGTTTTAGGGTTTGCTCCAGTATCAAAAATTCCAGTTGTTCCAGTTTCCTTGCATGTTAATAGATAACAGTTAACGGGGTAACTACCCATAAAAACTTCTAAAGTTGTCAGTTCAAAGGAGGGGTCGGTTTTGGGTTTTTCAGGCTCCCAGGTTTCATTAGCAATTCGTATTAAACATTCTTCATTCAGGTTGAGGGATTTCGCTAGAACTCGTATGAGTTTTTCGTTTGGAATAACCTCATATTTTTCAATTTTAGATATTTCTTGGGCGGAAATCCCCGACGCTTGGGCCAAATCATTTTGCGACCATGATTTCCCATCCCGTCCTTTTTGTATGATATCCCCTAATTCGTCTTCTAAAGCCATTACATAAATCCTTGTGGAAAAATAAATGCATTATAACAATAGAAGACGAAGCCAGGTTGTTAAATTTTCTTTAAGGTAGGCGAAAAAAGTTTTGCAGTCTGTCCTTCGGCTAACCAATAAACTCCACCTACAAAGAACGCTCCTCCCGCAAAGTTTCCTACCGTAACCCAAATTAAATTATAAAGGGCTTGAGTTAACCCAAAATCAGCGCCGCCAGGCAATAGTAACCCCATACTTAAAAGGGTCATGTTAGCTACGCAATGCTCAAAACCGGAAGCGATAAACGCAAACAGACACCAGAAAATGAGTATCAATTTTGCCGCATCGTTTTCAGTCCTTCCTGAAACCCAAACTGCCAGGCAGACAAGCCAGTTGCATAAGACGCCTCGAAGAATTAATTCATGGAACTCCGGTTTAGTTTTTAGAATTGAAACATGCAAAATTAGTTTAGCGGCTGACTCGCTCAAGCTTCCAGAATTTACGACCATCCATGCTAACAAGACGGAACCGGCTAGATTACCTAGATAACACAAGAAAAAGAGTTTTAAAATATCGCTTGCCATAGCTCGATTTTTTAATCGAGCGACAGCAAAAACCATATTATTTCCTGTAAAAAGTTCCGAGCCCGCGAAAATAACCAGGCTTAAAGCGATGCCAAAACTAGCTCCCATGATTAATTTAAGATAAGCGGCGTTACCTGTTGCGAAGATTGGACCTCCTATTGAGAAAATAAGAATTATTCCAAAGCCTACGTAACAACCTGCCAGGGCGGATAACATAAAATAACCCAACGGGGATTGTTCCATATAGCTTATTTTCTTTTCTCCAACTTCGCATAATTTATCTAATTCTTTAGAAAACATTTATCGTCTCCATATTTTTAATTGTTTTCGCTCCTTCAAGCCGAATTTGAAAGGGCGATAGGTTTGGCCGTTTTCTGAGATAGAGCGGGTTGAGACGAGGCTTTTGGCCGTGATTTTTTTACGGGATGCATTTTGTGTCTGGTGTGATAAGGAATAATTCCTTCCAAAATTTGCGGCAGTGAATCGCAAGGAACATTTTCAAGAATTTTGATAGAAGTTTTTGGATTGGGCCCGGCCCTTCCTCCGACAAAAATATCCACTGCATCTACGGTTTTACCTTCTATTTTTGTTCTTTTGCCTAAGAAACCAATATCCGATAGCAAGTGGTTGCCGCACCCAGCGGGGCATCCAGACCAGTGCATGGATATTGGATTTGGGTTTTTTAAGCGGGTCTCTAGTTTTTTAGCAAGATCTAACGCCCGTGATTTTGTTTCAATGGTCGCTAACGAACAATAATCAGAGCCAACGCAACTAACCAAGTTTCTAACAACGTTTGATGGCGCGTACAACAATTCCTTTAGGATGGGTTCTTCTAAAAAATCCCCCAAATGTTTGTCTTGAACGTGAGGAACAATTAACGATTGAGAGGGAGAAAAACGAACTTCCCCAGTTCCGTATTTTTCCGCTAGTTCGGCGACTTTAGTCAATTGCTCCGATTTAATTCTTCCGACAATCGCTTTTAATCCGACTGCGTTGGAAAAAAGTTGCTTCTGGCGATAAATTCCAATGTGGTCTTTATGTCCGCTATTTCGCACGTCTAAACCTGCGCGTCTAAGAGGATGTCCGAGGCGTTTAATAAGAGTTTCGCGGAACCTTTCAGGGCCCCAATCGTCTAGAAGAAAGCTCAAACGATTTTGCGTACGCGTTTCTCTATTGCCATGATCCCTATATAAAAGAACAATTTCCGCGCATGTATTAACCACCTCGTGAGGTTCCAGAAAGATATCTAAAGGCGAAGCGATTCGGTAGCCGCCAGAGCCTAATTTGCCGCCGGCCAATACATTAAATCCAGCTATTTTTTCTCCAGGCTGTTCCAAAAAAGCTGGAACTAAGGCTAAATCCTGGCTTTCGGTATGAACGCAATTGTCTGGGCAACCTGTAATCGCAATGTTGACTTTTCTTGGAAGATTGGTGAATTCAGGATTGTTTAAAAAAAGATCTGTAAGGCCTTTTGCTAATGGAAGAGTATCTATCAGTTCTTTAGGATTAAGACCGGAAAGAGGGCATCCCATTACATTTCTAATGTTGTCCATACCCGTTTGCATTGATGTTAAACCAGCTCTTTCCATTATGTCGAATACTTCAGGAATAGACTCTATTTTTAAATGGCGCACTTGGAGTTGTTGCCTAGTAGTGATGTCAATAATTCCATTTCCGAACCGTTTAGATATTTCACTTAATGCTTTAACTTGATATGAGAAAGCTATGCCATTAGAAATTCGAACTCGCATCATGAAGTATCCAGGAGTTGGTTTTCTTAAAAAAAGGCCAAGCCACTTTAATCGGTGGATATCTTCTTCGCTAATAGCCTCCCACCCTTCTTTGGCGAACCGTTCTATATCGCGTTTAATTTCCAAACCGTCTTTTTCCGATTTAAGCACCTCGATTTTATTCATGACTGAATCCTTATAAAATGGATATTGATTTCAAAGTGTTTCCGGTTGATATTTCAAGAACGGCGCCGATTTTTGAAAACAACGAAAACTGCTTAACTAAAGGGCGAAAACCTGATTAATGAAAAAGAAGTGAAAAGTTTGTTTGAGATTTTTGCGTGTTAATTAAGCGCTGGCGCCCAATTAATGCGCAAGAATATTTTTAAGTACCAAAGAAAGCGAAATTAGCGGCTTTCTTTTAATATAAAGATTTACATAGAAATCAGAATCGTAAAATAAATATTAGAAAATCGATATTTGCCGATTAATGATTTATAATAAAAATGGTACCATGATTGATATTTTGCAAGTTATTTTCGAATATTGTTTGGTTTTTTCAATTAAGACACTAAGGTTTTTATTAGTTGTTTGTTTAATGTAGTTTAGAGAATTGACTGAGATGAATTTAATAAAATGAATGCTATCGATTTTGACGCTCTTTTTCCTGAAAAAGCAAAAGTTCTTATGGTAGACGATACTCCAGCTAATTTGGATATTCTTCGAGAAACCTTGGGGCCGGAAGGATATAATATTTACGCCGCTCCTAGAGGAGAAATTGCAATCAGAATAGCCGAGCAAGCTATACCGGATTTGATTCTATTGGACGTTATGATGCCTGGAATGGATGGTTATGAAACCTGCGCTAAATTGAAAGACTCTGATTTGACGAGAGATATCCCAGTCATTTTTATATCGGCAAAAAATGATGCGCATGATGTTGTGAAGGGATTTGAAGTTGGAGGGATTGATTATATTTTTAAACCTTTTAAACAAGCGGAAGTGGTGGCAAGAGTAAAAACTCATATCAGATTAAGACAGGCAATTTTAAAATTAGCCGCAATGGCGAATAACGATCCATTAACTGGGTTATATAATCGGAGATATTTGTTTGATCAATTAGAAAAAGAAATAGCTCGATCACAAAGAAATAATAGCCCATTTACGGTTGTTATGGCCGACATAGATTTTTTTAAGAAAGTAAATGATAACTATGGTCATGATTTCGGCGATTTAGTTTTGGTAGAGTTTTCTCAATTGATTATGAAGGAAAAGCGATTGCAAGATATTGCTACGCGTTGGGGAGGAGAAGAATTTTTACTAATTTTACCTGATACTGAATTGGAGGGAGCTGTTCAGTTTGCGGAAAAAATTAGAGGAAAATTGGAAGAGAAAGTTTTTGAAAGCGGAGGTAAAAAAGTCGACGTAACTGCAAGTTTTGGAGCGGCTCTTTATGAAAAGGAAGGCGGTTTTGAACAAACGTTGCGTGAAGCGGATCAAAATCTTTACAAGGCCAAAGAATCAGGAAGAAATCAGGTTCAACCTATAATTTCCTGAACGTTATTTTTAATAAAAATAAGTTTAGAGGACTTCTAATAATTGGCATTTTTACTAGTTTGCTATCGTCTAGCCATTGAATTTAAGGGACAGACTCTTGGCAATCTGGATTTTTAGCGGTTCCTTTTAGATAAATCTCCTATCTGGCATCCAAAATGGAATTTTGGAGTAGCTTTACTCTATTTTTATCCGATAAAAATTTAGTCGTACCGTTAGGCCAAGTTATTTTATTTGTTTTTTTAGTCTCGTTTTGTTTTTTCTTTGGCAGACATAAATTAGGCCTATTAATTTCATATGCGTTTGTTTTTCATTGGGGGTTCGTTTTTAATCGCGAATATTTTATTACGATCTTAGGAGAAACTTCGATAGGTTTTTTCCTGTACGTTGTTGGTGGCATAACTACTTCTGTTCTCGTTTTGATTGGTTTTTTCAGAGAAAATTGATTTTAAGAGGATCTCTAATAATTGGCGTTTTTACTGGTTTACTATCGCCTAACCCTTGAATTTAAGGTCGAGGCTCCCAGCAAATCTGATTTTTAGAGGTTCCCTTTAAGCTAATTATTTTTGTTTTAAAGAACCTTTAGGTATTTGAGAAAAAATTGTTCGACGGGCCATTCCTTCTAAAAATTCGAATTAACTTTTTTCAATTCGTAAATGATTTAGTCAAGTTAGTTGATAATACCGAGAACGCTTCCATCTAGTTATTGCTAGTATCCAAATTAGAACAGCTTCTAGAAATGCGCAAAAAATAGAGGGTATAACATACGCGTCATCGTTGATTGGATAGAACAGCGAGTTAATTTGCTCTAGACCTAGAGAAAACATTAAGACTGGAAACAAACCATAGAGAATGGTTAGATATAAAATGGCGACGGCTATGGCGCGTTGAGGTTTTGAGGATAATCGAAAATACAAAATTATGGCGAAATCACGCATCGAGAAACATAATATAGCGCCGATATCTTCCCAAAAGTTTAACGACTTTTCCAGATTAGTAAGGTCTGTTCCAAAGGCGATAAGCAACCCAATTCCCAGTACCCAAGCCGCCAGAGTTGAAATCGTCCATCGCGGTATTTCTAATGCCGCTTTTTTTCTTTCACCTCGTTTAATAAGGCTATATAACCTACGCAATGCGAACCCATCGGTTTTTTCCCAGATGATTGTTAGGTAAGTTATTGCGATCATGGAAAAAAAACTTAAAATCGAACGAACAGAATTGGGTTCGTTTTTTCCTATAATTTTCTTAGTAATTGCGAATTCAAAACCCCAAATATAAAAGATAATGAAAGCCAGGAAACCAATCCAAACAAGCGGATGGTTTTGCATTTGGAATTCTCTGCGCATTTGAGCGTTAAGACCAATTAAACCCCAGGTTAGATAAACGTATAAGGTAAACAAGTAAAAATTAAACTCGCCAAATGAAATTCCGTGCCAATTTATTATTGAGTTTGGTTCCAGTTTTTGAAAGCTTATTAAAACGCAAGCGCCTCCTGATATCGCTCCGACTATATTTGAGCAAAAGGCTCTACGGCCTCCGAGGGAAGACTTTTCTTCGGTTGCCCCAATTCCAATCATAAAGCCAAGCGTTTGGCAGACAAGAGCAATTCCTATTAAATAAAGCGCTCCTGGGATTAGTCCTTGGCTAACCAAAGCCGATGTTTGAGCTGGCCGTCCTATCTGCACGCCCGCGATAAAAAATGCAAGTAAGCAATATGCCCCTGCATACCAGGTAACGATAGAACTTCCTAATAATTTTGCCCAAACCATCGACCAGGGATTAGTGGGGGTGAGTCTTTGGGACGTCCATGTCTTTTCTTGAATTTCGGAGACCATGCTGTCCGCAGTTCGGTTAGCCCCCCAAATACAGGTGATCATCATGAATATCCAAATGGACGACGTAAATAAAGATGCGTTAGAGTTGCCTGCGAAGGAAAATAAATAAAATATCGCGCCTAAAATTATTGGCGTTGCAATAAGACGGTGTAAACTGACTTCTAACCATAAATTACGCTGGAATTCGGCATTTAGAATTTTCATTTATAAGTTCTTGTGGACAGTTTTGTCAGCGTATTTGTCTATATAAATTTCTTGGAGATCTATCTCTTTTTCCGCAAAACCGCATACGGGAAAACCCTGATCCAATAGTTTTTTCAATAAGTCGCGACGGGCTAGGGGAGAGTCTTCAAAGTCGAATTCTATTTTTACGCCTTTGTCTATAATATTTTCCACTGAATCAAATTGCCTTAAAGGATCGACGAATTTCGCGGCATTTTCAGTTAACGTTAAATTCATTCGCTTCTTTTCCGAAATTTTTATGTCGCCAATTTTAGAATAGCCTAATGATTTCCCGTTTCTTAAAACAAGCATGTGCGTGGAATAATCTTCAAGCTCTGAGAGGATGTGTGATGAAACCATAATAGTTTTTCCTTCTCTAAGTAGAGCTTGAAGGAGTTCAGAAAGATTATGACGAGCTTCGGGGTCTAGTCCAGAAGCGGGTTCGTCTAAAAGGAGTAATTCTGGATCGTGAATAATAGCTTGGCCGATGGCAAGAGATTGCCTTAGCCCTCTGGATAGAGTTCCCGCCTTTTTTTTCAAATGCTCTTCTATGCGAACGCGGTTTGCGGTTTGGGCGACGGCGTTATCAATTTGATTAGAAGGAATTTTTTGAGACATAGCCATGTAGGTCAGACATTGGCGAACAGTCAACTCGTCGTATAATCCAAAGAAGTCTGGAAGATAACCCAACATCTTATGACAACGGCGAGGTTCTTCTAAAACCGAAACGCCGTCGATATGAATTTGCCCGGAAATTGGTAAGGCAATAGCCGCAAGACAGCTCATCAATGTAGTTTTCCCAGCTCCATTAGGACCAACCAAAGCCGTGATGGTTTTGGGCTCTATAGTAAATGAAATGTCCTGTAAGGCAATTTTGCCAGGGTATTCAAAGTTCAAGTTAGAGACTTCAATGATCGACATTTGATTCACTCTTGTTATTGGAGACAAAGGCGAAAACTTATTATACGTCTATTAATTTCAATTTGAAGGGGCGTTAGAAAGCGGATCTTTTTTCTTCATTTTTATAAAAGGGTTTTTAATGGTTGGAGAATAATATCGCTTGGATGATCGTTTCCACCAAAGACCTGACTTTTTTCTTTCATCCCAACTTGTGAAATTATAGTCGTATGCTACCGCGCGTAGATAGCGCGGTGGAGAATTGGGGAACGGGTTGTATTGCATCAGGTTCAGAACGTCTTTTGAACCTTTTAATATTTTATCAAGAAAATTAATAAACCAAGAGTTTGACCTGAAACTTGCTAAAGCTTCAAACCACATTTGCCAATCTAATCTAGGTTGATGAGGAGCTACATATAGAGGAGGACGCTTTAATTCGCCAGCTTTCCATTTGAATTTATATTCAGACCAATTATTTAAGTCATTGCTTCCTTCTATAATAATTTCAGGTCGGGTTTTTGTCATGACTGCAAATAACCCATAACGATTGTTTAAATGAAATGGTTGCAAAATTTTAATGGTCTTGTTCATCGGATGGGGTAATTGGAACTTAAATACCAAACCAGAGATATTTAGAAAATTAAAAATTAGAAGAATTAGACCAATTGAGTTTAAGAATATGTGTCTTTTAAGAGTTATTTGACAAGGTAAAAGCTCCTTGAGATAAATTTTAAAAAACAGAAAAAATCTTTTTATAAAGGTATCGTCAAGGAGGAGGATAGCTAGGATAATAGTTAAGATATTAAAAAAGCCATAATTTCCCGTGAAGGCAATCAAGCATTGAGTTGAGACCATTAGAAAAAAATAACTAATGCGCCATTGCCTTTTTAGGAAAATCAATAAGGGGAAAATTAATTGAGATAAGAGAATGAAAGCCGTTGAAAACTCGTGGAAACCAGGAGGCAGTTGGTGGAAAAACCATCCTCCTAGAGTCGGTATCGGTTGTGTTTCATAGTGATAATTAAGCGCCGATAGAGACCTCCAACTTGGATCGCCGCTGGCCAGTTTGACTACTCCAGAGGAAAATTCTAATTTGAAAGCTAAAATTCTGAAGAGCCAAATAATGAAAGTTGAAGGCGCTTCATTGTTTGATTTTTTTAAGGTCCACGGGCAAATAAGGATTGAAAGAAAGCCGACTTCTAAAAGTAATGTGTCCCATTGATACCAAAGAAACTCTTGGCCAACTGAGGCGATAGACAGATAAAATAGCCAACAAAGACTGGTTGGTAAAATGTTAAATTTTCCCACTAGCATCGATATGCCTAGTAAAGCTCCCGACCAGCAAATCGTTTGAAGAAACCAGTTTGCGGAATCAAACCAAAAAATAGTGGGGACGGCTGTATATTTACCGCTGTCAAATTGACGATCCACCCAATCTAAATATTCTTTGGCGGGTAAAATACCCTGTTCGCCTATAAGACCTGTAACTTGAAGCCCCAGCGATGCAAACGCGAAAAAATAAACTAACCCAAGCCCCCGAAGAAAAAGGTTTCGAGTGATGACTAAATCGGAGGAATGATTATTTAAGTTAAAAAAAAATCAGAAAGCTTAGAAAAGGCGTGGCGGTTACGGGCAATTATTTTGTAACCAAGCTCGGAGATGAAAGCAAATCCGGGAATATTTTTATAAAGCTTAAGGAGCCATCTGCGTTTGGGATTGTACGCCAAAGTTTTAAAAACAGCTTCGGCTCCGGTAGAAATTTGTTGGTCTGACTCAATTAATTGAACAGAACTTTGGAATTGAGAAGTCGTAATTTGGGGATAATTATGGGCGACTTCCTGATAAGGAGCGTAATTGATAGAGTCGCCGGTAATTTCCCGCCACCGACCTATCCAGGCGCGGCAGAAACCGCAATCTCCATCATAAATTAGAAGGGGCTTTGTATTCAAAGCTTATTAATTAGAATAGAATTTTAGATTTTACTAAGAGTTCTTTTGGGTATTCTGCAAATGATCCCAGATTTTCGAAAAATAACTCTAGCTTTTGTGTAAAATACCTTTGATGTAGAACTTAGCGATACAGTTGCCACTAAATATTTTACAAAACTTTTAATTAGAATGATATGGCTGAGAAGAAAGAAGAAATAAAGTTTGAAAAAGCGATGAAGCGTTTGGAATCTATCGTCGATGAACTAGAGAAAGGCGAAATGGATATTGACAAGTCGTTGGAAGCTTTTGAAGAAGGTATCAAGATGTCTCGACTTTGCTCAAAAAAATTAAACGAAGCCGAACGTAAAATCGAGCAGTTAACTAAAAACGAAAAAGGCGAATTAATTACTGACTTATTTCCCACTGAGGATGAAGATGACAAAGAAAGCTAATCGATTACGTCTTGATCGTTTGTTAGTAAAAAAAAACTGACTTCCACCGGCGGGAAAGCCCGTAGTTTGATATTGGCGGGTAAAGTTAAGGTTGAAGGAGAAGTTGTCTGCAAAGCCGGCACAATGGTTCCTGATGATAGTCGCATAGATATCTTCGAGTCGGACCATCCATTTGTCAGCCGGGGAGGCCTAAAGCTAGAGCAGGCCCTCAAATTTTTTAAAATTCCTGTTGCTGGAAAAACGGCTATAGATATTGGGGCTTCTACCGGAGGCTTTACCGACTGTTTACTTCAGTATGGCGCTTCCAGAGTTATTGCCGTTGATGTTGGTTATGGCCAATTTGATTGGAAGCTAAGAACAGATTCAAGAGTTCGATTATTAGAAAGACAAAATATTCGGTATTTAAATTCGGATACTCTAGGCGAGTTGCCGGATTTGGCTGTAATAGATGTTTCGTTTATTTCCCTCAAACTTGTTTTACCTCCCACCTTTAAACTGTTAACCGCCAACGCCGAGATAATTGCTCTTATAAAGCCTCAATTTGAAGTAGGAAAAAACGAGGTGGAAAAAAAAGGAATTGTTAAGTCTCCGGATAAGCATTTAAAGGTATTGTTAGGTTTGAAAGAATTTGTTGAGCAATCTGATTGGCATTTCCTCAATCTCATCTCTTCTCCAATTACTGGACAAAAGGGTAATATCGAGTTTCTGGTTCATTTAGGACGTCAAAGACCAGATATCTCATGGAATGAGGAGGCTATCCAGGGCATTGTCGATGTCAAAATTGGTTGACTTAAAATACTTTTCCTTAGAGTTTTTTTAGAATTAAAGTTTGGTCTTTATAAACTTTTAGATATTAATTTTGTATAGTTCTTTAGGTTAAAACTTAAATTGGCCTTAAGATACATTTGCGAGGTCAGATAAAAACTTCTTTTTGCTTACCCTCCTTCATTGATCCATATCTTTTCTTCAGTAGATTAAAATCCCATATTATTTATTGGAGAACTAAGGAGATAAGAGAAAATCTCTTTCTCCCCTTTCTTTAAATAAAAGTCACTAAATGTTTTGCCTATTTTAAAATAAGGTTTTGTCCATTGATATTGTAAAGGAGAATATGGGTAAATAGGTTTGGCTTTTTATTTGCCGTAAAAATAGAAGCTAGTGAATTGAAATAATGGATGTTTCTTAGAGTTTGAGATTGGAAAAGAAATGTATTTTAGTAAACGATAAGCTTCTATTAAAAAATGACTAAAATAAAAATTTTAATAGCGGATAATCATGCGGTTGTGCGGCAAGGATTAAAAAACCTTCTTGCACGGGATTTGAAAATTGAAGTGGTCGGCGAAGCCCAAAATGTAAATGAAATTTTAGAAAAATTAAAAACTTTAGATGTTGATATGATTTTGATGGATATAGGAATTCAGGATAATAATGGATTGGAAACTTTAACTCAGCTTAAAAAATCTAATCCAACTTTATCAGTTATTGTTTTGAGTTTATTTGCGGGGGAGCAATATGGTTTAAGGCTAATTCAATCGGGCGCTTCGAGTTATCTTTCCAAAACATGCTCTCCTGTTCAATTATTAGATGTTATACACAAGGTATCCAGGGGCGAAAAATATATCGAATCTAACTGAGAAAGCTGCTTGCCGGGGATTATGATAAGCAAATAGATAAGCTGTTTTTAAATTTTTCCTAACTCGTAAAAACCAAAAGTTTATTGATTTAATTTAGAGAATTTTCTCGAATTTAATTAGAAATTTTTAAGGCGCGGGAAAATTTTATAAATATTTGGTTAACGTATTGTTTTTGATTTATTAGTGGGATTTTTTATTTAGGCAGTAAAAAGGAACAATTCTTTACCCAGATTCTTAATAATGGAAGTCATAATGGAAAAACCAACTAAAGTAATGATCGCTGATGATCATCCTATTTTTCGTGAAGGATTAAAAAGGATAATATCTTCTGTTCATGATTTAAAGGTGATGTTAGAAGTAGAAAGTTGTAAGGAGTTGTTAAATCAAGTAAATCTAGCGACAGTCGATATCGTAATATTGGATGTCACTATGAATAGAGAATTAAGTTTAGATTATATGAAAATGATTAAAGCAGCGCACTCTGATTTACCATTTCTCATTTTAAGCGTTTACCCTGAGGAATATTATGCAATGCGTTATATAAGGGCAGGAGCTTCGGGCTATATCAATAAAGAAAGTTCCGTTGATAATTTAATAGCAGCAATAAGAAAAGTCGCTTCAGGTGGAAGGTATGTTAGTCCTGAATTTATGGAAAAAATGGCGTTTTTTCCTGCTGGAGCTAAAACTCCAGAACATGAGAGTCTTTCGGATAGAGAGCTTCAGGTTTTTCAAATGTTAGTTACGGGAGAATCTTTAGTGGAAATCGGAGAAAAGTTAGATTTGAGCGTAAAAACTGTAAGGACATACCGAACAAATGTTTTACGAAAAATGAATATGAGGTGCGACTCTGATTTAACCAAATACGCTCTTCTCAATAATCTCATTTGATTTTTTTCATCTCCTCGGAAAATAATTTTAAGTAAAACTTTCCGGTTGGTTTGGTTATAAGTTAAATGTAAGAAAGCTTCATCGCAAAATTTTTAATTCCTATCAACTATTTCTTACATAAATTATTTGATCGAAACTTGAATATTTTTATTGAAAGTTATTTCTATTCCATTTGTATTTTTTTTAAATACTTTTTATAACGTTAGAGGTTGAAAGTATAAAAAGTTATTAAGCTTAAAAAACTTTGTTGTTAGCTCCCGCCCTCCTAATTTGTTTTCGAATAATCGAATTTCTTGCCCGTTCTATCTTTTTGCCTAGCTACAAAGGTTATTTTTTCCTATTAAAAGTGTGAGGAATTTGCTTGGTTTTTTTTAGGGAACCTCCCTATGGAAAAATCGGACTATTGTGGATGTTTTTTAAATTAAAACTTAGTTATCTTGCCAGACAACTTAGAGCTTGGGTAGAAGCTGATAAAAGTACTCTTACTATTATTAGGCGAATTTAATAACTTTTTATACGCCGTTTAAAGTTTTTATGAAATTTTTAGGCTGTAGATAGTTAGGAATTGCCGCTTTTTAAGCGCGGCAGGTCGTTCTAATAAAATATGAGAGAGGACTTTGGGGCTCTGCTATAAGCTCGGGACTTGCAGTATTTAATAACTGCTGAAGCTGAATAGGAGGTTCATTTTTATGAGGCTAAACCGAAGAAAGTTCTTGCAAGTGAGCGCTGGTGTAGCTACGGCTA
>CAYFMN010000025.1:0-10520 GCA_964344185.1 uncultured Nitrospinota bacterium
AGGGAACCTCTAAAAATTGAGATTTGCAAAGAGACTAGCCATAATTATCAAGGGCTAGTCGATAGCAAGCTAGTAAAAACATGAATCATTAGAGATCCTCTTAAGTTTTTATTTTTCTTTTTTAAGCGCTTCTTTTATCTCAAGCTTTTTTTTATCGCTAAGCTCAGGACCCTCTTCCGAATCTTCTTGCGATAAACCAATATTTTCAGAAAGCTTTTTTATAGTCTCCAGTTGTTGCTGATAAAAAGAACAAACGTTACATAGAGCCAAATGAAGTTTAACTTTCATCCGAGTAAAAAAAGGAATTTTATGATCTATCATTTCAGATATATATGGAAAAATATCTCTGCAAGTCATTTTAAATATCGATTCCATTAACAACATTCCTTTTTGAAATAACGACTTCATTTGCTTAACCCACTCTGAGAAAATTCAAAGTTAGATTCCAAGCAAGTTTTTAAGCGATTCCTGATTCTATGCATCATCACCCAAAGATTTGCAGGTTTTATATCTAATTGATCGCAAATCTCGTCGGCGCTTAACCCATCCATCTCTTTCAACCAAAAAAGACTTCTAAAGCGATCGGAAAGACTTTCGACACATCGATTTAAAGCCTCTAATAATTGTAAGTTTTGAGCCGCCTCTTCAGGATCAATCCCCCAACTGGAAGGAGAAGTCTTCCATTTACCATTAGTTTGAAAAAGATTTTCTGCCGTTTCCCAATCTTCCGAATCTCCAAACTCAATCTCGCCCCTCTTTTTCAACTGGCGAAAATAATCTAATATTTTGTGTTTTAAAATTCCAAACAACCAACTTTTTTCAGTCGATCTACCAGAAAAAGACTCTTTAGATTTCCAGGCCGCTAAAAACGTTTCCTGGACAACCTCCTCCGCAATATCTTGGTCTTTTACCCTTGCTAAGGCAAATCGATACATCTGCGTGGAATATTTATCCACCCAACCTTCTGCATCTTCCGCAGATAAACCTTTTTCCATCAAATCCTCCAAATCGTTCTAAAACAAAATATGATTCAATAAAAAATGGAAATTTAATTAAGTAGCCAAATTTTTTTCATAAATAACCCGATAAACGCCTCTATTTCTTAAGACTCGTTTCACAAAATTCCTGGTTTCTGGATACGGAATTCGTTCGACAAACTCATCTGGGTCTTTTGTTTCTGGAAATCGAGCTTCCCAATCTGCAACCGCTTCGGGCCCCGCATTGTAGCAACTTAAAATCTTAACCCAATTTCCATTATATTTGGAATTAAGTTCCTTTAAGTATTTCGTGCCTATGCGAATATTTATTAACGGATCAAATAACAAATTGGGCTGAAATTGCCGCTTATCTTTTTCAAATTCATAAAACCTTTCACCCGTATGCGGCATGATTTGCATCAACCCTCTGGCCCCAACCACAGACATAGAATTATGATCAAACATACTTTCCTGCCTAATAACGCTCGTCGCCATGAACGGATCTATATTCAATATTTTTGCTTGAGAATAAATATCTTGCTTAAAAACTAACGGGAAATAACGTTTCCAAAAAATTAGAGGCAACTCTTTCTCCCGCATTTTTGTTTTAAAATTAGCGAAAAGTTCCAATAGCCTCTGAGATTCTTTATAAGCCCCCGCCCGCGCATATAAATCAGCTATCCATAAGGTGCCTGAAAATGTTTTTCTAATTTTCCTCTCAATATGCCTTATTTCAAAAACAGCGCTATCATTTAGTCCCAAATTCACCAATATCCTGACTCTTCTTAATCTTTCTTTCGAGTTTTTTCCGAGCTTAGGTTCCTTAACCTCCTGTTGATCAGAATCTAAATTAAGACTGACAGGTTTTATTGAGCCATTTTCAACCAGCTTTTCAGAGCCTGATAAGCTTGCCTTAGCCAACTTATTAGAAGCGAGCGTTCCATAATAAGTAAAAGGGAATCTTGAAAAAACCTCCTTATAAACCTTGTCAGCTTCAAGAGTTTTACCCATTTTTTCTAAACTCTTGGCTTTCCAAAAAATGTTCGCTTCTAACAAGTCTCCTTTTCGAAATCGGTCAATATTTGACTGAAAATTCCTTTTCGCCTCATTAAGTTTTCCGGATATATAACTCAACCAACCAATCCTCCAGGCTCCTTCTTCGGCATATTGACCGCGTCGCTTTTTTAGCTTTCGATATTCATTAATGGCTTCCTCTATTTTCCCATCTGCTTCAAGAACTCTTCCTAAAAAATACCGCGCGCGCATTCCTAAATCATTTTCGGGGTTGGCTTGGATCGCCTTACGAAAAACATTCGCGGCTTCTAAATTTTGATCCAAATTCCAAAGATTTCTGGCAGATTCAAATAGCGCTTTTTGAATTCTGGGTTGATTAGGAAATTTCTCTAAAATTTCCCGAAATACTTTTGCGGCTTCTTTTCTTTTGCCTTGTCTACGATAAGCGTTCGCCAAATAAATATAACTATCTAAAGAGTTTAAACTTTTACGATTAACTTCAATCTCAGCAACCACTTTTTCAAATTGAGCTTGACTTGACAATATTTTAACGCGCTTCATTCGACCAGAGCTTTGAATATCTTGAACGGAAGCCTTGTGTAGACTTTTTATTTTATCCATCCGCTCAAAAGCCAAAACGGCTTCTTCGCTTAAAGGATATTGAATGTAGATTCTCTTATACACATTAAAGGCGTTAGAAAACTTGTCAAACGTTTCAAATAAATTTCCTTGTTTGTATAAAAGCTGAGGAATATTACCCGTGGCCAAATACGTTCTATCCGCCGATATCCTTTTAATAGCTTTGCTCAAAAATGAAATCGCTACAGAATTCTTATTTAGCTTTTCCAAAATGTTAACTTTTAATAAGGCCGCTTTGGGAAACACGCTTAAAGAAGGCTTACCCTTCAAACATTTTTCGACCTGTACTAACGCTAATTCAAATTGATTTAAACGAAATAAGGATTCAGCTAATTCAAATCGTTTATAACCTTGAATTGGCGAAGAAATATTTAAAGATTGTTTCAACCGGTTTGCAGCTTCAGAATAATTTCCCAATCGGTTTAAAACTATTCCAGACAAATACAACACAGAACCTTTTATATCCGCGGAAAGATCCTCTTCTAAATATTTTGATAAAATTTTATCTGCTCTAGAAAAATTTTCTTTTTCAGTAAAAGCGACCGCTTGAGCAATTTTAGAAACTTCCGACTTGGCAAAACCTGGGTTGGAAAAGGAAAAAAATAAGGCGATTAAAAACGCTACTAATTCCGGAACTTTTGAAAAAATCTTATTTTTTATCATGGAAGGATTATCCTTAGAAGATACGGGAATAGGTATGTGATTTGGCATTTTTTTGAACCAGGTCGTTTGCCTTTTAACATAGCGGCGAGTTTCTTTTTTGATTTCGTCCACGGTTTGGGTAAATGGCATTTCGTCTTTTAGAAAACGGCTTATTTGAGAATATCCAATACTTTGGAAAGGTCTGGAATTAAGACTGATTTTTCTCCTTAATAATCCTTTTACTTCATCAACCCATCCTTCCAAAATCATCGAATCAATTCTCTTTTCAACATTTTTATAAAGAGACTCGCGATCCCATTGTAATAAGAAAAACTTGACGTCAAATTCCTCTTCTAACGGCGTCCCTTCCCTATGTAACTGCGACAAAGGAACTCCTGTTTGACGGAATACCGATAACGCTCGTTGAATTCTTAATGGATCGTTACAAGAAATATTTTCCGCAGATTCTGGATCAACCGCTTCTAATTCCTCGTGGACTCGACACGTACCCCATTTATCTATTTCTAATTTAACCTGTGAATTAATTTCGGGAGAAACCATTACAGCGCAATCATATCCCAGCATTAAAGTTTTTAGATAGAGGCCAGTGCCGCCAACTATTAGCGGAACTTTGCCCCGGGCGATAATCTTGCGAGCCAAATCTAATGCCTGAGTTTTAAATTCATATGCATTAAATTTTTCCTCCGGTTCTAGGATATCGATTAAATGGTGAGGGGTAGTTCTTCGTATTTCTTTGCTGGGTTTTGCAGTTCCTATATCAAAGTATTTATAAACCTGCATAGAATCGGCGCTGACTATTTCCGATCCAAGCTTATCGGCTAACTCCAAAGCTGTCGCGCTCTTACCGGACCCTGTGGGACCGGTAAGGATAATCAAAGGAAGCATAAATTTGTTCCATATTTTCTGAGTAAGACCCGTCTGCTTTATAAATATAAATTGAATCTTCTTTTATCGAATAATTGTCTCTTAATTTTTTAGCCTCAATTAAGAAAAACTTTGCATTAGCGCCAGGTCGGCCATATACATCTCGTAATCTCGATGGAACCAGCTTTAAACGGCTCAAAACCTTCAGGACTTCCGCCTTTCTGGATAAAGGATAGGATAAAACAATTCTTCCAGTAGATTTTAATAACCGAAAAGAAGTTTCAATAAGATTAGGGAGATTTAATTTAATTTCATGCCGCGCAAAAGCTTTGACCGGATTAGAATTAATCCGACCGCTATTTAACTTTCTATATGGAGGATTACTTATAATTAAATCAAATGATTCAGTATGAAATTTTTTGGAAATTTCTAAAAAATCTCCATGAACAACTTTTATAAAAGATGATAAACCGGCGGAATCAACATTTTCTATAGCAAGATCGCTCAATACTTTTTGTAGCTCGACGGCTATAATGTTTAAAGCAGGTTTCTTTTTAGATATTAGAATGGGGATAATTCCTGAGCCGGTGCCCACGTCTAAGATTTTATTTTCGATAGAAACATCCGCAAAATCGGCTAACAAAAATGGTTCTACAGAAAAACGATACCCTTCGTCGCGTTGTTCAATCATAATTCCACTTTCAACTCCAACAAAACAAGGTTAACTTAATCAATGACTTAGAGCAAGCCTTTTTACCCAAAACCTGCGACAAATTGGAGTTTTAAAACTTTTAGAACACGGTTAAACTGTTAATGGCAAATTATTAATGAGACTTTACCCAAGGAGCGGTCTTAAAATGGCTTCCAATATTTCGATCAGAAAAAGACTTTTCGCTTTGGCTTGCGTGGCATCTTTCACTTTATTGCCTGCATTTTGCGTTTCAGCAACCACCGTTCCTGGAAAAATTTCTAAAGTACGCCTTTATACTGATCGCGCAGAAGTAACGCGCCTTATCCAACGAAAAATTCCCGCAGGTAAATCGCAATTTTCCATTGGTCCACTGCCTGATTCGCTTCGTCCTAATTCCGTTCGCGTTTCGCTGGTCAGCGAGTCCCCGGCTCGCCTTGTAAACGTAAAAACAAGTCGCGATTATGGCTCTAATTTCCTGAGCGATGACATTATTAAACAAGAAAACATTGTTCAGTCAATCGAAGAAGAATTGAAAGCCGCTCAAGATAGTATAAAAACTCTAGACCTCCAGTTGGAGTTTATCAATCTGCTAGTCGACTCAGAATCGGATAGAGGAAAACAATATTCAACAAAAATAGATGGAGTAAAAACGGGGCCAAAAGATTGGGATCAAACTTTAAATTTTGTTTCCACTCGCGGAAACCAACTTCTAACAGACAGAAGAAAAGCAGAAGACAGTAAAACTAAAATTGAAAAACAACTGAAAGCTGAAAAGAAGAAACTACAAGAATTACAATCAGGAATCAAAAAAACCGCTCATTGCGTAATTTTAGATTGGAAAAGTCCATCAGAATCAACTTTAGATATCGAAGTGACTTATCAAGTTTCAAATACCCGTTGGAAACCTGTTTACCAACTCTCAGCAGATACCGAAAAAAAAAGTTTAACCGTTTTATATCAGGGGGAAATAATCCAAAAAACTGGAGAAAACTGGGAAAATATTGAAATGGAATTATCAACGGGTCGTCCTTCCCTGGGCGGAGCGCCTCCTAACCTTTCACCTTGGATAATAGATTTCTTACCTCCTCCTAAAGCCAGAAAATCACAAAGGAAAATGCTAACCTCTCCTATGGCAATGGATTCAATGGCAGAAATAGAATCATCCTCCATGATGGCCGCAGCAGCAACAGTAACAGAGACAGGAACTTCTCTGGTATACACTCTCATGGATAAACAAACAATTTCTTCGGGAGTTTTTGATCATAGATCGACCATCGCTGAACAAAAATTTCCAATCGATTTGGATTATATTAGCATTCCAAAACGATCAGCCTTTGTTTACTTAAATTCCAAAACCGAAAATAAGAGTCCATTTCATTTCTTACAGGGTAGAGGATGGATCTATCTTAACAAAAGTTTTGTAGGAACAGTTTGGATGAACCAAACCGCTCCTGGGCAAGAACTTAAAATTGGTTTAGGAGCGGATGAAAATATAAAAGTCGAAAGAAAGTTAATTCGTAAAGAAGGAGGAGAAGAAGGTTTATTCGATAAAAAAGACCGCTTGCGCTATATTTACGAAATACAACTTGAAAATTTTAAAAAAACCGAAATACTACTAACGTTAAAAGACCAACTACCTCTTTCATATCACGAAAATATCGAAGTCAAAACCAACGATATTTCTCCAACCCCTAAAAAAGTTGATGAAAAAAACATAGTAACTTGGGAAATTAATTTAAAACCTAATGAAAAGAAAATTGTACGGATTGATTACCAGGTAGAATACCCCGCCGGAAAACCGATTAAAGGATTGTAATCGTATTCCCAAAAACTCATTTTATGATTAGAGCAAATACAGGCAAAGTAAAACTTAAATTTATAGACTTATTCTGTGGTATTGGCGGCTTTCGAATCGCCGCAAAAAATGTTTTCAAAAAACATCAGATAAGTAATCAATGTGTACTTTCCTGCGACATAGACCAACCTGCCCGCAATAGTTACTTTGCAAATTTTGGGGAAAATCCAAAGGGCGACATAAAACAAATTCCGTCAGAAGATATTCCAGAACATGACCTTCTTTTTGCCGGTTTTCCTTGTCAACCATTTAGCATTATCGGTAGAGGAAACGGCTTTGAAGATGCTAGAGGGACTTTATTTTTCGAAATTCTTAGAATACTAGAAGCAAAACGCCCCTACGCATTCATACTGGAAAACGTTAAGCGCTTGGTCGGTCATAATGAGGGGAAAACTCTGCAAAGAATCCTGAACTCTTTATTTAAACTCGGATATTGGGTGGACTATAAAGTCTTAAACGCCCTGGATTTTGGATTACCGCAGAAAAGAGAGAGGGTATTTATCATTGGCCTCATGGAACCTCCAAGCAAAAATATATTCCCAAAGGGCGACAAAAAACCTCTGCCTCTTAGCCAAGTTTTAGAACAATCTGTTTCTCCCAAATACTACGTTTCAGAAAACGTTAGAACTAAAAGATTTAAAAAACACAAACCAAAAGTTTATCCTTCAATATGGCATGAAAATAAATCGGGAAACATCACTTCATATCCTTATTCATGCGCTTTAAGATCAGGAGCTTCACATAACTATTTATTAGTTGACGGCCAACGTAGATTAACCCCAAGAGAATTTTTGCGATTACAGGGGTTTCCCGACTGGTTTCAGATAGTCGTTTCTGATAGCCAGATTAAAAAGCAAACCGGCAATACTATTCCCATCCCTGTGGTAGAGTCCCTTATCGAAAAAATATTGCCTAATATACTTCAGGCTCTCTCTCCGAGCCATATCGAAAACATAATTCAAGTTAACGCCTAAAACCTTAACTTTCTCCGCGACATGGTTGACACTTTTTCTAAAGAAGATCGCTCAAAAATAATGCGAGCCGTCAAATCCAATGGGAACAAATCAACGGAAGTAAAACTCATTCATCTTTTTAAGGAAAAAAAACTAATAGGATGGAGAAGAAACTACCCTATCTTTGGCAAACCGGATTTTGTATTTCCTAAAAACAAAGTCGCCATATTTGCCGACGGTTGTTTCTGGCATGGTCATAACTGTAGAAACCTTTCTCCGCAGTCGAACACAAAATACTGGAAAACAAAAATCGAGAGAAATCGAAAGCGCGATAAAAGGGTAAATAAAATATTAAGAGAAAAAGGTTGGTCTGTATTTCGAATTTTTGAGTGTAAGATCAAACGTTCTAATTTACCCAGAGGCCTTATAAAAAAACTGACAGAAACTTCCGATTAACGAAAATACTTAAAACTTGGAGACTTAAAACTTTATCTTAAAGTTTTTTTATTTTTATTCCGCTCAAATAAGTATACTGAGAAAGACTCTTCAACGAAACGTGGACAAAAATATGGATCTTATTAATTCAAAACAATTAATGGGAATAACATTAGCCGCAATAGGTCTATTTTTATTAAGCCTGTGTAATAAGCTGGAAAATAAACGAAGAGAACAAATGGCTGACCCTCGCTTTATGATTCGCCAAAAAGCCGAAGGTAAAGAAAAATCGCCTTATGCGGTTACCGGCTGGGGAACAACTTTGACCCTGCTGGGTTCGGGTCTTGCTTTAGGCGGCGTGTTTTTATTTTTTTCCAACATATAGAACTGATTTATTACCCGCCTCTTATAAAAACTGAGTCCTATTATTTCGCAAAGTTCCGAATATAACGGATGAGTTGCCAAATTTGCCTATCGGTCAAATGATGCTCATGCGCGGGCATATCGGTGCCGCTCGACCCCTTTTTGATAATCCAGAATAATTGCCCATCTGGAAGCGATTTCATTATTTGAGCGCATGAAAAATTTCTGGGTGGGGGATCCAACCTCATAGACAACCGACCGTTTCCAATGCCTCTATAACCATGGCATAATCGACAAGCGGTCGGCTTCGCTTTTTCTTGGTAAAGAATTTCGCCGGCTTTTAGATTAACCTCGTCCTGAGGAACAGGATTGTCTTTTTTCAAATAAGAACTGGGGGCTTGTCGCGTCTTTCGATTTTGTGGACAAATGCCTAAACCCGCAACGATAAATTTCGCTTTACTTTTCAGATATGAAAGATCGGATTTACTTTTTTCTAGATTCATTGAGCTAGAAAAACCATGGAAGCTAAATAAAAGTTCTCCAAATACTATCAATATTAACCATATTAATACACGCGTCATTCCCTCCTATTTGGTAAAGGTTCGAATAAAAGAAATAATCTTCCAAAGCGCTTCGTCTCCCAGGCTGCCATAACCAGGCATAAGCTGATTTGGAGAACCATTCTTTATTACCCAAAACATTTGGCCATCTGAAATGGTTTTCATGGTTTCAGCGCAGGTAAAATTTCTTGGAGCAGGCTCAATATCCACTCCCAATTCTCCTTTTCCATCGCCTTTTGGTCCATGGCAATGAACGCAAGCAAGTGACTCCGACATTTCCATATATAAATCGCGACCTTCGGATACATTGCTAGAAGAAGCTTTTACGGGATTGGTCATTTTTAAATATGCTTCAGGGGCTGATTTAGTGCCTCTAGGTTGCGGACAATCTTGGGCAAAAACGTTCAATGGCGCTATCAAATAAAATGCAATGAACAGGGCAATCCATTTCCCAACGCCAAGGGTTGATTTTTTTCTATGATTTAGAAGCCTCATTAGCGTCTCCTTCTCAACCTCGATTTATCTTTAGATAAACTTCTTATATATGTGATCAGTTGCCACACCTGCTCATCCGAAAGCGATAAAAAAGCTGGCATTGCAGTTCCTTGGGATCCATGGGTAATTATATAAAACATTTGACCGTCTGATATTTCCTCCATAGTTTCTTTACACGTAAAGTTTCTTGGTTTTGGATTAAGATTTGGCATTATACCGAGACCGTTTCCAAAAGAACCATGACAAACTTTACAAGCCGTTGGTTGAGCTTCGTATTGGAATAAAGCTTTCCCTTTTTCAACTGTACTCCTATCTAATTTTAGCGGATTTTTCATTTTTAAGTATTTATCCGGAGCAGGAGGCGTAGACCTTGCCTGTGGACAAAACCCGGCTCCTCTTCTGCCTTTTCCATGTAATAATCTATAAGAGCGATCCCGTTTAAATGCCATCAAAGGTTGCGATGGATTACAAATACCTGTTTGCGAACAATCATTCTTTGTAACTTTTGCAACTTCCGAAGTCGCTTGGATTCCCGCTAAAGAATTCTCTAATAATAAAAAAACAAGAAAATAAAACACCGCCAAAAAACAAATAAAAAACTTTTTGGTAATGAATTGAAAAACATTACTCATTTAATGAAAAACCTCGCATAAAAACTTTATCTAATCATAAAAATAAAAGTTGAATTTAAAGAGCGGCCAATATCAGAAAAAATTTTAATAGATTTGATACTAATTATTTATTTTCCGTTAAATTGCCTGATAAATAAAATAACTTGCCAACCTTCTTCCTCTGTAATTACTTTTCCAACACGAACTGGCATACCCGTTCCCGGGCTGCCATTTTTTAAAATCCACATTAATTCCCCATCAGATCGAATGTCTTGCCACTTTTCATCGGTGAAGTCTCTTGGCGAATGACCAGGAAGTTTAACGCCTTTTCCATTTTTACTATGACAAGTGACACAAAGCCCTTTGCCAAAATAAATTTTTTTTCCTTTTTCTACAGCCT